>CANPWB010000018.1 GCA_947581925.1 uncultured Clostridia bacterium
CCCGAGCGGCCAAAGGGAGCAGACTGTAAATCTGCCGTCAGCGACTTCGGTGGTTCGAATCCACCCCTGCCCACCAACGAAAACCCCACTGAATAGTGGGGTTTTCGTTATGTAAGGCAGGAGTGGATTATGTATGGCAATTTTCAAAAATTGCCATACGCAGGCTATGCCTGCCGAACCACCGTTCGGTGCTGACGCTCCACTTCCGAGAACAAGTTCTCTCGTTCTGCTATTACGGCAGCTCTGCTGCCTACGAATCCACCCCTTCAATATAAGCGGATAATTATGACAGGGTGGATTGCAATGCAATTTTGATTGCATTGCGTGTGCTTTGCACACCGAACCACCGTTCGGTGCTGACGCTGCGAGCCTATGAGCTGACGAGCAGCTCAGCTCTTCGCTACTAAACGAATCCACCCCTGCCCACCAAGATGTAACCAGTTGAACCGATAAAAGTTCGGCTGGTTACATTTTTTATACTGTTTAGTAGGGTTTTTGAGCATTTTTAACGGTTTCAAAAAGTGCATAAAATGCCGTTTTTTATACATTTATACATGGATATGGTAATTTTTATGGCAATTTTGCGCAAATACAAAACACTTATCGTATTTTGCAAAATAAAAATTTATCCTTAAATTGGCATTTTGGGGAAGCAGAATAGAGCAGTTATCCCGCATTAATGAAGTAAATCAAAAACAAATTTTCAAAAAAAATACAGCCATAACGAATGAATTCACAACTCTGCAAAACTACGCACGAGAATATTTTGGAATTAAGGATTTTTATTATAAAGCGCCATCTTTATTTAATGCTCGCGCTATAGAATTTTTTTATGGATTTTTGGCAGCGCATGGGATCAATGAGATATCCTATTATTCCATAAGGGACAAATTCCATAAAGATTATGGATTTTTTATAAAATAAATGTTGGGCGGGATAAAATCATATGCTATAATATTTATATGAGCATCATATATCGTCCCACGGGGATGGCAAGAGAATACAGTCCGTATGCGTGCAATCTATACATCGGATGCAGCCACAGATGCAGATATTGTTATGCGCCACACACGCTTCAAAAGAGCAATGCGGACTATTTTGGCATTCCGGAGCCGCGCAAGGACATCTTAAAATTGCTCGAAGCTGATCTGAAAAAGAACGTCTATACAGAGCAAATTTTGCTCTCATTTGTGGGCGATGTCTATTGCGACAACGCCGACAACAGCCTCACGACGAGAGAAGCGCTTAAATTGCTGAACGGATACGGCGCACCCGTCGCTGTGCTTTCAAAAGGCGGCAGAAAAATGCTCCGCGATATGGACGTCTTTTTGCAATTCGAAGATAGGATCGCCGTTGGCACGACGCTAACGTTTTTGGACGAGGAGAAGAGCAAAAAGTGGGAGCCGTTTGCATCGACGCCGTCCGAGAGGCTTGAAACTTTGAAAATATTGCACGACAGCGGCATACGCACTTTTGCGAGTTTTGAGCCGACGATCGAACCCGACGAGAGCATTGCCCTCATAAAAAAGACGCTTGAACTCGATTGCGTGGATCATTATAAGATAGGCAAGCTAAACAATTGCGGAAGCGCCGACAAATGGCAGGATTGGGCAAAGTATCTGGTCGATTGCGTCGAACTTTTGCGTCCGACGGGAAAACAAGTTTATTACAAATTTTGCCTTCGAAAGCTCGCCCCAAATATAGAACTATTGCCTTGCGAGAAGAATCCCGATCTATACAATGTCCGCATAACGGGCGACGGAAATCAAATCAGCTTTTTATGAGGCATATTACATTATGTGAACGCCCATATCCCTAATGTATAATTAATAATTTTTCGCAGTTTACTTTTGCGAGAACAGTGCTAACATAGCCACCGCGAAAGGCAAAATCCCGGAATGGTCGACATCACATCTAACAGGGCGAGCAATCACTTTACTTTTGTCCGATTTATGCTATAATTTATCTGAAAGGAGCGATTTATGGCGAACAAAGAAGTAATTGTAAAAGGTATTGATGTCAGATACAAAAAGATAGACAAAGAGGATTACATATCTCTCACCGATTTGGCGCGCTATGCCAATCCGACCGAACCGAAAGTTCCGATTGCCACATGGATGCGCAGTAAAGACGTTATATCCTATCTCGGGCTGTGGGAGACGTTGCATAACCCCGATTTCAAAGGGCACGAATTCGAGGCCTTTGAGAACGCAGCCGGCAGACACAGTTTTTACCTTTCGCCGCAAAAATGGATAGAAGCCACCAATGCAATCGGCATAATTTCCAAGTCGGGGAACAATGGCGGTACATTCGCGCATAGGGACATCGCCTTTGAGTTTGCAAGTTGGCTGAGTCCTGAATTCAAGTTGTATTTAGTCACGGAGTTTCAGCGGCTCAAAGCGCAAAAACAGCAAGCACTCGAATGGTCGGCAAAGCGTGAGCTTGCAAAGGTCAACTACCGCATCCACACCGACGCGATCAAAGAAAATATTGTCCCGACGCTTACCGAAGAACAACTCAAATATGTCTATGCCGACGAGGCGGATCTACTCAACGTCGCTTTATTCGGCAAGACTGCCGCTCAGTGGCGCAAAGAAAATCCGACCTTGAAGGGCAATATCCGCGATTATGCTACTATCGAACAATTGTTTGTAATTGCCAATTTGGAAAGCTACAACGCATTTTGATTGAGCAAGGCGTTCCTCAATCAGAGCGTTTGCAACGGCTCAACGATATGGCACGCTCGCAGCTGCGCGTGCTGCAACAAAGCAATTCGAGATTGCTTACAGAAGGGCGCAAAACGGATGAAAATAATGACTAAATAAACAATATATGCAAAAATTCGGTTCGCTTTAGACATCAAAATGCTCCACCAAGAAAGGCTCAAAGCGAATTTAATCGCTTTGGGTTATTCTTTATCTAATATATCAGCTCACATAACGTTTGCAGGCGCATAATTTTATTGCAACAAAAAAGGTCATGTGTTAAAATTATAAAAAGAATTAGGGCAAGACGGTATATGGAAAAGAGAAGGTGCAATTTCAGTTTCAGCACTAGCGAGCGGCATATCACGCAAAAGGATCTGATATATCACGACACTCGGTGGTGCAAGCCGGAACACCGCGACGGCGAGCTGTACGCTATGCTTGTGCTCGAGGGCATGCAAGCGGGCGTAAGCTGGAATTTGATTTTACAAAAAGAGGACAATTTTCGCAGGGCATTCGACGGTTTTGATCCAAACGTAGTCGCGGGATACGGCGCGGACAAGGTCGAGGAGCTGATGCGGGACAGCGGCATAATCCGCAACAGGCGAAAGATCGAGGCGGCGATATCAAACGCGAAGGCGTTTTTAAAAGTGCAGGCGGAATTCGGGACATTCGACAAGTTCATATGGAGTTTCACGGATGGCAAAGTCATAGACCATCATCTTGCGGACGCGAAGGATATGCCCGCAAAGGACGCGCTCTCTGAAAAAGTCAGCGCGGAGCTCAAAAGGCGGGGATTCAAATTTGTGGGACCGACTATAATTTACTCATATCTGCAGGGTATCGGCGTTATCAACGACCACTGCGAGTATTGCGATTTCAGATGATCCGCACAAGCGTATGCAGTCTGCTCCGCACTTATACTTTCGTAGCATTTAATATTATGTTTAGGCGGCGTTTTTGCCAATATGTTTGCAATTTTTGCCATATGATGTTAAAATACCTTTGATATTGGGCATTGGAGATATTATGGAAAACAAACTTATGTCTAAATTACAGCAAAATCGCGAACTGTTTAAGGCTAAGTATGAGGCTCTGGAGCATAGGCGAGTCGCGCTTGTGGAGAAGATAAAGAGCGACCGCGCCGAGCTTGACGCACTGCTCAAGGAGAACACCGCGAAGGCAAAACGCAAGGCAAAGAAGCTCAAAAAGAAGGTGTCCTTTAACTTGAGATATGGCTATGTCGAGGGTGGACATGTCAAAAATGAGATAATCGGTATGCTGACATTTTACAGTTGGGGGCGTTCTCACAAAGTCAAAGCTATACGCCATATTAAATTCGACGACAACGACCAAAACCTATACCTCAACATCTATCAGCACAAAAAAAGAGATATAAACGTCAAGGCGAAGGTGTTCGTATACATTCACGGAGGCGGCTGGATAGGCGGTTGGCCGGAATCGCGCGAGGCATTTACGACAAAAGTTGCGGAAGCGGGCTATTTTGTGGCGAGCTTGTACTATGGCGACGCGCCTCAATATTCGCATCCCAAGATGATAGAGAACATCTATAAAGCGCTGGGTTGGCTCAAGGATCACGCCGAGGAGTACAATATCGACATGGACAATATCTTTGTCGGTGGCGAGTCCGCGGGCGGGCACCTCAGCGCAATGGTGGGGTGTATCGCGACAAATCCCGCATACAACGCTATGTTCGACCTCGATGAGCGCAGCCGCCATCAAAAGATAGAGGGGCTTGTGCTCAACTGCGGCGTGTACGACATGGAAAAGGCGCTCGAGACGGGTTTCCACAACATAAACATCTACACCGAGGCGTTCTGCGGCGGCACAAAACTCCCCGAAATGCCCGAGGATTTCCGCAAGCAGGTCTCGCCCATAAATTGGGTGACTGCGGATTTTCCGCCCACATATTGTATGTCTGCGGAGAATGACAAACTCGCGGTGCTCACCTTCGATTTTGTAGACAAACTGTACGATCTGGGCGTGTATGTTGATCATTATCACGCGGAGGGCAAGCTTGCGGTGCATGCGTTTGCCGTTTCGCAGGGATTAAAGATCTCGAAAATTGCCATGCAAGGCACGCGCGAATTTCTTGCGGGACTTTGCGAGACTTTTGACGGCGCCGAAGCAAAATAAAAAAGATTGCGCGTAATATGTAAATAGCGCGGATATAATTTGATATAAGGAGTAAAAATTATGAAATATTGTGCGAATTGCGGCAATGCGGTCGAGGACGACGCGACATATTGCTCAAGGTGTGGCGCGCCATGCGGGAGAGTGAAAAAACCGAGCACGCTCAAGGTCATCGCGGAAGTTTTTATGGTTTTAGGATGTATTTCATCGGGCTGGGCGCTCATTCCGCTTTGCTGGACTATCCCCATGACGGTCAAGTATTTTAAAAGCGTAAAGGAAGGCAGGGACGTGAGCACCGGCTTTAAAGTGTGCTCGCTCATATTTGTCAATTTCATCGCGGGCATTCTCATGCTCGTCGGCGACGATATCGAGGACTGACGCTAAAACCCGGGGCGGCTGATATGATTTTGCGACCTTCGTATGAAGATCGCTTTTTTTATTTGCCATATCAAGCAAATTTCGACGTTTAATATGCTAATTATTGGCAAAAATTTTTGTATGGACAGGCTGTTCGTCACAAATTTGGAGGATAGAGAGGCTTTGTATGAGTGCGCTTTGGACAAAGAACTCGTGAGGAGCGATCCGCCTCGCGGCAAATTTAAGCGCGCCGAAGCCGTCCCCGCAGGCGAACAGCCATCCTCAAATATAACCGATTAGAACATCGAAAACGCAAGGTATAATATGATAGAACGCAAGGAATATCAAGATTATGTATCAAAAAACGCGCCGAAATCGCCGATGGTTCGCACACTCGTTGCCGCGTTTATCGTGGGCGGCATAATATGCTGCATAGGCGAGGGCGTAGGAGACATCATCAAGCTCATTTTTAAGGATATGAGCGAGAAGGACGTTGCGATTTGGGAGAGCTGCGTCATGATTTTTTTGGGCAGCTTTTTCACGGCGCTCGGGCTTTATGACAAACTCGGACACTATGCGGGCGGTGGCTCGATAATCCCGATAACGGGATTTGCAAACTCCGTCGTTTCTCCCGCTATGGAGTACAATCGCGAGGGCGTATTCTTCGGTATCTGCGCGAAGATGTTCGTCATCGCGGGTCCAATCATAGTGTTCGGCGTGACCGTAAGCTTTTTTATAGGCTTTATAAGCTATTTTGTGGTGTGATATGAGGACATTCAGACTTAAAAACCCCGTGTATATCAAGAGCGGATTTACCATCGTCGGACCAAAAGAGGGCGACGGCAACTTCGGCGACTGCTTTGACATAGTGCTCCGCGACGATCTTTGGTGTGAAAAATCCTATGAAAAGTGCGAGAGCAAGCTCCACCGTGACGCCATAACGGGCGCTATCAAAAAAGCGGGGCTTAAGCGCGAGGATATAGACATCCTCCTCGGCGGAGACCTGCTCAACGAGCTTAGCTCCACAAGCCTCGCCGCGAGAAACTTCCCGTGCGCGTTTATGGGACTGTACAACGCTTGTTCAACGTTTGGAGAGGCTATGCTTGTCGGCTCTATGCTTATAGACGGTGGATTTGCAAAGAACGTCACATGTTCGACGTCAAGCCACTACTCATCGGCGGAGAGGCAGTACCGTTTTCCGCTCGAGCTCGGCAATCAGCGTCAGCCCACGGCGCAATGGACAGTCACGGGCGCAGGATGCACGGTACTCAGCAGCGAAATGCCCGCGCGCGAAAACGAGCGCGTGTATGAGGACGACATCATTGCGATAGACGACGACATGAATATAGACGAAAAGACGCTAGAGAAGTACAAAAAGAGCATTGATAAGCAGAAGAAGGTCATAGATGTTGAAAAGTCCAACATAATAGAGGACAATTTTTCCCGCCTTAACAACGACTATATGAAACAGAACACGCATTATGCCGTAGTGACTGGAGGGACGATAGGGCGAGTCATCGACCTTGGAATAGACGACGAGGCGAATATGGGCAGCTGTATGGCGCCCGCAGCGGCGGACACTATACTCACGCATCTCGAGGAGAGCGGCTTAGATCCAAGCGACTATGACGGGATATTCACGGGCGACCTAGGCAGATTCGGCAAAGAGAATCTCGAATATATTCTGGGCAAAGAGGGCATATCTCTCCCCGCCTACTACATGGACACGGGCGCAAGCTATTTCACTCCCGAGCAAAAGACTTTCCAAGGCGGGAGCGGGGCAGGCTGCGTGAACACGGTATTCAACAGCTATATTTTGAAACGACTGCAGCGTGGAGAGCTCAAGCGTATAATCGTCGTCCCGACAGGCGCGCTGCTCAACAAGGACACTCCTTTGCAAAAGGAGACCATACCTGGGATAGCTCACGCTTTTACGATAGAAAGCAGACAATTTGAATGAAAAGTATTCTATTTTATCAAAATTATTAGAATACTTTGCAAAGTAATAGGTGTTATATGGAAATATTTTTGACTTATCTTAAAGTGTTTGCAGTCGGCGGATTTGTCTGTATGCTGGGGCAGATCCTAATCAACAAGACAAAGATGTCCTCAGCGCGCATATTGGTGCTGTATATGCTCATAGGCGCATTGCTCGAGGTGTGCGGCGCTTTCGAACCTTTAAAAAAATTTGCAGGTTCGGGTGTGACAGTCCCTATCATGGGATTTGGTTATAACCTCGCGAAAGGAGCGATAGAGGGCGCAAAGAACGGCGGCATGCTCGGCGCTATCACGGGCGGGCTTAGCTCGGTCGCGGCGGGACTCACCGTCGTCATCGTGTGCGGCTTCGTATTCGGGCTCATCTCACGCTCGCGATCCAAGAAAATCTGACAGCAAAAATATAAATTTTTGTGCAAATATGTATAAAAATTGTATATTTATTCATAAATCCGTATAAAAGCATAAAATTATCAAAGAAATTTTGAAATTTTATGAAAAAATATTCAAAAAGTACTTGCAAATCACTCTCAAAGATGATATATTGACAGTGCTGAAATACAAGTGCCCACGATGGGCAAAGGAGAAAATTATGAAAACTCAAATTTTGATTTCCATTTTGGCGGGACTGCTTATTCTCGCGTTCAGCGTAGGAGTCCTCATCGTCGCGCTTTGACTCGCGGTCTCAATTTTGACAAGTCGGGCCTTTGACACGTGCAATTTTGACGCTTCGCTTTTGCGGAGCGTCTTGATTTAAAAAAACAGGTTTGAGAGGCAATACTCATATAAAAAGCGGGGCGAACGAAATTGTCCCGCTTTTGCATGATGCTGAATTGAAGGTGGCGGACACCCAAAATCACAGCAATTTAAATTTGTAGCATCCGCAATATTTTATTTTGTAAAAATGCGTCGTATCGTTTTATTTTCCGTAATTTTCGGGGAGCCTGTCCTCGGGGCAGGCGAAGGGCTGATATGTGCCGACCGTCTCTTCCACTATTTTGAGAGGAAGATACTCGAAAATTATGTTGCTGGCATATTTTTGCGCGATTTTTATCTTTTCCTCGGAGTCGATCGTCCAGAAAAGGACGGGGAGTTTCTTTGCCCACTTGATGATATATTCGTTTTCGGGGAGGGCAGGGTCGCATGCTTTGACATTGTAGGAGATGAAATCGGGCTTTGACGCTTTGCATATCCACATCTTGCCCATAAAGTTCGCGCCGCGCCAGCGCGGGTTTGTATCGTCCATTGACGACCAAGTGCACAGCTCGCCGACGGGCAGGTCGCAATGCTTTTTGGAGTACTTGACCGCGCTGAAGTTGAAGGATTGCAGGGCGATGGGACCGTCATAACCATTTATGACCTCAATAGTCTTTTTCGCTATGGTGTTGTCAAACGGATTGAGCCCCTTAATCTCGCAAAGTATGCCCGTCCGACCTCTCACGCAGTCCAGCATTTCCTTGAGAGTGGGCACGGTATACTCCGTCCCCGCGAGGCGCAACGCCTTGATCTCCTCAAGCGTGCAGTCCTTTATCTTTTTGTCATAGCCGCACACGCGCTTTAGGGTGTCGTCGTGGTGCACGACAACATAGCCGTCCTTAGTGACATGCGTGTCTATCTCAATATTATAATTCTTCTCGCACGCTTTTTCATAGGCGGGAAGGCTGTTTTCGGGATAGGACTCGTCATGAAGTCCGCGGTGAGCGATAGGACGATCGAAAAGCCATTGAAAATTCATAATTTTATTTCCTCATAATATTTTCTTGATAAAATTTTATTATTCTATTATAATAAAGTCAACAGATTTTTTCAAAGAAATCGACATTTTTCAACATTGTACGATATCTTTGACGCGAGGTAGACTTGAGCAAAAAGCATATAAGGAATTTCTCCATAATCGCGCACATAGACCACGGCAAATCCACGCTTGCGGACAGGCTTATCGAGCGCACGGGCACGGTGTCCGCCCGCGATATGGAGGCGCAACTGCTTGACAATATGGACATAGAGCGGGAGAGAGGCATCACGATAAAGCTTCAGACCTGCCGCCTTTATTATACCTACAAGGGCGAGGAGTACACCCTCAACCTCATCGACACCCCGGGGCACGTGGACTTTACGTATGAAGTGTCGCGCAGTCTCGCTGCTTGCGAGGGGGCTTTGCTCGTCGTAGACGCAACGCAGGGCGTGGAGGCGCAGACGCTCTCGAACGTCTACCTCGCGCTTGAAAATAATCTTGAGATATTGCCAGTGATAAACAAGATAGACCTTGCCTCCGCGGATGTGGACGCAGTAAAGCTCGAGATTGAGGACATAATAGGGCTGGACACGGACGGCTGTCCTCTCGTATCGGCAAAGGAAGGCATAGGCATAGACGACTTGATAGGGCAGATAATCGACAAACTGCCCGCGCCCGAGGGGGATGACGATGCCCCGCTCAAGGCGCTCATCTTCGACAGCTTCTATGACAACTATCGCGGCGCGATATCCATGGTGCGCATCATGGACGGCACCGTCAAGGCGGGGGACAAGATCAAGATGATGTCCTCGGGCAAGACGTTCGAAGTCGTGGAAGTGGGCAATTTCTCACCCGATATGCGTCCCGCAAAGACACTTGCGGCGGGCGAAGTGGGCTATATCGCGGCAAGCATAAAGAATGTGAGCGACACCGCGGTCGGCGACACGATAACGGGCGCGGAAAATCCCGCGAAAGAGGCATTGCCAGGCTATAAAAAGGCGACGCCAATGGTATACACGGGCGTTTTCCCCGCGGACGGCGCAAAGTACGACGATCTTAAGGAGGCGCTTTTGAAACTTCAGCTCAACGACGCGTCTTTGAGTTTCGAGCCCGAAGTCTCTACCGCGCTGGGATTCGGCTTCCGCTGCGGATTTTTGGGGCTGCTGCATATGGAGATAATAGAGGAGAGACTTGAGCGCGAATTCGACCTCGACCTCATCACCACGGCGCCAAGCGTCAGTTATATAGTGACAAAGACGAACGGCGACAAGCTCACGATAGACAATCCGACCGCGCTCCCGCCCATGACGGAAATCGCCTACATCGAGGAGCCCGTCGTCAAAGCTACGCTGTACTCGCCGCCCGATTATGTGGGCCCCATAATGGAGCTTTGTCAAGGCAAGCGCGGCATATTTGTAGACATGTCCTACATCGACCCTACGCGTGTGCAGATCATATACAGAATGCCGCTCAACGAGATAATCTACGACTTTTTCGACAGTCTCAAGTCCCGCACTCGCGGCTACGCGTCCCTCGACTACGAGATGGACGGCTATATGAAGAGCGACCTCGTGCGCCTCGACATGATGATAAACGGCGAACTGTGCGACGCTCTGAGCATAATCGTGCACAAGGACAACGCCTACGCGCGCGGCAGGGGGATAGCGGAAAAACTCAAGGACGTCATCCCGAGACAGCTGTTCGAGATACCCATACAGGCGACGATAGGAGGCAAGATAATCGCGCGCGAGACGGTCAAGGCGTACAGAAAGGACGTGCTTGCAAAGTGCTACGGCGGCGACATCACCCGCAAAAAGAAGTTGCTTGAAAAGCAGAAAGAGGGAAAAAAGCGTATGCGCAAGGTGGGCAGCGTAGAGGTACCGAGCGAGGCGTTCATATCCATTTTGAAGATAGACAGCTGAGTTTCGTTGTGCCTTTACTGCTTGCAAGCCGTGATATTTGTGGCGTAGCATACTTTTTGGCGGTAGCGTCGCCGCAAGAGTTGCGCTTTTTTCGGAGAATAATAGCGATATGGAAAAATATGACGACAATTTTGATTTTCGCGGCGAGGATAGCGCCTCGCTTGAAAATTACGACCGCGAGGAGTTCGAGATCGAGGGCAGGACGCTAGTCGCGTATTTGGGTTGCTCGAAAGAGGTCTACATCCCGCGCTTTGTGACTCGCATAGAGGAGAAGGCGTTTTCGGACATTGAAGAAATTGAGTCCGTCTTTATCCCGAGCGGCGTACTGGAAATTTGCGTCGGGGCGTTTTGCAATTGTCCGCAGCTCGCGTCAATAGTCGTAGACGAGGCGAACGAGCGCTATAAGTCGGAAGGCAATTGCGTGATAGAGAAAAGCCTCTCGCGCGTCATATGCGGCACAAACTCCTCCGTCATTCCCGACTATGTCACGGAAATTTGCGAGCGCGCGTTTTACGGCTGCGAAAACTTGCGCGACGTCGTCATACCAGACAGCGTGAAGATCATCGCGAAAGAGGCGTTTTTCGGCTGTTCGTCGCTTGTAGACGTCAAAATACCCTCGGGAGTCACGCGCTTAGGCGACAGCGCGTTCTATTGGTGTTTGGACCTCGCGTCCGTCGATATCCCCGCTTCCGTGAAAGAAATAGGGGCGGGCGCGTTCGGATCTTGCGTGGCGCTCAAAGCTGTAAATATCCCAAACGGCGTGACGAAAATAGGCGATCTGGCGTTCGAGTGTTGCGACTCGCTCAAATCTGTCGTCATCCCAGACAGCGTGACCCAAATAGGGGAGTTTGCCTTCCGCGCCTGCCAAAATTTAAAGACAGTCGCGATAGGAGCGGGCGTCACAAGTATGGGCGCAAACCCGTTTAGCGAGTGCAAGTGCCTTGAGACTTTGAGCGTGGACAAAAATTCCACGGTGTTCGCCTCCGACGGCAATTGCATAGCGGATAAGCGCGAAAAAGAGGTGATATCGGGCTGTAAGACGAGCGTTATCCCCGATAATATCCTTAAAATTGGCGCATACGCGTTCTGCGGCTGTAAGGGGCTCGAGTCCATCAAAATAACCGCCTTAGCGACGAGCATAGGCGTCAGGGCGTTTTCGGACTGTGGACGACTTTCCTCCATTTCCATTCCAAACGGCGTGACAAGCATAGGGGATGGAGCGTTTGAAAAGTGCAAGAGGCTTAGGACGCTGCGCATACCCGCAAGCGTTGTCGATATAGGGAAATACGCTTTCGACGGCTGCTACGCGCTGGAGCGCATAAAAGTAGACGAGCAAAACCCGCGCTATCTCTCATGCGGCAATTGCCTCCTCTCGAAGGAGGACGGCGCGCTTATTTTGGGCTGTAAATGGAGCGTTATCCCGCCATTTGTTACGGGTATCGCGGACTGCGCTTTCGATATGTGCAAAGGGCTCAAGTCGGCGGATATCCCCGAGATGGCAAAGTATATAGGGAAATGGGCGTTTTACGGTTGTAAAGGGCTGACGAAAATAGTCATTCCGAGCGGTGTGACCGACATTGATTGGGGCGCGTTTGAAAACTGCTCATCTTTGAAAAGCGTAAAAATCGAGAGCGGCACGATAACGATTGACGCGCGCGCGTTTGCGGGCTGTCACAGCCTTGAGGAGATATACATTGCCGCAAGCGTCACGGCGATAGATCTGAGCGCGTTTGAAAATTGCGTGGCGGTCAAAAAAGTCACGCTTCCGCGCAAATTCGAGAAAGAAGTGGAAGAGATATTTTCAAACAACTCGTCTGACGTCGCGGCAAATGCGGAGCGGAAAAAGATAACTTTTGCGTTTATATAGTAAACAACGTACGTATGTCGTGCCGCGGGCACATAGCGGCTCAAAGCGAATAGAAAATACCGGACGGGCGAAAACTCTTGCTTAAAACAGTTATATGGAAATTTACATCCACCTGCCTTTTTGCAAGGCAAAATGCCAATATTGCGATTTCAACTCCTACGCCGCGTGCGACAGCGCGACGATATATTCCTATCTTGCGGCGCTCTGTCGGGAGATAAAGTTTGCGGGCGCGCAGTACGGCAGAGCAAAGATAGACTCCGTCTATATAGGGGGCGGCACTCCGTCCATGCTCGAGGCTAAGCAAATATTAAGCGTCTGCCGCGTACTCAATGAGAATTTCGACCTTAGCGGCGTAAAAGAGTTTTCGATAGAGGCAAATCCCGAAAGCATTTCGGAGGACAAACTTGCCGCGTACGTTGAGGCGGGGATAGACCGCATAAGCATAGGCGTACAAAGCCTCGACGACCGCAATCTGCGCTCGGTGGGCAGGCTGCACGACAGGAATACCGCGCTGAAAAAGCTCGAACTTGCGGGCAAATATTTCAAAAATGTATCCGCGGATCTCATCATAGGGCTGCCGTACGACAACGCGGGGCTCATAAAGTCCGAGATAGATGAGCTGAGCGACCTAGTTTCTCACATGTCCGTCTATCAGCTGACATTGGAGGAGGGCACGTCGCTAAAAAAACGCGCGGACGAGGGTAGGGTATGGCTGCCGAGCGACGACGAAGTGGCGGAGTTTATGGATATTGCCATAGACGCGCTTGCGGCGCGCGGCTTTGAAAGATACGAGGTGTCCAATTTTGCAAAGGGCGGCGAGATTTCCCGCCATAATATGGGCTATTGGACGCGCGAGGAGTATATAGGCTTGGGCGCGGGCTCTCATTCGTTTTTGAAAACGGCGGACGGATGCGCGCCGCTTCCCGCCGAGATACGCTTCTCGCACCCGCGCGACATAAACGCCTATATAGGCGGCATAAACTGCGTGGATTCTTTTGACAAGATACCGCGCGCGGAAATCAGTGTCTTGAATAAAACAGACATTCTAAACGAACAAATTATGCTTGGTTTGCGCACAACGAAGGGAGTGAAAGAAAGCTTGCTCGAAGGCAAGATACCGCCCGAGCTCGAGAGATTTTTCATACGAGCGGACGGAAGGATAGCGTTGAACAGGCGAGGTATGGAAGTCATGAACGGCATACTCGTGCGCATACTTATGCTGTGACTTGGGGATACGCCGACTGAAAATATTAAACGGCAGACAGACCGAGATGAGACAAGCGCGAGGCAGATCGCTCAAAGAAGATTTTGATATTTTATATATATTATATTCTCAAATATGATTGCAATTTCACAAATTCTTTGTTACAATTGATGTACATTACTCGGAGGAAGTTATGTCACCGGATTTTTCTGTTTTCGGGGAGACGCCAAGCGCTCCCATCGCACTCATCGCAACTCCCGGCGCGGAGGAGCTAGCAGGGCTTATCGACAAGCGTCTCATCGATCTTTTCAAAGAGTCTCACCTCGGCAAAAAGCTTAAAAAGAACACATTCATTTTAAACTCCGACTGTCCCCGTTTCACAAACGGCGACGCGAAGGGCATAGTGTTTGAGACCGTGAGAGGCAAGGATCTTTACATCATCTGCGACCCGTCCAACCACGGCGTAACCTACACTATGATGGGCAAGGAAGTGCCGCTCACTCCCGACGAGCATTTCGCAAATCTCAAGCGCATAATCTGCGCCTGCACGGGCAAGCCGTATCGCATCACGGTGATAATGCCCATGCTGTACGGCGGGCGCCAGCATCGCCGCAACGCAAGGGAGTCTCTCGATTGCGCAATGATGTTGCAGGAGCTTGAATCCATGGGAGTCAGCGACATAATAACCTTTGACGCGCATGACCCGCGCGTACAAAACGCCGTGCCTTTCATGGGTTTTGACAACTACTTCGCGCACTATCAGATATTAAAACAGCTCGTCAAGCATTTCCCTGAGATACAGCTTGACAAAAATCACCTCATGGTCATATCTCCCGACGAGGGCGCGATGACGAGAAACGTGTATTACGCGTCCGTGCTCGGGCTCGACCTCGGCATGTTCTACAAGCGCAGGGACTATTCCACTATAATAAACGGCCGCAACCCCATTGTCGCGCACGAGTACATCGGCAGCCCCGTCATGGGTATGGACGTCTTTGTTGCCGACGATATGATAGCGACGGGCGACTCCATTTTGAAACTTGCGCGCGAGATAAAGGAGAAGGGCGCGCAGCGCGTATTCCTCGCCGCAACATTCTCGCTTTTCACGGAGGGCGTAGAGAAGTTCAACAAGGCGTACGCGGAGGGCGTCTTTGACGCAGTGCTCTCCACCAACCTCACCTATCGCATACCGGAGCTCAAGGATTGCGACTGGTTCATCGAGGCGGATATGTCCAAATACATTTCCTACATAATCGCGGCGGCAAACTTCAACGAGTCCGTTTCCAACCTGCTCGACCCGTCGCAGAAAATAAGGGATCTCGTCCAAAATCATATAAACAAATAGGGAAAAGGAGGATAAAAGTGAAACTTACTTGGCTTGGACACTCATCGTTTCTGCTTGAAGAAAGCACGGGCACGACGATAGTGACCGACCCTTTTAAGGGAGCAAATGTCGGCTATGATATGCCAAAGGTGAGCGCGGACATCGTCACCGTTTCGCACACCCACGGCGACCACGACAATATAAGCGCCGTAGAAGGCGATCCCGCGGTGATAAACAAAGTCGGCGCGTATGAGATCGGCGGCGTACACATTCTTGCCCGTCGCACTTACCACGACAACGTCAAGGGCGCAAAGCGTGGCGAAAACCTCGTTTTCAAATACCGTATGGACGGCGTTGACGTCTGCCATATGGGAGACATAGGCGAGGATTGCAACGCTATGCTCGTAGAGTCGCTCATGCCTGTCAACGTATTGCTCATCCCGGTCGGCGGTACCTACACCGTGGACGCGGCGGAGGCGAAGGAGTACGTGGACAAGATCATGCCCGACGTGGTAGTTCCCATGCACTACAAGACAAAAGACTGCGATATGGACATCGACAAACTGAATGAATTTCTCGATCTTTTTGACGACGAATGTATTGAGTATATCGATGGACCGACCGTAGAGTTTGATAGGGCCGATTTTGACGGAGAGCAAACCAAAGTTCTCGTTCTCGAGAAAAAAGAGGACTGAGCTAGCCCGGATATCCTTACGTCCGCATCGCAGAGCGGCAAAGCAAAAGTCCTACGATTCAAATCTCACGCGCTTTGCCAAAAACTTTTTTCGGAATATAGCTTTTATTCTAAGTCCATCATAGTTGCTGCCAACATAGCATAAAATTGGGATGTCGCCTGAGGCTCATGGGCATCAGGTAGCGCCCGACGGGATATAGCACTTATTTTAAAGCTGTATTAAAATTTTCCGTTTTATTGCAAAATGCGTCATACTACGCTCAAAATTCCGTAATCAATATTTGATATAATCGATAAGAACAAATCGCGCCGCATATCGCTGCGGCAAGGAGATCAAAACCATGCAAAAATATACCGTTGAGGAACTTGAACAAAAAAGCATATTTGAAATGCGCGCTCTTGCGAAGGACGCTGGCGTTTCCGCTCCCACAAAGCTGAACAAGGCGGAGCTTGTGGACCTCGTATACAAGATATCGAACGGCAAGATGGAACCGCCCACCGCGCCTCGTCGCGGCAGACCCAAGAAAGAGGAGGGCAAAGCCGTCCGGCAGGAGCCGAAACAGCCCCAAAAACAGCCTCAGACCGAAAAGCGCAAGACGGATTATGACGACCTGAGCCCCAAATACAGGCAGCGCACCTACGAGAAGGGAGAGCGGCACATCGACAACGTGACGAAAGAGTTTACGGGCACCGCCTTCCATGAAGAGAAAGAGCCCGCCGAACAGGTCAGAGAAGGCTATCTTGAGATAAATCCCGACGGCTACGGCTTTTTGAGGGTCAAAAACGGCGAATTCAATGATATGGACGCCTATGTGTCCGTGCAAAGGATAAAGCAATACAGCTTGCGCCGCGGAGACTATGTACGCGCGGTATGCAAGGTGATACAAGAGGGCAGACCCGCCGCAGTCGTGCAAGTCACGTCTATAAACGGCATGAGCCCAAGCGATGTGTCAAAGCGCCCCAACTTCGACGAGATGATACCCATCTATCCCGACGAGCGCATCCGCCTCGAGCTGGGACCCCGCGACTACGCTACGCGCTGTATAGACCTCGTCTCGCCGATAGGCAAGGGGCAGAGAGGCATAATAGTTTCGCCTCCTAAAGCGGGTAAGACGACGCTGCTCAAGATGATCGCAAGCTCCATAGCGCAAAACTATCCCGATATCGAGCTCAAAGTGCTGCTCATCGACGAGCGCCCCGAGGAAGTCACGGATATGCAACGCTCAATTAAGGGCGAGGTCATCTATTCCACCTTCGACGAGCTCCCCGAACACCACACCAAGACCGCCGAAATGTTGCTTGACAGAGCAAAACGCCTCGTCGAGATGGGCAAGGACGTCGTAATATTGCTCGACAGCCTCACGAGGCTCGCGCGCGCATACAACCTCACCATACCGCCAACGGGCAGGACGCTTTCGGGCGGTATAGACCCGGGCGCATTGCACAGTCCCAAGCGTTTCTTCGGCTCCGCGCGCAATATCGAGAACGGCGGCTCACTCACAATAATCGCGACCGCGCTCATAGACACGGGCAGCAGAATGGACGACGTCATTTTCGAAGAGTTCAAGGGCACCGGCAATATGGAGATACACCTCGACCGTAACCTCTCCGAAAAGCGCATTTTCCCCGCGATAGACCTTGCAAAGAGCGGCACTAGAAAAGAGGAGCTGCTGCTCACTCCCGCCGAGCTCGAGGGCACTTGGACAATACGCCGTATGCTGTCCGGCGCAAACAACATCGAAGCCACGACCAATCTCATCAATATGCTTGTCAAGACGACCTCCAACAAGGAATTTATCGAACAGCTTGTTCTTCAGCTCAAGATGTACCAAAAGGAAGGTTTCCAGATGCGTGGCGGCAAACCCGGGGACTTCGGCACAAAGTGATATTTGTTGCTTGTCGGCATCACAATTTGTCATGCCCAACTTCGCCGCCGCATACCCCATATTCATTTTGAACGTTTAGAACGCTGAAAACGTTGTACAAAAGCCTGCCGATGGCAGGCTTTTTGTATATACGCGATATGTGTTTAAATCCCGTCATAGCATTAACCCGCGCGTGACATTCTGTTTTCACTTGAAAAATAGGGTATTTCAAATTTGCAAAATCATTTTGCATTTATATAAAATTTTGCCGTTATCGGCAAAAATCCCGCATTTTCTACATAAAATTTCTTGCTTTTTTGCCGATAATATTATATGCTGTATGCGAGGTGATTTAAGTGAAGTATTTGTCTGTAGCGGAAATCGCAAAAAAATGGGGGATGTCCGAGCGCAGCGTTCGTAACTATTGCGCGCTAGGCAAGCTAGACGGCGCCTTTTTGACGGGTAAGACGTGGAATATCCCCGAAAACGCCCAAAAACCCGACAGGGCAAACAAACGCTTCGCCGCGCCCGCCTCGCTGTCCGAGATACTGCTCGCCGAGATGAGGGCAAAGCTTTCGGGCGGGATATATCATAAAGTCCAGATCGAGCTGACCTACAATTCAAATCATATCGAGGGCAGCCGCTTGACTCACGATCAGACGCGCTACATCTTCGAGACGAATACAATAGGAATGGACGGCGGCGCGCTCTCTGTAGACGATATCGTTGAGACGGCAAACCATTTCAAGTGCATCGACCTTATCATTGAAAACTCAAATAGAGCGATCTCCGAGACGTTTGTCAAGGAGTTGCACCGTACGCTGAAGGGCGGCACTACGGACGCGCGCGAGACGTGGTTCGCCGTAGGGAATTACAAAAGACTGCCGAACACCGTCGGGGATATGGCTACGACAAGTCCCGATGATGTTGCCGCGAGCATGAAAGAATTGTTGTCCGCATACAACGCAAAAAAGCACAAGACATTTGACGATCTGCTGGATTTTCATTATCGCTTCGAATGTATTCATCCTTTCCAGGACGGAAATGGCAGGATAGGGCGACTGCTCCTCTTCAAGGAGTGCTTGAAGTGCGATATAGTGCCGTTCATCATCGACGAGGAGCTGAAACTTTACTATTATCGCGGCTTGAAGGAGTGGAGATGTGACCGAGCCTATCTTCGCGACACCTGCCTCGCCGCGCAGGACAAATTCAAGACCTACCTCGACTATTTCAAGATAAAGTATCGCCCATGACGCTTTTTGCAAGTCGGACTCAAAGCGCAATGGAAACTCTTCCAAACAGACCTGAATGCCAAATCTCGACTTCATTCGCGCTCACGGAAAAAAAATATACAAATTTCCGCAAATTATCGCTTGTCAAATCGCCGTCTTTAAGCTATAATCTTCTCGTTGGGTTAAGAGGGCTATCTCTTGTACAGTTGAGGGAAATGGTTTTGTTGTCCATTCTCTCAACTGCTAAGCCCTATCTACTTGATATAAACATAATATATTTGTTTGGAGAAGTCGCGTTTAATGGTACTACGTACCAAACTGTCGACTTCACAAAGGTAAAAACTTAATCAAACCTTATGGAGAAGTCGCGTTTAATGGTACTACGTACCAAACTGTCGACTTCACAAAGGTAAAAATAAACTTAATATATTTGTTTGGAGAAGTCGCCTAGTTTGGTCGAGGGCGCGCGACTGGAAATCGCGTAACCGTCAAAAGCGGTTCAAGAGTTCGAATCTCTTCTTCTCCGCCAGCGAGAACCTAAAACATTTTGTTTTGGGTTCTTTATTTTGCTGTCGGCGAAGAAGAGATTCGGGACGCTCAAATATGATCGGCTACCTGCCTACGGCAGGAACTCTTTCACAAGTTCAAGACTAACCATCGCTTTAAGAGCAAGCTCTCTCGCTCGCTATTACGGCACTTTGTGCTTACGAATCTCTTCTTCTCCGCCAAGTGCAACTCGTTTGAACTCTTTTGGTTCAAGCGAGTTTTTTGTTTTTTTGTGCTTAGTATAGATGTTTACAAATCGTTTTCTTTGTGGTAAAATTCTATTGTCTATCATAGATGTTCTATACTTAGACATACGCAGTTTTACTTGAGAACGGCTGATAACAAAATTTTGGAGGACAGGCTATGCCAAACGAAGGTGGATATATATATATGTTTTGACAAATCCGTCTTTTCCCGAGTATGTAAAGATAGGGTACGCCGACAATGTTGACGAGAGAGTAGCGCAACTTAATCGAAGCGAGTGCACCCCATTTGCATTTAGAAAATATGCCACGTTGCATGTGGCAAGCAGACTCGCCGATAAACACATACATAGGCTTATAGACACTTTCAAACCGGAATTACATGCAAAAGAAAACGTCAATGGCAAATTGCGTATAAGGGAATTTTTTGCTATGCCTGCCGATGAAGCCGTAAAGCTACTTGCAATGATCGGTAGCGTCTATGACGAAACACCTGAGATTTACGTAAGTAGCAAGGACGAACAAAAAGAAAGCAAGATAGCGACAGACACTGCCATTGCGACAGAGAGACGCTCTCCGTTTTCATTCTACAAATGCGGGATCAAAGACGGAGCCGAAATAGTATTTGTATTAGATCCTTCAGTTGTATGCTATGTCGCGGGAGACCGAGAGATTAGATACAACGGCGAAAAAACATCATTGTCCGCGCTTGCCAAAAAACTTCTTAAAAAAAGTAAAGCGGTGCAAGGAACACTATATTTTTCATATGACGGAGAGATTTTGTCAGCATTGAGGAAACGCTTGGAGGATGAAGGTTTATACGGTCAGAATAACGAACTATCGGTGTCTGAAAAAACAGTGTCGGAAGACACACAGCAGAATGAAGATGATATTTTATATTTTAAAATGAGTAAATATTACGCCAAATGCCGTCGTGTTGAAAATGATTATATATTATTGAAAGGAAGTCAGATTGCTCCGACATTGAAAAGCAGTTGCGGAGTTGACGGAAGAAAACTTCGTGAAAAATATTCTTCTATAATTTCACCTGATTATATTACTCTTGAGGATATCCATTTTAACAGTAGTTCTACAGTGGCAAAATTCGTTTCCGGCACGAGTCTCGACGGAAAACTGTATTGGAAAAACAAAGACGGCGTTTTGCTGAAAGATTTATTAGATAAAATAATTAGTCAAAAGTATTTAAATAAAGCTCAAGTTGAATTGTCTTGAAGTTATATAAAAATGCTTTTGCATTGTTAGTATTATAAAAGGTAGTTACGAATTGTAAACAGCGCAGATACTCTTTGTAGTTTACGGCATGGGCAGGGTGTATATTGCGGATATTGACTTTTGGGCGGCGATTTGCTAGAATATTGCATACGACGTATACTTTTTTGCGGTTTTGCCGTATGATGGATTTATCGTCGTCATGCGAGGTGGCTATGTCAAAGAATAAGGAAAGAATGAAGGAGCTTGTCAAATATGCCGAGGAAATCATTGACGAAAGCGGCTATGCGGTCATCGACGTCAAGCTGCCAAGCGAGGACGAATTGTATGACCCGCTGTCAACGGGAAACAATCTCGATCTGAACCCCGCCATTTATGATTTTATAGACCAGCAGGCAAACATAATCCCCTCAAAAGTCCCGCTGAAGATACGCATGCACGGCGACGTCGCAGAGGACAGGCAGGAGGAGATAAAGAGGCTCATGCACCGTCACTATATGATGCGTTCCTACGACGTAACGTGGGACTTCGCGGCGAACTTCCGCAAGGCGCTCTTTTTGATAATTTTCGGCATAGCGGTGCTGATTATCTACTTTTTGGTCACCGTGCTTTTGAATAATCCTCTTTTTGCGGAGATATTGTCCATAGTGGGCTCGTTCTCCTTGTGGGAGGCGGCAAACGCCATACTGCTTGACAGACCCTCTTTAAAGCGCAGTCGTGACGCCATAGAGCAGAATATCGAACAAGTCATAGAATTTGTGCCTTTTTCGGACGCGCGCGTATGACGTTTGCGAATGCACTTGTTTATGGAGCACTTCTAAATCCGATTGCGGACATAGATACGGCAGCGTAGCAAAATTTAAGGATTTAAATTCAGCAGGTCTGAGATGTCGTACATACTCAAATACGTATCGGGGACTTTTCCTACGATGACATTTTCGCACACAAGGACTTCGGCTTTTATGCGTACGGTCGGCTCGTCTATGGGAGTGATTATACTTACGTCAGCATACACGTCAATATAGATCTTGTGCGAGGTTTGATTTATGCCCGCGGATTGAAAATATGACACAAAATCGCAATTTGCGGTGCCGATCGGCATTATTTTTATAGTCACGTCGGGTCCGAAGCCCGTGAGCAAGGCGAGACCCGTGAACGTCCCGACCGCAATAGAGATGTCCTGCGCGCCGAGGGTGTCAAGGTTTGCCTGCGCGAGGTTGGCTATCTCGCGCGCGATGGCGTTTATTTTGGGCGAATTTGCCTGTATCATACTGACCTCGCCCGCGTCGTTATACTTGACCTCAAACAGTTCGTCATAGGTTATGCCGTCGTTTATCACGCTTGTCGCCGCGATATTTACGGCGTTCGTGGCGATAGCGCGCACCTGCGCTACGGACGTGCCCATGACTGTCGGCACTATGTTCTTGCGGAAATACACCGTGCAGAATATGAACGCCGCAACAAAAATGAGTATGGCAAGCACCACACGTATGAGTTTTGGTTTCATATCCGCCAACTCCGCTCTCATACAAATAACATATGTTTTCATTTTAAAAAACTTTCACCGCCGTGCCCCTCGTATTTTATATGTGGGGCGCCGCCCCACGCCCTAGTCAAAGGGTCTTCGACCCTCTGCACTCCCAAGCTAAAAACGCGCAAACACAAGCTCTTACATCGCTTGGTTTGCGCGTTTTTGATTTTGTATGCATGGTCAAAACTCCTGCGTGAGAGCTTGATATTGATGGACACATTGTCTAAGAGTTGTTTGTTTTTTACTTGTCATTCCGAGCGGATGAGGTCCCAAAATAATTACGAAGTGATTTTTTTTGGGTAAAAGGAGGAATCCCATTGTCCGAGCGAATAGCGCAACCTCTGTCCAAGCGACATCGGGGGTCTGTTTCGTCTGCGCTTTTCGATTTGTCTGACCCGTCAAACCCCCGGCGCGTAAGCTTTATATTGCAAATCGGGATATCAAAACCGTGATGTCGTGATTTGTCTGAACTATTGACAAAATTCAGTGGCAGACGTATAATTTAGGCACCACAATTCTTATAAATTTCGTTGATAAGCGCTTACTATAGGTAACAAGTGCATTTCTGTTATGCTTGTCAACGAGTATAAGGATTGTGGTGGATCTGAAAGAGTGCACTTGTTATATCGAGTTGACATGCGCTCTTTCGGGGCGCATTTTCTTGTATCAATCGCGCTTGAAGGCGCCAAGGAGGACAATATGAAACAAAAATTTCTATAGATACCGTGTGAATTGATACTTGTGTGCATTTTGCGCGGTCAAAATGTGCAAAGTTTCAATTTACAAGGATAATATGCTTTGTTATAATAATAAATATGGAACAGATGGATCTTTTTGAGCTACAACGCAACGAGGAGCGCGTGGCGCCGCTTGCGGAGAGGATGCGTCCGCGCACGCTCGACGAGTTTTTGGGACAGGGAAAGATAGTCGGCGAAGGGTCGCTGCTCAGGCGCGCCATATCCGCCGACAAACTTGGCAGCTGTATATTTTTCGGGCCTCCGGGCAGTGGCAAGACCACGCTTGCAAACATAATAGCGTCCACGACAAACGCGCATTTTGTCAAGCTGAACGCCGTGACGAGCGGCGTCGCCGACGCCAAGAAGGTCATTGAAGAGGCGAAAGACAGGCTGAAAATGTACGGTAAGCGCACCTACCTTCTGCTTGACGAGTGTCATCGCTGGAACAAGGCGCAATCGGACAGCGTACTCCAAGCTATCGAGCAGGGCTACATCATATTCATCGGCTCCACGACGGAAAATCCATTCGTGTCCATGACGCGCGCGATAGTTTCTAGATGCCGGGTGTTCAGTTTCTCCCGCCTCTCGGACAAGGATATAGAAGTCGGACTCAGGCGCGCTATCGCGGACAAAGAACGCGGACTCGGCAATATGAATTTGGACGTCACGGACAAAGCTATCGCGCACATCGCGTGGGCGGCAGGAGGGGACTTGCGCACCGCGCTCAACGCGCTGGAGCTTGCCGCGCTCACCACTCACGCGGGCGAGGACGGCATAATACGCGTCACGGAAGTCGAGGCGGAGCAATCCATACAGCAAAAATCATTGAGTGTGACGGAGGACATGTACTACGACATGATATCCGCATTCATCAAGAGCATGCGCGGGAGCGACTCAAACGCCGCGCTTTATTGGGCGGAGAGGCTCATCGAGGCGGGCTGCGACCCGTTGCTCATAGGCAGGCGGATAATGATTCACGCTTGCGAGGACGTGGGAATGGCGGACCCGAACGCCATAGTTGTGGCGCAATCCTGCGTCGCCGCGTTCGAAAGAATAGGCTTGCCCGAGGGCAGGATCCCGCTTGCGGAGGGCATAATCTATGTGTCCGAGGCGCCAAAATCCAACAAAGTAGTGGAGGCGCTGTACGCTGCGGAGGATGCTGTTAAGAAGGTCAAACACGAGAGCGTACCGCTATATCTGCGCGACCCAAACTACAAACCGGACGACGAAGTAGTGAGGGGCTACAAGTATCCGCACGACTACGGCGGCTGGGTGAAACAGCAATATTTGCCCGACGAACTCAAAGACGCAAAATTCTATGTACCGACAGAAAACGGCTTTGAAAAAGTCATAAATGAGAGGCAGAAAAAACGAAAATAGAGATATCGTAAAAGGGCAAAAAGTTGCATATGCAATATGCAAAATCTGCCCGAAAAAAACAATTGTCAACCAATTGTTTACAAAAGGTTAACAATTGGGGGTAAATGCAGAATTATAGGGTAGGAATTGCTTAAAACTGCGCATTTTGCGGGGTACGAGAGGCAAAAACTGCAATTTTGCGCGAAAAAATGCGCGCGCAGCAAAAAAACGCAGTACGCGTTTGACAAAAAAAATGAATACCCAAAGTAAACAATTCGCGATGGGCAAAAGTCGCGTATTGCGAATGGCGCTCGAAAGGAAATCGACGCGAGTGCGACGCAAAATGATTTTGGTAAAGTAAACAAGTTTACACGGGAGCGATGCAAATTTGGACATTGCGATCGGAAGATAAAAAAAGGAGGACATCAATGTTAAAGATCGAAAATCTTACAAAAGTGTACGCGGGAGCGGCAACGCCGTCCGTGGACAATATCTCGTTTGAAGTGCACGGAGGAGAGATATTCGGCTTTATAGGGCCGAACGGCGCGGGCAAATCCACGACGATCAAGTGCATATCGGGCATAATATCAATGACAGAGGGCGACATTTACATAGCGGGCAAGAGTTTAAGGCACGACCCGATAGGCGCCAAGAAGAACATAGGCTATGTAAGCGACGACCACGCGCTGTACGAGGGATTGACGGGCGCGGAATATATCAACTTTATTGCAGATGTGTTTGGAGTGAGCTCCGCCGAGAGGGAACAGCGCCTCGCGAGGCTGAGCGAAATGTTCTCGCTCACCGACTCCATAAGCAAGCAGATTTCCACATATTCGCATGGAATGAAACAAAAACTCAACATCATAGGTGCGCTCATACACGAGCCGAAGGTCTGGATATTGGACGAGCCAATGACGGGACTTGACCCGAGATCTGCATACAACCTTAAACAACTTATGCGCGAACATGCGGACAAGGGCAATTGCGTGTTTTTCAGTTCGCACGTGCTGGAAGTGGTGGAGAAGGTGTGCGACAGGATAGGGATAATCGACGGCGGACACCTCATCACGGTCTGCACTATGGACGAGCTCAAGCAGCGCAACGTCGACAAGTCCCTCGAGGAGCTCTTCCTCAAGCTCACGGACGACGAGTTTTCCGACAAGTTTTACAGCGGGGAAGTAGGTGTGAGAGACGCGATAAAAACTGAAGAAAAAGCGGCGGAAGACGAAGCGTCGAATATCGATAATAATGAAAATATATCGCAATCAGAGTCCGCAAATGAAGAAAAGTATTCTAAAAATCAAGAAAAATCAGCATACTCAGACAATTTAAATGATGATAAAAGCGGAGAGGAGTGAAGTATGAAGGATTTTCTTCTCGTCTTTAACATTCTGTATAAAAACGCCAACGTGCGCAAGGTAGACGCGAGCGGCAAGCCTAAGATATCTCAAAAGATAGTTTTATTGCTTGTTTCATTACCGCTCATTTTGATATTTTGCGTGACTATGGGCATGCTGGTGTACTCAAACGTAAAAAATATATCGCAACTCTCCTTACTCATCACATCTATAGTAGGCATAGGACAGATAGCCGCGCTGCTTTTCGGGCTGTACGGGGTCATAAACACGCTGTATTCGGGGGACGATAGGGCGCTTCTCAACTCTCTTCCGCTTAAACCAGTCTCGGTTTTTATGGCGAAGTTTGCTTTGAGCTATATCCAGCTGCTCAAAATATCATCGCTTTTCATACTGCCGCTCGGGCTGACCTCCGCAATAACGTTTGCGGCTTTGGGCAGGGAAATGTTTTACGCTTTCTTCGCGCTGGTATTTCTTGTAGTTCTCATCGCGCCAATTCTGCCGCTTGCGATAATTACGGTATTTTCGCTGCCCGTGAGATATATAGGCTCCTATCTCAAAGGACATACGGTGCTTAAATCCGTGCTGTCAATACTCATATATGTCGCGCTGTTTGCGACTTACATCGTAGTTGTATATGTTTTGAACGGCACGGCGGGGGCGGAAAACGGCGAAGAGGTGGCGTTTGCCGACGCGTTTAACGGACTTGCGACGTTTGGCAAAGTGGTTTATCCTTCTAAAGTTGCCGTTGAGTGCGCGCTCGGCATAAACGGCGGCGTGAATTTCGGCATTTCGGCAGCGATAACCGTCGGACTCATAGCGGTTACGACGCTTTTGTCCGCGCTGTTTTACAGGCGTATCGCCCAGCGCAGTCTTGAGGCGGGTGGGGATAAGAGCCGTCACGGCGAGATATCCTATAAGCAGAGCGGGCTTATACCCGCGCTCATCAAACGCGACTTTATGAGCATAATCCGCAATCCGCAGATGGCTATGCCATGTTTTTCAAACCTGCTGCTCGCGCCGGTGTTCATCGTGATAATGTACTTCTCGGCGGTGAAAGGCATGTCGTCATCGGAGGACGCAGGTCTTAAGATCATGGCCGAGACGCTCGGCTTGTCGCTTGCATTTATGTTTTCGTCGATATACCTCGGCGGGGCGAATATGCTTGCCGTACAGGCGTTTTCGCGAGAGGGCAAGGCGTACTATCTCAACCGCTCGCTGCCCATACCCGCGACGCTCACCGTGCGAGCAAAGCTTATATTCGCACTCATCGCAAGTACACTTGTCAACGTCATAGATTTTATCGTGGTGCTTGCGCTGTACGGGACGCATTTTGTCAACGCTTTAATGTTTTTGATATGCAGTGAGATGTGTATCGTGGGCGGCATAGGGCTGAATATCTATGCGGACGCACGCTACGGCAACGCGAATTGGACGACGAGACAGGAACTTCAACAGTCATCGGGCGGACTCAACCGCTTCTTGATTGCGCTCGCGTGCATAACAGTGCCCATTGTCGGGCTGATAGTGGGAGTCGTACTTGGCGGCATCGGAATTGGTATCGGGTTGAGCGAGACGCTCATTTTCTTGATATTTTGGGTCGTGTGCGCCGTTTTGTCCGCGGCGTTTATGGGCATAGGTTTGCACTGTACGCTCGCCTTCGCCGCTAAGCACCTTGAAAACTTCGGCGAGAGAAAGTATACCGTGCGCAAAAGGTCGCTCTCAAATGGCGGCTCCGGCGGCTATATCCCGCCGCGCGGCGGCTTGATGAAGTAAACATATTAAAAGTTTGTCTATGATACTTTGACTGCGCTTGGACTAGGGGATTCCTCGACTGCGCTCGGAATGACAAGGAGAGACTAGGGGATTTTTCGACTACGCTCGAAATGACAACGGAGAGACGATGGGAACCCCGAGAAAGCTCGGAATGAGAATTGAATCCATGTACGACAATATGTTCGGTTAGAATATCGAAATGATGAGGTAGAAAGTATGTATAAACACAAAATAGGGCTTGATGTGGGCGATGTGCGCATAGGCGTGGCGGTGAGCGATCTTATGGGGCTCACGGCAAATCCGCGGGAGACGTATGTGCGCAAAAAGGACGACATAGCGGCGGACATCGCGTATTTTTGCGAATATGCAAGGAAAGAGGACGCGGACGCATTCGTTTTGGGACTTCCGAAGAATATGGACGGCACAGAGGGTCCGCGCGCAGAAGTCACGCGGCAGTTCGGGGATATGCTTGCAGCCGCAAGCGGGCTCCCCGTCATATATCAAGACGAGAGGCTCACCACCGTATCCGCTGAGCGCGTGCTGCTGGAGGCGGATATGCGCAGAGAGAAGCGCAAACAGGTTATAGACAAGGTCGCGGCGGCAATAATTTTGCAGGCGTATCTCGACAGGAGGGCATGAATTTTCGCGAAATTTGTACGCAGTGGCTTTAAATATCGCGATGTGGCAAATTTCGGCTTGCAATTTTTCGGATTTGTGGTAAGATATTGCTAGCATATAAGCGCACGGCGCAAAAAAGGAGTAAACTATGGCAGATTTTTTTGAAGATGACGTAAACGAGCAAGAAGATGAGGATATAATCACACTTCACAACTACGAGACGGATAAGGACGAGGAGTTTTATCACCTCGCCACCCTCGACGTGGACGGCAAGTGGTACATCGTCATGCAACCCGTAGAGGCACTTCCCGACATCGGCGAGGACGAAGTCTTGATCTACGAGATAGTCACGGACAAGGCGGGAGAGTCCACATTTAAGCCCATCGAGAGCGAGGAAGAGTTGCAGAAGGTGTTTGACGAGTTTATCCATGAGCTCGAAGAGCACGGCTGCGACTGCGACGACTGCTGCGATTGCGGGCACGAGGGCTGTCACCACGACGCGTGCGACTGCGACGATCATTGCCATCACGACGACAAAGACTGACGTCGCGACAGGGACAATTTGTAAAAGTCCATATTATGGCTTAATTGTCGATCATGATTTTAAAAGCGCCGCATTTCGGCGCTTTTTTACCTCACAAAAACCTTTCATATTTATGCGGGGACCCCGTGGACGCTCGGAATGACAGGTTTATTTTTTGCTTTGAAAACATACAGCCGGTTTTAATTTGTAAAATTCAAGTGCAGGCGGAACACAATCTCGCGATAATTCATATTGTATACAAAAAATCGGAGGGAGTTATGATAAAAATTATTTGCATAGATCCGCCAAAGGCTGTCAAAGCGGTGCTCAGGCTCATTGTCAAGAAAAAATAAGTAAAACTTGAGTAGTATCTCGTCGAAATAAGCGGCAATATCACCCGTTTAGGGGTGGTTTCGATCGATACGAGCGTCGTATCGGCTTTAAACTGCGCCTTCCATATTCGCGTGTTTTATTACATTTAGTACGGTCCTACGCGTAACTCGTAAGTTGTGTCAAAGTTCGAACACGCATACGCCCGTACAACTCGCATTTTTAACGAGAGCAGGGCGGCAGGTTTAAAACATAGCGCTTTGAAGCAATTTGAATTATAAAAGAAAAAGCCCCTCAGACGAGGGGCGAATTTTGCATATAAGACAAATCATGCACGATCGACTTTTCCCGCGCGCAGGCAACGAGTGCACACATAGACCTCTGTGACGCCGCCCGTAGGAGTGTTGACCTTGACTTTTTGGACGTTGGGAGCCCAACTGCGTCTCGTCTTTCTGTGGCTGTGGCTGACTGCATTGCCGCTCATCCTGCCTTTTCCGCAAACACTACAAACTCTGGACATAACTGTACCTCCTAATTTGACAACGCAACTATAATAGCAAATAAAAAAATCTTTTGCAACTGATTTTAGCAACATTTCGCATTTACTTGCAAAAATTTATTATTTATTGTAGTATTATAACATCGATATGGCGATCACAACTTCAAACAAATTCGGAAAGATCTCAATAAGCGAGGACGTCATCAGGACAGTGGCGTCCAGGGTTGCTTTGGAGTGCTATGGCGTGATAGATCTCGTGTCACGCCGTTTCAGCGATAGCTTTAATCTCCTTTTGGGCAAGAGCCGTTTCGGACGCGGCGTCGTCGTACAAGTCGTCGATAACCTCATCTATATAGAGCTATACGCCGTTTTGAAAGTCGGAGTCAATGTCGAAGCCGTAAAAAAATCGCTTTCGGATGCCGTAAAGTTTTCAATCGAGACCTTCACGGGTATGCGCGTAAGGCGCGTCCATGTGAATGTGGTCGGCATTCGCATATAAAAGGATGATATGAACAAAATAGACGGACTCAAATTCAAAGAGATGCTTGCGGGCGGAGTCAAGGAGCTTGAAATAAATCGAGCTACCATTGACGCGCTCAACGTTTTTCCCGTTCCCGACGGGGATACGGGCACAAACATGTCTCTCACTCTGCAATCCGCTCTGCGCGAGGCAAACGCCAGCCAATCTCTCCTCATTGACGAAATAGCGCTCGCATTTTCAAAGGGCGCGCTCAAAGGAGCAAGAGGCAACTCGGGCGTCATCTCTTCGCAGATATTCAAAGGTTTTTCCGTAGCCCTCGACGGCAAGGCGGAGCTCACTCAAAAGGTCTTTGCAAACTGCCTAAGGAAGGGCGCGGACATAGCGTATAGCGCCGTTACAAAGCCTAAGGAAGGCACTATCCTCACAGTTGTGAGAGTTATGGCGGAAGAGGCGGAGATAGCGTGCCGTTTGAGGCACCTCGATATGCCCGCCTTCTTGAAACGAGTTATCGACGCGGGCGAGGCAGTGCTGCAAAAGACCCCCGATATGCTGCCCGTCCTCAAAAAAGCGGGCGTCGTGGACGCGGGCGGGCGAGGGCTCGTGACGGTTTTCGACGGCATGTATCGCACGCTTATGGGCATGGATCTCGTCCTGCTCAGCGGCGAGAGCGTCGCTCCTGCGCCCGAAAGCGTGCCTCAAAACGAGGATAAGGGGCTGGATCCTTTCGAGAACGATTACGAACATATCACTTTCCAATATTGCACGGAATATTTCATCACGCACTTGAAAAACGAGGTCACGGACGCCGCCATAGACAGCTATCGAGACTATCTCACCACGATAGGCGATTGCGTGCTCGTAATTGGCGATACCGATCTCGTCAAGACGCATGTGCATACCAACCATCCCGACCGCGCAATCAACGCCGCGCTCAAACTCGGCGAGCTGGACGGAGTCAAAATCGAAAATATGGTGGAGCAGCACCGCAAACTGCACCCCGAAGAGAACGAGGGCGGCGAGGATGATAAGAAAGATTTCGCTATGATATCCGTGTGTTCGGGCGACGGGATGTCCGCGATATTCGAAGATCTCGGCGTGGACATCATAGTCGAGGGCGGTCAGACAATGAATCCCGCCGTGGACGACATACTTGCCGCCGTAAACCGCGCGGACGCAAAGCACGTATACGTGTTGCCAAACAATGCCAATATCGTACTCGCGGCGGAACAGGCTAAGGCGCTTGCGAGGGTGGACGTGCACGTGATCCCAACATCTACCATGCCCGAGGGCATATCCGCGGTGCTCGCGTTCGACGATGATGAGGCTCCCGACGTCAACGACGAAAATATGCGCGGCGCTATAAAGAATATTGCAAGCGCGGAGATAACGCATGCGGTACGCTCGGCGAGAATGAACGGTTTCTCTGTCAAGGAAGGGGACATCATCGGCATTTGCGGCAAAAAGATCGTAGCGAAGAGCAATTCGCTCATTTCAACGCTTGAAAACACAGTCAAAAAGCTCGTGCAAGGCAAAGATATGCTCACGCTGTACTATGGCGACCGCGTGACGGAGAGAGAGGCGGACGACGCCGTGTGCAAACTGTCCGAGCTTTTCCCGGAGATCGAGATCGCGTGTTACAGCGGCGGGCAACCGCACTACTACTATATCCTTTCCGCGGAGTGACGAGGTAGATATGCTTACGCTTGGAGAAATCAAGGGCGTAGGAGAGGCGACTCTCAAAAAACTTAAGGAGCTTGACATCGGCAATGTGTTCGAGCTCTTTTCTTTCCTACCCTCAAAATATCTCGACCTGTCCGAACCTACAAGCGTAGAATACGCCGCAGCGGGGCAGACTGTGCTGCTCGAGGGGCAAGTCGTCTCTGTGTCAAGCGTATCGCCGCGCGGGAGACGCGGTTTCAGCGTGAGTTTCAAGGATATGCGCTCGGACAAGCGTATATATTTCAAGGCGACGTTTTTCAATCTGCCGTATCTCCATGACAGCTTTAAAGTCGGAGACTGTTTCAGATTACTGACAAAACTCTCAAAAGATACGGGCGAACTTTCCGTTGTCAATCCGCAGACGGAACGCCTCGACAAGCTCAGCAAACTTTCAAGCGGCGTTTATACTATTTACCCACTCAAGGGAGTGATGGGGCAAAACGCCTTCAAAAACATAATATATGCGGCTCTCGACTCCGTAAATGGGGCAAAGTACGGCGGAGCAATGGGCGCGGTGAATGAAGATATTGCGCGCTGTTTTGAAAAGTTGCACCGTCCGAGCAGTATAGAAGAGGCGCAAGAGGCGCTTTCAAGGCTTGCCTCGATAGACGTTGCTATCGCGCTTTCGATATACAAAAAACTGTCAAAATCTACCGTAGGGACGAGAAAAGTATTCTATGATTCGCAAAAAATCAGAATACTTGACTTTGAAAACGCGCTTCCGTTTATGCTCACTGAAAGTCAGCGGCAGGCAATGGATGATATTCAGCGCTCGCTTGAGAGCAAGGAGTGTATGTCGCGAATAATCTCCGGAGACGTTGGGAGTGGCAAGACGGCGGTCGCGTTTTTTGCCATGTACGCGGCTGCGTACGGCGGACATCAGGCGGCGCTCATGGCGCCCACGGAGATACTGGCGATACAGCACGCGCGCGCTTTCGCACCCGTTGCTGACAAGCTAGGGATCAAGTTTGCGCTTTTGACGTCGTCCACGCCGCAGAGGCTGAGGGAAGATGTGCTTTTCGGCTTGAAGAGCGGAGAAATATCCTGCGTTATAGGCACGCAATCCCTCATTGGAGAGGGGGTCAAGTATGCCGATCTCGCGCTTGTTATAATTGACGAACAGCATAAATTCGGCGTAAATGAGCGCAAAATGCTTGAAAATAAGGGCGCAGTTGACATTTTGTCCATGACGGCTACGCCTATTCCGCGCTCCATGGCGCTTACGTTCTATGAGGATATCGACATCTCATACATCAAAAAACGCGCGGAGGCGGAGACGAATATAACCACGCGCATTGTGCAGGACGTCACGGATGCGCTCCAACCAATAATTGAGGCATGTAGGGCGGGCAAACAGGCGTTTATAGTCTGTCCCGCAATTTCGGACGCGGAAGGATTCGAGCTCGCCTCTATCGAGAGCTTTATCAAACAGTACGGCGGGTGTTTCGATGGTCTCAAGACATCCGTACTGCACGGAAAGCTGTCGAACGAGGAAAAACAGGCGGCTATGAGGGCGTTTGCGGCGGGCGAGACGTCCGTGCTTGTGGCAACTACCGTCGTAGAGGTGGGCATAGACACAAGGGCGAGCGAGATACTCATACTTTGCGCGGACCGCTTCGGGCTTGCATCGTTGCACCAGCTGCGCGGAAGAGTGGGCAGGGACGGCGCGCCCGCGAATTGCTATTTGCAGACTTCGTCAACGAGCGAAAAGGCGCTTACTCGCCTCGGCGCTATGGAGAAGAGCTGCGACGGGCAATATCTTGCGGAGGTGGACTTTGAGACGCGCGGAGGCGGGGACTTCATAGGGACGAGGCAGAGTGGGATCGAGCTCAGTCCTCTGTTTGGGCTCAGGATAAATTCGCGCGCGCTCAAAGAGGCGAAGGCGTACAGCGATACAACTCTTAAAAATCTGTCGCTTGCGGAGCTGCTTGCGCTCACGCGGCGAGGAGAGAGCAGGGTGCGGGAGTTTGTCGATAACATTAAAAAAGTAACTCTAAACAGCTGAATTTGTCACATTTTCATTTAGATTGCCGATTTTTTTAAGATACGCGGGATTATGTGCGGGTTTCATTGACATTTTCGCGCTTTTGGTATAATATAATATCGGTGGCGCAGTATTCTAGTCAGATCTCACCGCTCCGAAGACGGGGGTAAAATATCG
>CANPWB010000019.1 GCA_947581925.1 uncultured Clostridia bacterium
TCGTAATTATTTTGGGGACCCCGCAATCTCTTATACAGGCGTTAGTATAAAAAAGCGGGCGCAAGCCCGCGTATCCCAAGCGCAAAAAATAGCGAACTTTACGAGTATCTTGGAGCATCCTCTTGCTACTTCTTGCATACGAAGTATGTGAAGCGTTAAATTTTTTGCGCGCGGAGTGGCGCAGCATTGTGCGGTGAGCCCTTAAAGACCTTGCTACGCAATGGTCGCGGGCTCTTAGCAAATGCAAGCGCGAGCGCAGCCCCTTCCCGCCCTGCCGCGGCGTAACGCTTGATTTGTGTTTGCGCTCGTAACGTACAGTTTGTCTGGGCGACTTGGGGTCCCCGCAAAAAGTATTTTTGTGGGGTATAGCTGGGGAGTACTGAGTGCAGTGTGGCGGAACGTTACGTTCATACTAATACCCAACTCATCGCTGCACGTAACGAAGGGAGAGGTTGGGTTTTTCACTCCAATGTCTGAGACATTAACGCTCGACGTGCTTGAACTTTAGTAACCCTCCGTCCGAGCGTACTTATACACGCTGTCTGCCTTGTCCGAGCGACTCCGCGGAGCGAGCAATTAACGCACTCCAATGTTCGAGTTCTCCGCGCTTTTCGTGCTTGAGTCTATATGCCGCGAGTTATATCTCATACGTTTTGTATGAGCAGCGCGGTCTGTTTTTGCAGGGGATAGGAGACGAGGGCGGCGGAGTCCAGCTCCTCGCGGCGCATATCCACGCCGACTATGCGGGAATTATTGTAGGTGGTGTAATAATATATGCCCTTCGTCGCGTTGCAGCAAGAGGAGTAGATCGTATGCTCGAAGCCCTTTTCCACTCTGCAGCATCCCATCTGCTGCTCCACGGAGCCGAGGATGTGGAAGAATTGGCTTACGCTCTCGACCTCGCCGTCCCCCGATATGGAGTTGAGCTTTGTGAAGGCGGCTTTGACAAACCTCGACGCAGATGACAAGTCCCCGGGGAGGCCTATCGCGCCCATGCCGCGGCTGTACGGCGTGAGGGCGAAGTCCTGCGCGAAACGGCTTACGGGTTCCTCGCGCGTGACGTTGAGATAGGTCGCAAGATTTGTCATGTGGAAGTCGAATGTAGGGTTGTTTGTGAGTATGCCCACGGGATCGTCGTACACCTTCAGCCCGTCCTTCATAGGCTCGACGACTATGCTCTCGTCCTTGTCGGATATGAGCCAGTGCAGGGGAGAATGGGGCAGCGCGGGCGAGAAATTTTCGTCGTATATGTTGAGATTTTCAAGTTTTTTCCGTGCGTCCTTCACGCTTTTGCAGTCGCAGAGGATGTAGGGGATAAACTCAAAAGGCGCGACGTTCGTCATATTTTCGGCTTTCGGCGGATAAAAAGCGTTTGACGGGAAGTTCAGCCCCGCGACGCTCAGCCCCGCCTCGTTCGTTGCGTCATAATAGAGCGGATAGCCGTCCTGTACGAACGCCATGCCTATCATCGCGAGGTGGCTCACGCTCTCGCCCGCCGCGCGGAATTTGAACGGGAAGTTGCGCGGAGTCACCGTGACCGTCTCGTTGTAGGAGTATTCATAGTCGAGATTTCTTCCGAAATAAAAGTCCTTTGTCTTAAATGTTGCCGCTGTGCACATATGCGCCTCCGAAAGTTTTGTCCGAGAATGTCGGCAATATGATAATACCACTTTCGGCGCGTTTGTTCAATGCTCCAAAAAATTTTTGAAAATTATGTTTTCTCATACGGTCGTCGCGTCGCTCAAAAATGCGCGATTTCTCGCGATAGGTATCAAATTTCGGACAAACCGAGCAAAAAATCGCTCGTTATGTCGTACAGCTTGCACAATCGTTGCTCCGCTCACGACTTTTTTTGATAAGCAAGTATATGTTTGACTTCGTTAGATATACATTTATAAACAAACAGATGAGGCTTTCGCTCTGCGTGCGGGAGCTGCATCCGCTGTCGGCCATGCCGCTACCGCTCCCGTATGTGCTGCGAAGCGGCGGAGACCCCCGCTTTACAGATTTTTTGTGTCATGCAATGCTATTTTGGATATCTGTCCAAAGGGACAAAATCGTGCACCTTCAAATCGTTTTCATACACCATAATATCCGCAATATCTTTGCCGGTGTAAAACTCGGAGAATATGACCTGCCATTTGCCGTCTATTGCTTCTTTTGACATAACAGCTCCAAAATCGCCACGTTTTACTCCTGCTTTCAAATATGCCGGCTTTTCTACGATCAGTTCCACCAAATCAAGATATTTCATTTGTCACCTTCTAATCTCAAAGTGGAGTATTATTTGTTATCAGACCTTTTGCTCTAACCATCCATCCGGAAGTAAAAACAATTTGCCTGTTATTTCGCATAAATTTAATATCGATATTTATTCTTTGTCCTCTTGAATCGAGTTTACCAAGTTGATAATTACCTTTGCAATATTCCGCCTGTGCCTGATGTTCATACTCCTTTTTCAGGTATGTAGCATCTTCAATTGTAAAACCTAACGTCTCATACAATTTTCTCTTTCCATTCCATGAATATTTATCGGCAAAAATGTATCCCGTGAATTTATCCAACGGACATTCTGCTTTTGTGTTGTCACAATTTGGCGTAGGTATTTGAACCATATAGCAATGACAATTGTTATGTTGAGGGTGTTTGGGCTTTTTCATATCCAAAAACCAACACTTATCAAGGGCAACACATGTAGAACAATGTATTAAGCCTATACTACGATGCCGCCATTCTATCCATCTTGTAAAACGTATATTTCCTGTTTCATCCAACTTTATTAACTCCTCGAATATGCTCATATTTATCTCCTTTTTTTGGGTTCAATAAATTCCATACTAAAACGCAATATTTCTGAATTGATTTTATACCTTATGCTTATAGAATTGCAAATTTTTATGACAGATTTTTTTGTTCAAATTTGTTTGGAAGTTGCCCAAATTGCGGGAATACATTCTCATGTCGCTCAGGCTTGAAAAATATATTATGCAAGCAATAAAACACAGAGTGCGGGGTCTTTCGCTGTTTCAATTTAGATATTGCGCGGAGTGTGGGACGCCATATCAATTTTTAAATTATACCAAACACGGCGCAGGTCACTCTTTGCGCGTGGACATGTGTTTTTTGAGGTATTTGCCCGTTATGCTATGGGGGTCGGTTGTGAGCTCAGCGGGGGTGCCTGTCGCGACTATTTTGCCGCCCTCTTCGCCGCCGCCGGGACCCATATCTATGACGTAGTCCGCGTTTTTTATGACGTCGAGGTCGTGCTCGATGACGATGACGGTCGCGCCCTTTTCGATGAGCGAGCGGAAAACGCTCAGCAACACTTTTACGTCGAGGGGATGCAGCCCTATCGTCGGCTCGTCAAAGACGAACACCGTGTCGGACTGCCCCTTGCCCATTTCGCTTGCGAGCTTGAGGCGTTGCGCCTCGCCGCCGGACAGCGCGGGAGTCTGCTCCCCGAGGGTGAGATAGCCTAAGCCGAGGTCGTGCAATACGCCGAGTTTGCGCTTCACCTGCGGCAGGTCGTCGCATGCTTTCAGCGCCTCGTCCACGCTCATGTCCATGAGTTCGGGCAGGGAGTGCGCCTCGCCGTCCTTAGCCGTCCGTTTCACGAGGCTAGCCTCTTTGCCGTAGCGGGAGCCGCCGCAGTCGGGGCAGGGGATGTCCACGTCGGGCAAAAATTGCACGTCCAAACTTATCGTGCCCGTGCCGTCGCAGGTGGGACAGCGCAGTTTGCCCGTATTGTATGAAAAGTCGCCGTCCTTGAGCTTTCTCTCCTTGGCGTCCGCGGTCTTTGCAAAGACTTTGCGAAGTTCGTCGTGCACGTCCGCGTATGTCGCGACGGTTGAGCGGACGTTTATGCCTATGGGCGCGGAGTCTATGAGTTTGACTTGCGCTATGCCGTCCGCGCGTACGCTTTTTACATGCGGAGGAAGGGGCGCGCCCTTTATGTTTGCCTCCAGCGCGGGTATGAGGCTCTCGAGCACGAGCGTAGTTTTGCCCGAGCCTGAAACGCCCGTCACCGCGGTCAGCCTGCCTTTGGGAATTGACGCAAACAGGGGTTTTACGGTGTGTATTTGTGATGTTGAAAGCTCGATTTTGCCAAATGAGAATATTTCTTCGGGCGATGGATGTTCGCCTGTTTCTATGACTTGTTCGCCAGATAGGAACCCTCCGAGTTTGGAGACGGGAGAATTTTCGATGTCGCAAAGGCTGCCTTGCGCGATTATCTCTCCGCCGTCCGCGCCCGCGCAGGGGCCCAGCTCTATGAAGTGGTCGGCGTGTCTGAGCACGTTGACGTCATGGTCTACAAGCACGACGGAATTTCCGTCCGCGATGAGGTCGTCCATGACGCCTTTCAGCCCCTCGAGGTTGGATGGGTGCAAGCCTATGGACGGCTCGTCGAGGATGTAAAGCACACCTGTGGTGCGATTTCTTACGGCGCGGGCAAGCTGCATGCGCTGCCTCTCTCCCGTGGACAGCGTGGACGAGGCGCGGTCGAGGGTGAGATAGCCTAAGCCGAGATCCATAAGCCGCTTTGCCGCCCCGTCAAAGGAGTCGCATATGCTCCTTGCCATGGGGCGCATTTCCTCGGGCAGGGAGTCGGGCACGCCGCGCACCCACTCTATAGCCTCCGTGAGCGTCATAGTGCAGACCTCCGCGAGGGACAACCCTCTCAGCTTTGGAGCGCGGGCGGCTCCCGAAAGCCTTGTCCCGCCGCAGTCGGGGCATACGTCCGTGCGCAAGAATTTTTCCACGCGTTTCATGCCCTTTTCGTCCTTGACCTTGGACAGCGCGTTTTCCACGGTGTAGGTGGCGTTGAAATAGGTGAAATCCATATCGCCCATTGCGCCGCTCGTCTTGTTTTGATAGATTATATTCTTTTTGACGGCGGGGCCGTGGAATACTATGTCGCGCTCCTCGGGGGTCAGCTCCTTGAAAGGGACGTCCGTCCTCACGCCCATAGCGCGCGCTATATCCTTCATGAGCGACCACATCAGCGTCTGCCATGGCGCGACCGCACCCTCGTCTATGGAGAGGTTTTCGTCGGGGACGAGGGTGGATTCGTCAACTATGCGCACGACTCCCGTACCGTCGCACCGCTTGCACGCGCCCTGCGAGTTGAAGGCGAGCTCCTCAGCGCCGGGAGCGAAAAAGCGCTCCCCGCACACGGGACACACGAGCTCCAGCCCCGCCGCTACGTTGAGGGAGGGCGGCAGGTAGTGCCCGTTTGGACAGCGGTGAGAGGCGAGGCGGGAGAACATCAGCCTCAGGCTGTTGAGGAGCTCCGTCCCCGTGCCGAATGTGCTGCGTATGCCGGGTACGGCGGGTCGCTGGCGGAGCGCCAACGCCGCTGGGACGTACAGCACCTCGTCCACCTGCGCCTTTTGAGCCTGCGTCATGCGCCTGCGCGTGTAGGTGGACAGCGACTCCAGATAGCGGCGCGAGCCTTCCGCATACAGTATGCCGAGCGCGAGCGAGGATTTGCCCGAGCCCGACACGCCCGCTATGCCCACTATTTCGCCGAGGGGTATCTCGACGTCGATATTCTTCAAATTGTGCACATTTGCGCCGCGCACTATTATCTTGTGCGGCACGTCGTTTATGTCTTTCATACCGCTATTTTAATCCAACCCGCAGACAATTGCAAATATAAATATGGAGCCAACTTCTTTTTTATTTATACCTGTAATTTATACAAAGACCAATTATTTTCCCGAGCACAACCTGAAAAAAGATTGAAAAACCCGCGTTTTCGCCCTTTTGCAAGGATTTTTTGACAATAATTTAATTCGGTGTTATACTCAACCTATGCGCGATATTTATGCGGATATAATAGAGGCGGCGAGGAAGGCGACGGCGGAGTTTGATAAGACGGCGGAGCTTTTGGAGTATCCCGAAGTGCAGGCGGACAAGGCGTATTATCTGTCCATCCTGTCCCGTTTTAACGCGCAAAAATCGCTCATAGACAAGCTTTCGGAGCTTGAATGCGCCTTGCGGGAGCAGGATGAGGCGCGCCTCCTCTTAAAAGAGGCGAAAAGCGCGGACGAGAAGGACGCGCTGTACGGAGAGATATCCACGGCGGAGCGAGCGGCAAAAAAGGCTGCGGGCGCGCTTGCGGACGCTTTGGGGCGCAGGCATGTGACAGAGCGGGCGTATTGCAGGTTCAAATTCGGCGCGCGCGGCAGCAAATTCGGCGCTCCGCTATATGCAGGGATCAAGGCATATCTTCTTGCATGCGGCGCTAAGATAGAGAATGAAAAAATTACGGAGACAAAGGACGGCGGAGGCACGGATATGTCCTTTTTCGCGGAGGGTGAGGACGTTTTGGCAAAACTCATGCCGCTCACGGGCGCGCACAAAGTTTTTTGCGCGCACGCTAAAAGCGAGGATCTTTGTATAGCGGCGACGCCCTGCGCCGAAGAGGAGCCGATATCCGATAAGGATATCAAGATAGACCTGTTCCACTCAAGCGGGGCGGGCGGGCAGAACGTCAACAAAGTGGAGACGGCGGTGCGCGTCACGCATATTCCTACGGGGACTGTCGTGGTGTGCCAGGACGAGAGGAGCCAGCTAAAAAACAAACAGCGCGCCGTCGAGACGCTAAAAAAGAGGATGAAGGATGCGCGCGCGGCGACTGAAAAGGAGAGGATGGAGGCGGATATCGCGGCTCAATTCCGCAAAAAGAATACGCCGATATCCTTTGACCTTGACGACATGACGATGACGGACGCGCGGCTCAAGGCATACGCCCGCGCGGCATTCCCGCTTGAGGATATAGCGGCATATATCAACGGACTTTGCGCATTATGTTAGAGAAGTTTATTGCGGACAATACCAAGATCGCGCTCTCCTCGAAGAGGGCGGCGTACAAGACGGAGGCGTTTTCGGCGGCGACCCGCAAAATACTTGGGATCGACGTGTTTTTGTCGCGCGTCGCGGAGGGGATCTTCGCGGCGGAGCTGTATCTGCCCGAAGGCTGTTTCAGCATACAGACGGAGGACGGGCTATTTACGGCGTATGTGTGCGGCGGCAAGGGGCGTACTTCGGACGGAGACGTTATATTCTACAAGTTTTTGAATGTCGGGCAGGACGAGGGCGGCGTAGACAGGGGATTAAAGGAGTATCTCTCCTCCCGCAAAGAGATAGCGCTCATTTTGCGGGATACGGAGGACGCGGCAAAGGAAGAGGATCTGCTCAGGATATATCTTGTGTCGGGCTCGGACGGTATGGTGAATTTCCCGCACCTCAACGAGGCGCAGCGCAAGATAGTCGAGACAGAGGACGCCAACATGCTTGTGCAGGGCGTAGCGGGCAGCGGCAAGACGAATGTATGCGTGGAAAAAATAGTGTATTGCGCGTGTCGAAATTATAGAGGGCGCGTGCTGTACACTACTTTCTCGCGCGGGCTGCTGAGCGAGACGAGGGACAGGGTGGAGCTGTTCGGGCGCAATATGGACGACCTTGTCGCGGGCTATGAGGCGGGCAGAGTGGTATTTCTTGACTCCGACCATAAGCGCGCGGTGGAAAACAAGCTCGGCATACCCTTTTCCGTGGAGAGCGACGGACAGATATTTGCGACACTCAAGCGCATATCGGCGTTTTTGAAGGAAAATGTGGACTATTTCCTCATAGAGGACTTGTATGCGGAGCGGTTCGAGAGGCGTCCCGTCGCGGGCGAGAGCGTATTTTTGAAGGAGTATCTTGGGGACAAAGGCTCGCGGCTTTCGGGCGCTCTCGACAAGATCAAAAATATATCTCCGGAGATAATTTTCAAAGAGATATACGGCATGATATTCGGCAAGTACGAGCTTGACTCCCCGCAGGATATCATGGCAAAGGACGATTATATCAAGGCGAGGGCGGACAGTTTCACGCCGCGCGAGTGCGAGGTTATCTACTCCGTCGCGCTCGACTATGCCGACTTCTTAAAAAAGCGCGGATATGCGGACAACAACTCAATGAGCCGCGAGATACTTGCGGCGGCGAGCGCGCCCGAATATTCCGTTGGCGTCATAGACGAGGTACAGGATTTCACGCAGGTCAATCTATGCCTCATCAAGACGCTGTGCCGCAAGATGTTCTGCGTGGGCGACGCGCTGCAAATGATAAATCCGTCCTACTTCAATTTCGGCTATCTGAAAAGACTGATGTACGGCGACGTAACGGGCGTGAGCGAACTTAAACACAACTACCGTAGCACCCGCGTCATAGAGGAGATAGCCGAAAAACTCGGCGAGATGAACATAGCAAGGTTCGGCACGCACAGTTTCGTGCTCAAGGGCGAGAGCGTCCCCTCCGCGCTTGACAGCAAGGCGGCGTTTGTGAGGGACAAGGGCATATCTCACGCGCTTGGCGGCAAGCGGTTTGAAAATCTGACCGTCATTGTGGGCTCCGCGGCAAAAAAGGAAAAGCTCAAAAAGAGCATGGGCAACATCGAGATATTGACCGTCGCCGAGGCAAAGGGGCTTGAGCGTAACGCCGTTATACTTCTTGACGTGCTCAGCGACAGCGCGGACAAGTGGCGCTATCTATACGAGATGTCGCTCAACAGAAAGACGGCGGATGAAAACTCCGTATTCAGATATTATTTCAACCTCTTTTATGTGGGCATATCGCGCGCCAGGCAGTATCTTATGGTGGTGGAATCCGCTCCGCCAAAGCTTTTCGACGCATTTTTCGACGAGTGTTTCGAAAATATGGACAGGGAGCGCGCCCTCGGCTTTTTGAGGAATATTGCGGGACAGCTCGAAATAGGCGACGATGAGTTCAGGGACAGGATAGAGAAGTTCTGTACGCTCGAGCAATACGACAACGCTCGCGCGGCGGCGGACAGGATGTCCTCCGAGGAGCAAAGGCAAAAGCAGCTCGTCTATATCGCGGTGCACGAGAAATATTTGCGCTACGGGCGATTCAGAGAGGCGGGCATAGAGTTTTGGCGGAAAGGCTACGACAATGAGGCGCGCGAGATGTTTGTAAGGTCGCACGACGAAGCCCTCTTCCCGCTTATGGACGCCTGTCTCAAAGGCGGGAGCAGCGCGCTAAAACCCGATATAGTCAGATTTTATCCTCTTGTCGAGGACAACGATCTGGCAAAAAATATAATTTTGGACACATTATCAAGCGACAGCAAAGAAATTTTCGCCGCCTTAAAAGAGACGCAAGCGAAAATGAGGAGAAGATCATGAACGAGAATTCGATACAAGAGCTCATCGACAGTTTTATAGCTTACAGAGAGCTTATCACTCCCATCGAGGAGAGCCTCGCCGCGGTAGGCAAGACCTACGGGGAGATACGCGACGACCTGAGCGCCCTCAACAAAAATCTTTCGGACAACGCGCCCGAGAGGCTTGAAAAGGTACACGTCGCCCTCAGCGCGCAGGCAAAGAACGGGCAGGAGCTTAGTCGCAGGATAGAGGAGTTCTCAAAGTCCGGGGAGAGCTATGCGAAGTCCGTCACGGAATTTACGTCGCTCATCTCAAAGCTTGCCGACAAGATGTCCGCGCTTGAGGATACCGAGAGGCGCGCCAGAGAGCAGTTGGACAGGATAGACTCCCTGCTCGAGGAGAAAAAGGCGACTTACAACCTCAAGGAGCTGCAGAAGTCGCTGGACCGGTACAATGTCGGTATAGAGAAGATAAGCGATTTCATCAACAAGGACATCGCCGAGGTCATCAAGCAGAATGCGGACAAGATAGAATCCATACGCAAAGAGAACGAGGACTTAAAGGCAGTCGTGCTCAAACAGAGCGGGGATATAGCCTCGCTCATGGCAATGCTCGGCGAAACGACGGCCTTGCTCAAAAACGCTGTGGAGGGCAGCTCCGTCAACGAGCAATATCTTTTCGACGCCTTTGACAGCTGGGCGGCGTCAAGAAAAGTCAAAATCAAAAAGCAGTGAGAAATTGCGGCAAAAATGCAGGCGTTTGAACAAAAATTGCTGAATACGGTGAAAAAGGACGACATCAAGTCCTTCAAATCCATGATGCGGGATACAAATCTTGGCAACCTGCGCATGGGCAGATTTCCCGTACTCTCGCTGCTTTATCTTTACGGCGCGCGCAGGATACTCTCCGCCTATGAGGAAGGCTTTTTGAAGATATCCAATTGGGAGAACGTAGGCGAACCCATTGAGGTCTCTCAACTTTTCGCGAAAAAGGCGGGCAAGTGCCTTAGGCTGTATTTTGACGAGATCGTCTCTCCCATAGAGATGTTGCTCATTCTCGACAGGACCCGCCGCGTCAAAAAGGCGTATCCCGTCGCAAAGCCGTCCGAGTCGGTGAGAAGGAGGCTGAAAGCGATATACTCCATAAAATATGCGCTCAATGTGAGCTATCGCGGCACAAATATAGTGCTCGACCGCCGTCCTCTTAATCGCAGGGAGAAGAGGAGGCTTGCGCTCGCATGCATAGGTTGCTTGCTCATACTTGCCATAGTGATAGCGACCCCCATCACGGCGGCGGCACTCCTCCCCGATCTCGACGCGGGAGAAGTGACAAAGCTCAAGCACATAGATTTTTCCTCGGCTGAGACGTATACCGTGCTTAAAGATATCGTAATACCCGACGGCTATACGGTCGATACCGTAAATTGCTCTTTCAAGGGCGGCGGAGGTCGGCTCATTTTCGGCAAAGGCGCGACGTTTGGGCAATTCAACGGTACGATGAGTGATATTGAGATATGCACGGCGGGGAGTCCGATCTTCCAAGCTTGCACAAATATTTCGTCCATTGAAAACGTATTAGTCAACGTGGAGGCGGACGTTGAAGCAAGCTCGAACGCGGCGTTTGTCGCCGTGGCGAGCGCCGCCACATTCAAAAATGTAAAGGTAAACGCGCGCGGAAAGGTGCGAGCGGTCGCGGGCGAAACCTCGGGAGAGCAAGCGGCAAGCATGTTGCTCGGCGGCATAGTGGCGCAAAACCTGTATGCGGGAAACGGAGCGCAGCGCGTATACGGTACGCTTGAAAATTGCAGCGCAAACTATGACGGCTTGAGTTTGGAAGGCGAGCTGGAGGCAAACGCGTCTTTCGGTGGGCTCGTAGGCGAAAATTACGGCGTCGTGCGCGGGTGCACGGTGACAGGCTCTATCAGCGCGCACACGGTGGATTTGGGCGGGGCATGCTATTTGAATGCCTATGAGCTAATGGATGTGACTTGCGTGGCTACACTCACGCAGATCGCAGAGGATAGCGCATGGACGTCTGTCGTAGGCGGCATTGCAATAGAAAATTCGGGCAGTATAGAAGGGTGCCAAAGCAAATGCGATATCTCCGTGACGAGCGCGGGGGACGCGATATGCGGCGGGATAGCGGCGCAGTCCTATGGGCATATTACGTTGTGCGCGTCGTCGGGCAAGATCGTTGTGAACAGTAAAGATGACGCGATATGCGGCGGGATCTTCGGCATGAGCGAGATTATCCTAGATGAAGCGAGAAACACATACTATATTGGCCCCGTAAGCAAGAGCCTCAGCACAAGCGCGCTGTCTGTGACGGCGGGAGGCGAGAAGTCATATGCGGGCGGTATAGGCGGAGTCTTGCAGTATGGCACGATAATGCAGCCCGTTTACGGTTCCGACGGAAATGTGGTTATGGATGAGGATGGCAAGATAGTGACCACTCCGATGTACTTCTCGGGCACGGTGACGGAGTGCGTATTTATGGGGTCTGTGAGCGCTGATTTTGACGCCGTCGGCAGCATACTCGGCGTATGCGGCTCAAATGTGTATGATGAAAACTCCTACTTGATGAACGGAGAAAAACAGACGGTTTTTGAAGGGAATATCTATGTTGCGTCAAGCGGGCAGGCCGCGTTTGGCGGGGCGGCGACGGCAGACGGCGACATCCTGATCGCACCCGACAAGGGCGCGAAGGCTATGTCCCGCGACGAGATCTCGGCTTCCGACCTGTACGGGGAGATAATTGCGCGGACCGAAAAGAACGAAACGTCTGAAAAATGATATAACCGGCAGGAGAAACCTGAGAATTTGCAACGCAAATTGAGGTTTAAGGCGATATAAACAGGAGATAAAAGCGCGTTTATGAAAAGTGGCGAATCCGGACAAGCGTCACAACGCAAAAACGAAATCATATTCAAAACGAAAAGCCGAGCACATTTGCTCGGCTTTGAAAATTGGTTTTTAAGATTGAAAATGTCGGATTTGGGCGTATTTTGTCAGTCCTTTGCAAGTTGTCGGATGTAGCGCTTTTCCGCGTCTGATATCTTGCCGTCCTCAGCCGCGATGAGCAAGCAGAGGAAGAGGATATCCTCCTTTAAGGAGTCGCTTGCCGCATTATAGACGTCGCGCATGGCGCGTACGTTTTTATCCACATCATTTTGAATGTCGGCGGACGTCTTGTAGGCGCGTTTCAGCTCCGCGACGTCGCACTCCTTCCCGAACGCCTTGATGAGCGACGGGAAGATGTACATGTAGTCCTTTTCACATATAGCGCCCTCAGAGACGGTGGAGCCTATGATGAATGATGCAAGCGCCTTTATGCTTTGTGCAAGGTGCGACCCGAGCGCTTTCAGACTCTCTGTGACTTTAAGCGCTCTTTCGCTCAATAGCGCTTCTCTTTCGGCGGCGTTTTTCCCCTCGACCATACGGCATATCTTTTGGATTTCCATTATAGCCATTTCCTCCGCTATGAGCGTTACAGCGGCAGATCCTTTTTGATAAATTTCACGGAGCCGACCACATAGCCTATGAGCCCAAGCACTAGCAGTATAGCGAATTTCCATATATAGGTCAGCGTGCCGCCCGCTATGGATATAGTGTCGAAAAGCGTGATTATCGTCGCGTAGTTGAAGTAGTTGAGCGCGCTAAGGCGCACGATCGACGGTATCATCTTGCTGCCGAAAAGCCCGAGCATAGCGGCGACGAGCGAGAATATGCTGAGCCCTCCGCCTATCGCCATGGAGTACTTGCTCCTGTCGAACCAGCATGAAGTGAAGAAACACAGCCCCGAGAGGGTAAACAGCACGAGGAATGCGCCGACGTTGAAGAGTATCATTGTCTTATAGGTTATTTTTGCAACTGCCTCACCCACTATCGCCATACATACGCAGCTGGTTATCGTCGTGCACACGAACATCAAAAGCAGGGATAGGACGAGGAAAGCCGCCTGCGTAAACACGACGGATTGCCGCTTTGTCGATGAGGAGAGTATGTACGCCATAGAGCCGCTGTCCACCTGTCCCGCGATGAGGTTGTTTGAGACCATTATCATATAGATTATGGGCAGCAGCAGCCCCGCTAGCCTGAAGAATATGGAGCCGACGACAAGGTCATACAGGTTGAGCTGCGCAAGCTCTTCCAGCGCGCTTGCGACGTCCTCGGGCAGGGAGGACATGAAATTCATGGAAATATCACCCGCGATCGCGGTCTTTATCTCGGCGACTTTTGCGGCGTAGTCCTCCGCTTCGGGATCGAGTTTTGCTTTTTCTATCTCGAGGTCGAGCCTGCTCAGATATGTCACCAAAGTGCTCTCGGCGACGTCCTTCACGTGCGCGTAGTCATAGCCGTAGCTCTCAAATCTTTCGCTCGATATATCGAATTTCTCAAGCTCCGCGAGTATCTTGTCCATATTTTCTTTGAGAGTCAGATTGCCCGCAAGGAAAATGGCGGAGCAAGCCTCGGCGCGCTCCTTTCTGAACTTAGCTCTTTCAGGACTCGCGAAGTATTTATCAAAACCCGTGAAATAGGCGGAAATAAGTTCGTTTTGATTCAAATATGCGGCGGGTATCTCTTCGCCGTGCGAGGTGTAAAAGTCGTCGAACATGCCCTTTATTGCGGAAAGGTCGGGCATAGTGTCGCCGGTCAAATCTATTGCGTCTGTGTCGGGCGGGTTTATCGCATACGTCACGCAACCAAACAGTTCCAAAAACTCCACAGACTCCTCGGTGTAAGACGGGTCTAACTTCTGCGCCTTTTCAAGTATGTATTGTTGCAAACTCGTCACGGAATCCGTATACGCGTTCGTGAAAATTTCGACAATTGTCTTTTGCAAATTCGGATCTGCGAAGTCCAGCTTCGTAATTCCTTCACTCAGCTTGACCGCAAACGTCTCGTCGAACTTTTCCATGCCGTCGAGCTGGGTCTCGTAGTAATTCAGCTCTCTGCTCTCGATAGTGGAGTCGATCTGCTCTTTGACCATAGAATCTCCGACGGCGGTCAGTGTAGTGCTTATGTTGCCGTTTCCGCTTATCAGCATGACGCAGGCGAGCATGAAACACTCCATAAAAGTGATTATCGCCCACATAGTTCCGTTTGCTTTGCAGGACTGCTTGAACAATGCTTTACTGAACATTTTTATCTTCTCCTTGTTTTGTCAAAATGTCTTTGAAATGTCTCTCGAGCGTATAAGGTATCTCGGAAATGAATTTTACGGAGTAATTTTTGAGCGTTTTCAAAAGTCGCCCCGTCTCATTCAGCGAAATGCGTATCGTCGCTTGGTTATACTGCTCCTGTGTGCGGATGACTTCGAACTTTTCTTTAAGAAAGCGGGAGTAGTCGTCCGCGGTGAGAAATTCTATTTTGAATTCCTTTTCGGGGCGGGCGCGCAGGGCGTGCATATCCGCGATGTCCACGATGTGACCGCCGTCTATGAGCGCAACTCTGTCGCAAGTCGTCTCAAGCTCCTCATAGAGGTGGCTGCTTATGAATATGGTCTTGCCCTTTGCGTGCTCCTCCTTGAGTATGTCGAGGAATGTGACGCGCATTAGCGGGTCGAGACCCGTCGTAGGCTCGTCCAGAATTATTATGGGCAGGTCCGCCATGAGCGCCGCGACGAGCGCCGTTTTTTGTTTCATGCCCTTGCTCATACGTTTCAAATTCGCGCGCGGGTCGAGTTGCAGCCTCTCGACGAGCTCATTTGCGTAGGACATGTCCGCCACTCCCAAAAACTCCGCCTGGCTCTTCAAAAAGTTTATGCCCGTCCTGAGGTCGGGGAAGGCTATCTCCCCGGGCACGTAGCCGATGCTTTTGAGTATCTCGCTCGAGTGCTCCCAAGAGGTGAGCCCGCCCACCTTCGCAGTGCCGCGCGTAGGCTTTATGAACCCCAGCATACTGCGTATAGTCGTCGTCTTGCCGCTGCCGTTCGTACCGACAAACCCCACCATTTCGCCCTGTTCTATATTGAGGTCGATATCGAAAATGCCGCGGTTATAGCCATAATCCTTTGTGAGGCCTTTGATCTCTATCAAACTCATTTGAGCGCACCTCCGAAATTTTGATCCTCTTTGTAGAATTTCATGAAGTAGTCCTCAAGCGATTCGCGGCGGTTGCCGAACTCCTTGACGGAGTACGCCGACAGGAGGGACAGCGCGCCGTTTATGTCCTCGTCCTCTATGGTGAGCAAAAGCTTTGCGCCGCCGTCCTCCAAAATATGCACGGAGGGGAGTTTTTTCGCCTTTCTCGCGAAGTCCGCCGCGTCCTGCTTGTTGTAAAATCTTATCTCATAAAATTTTCTCGAGGCGTGTTTAAGCTCGTCCGCGACAAATTCCGACACAATCTTGCCGTCCTTGATTATGGCGATCCTGTCGCAAGTCGCGTCCACTTCCGAGAAGATGTGGCTTGAGAGCAGTATGGTCTTGCCGCGCTCCTTCTCCTCGCGTATGAACTCTATGAATTTGTTTTGCATGACGGGGTCGAGACCGCTTGTCGGCTCGTCGAGGATGAGCACGTCGGGGTCGTGCATAAACGCCACCACGACGGCAAGTTTTCGCTTTTCGCCCAAGCTCATACGTTTCGTCTCGTTTTTCAGCGTCACGTCGTCAAGCTTGAAGAGATCGAGCATTTTTTTCAGCTGCTCGTCGTTGTGGATATGCTGCATGGACTGCATCATACGTATGAAGTCCCAGCCCGTGAGTCCCGCGGGCAGGGCTATCTCGCCCGGGATGTAGCCCACGCGGCTCAATATTTTCGCATAGTTTTCAAACGTCGTCTTGCCAAAGAGATATGTCTCGCCTTCGCCGGGCTTAGAAAACCCCATAAGGTGGCGTATCGTGGTGGATTTGCCCGCGCCGTTGGGCCCGAGAAATCCGAAAACTTCACCTTCGTCCACTTGAAAACTCACGTCGAACACGCCGCGCCCGCTGCCGTAGTCCTTCGTCAGATTTTTTACTTCGATAACTTTCATAGCGTCTCCTGCGTTGCAAAATAGTAAACTTCTCTACTATGGCGGTTGATTTTCCAAACCGCATAGATTATAATGTATTCAAAAAAAATATGGTGAACAAAATCGACAAAATTGTCAAAATTTTGACAACGTCGATAAAATTGTAAAAAAGGAAGGCAACTATGAAAGTGCAAAATGCAAACAACTCCTCTTTTAAGACGCGCAAACTCATCAAAGACACATTTTCCGAGATGCTTTCCGAAAAGAAGGAAATAAACAAAATTACCGTGAGCGAGCTCGCAAAACGCGCAAATATAAGCCGCGCGACGTTCTATTCGCATTTCGACGACATCTATGCCGTCGCGGAGGAGTTTAAGGCGGAACTTTTCGACGCGCTCTTCTCGAATGAGGAGCTTGGCGCCGCGGATGACTTCGAGCAGTTTTTCGAGGTGATATTCTCGTTTATGAAAAAACACAGCGAGACGTACAAAATATTGTGCAGGTCGGACGCGACGCTTCTTTATGCAAGCAGGTTCATAGTCCTCGTATGCAACAAGTTTTTGGAGCTTGCCTGCGACGACAAGCGCATAAAAAACCGTGACAATATCGAGCTTGAAATCCGCGTATTTTTCGAGGGTTGCCTGTTTGAATACGTCAAGTATTGCCGCGCCCAGTCCGCCTTCACGCTCGACGACCTGCATGCATATGCAAAGCAGTGGTGCCGCTCCCTCATCAAAAATCGCGAGCGCGCCTAGCGGGCTCCCGCCTTTTGTGCAAACAAACATTTTCGCGCGCCGTACGGCGCGTTTTGCATCAGAAGGCAAAACCGCCTATTTTGCGATATCGAATGGCAGGATCATCATTTGCATACGAATTAAGCGATAAGTATTCAAAAACAAGAATATATCATTCTATGGGTCTCGGATCGTCCGTGCGTTCAAGCAGATAATCCGTTGATACGCCAAAATAATCGGCGATCGCAACAAGCACTTTGTTGCTGACTTCCCGCTCTCCCGTTTCATAGCGCGATATGCTGTTCTGACCGAGGTGAAGGTCCATCGCCAATTTCAGCTGCGATATTCCGCGTTTTTCTCTCAGCTCCTTTATTCGCCGCATATCACACCTCACGATTTAAACATACAATAGACCGCAATTCTACACTTCCAACAATACTAGTATACCGTAGTGGTATAACAAATTTATCCCTATTTGGTATATATATAATCGGCGCAGCTTGCATATTTTAGTGGACTCGAATGTCGATTTTTGGAGAAATATCAGTATTTTGCTTGACATAATATCCCAATTTGGTATATAAATATTCGATGTCGAGACGCCCTTAGGCTCAGATATCCCGCGTTCCGACGGGGGCAAGGGAGAACAAAGCGTCGCTTAAAATGTGCGGCTGTACCGTGCAAAAAATAAAAAACGACATTGGAGGAAGGTATGGACGATGCGAAAAATATCTTGATGCAGATATTTGTGTTGCTGCCGCTCGCCGCAATAGAGAGCGGGGCAAGTGCAATGGTTATAATAGCGCTTGTTTCCCTTTTTGACCGCTCGGCAATGGATCTGCCGACATTTGGGGCAATAATCATGATCCTTGTAGGTTTTGTTGTCCTTTCGGGTATGTTCTATCTTGAACGCAAGATACGCGACTTTGACGAATTCGGCGTGTCCGCCTTATTCGCGATCTCAATGCCCGCGCGTGTGGTGTTTCAGCTTTTTTCCATCATCTTTGCGTTTATTTCTCTCTTCGCGGATTCTGTATTTTCCGATTACGAATGTCTGTGCGTTTCCGTGGGCGAGTATATCACGTATGTTTTTCTCGGCTGCACGTTCGAAATAGACAAGGCTCCGTCAAAGACGGCTCCGTCCAAGACGCCCGCAAAGGAAAAAACTGCAAGTTCCAATGCCACTTCGTCCGCAAAAGATAAGGAGCGCGCAAGCAGAAGAGACTTCCGCGCGCGCAATGTTTGCATGCAATTGTTTGCGCTTTTGCCCATCGCGGCGGGGCAGTTTGTGATGTCATATTTCGCGCTGCGCATCATAAAGGATCTTGACAGCACCTACATGAATGCCGTTTGGATGATTTTGATATTTGTCGGGCTCATCGTATTTTCGATGATATCCACGAGACTGCGCGGGCATGATCCGTACGGCGAGTATTTCGATGAACATTTCGTCTACGAAAAGAAAGGGTCCGGCGGCGAATATCATTCGGATGATGAGCTTGAAGAGATCATTGACGCGGCATACAGCAATGACCCGCATGCCGCCGCGCCCTCCGTATCCGGCTACAAGCACAAGAGCGGCGGGTGGACGGCATATGTGCGCCCGATGACCGTGCTTTGCTTTTTCAGCAGCATATTTTTGATGTTCACGCAAGTGATATCCATAATCATCGCCCTTTTCATAAGCCCGTACAAGGGCAGGGCGTTCGCGTGGTATGGCGCGGTCGATTACTCGCATTGCAATCATCCTTTCCTGCAAAAGATAATGCACTTCTATCTCGGCTTTGTAATCTACAGCTATTGAGGACGCCAAAGCTCGCAAACATGCGTCCGACAGGGCGTTGCCGACAAGTTGCGCAACGCCCTTTTCAAATATTTTTGCCGCGGCAAGTCTTTCTTTTTGCGGACGCATTTCGTCGCAACGAGCCGCGCCTTTCCGCGCGGGAGCATTTCGATTTTTGCGTAGACGCTTTTCGCGCTATTGACTTAAAGCGTAAAGTTTTATATAATAAACTCAGTATTGTCAAGCGGAGGTAGATATGGGATATATCAGTTGCTACAATGAGTGGCGCAGTTGTCCGGAACTCACAAAGGCGGAGCAAGCGAGGCTCGCCGAGATGACGGACGACGAGATAAAGGAGGCGTTTTCACTTCCTCTTGAATTCGGCACGGCGGGTATGCGCGGCATACTCGACATGGGCGTCGGTCGCATGAACGTCTACACCGTAGCGCGCGCGACGAAGGGGCTTGCAAACTGGATAGAGTCTCTAGGCGGGGACGCGAAGGAGAGGGGTGTAGTGATAAGCTATGACACTCGCCGCTTTTCAAGCGAATTTGCCTCAGTGGCGGCGAAAGTGCTTGCGGCAAACGGCATAGAGGTCTATCTTTTCGAGGATGTCCGCCCCGTACCCATGTGCTCGTTTGCGATAAGACATCTTAAGTGCGTCGCGGGTATAATGATCACCGCCTCCCACAATCCCAAGATATACAACGGCTACAAAGTTTACGGCGAGGACGGAGCGCAGATGTCGCCCGAATCGACGGATAAAGTGGTCGAATTCATATCAAAAACCCCGTATTTCGGCATTAAACAGGCAAGGGTCAAGCTGGACGCGGCAAGCATAAAAGGGCTTGACGGCAAGAAAGTGCAGCGCCATATAACCGTGATAGGCAAGAGCGTGGACGACAAATATTTCGACGCTATCATGAAATTGTCCCTCTCTCCCGAGGCGGTCAAGGCGCACGGCAAGGACGTTCGCATAGTCTACACCCCCATACACGGCAGCGGCTATATGCCCGTCACGACTGTGCTGGGCAGAATGGGCATAACCGTCAACGTCGTCGAGGAGCAAGCCTTTCCCGATCCCGACTTTTCCACCGTGCGCGTGCCCAATCCCGAGGAGGCGGACACCCTCAAGTTGGGCGTAGAGCTTGCGGACAGGATTGGCAGCGACATCGTGATAGGCACGGACCCCGACTCAGACCGTATGGGGATTGCGGTGCGCGGGGGAGACGGCAAATTCGTACTTCTCAACGGAAATCAGATAGGCGTGTTGCTTTTGGGATATATCCTCCGCCGCAACAAGGAGACGGGGACGCTGCCCTCTAACGGCGCGATAGTCAAGACCATAGTCACGACGGAGCTCGCGCGCAAACTTGCGGACAGGTACGGCGTCAAGACTTTCGACGTGCTTACGGGATTCAAGTTTATAGGCGAAAAGATAAAGGAGTGGGAGACAAGCGGCGAATATACCTATCTGTTCGGTTTCGAGGAGAGCTACGGTTCGCTCGTCGGCACCCACGCGCGCGACAAGGACGCCGTCGTCGCCGCGATGATGTTTGCGGAGATGGTATGCTACTATGAGCAGTGCGGGCTTTCCGTCTACGGCGTGTTGCAGGACACTTTCAAGCATTTCGGCTACTATGTGGAAATGGCGAAGTCGGTCACATTCGGCGGGCTGGACGGCATGGAGAAGATGAAAAAGATCATGAGCGAATTACGCGATACGCGCTTTATCACCCTTGCCGACGCGCATGTGCTCGCGCAGAGCGACTTCGTGGACGGCGTGACATATCTCAACGCGCAAGAGAACGACACCGAGCCCATTACGCTCCCCAAGACAAACGCGCTCAAGCTGTATCTGGAGGGCGGGGACTGGATATGCGTGCGCCCGAGCGGCACGGAGCCCAAGCTCAAATTTTACGTCGAGACTTCGCGCCCGACGCTCGCCGAGGCGCAGGACAAGGCGGAGCAATATCTCAAGTATATGTCCGAGATGACGGAGGACTGACGCCCTATAGGCGCAAAAAACGGATAAAGACATATGTATAGTCTGCCGCAGCGATATTTTAGAAAAAAATATTGACAGGCGGCGGGTTTTATGCTATTTTAGGAAGGCTTTTCTAAAATAATTATATATGCAAAAATAGGCGGCGCGGAGGCTTAAAATGCGGAGCCCGCAAGGCAAAGGAGGACAAAATGAAACATCAAGAATTGACAAAAGATTATGAAAACATGGGATTTTACTCCTATGAGACAAACTTCAAGGGAATGCCCGGGCTCGAATGGAGCGACGCGGAGACAAAGCGGGACGCCGTCGGTATACTCAAAGCGAATTATTATGTGGACGGAAAACTCAAGCAGATATTCTCAAAGCAGGATTGCCACTCTATCATAGTCGCGGGCACGGGACTCGGCAAGACGACTCAATTTGTAATACCTTACGTCAAATTTTTGCCCAAGCGCGAAAAGAAGGCGAGTTTGGTGATATCCGACCCCAAGGGCGAGATACTTGCCACGTGCGGCGACGATCTGAAGAAGGCGGGCTACAGGCTGCTACTCTTCAATTTCAGGGATCCCGCGTACAGCGAGTGCTGGAATCCGCTCACTCCCATTTTCCGCAAATATCACGCCGCGTTCGAGCTCGGCTCAGAGGTCACCGTCGTCGATACGGAGGACGGTCCCAGAAACATGTTTCGCGGCAAGATATACGACGACCAGAGTAGGCTCGACAACATGCTGGAGCAGACAAAAGCGAAGATGTTGCAGGAAGTGTCGGGGGATATCGACACGATAGCAAACATTATCGCCCCCGACAGCGGCGCGGCAAACGACAAGATGTGGGACGCGGGCGGAAGGGATATTTTGAAGGCGTTTTTGTGGGCGATGCTTGAGGACAGCCGTCCCGAAACGAGCATAGCGAACGAGCTCATCACCGAGGACACCTATTCGTTTGAGACGATGCTCAAAGTTTCCAACTTTCTATCGGGCGGCTCCTGCGACAACGATGGCGGATATTTCAGCGAGAGGTCGGATGATTCGAAGGCGTATTTCTATGCCGCGAACACCGCGCTCGTAAAGGCGACGGCAACGAGGGCCGGATTTTTGAGCTCGTTCAATTCGCATTTGGTGTCCTTCAAAGAGGCGGCGGCAAGCACTATCACGCGCTGCAACTCAGTTGAATTCTCAGAGCTGCTCGACGGCCCCGTGGCAATCTTCATCAACTATCGCGACGAGGCGAGAACAAGCTACGCCTTGATATCGCTGTTCGTGCAGGACCTCTACATCCACCTCATACGCGAGGCGAACCTTCGCGCGAGAGGCAAGCTTGAGGACCCGTGGTACTTCATACTTGACGAGTTCGGCAACTTCCCGCGCATGACGGATTTCGACACCGTGATAAGCGCGTGCAGAGGCAGAAATATCTATTTCAATCTCGTCATACAAAGCTACGCGCAGCTCGAAGGCGTTTACGGGAAGAACACCGCCGATATAATCAAGGACAACCTCAATCTGCACATATTTATGGGCAGCAACAACATTGAAACTCTCGAGGCGTTCTCGAGGGAGTGCGGCAAGATGACCCGCGTATCGCCCATGAGCGCGGTCAACGGCGACAAGGAATACATCGAAGATTTCCAGCTTGAGACGATCCCCCTTATGCCCGTGAGCAAGCTTGCGCACCTCGAGGAGGGCGAGTGCGTCATAACGGAGGCAAACACGGGTTGCATCATGTTCACAAAGCTCGAAAGATACTATAAATGCCCGGAGCTTAACCCCGTCAGTCTGTTTGACGTCAAGTCGTTCTCGCCGAAGGTGGATCCTTATGATAAAAAATATCTCTACACATTCAAGTTGAAAAGCAGGTATTGATATGGACAAACAAAATCTGGAAATATTTCAATATCTTGACGGCAAGAGCGAGCTCACCGTCCCACTGTTGCAAAAAGATATGCATTTGTCGTATGACGAAGCACGCGCAAAGATGGCAGAGCTTGAAGAAGGCGGCTTTGTCACATTTAAGGGCGGCATAGTCTACAGCGTCGATCTTAAGCGCGTTGCAAACGCGATCGCGGACGAGGACGACGATGTGGATATGGTCACCTATCTCGAACGTCGGAAATCGGAGTTGCTCGAAAGGTTGAAACGTATAGAGCTGAACAACTTCAGCAATGAAAATGACGCCGACGAGGACGACAACGGGCATTGGCACTTTGACGACGAAGAGGATTTCGATCTCTCAGATGATGATGAGGACTCCGAGGAAGAGCAAGACGACGATGACGATGATGACGACAATGATCAAGACGATGACAAAACGGACGACTACGAACTTGCCGAGCTCTTCAAGATAATAGCGGATGATCAAGACGACGAGGATACCGTTGACGTGAATATGAACGTATTTTTGTCGCACGACCTCATGCCCTATAAGCCAAAACAGGTCTATTATGACATAATTCGGGAAGTTTACGAGGAGAAACAAGAGGTGCCGATTTGCGTCATGTCAAAAGAAGCGGTCATGTTTTTTAAGGAAAAACTCGGCGACGATTTCCGATTCGACGAGAAAAAGACGGAGCAAGCGGGATGGACAAAGGCGTTTTTCACCTCTTCGCTCTATCTGCCCGATGGAGTACTCTTCGCCCCTTACCTCACATCCAACGAAAACGGGGATTTCTTCTTGCAACAGAAGCTGCTGGATCCCGACGATGAGGGCAAGATGTGCGTAAGACAGGAATTTTATATGCTGCTCAAACGACACGATATGATCTTCGGTGACTTCGTGCTCGCAAAACAGTTTGCAAATCTTTCGGACGCCGTGCCCGTCGCAATGGAGCTCTACGGAGCCCTCTGCGAAGCCAAAATGCTCCTCGACGTGATTTGAGCGTTTTTATGTGGGCTCCTCGCCCCGCATGCCCCTATGTGGGCTACGCGCCCACACCTCGGCAAAGGGCGATTTGCCCTTTGCAATCCCAAGCTAAAAACGCGCGAACGTCGTGACTTTCGTCACTAGTTCGCGCGTTTTTGATTGTTTGCAAGTGCCAAACTCCTGCGTGAGACTTTGATATTGACGTTAGCATTGTCCGAGGTTTTTTACTAAAAACAGGGGGATTCCTCGACTACGCTCGGAATGACAGGTTAATAAAGTGTCATGCTGAGCCTGTCGAAGCATCCCCTAGTCTGAGCGTCCCTATACACGGACTTTGCCTTGTCCGAGCGACCCCGCGGAGCGAGCGGGATATACTCACGTACGCAGTGAGGGCGGGTCTGCACCCAAAAAAATCACTTCGTAATTATTTTGGGGACCCCTAATTTACCCCATAAAATTCGCTTCGCTCATAATTTTACTCAAAAACTTGCTTTGCAAATTTTTGGGGCCCGATTGGGGACCCCATTTATCTCTCAGACCAACGTTATCTTCGCTGCACGTAACGAAGGGAGAGGTTGGGGCTTTCACTCCAATGTCTGTGGCACTAACGCTTTTCGTGCCGGAGTTCTATATGCGTATTGTCGGCGATCACTTATCGCCTGTTTACAAAAATCTGCACAGCAGGCATGCGGTGACGGTGCCGAGGAGGGTGCAAAAGAGGGAGACGGGGATGGCGTAGCGCAATTTTTTGGCTTTACAGGCGGAGAGGTAGACGGCGGAAATGTAAAATACGGTCTCGCTCGCACCCGAGACGCAAGCGGCGCAGCGCGCGATGTAGCTGTCCACGCCGTAGCGGGCGATTATGTCCTCGAGTAGGGCTATCGCGCCCCCGCCCGAGAGAGGGACGAGCATCATAAGTTGAGTGATTTCCTTCGGGATGCCCAGGAATGACAGCGGCTTTGCAAGCAAGTCCGCGAGTTTGTCCGCCGCGCCGCTTGCGCGGAAAAGCTCTATACACACGAAAATGGCGGCGATATATGGGAAAATGCTCCTGACAAGCGACAGGCTGTCCTTCGCTCCGCCAAGAAAACAGTCGTAAACTTTGACGCGCTTTACGAGGCTGAAAACTATGAGAAAGATGAGAAATACTGGCAGGATAAAAACGCTCATCTCGCGCGCCTCATTTGTGTGATATATTTGCAAAAATCGGACTTTTTCTGTGATAATTGCAGAGATAAAGTGGCTTTTTTGTCATTGGGCTTGTCTTTTTTGAGAGACAAAACTTTGCACAAAATTATGCCCGAAAGCGTGGATACGCTCGTTGCGATGAGAGTGGGGAAAAAGATGTCGGACGCGTCCGCGCTCCCCGCCGAGGCGCGCAAGGCGATGACTGTAGCGGGAACAAGCTGTATGGACGTGGCGTTGATGACGATGAGCAGTATCATGTTGTGCGTCGCCTTCGCGGAGCCGTCCTGCATAGCGGTCATCGCGCGTATCCCCGCGGGAGTCGCCACTCCGCCCATACCCAGCATATTCGCCGACAGGTTGACGGAGATGTTGTCGTATGCGTCCTCGCTCTCGCCCTTAAACAGCCTCCTTATCACCGGGCGCAGCAGTTTGGACAGCTTTTTGTCGAGTCCCGTCGCCTGCATCATCTTGAGCGCGCTCAGCCACACCGCGTATATGGCAAGCAGTTTGAGCGAGAGCGTTATGGCGCTACGCACCCCCGCTATCATAGTTGGAAATGCCTCGGCGGGAGAAAATATCAGCATTGCCGTCAGCGAGACGAGCGTAAGCGCCGTAAAAAGCACATTCATATTTCAATATATTTTTCGCGCCGCGGGTTTATGCGCTATGCCAACCGCGTTTGCGCTCCGCAGGAGGTCGCTCGTTTGGCGGAAATGTCATAATGCGGCGTTTTGCGCCGTCCCGCATGCGCCTTTGACACAAAAAACATTTTTGCCCACTTGTTTTTGCGCGGCGCTGTTTACAAGCAATCCTAAAAGTTGTATAATTGCAAATTAGGTCGTAAGCATATGCGCGAGTGCGCTCGCTCATATGCGTGCGGCGCGTGAGGGAGCGTGCGCTCATATGATCGTCGTGAGCAAGCAAAAATTGATAGACATTTGGAGAATGGGCAAATTATGGCAATAGCATACAACAGCAACGAATTTGAAATAAGCGGCACCACCTTTGTGAAATATCTCGGCGAGGGCGGCGACGTTGTCATACCCAACGGCGTGACGAAGATAGGCGAAGGTGCGTTTAACTCTTGCGATAGCCTGACGTCTGTCGTCATCCCCGACAGTGTGACGGAGATAGGGAGAACTGCGTTTTACTATTGCAGAAATTTGGCGGCAGTCGTCATACCCGACAGCGTGACTAAGATAGGGGAATACGCATTCGGTTGGTGCTACGCGCTTACATCCGTGACGATTCCCGCGAGTGTGAAGGAGATAAGCAAAGGCGCGTTTTACTATTGCGACGGCATGACGTCAGTCGTTATACCCGATGGCGTGACTAAGATAGGGGACGAGACCTTTTACTGTTGCAAAAAATTGACGTCCGTGACTATCCCCGCGGGCGTGACTAAGATAGGGGGCGACGCGTTTTACTACTGCGAGGCCCTGACCTCGGTCGTCCTTCCCGAGACCTTGACGGAGATAGGATACAGGGCGTTCGTGGGGTGCGCAAGCCTGAGCGCTGTCGTTATCTCCGCGGGCGTGACGGAGATAGGTTATAGTGCGTTTGAACATTGCGAAAGCCTGACGTCCGTCGTCATACCCGAGGGCGTAACGGAGATAGAGAGTTCTGCGTTTTACGGTTGTAAAAAACTGACGTCCATCGTCATCCCCGGGGGTGTGAAGAAGATCGGAGGGTCTGCGTTTGGGGGCTGCGAGTCTTTGACGTCCGTGGTTATACCCGAAGGCGTGACGGAAATAGGGAGCAAAACGTTTAGAAGTTGCACGGGGCTTGCGTCTGTGACGATCCCCGGGGGCGTGACAAAGATAGGGAGTTCGGCGTTTGAGGACTGCGAAAAATTGGAGTCCGTCGTTATTTCAGAAGGCGTGACGCACATAGAGAGCGACGCATTTGCAAATTGCAAAAGTTTGATGCAAATTACAATTCCGTACAGCGTGGAAGAGATCGGCCATGTTGACGTCAATTGGGAAGTGGTTTACGATTCCTACACGGGCGCGCCTCATCAACTGCAAGTAAATATGGAGCGCCGCAGGGTTTTTGAGGGCACATCCTTGCAGACCGTCCGACTTCCAAAAGGTTTCAAGTACTCAAGAGAAGAGCTCGGCGTTCCCGAGGGCGCGCAGGTCGTGTATTATTGATTGCCGATGAGAAGCGGATCCGAAAAATTCCGCAAGCAAACAAAAAGCAGGAAAAACCAAGTTGAGGATAAAATTATGACGAAATTGGGAAATTATGACAAAAACGAGTTTAAAATCGTGGGCACCACACTTGTGAAATATCTGGGCGCGGGCGGCGCCGTCGTCATACCCGACGGCGTGACAGAGATAGGCGAACACGCGTTTTCCCAAGTCGAGAGGCTAAAGAGCGTCACGATGCCGTCAAGCGTGAAAAAGATCGGATTTTCCGCGTTCAACTGGTGCAAAAGCCTGACATCCGTCGTTATCCCCGAGGGTGTGAGAGAGATCGCAGACTGCGCGTTTGCGGACGACACGTCATTGCGGGAGATCGCTCTCCCTTCAACCGTCGAGCGATTGGGGATCATGGCGTTCGGCGAATCGGGACTCAGGGAGATATCCATTCCAGCGGGCACGACTATAGATGAGCGCGCGTTCGAGAAGTGCAAGTGCCTTAAAAGCGTCGTCTTTGAAAGCGGAGACGCAGACGCCGAGACGCACATAGGAGAGAAAGCGTTTTTCGGCTGTGATGTTTTGAGGTCCGTCACTTTATCCGCAAACGTGAGGACGATAGGCAATGAGGCTTTTTGCTGTTGCAGTCGATTGAGGACCATCGACATTCCCGAGGGCGTCGAGCAGATAGGTTGGCTGGCGTTTGAGTTTTGCAATATGGAGTCGATCGCCATCCCTCGGAGCGTACGGGAAGTGGGCGGCATCAAAAGGGAAGAGATTTGGATTCCTCGCCCCGATCGCCTCGAGGACGATTACGACATAGAATACGAATTTAAGCCTTATCACGTCTTGTTCAACTATGGTACGAGTTTAAAGACCGTAAGGTTGCCCGAGGGTTTCAAGTACGGAAGAGAGGAGCTCGGCATCCCCGATGGCGCGGAAGTCGTATACTATTGATTTCCATCGCGTGAGATCGCGGCCGGGCGCAAAGCTCCGAGGAGAGATGGGCAAAGCGCGACTGCGCAAGGGCATAAACAAGCCTATAGCGCTTATATGTCCCGCCAATGGATAAAAATATGCGTATAAGCAATAAAAACTAATACAAGGCATAAAAAGCAAAAACAAGGAGAAGGAAAATGAAGGCAAGGAAAAATGTCGCTCCTGCGTCGGAAAATTATGACAAAAAAGAATTTTTCATCTACGATTCTATGCTTTTGAGATATTATGGCAAAGGAGGACACGTAGTAATACCCGCCTGCGTGAGCGAAATAGCGGACAAGGCGTTTCGGGGTTGCACGAGTTTGACGTCCGTCGCCATCCCTAAGGGAACGACATACATAGGAGATATGGCGTTTAAAGGATGTACGGGTTTGACGTCCATTGCTATCCCAAAGAGGGTGGAAAGCATGGGCGAGTTCGCATTTTACGGCTGTACGGGTTTGAGATCCGTCAAAATCCCAAGGGGAGTGAAGGCAATAAGCAATAATCCTTTCGCGGCTTGTGAACGGCTCGAGAGCATTGCCGTATGCAAAATCAATTTCAAATACAAGTCGGACGGGAATTGTATCATAGACAGAAAGACGAAAGAGTTGGTCGCGGGTTGCAAGTCGAGCGTGATACCTAAATATGCCGCAAGCATAGCGAGGTATGCCTTTTGCGGAGCGGGATTTAAAGAGATGACTCTTCCCGAGAGCATAAAAAGCATAGGGGAGTTCGCGTTTTATTTATGCTCGGAGCTGACCGCCATTACGATCCCTTCAAGCGTGACGTACATAGGAGAGGGCGCGTTTAACGGTTGCGAGAAACTGACTTCGATCGTTATCCCCCAAAGCGTAATGGAAATAGGGTTTAAAGAGGAGATCAACGACCCTTACTATAAGGGTATCGAGCCTGAGGAGCATCGCATTATTTTCGGCGATTGCCCCTCATTAAAGAGCGTAAAGCTCCCCGAAAGATTCAGAGGGCAGGACCTCGGGATATCGCCCTGCGCAGAAGTCGTTTATTATTGATTGCCATTGCGGCAAAATGTGGTATAATATCAAAATGTTAAAAAAATATCTCGAAATAAAGTTCAGCCGAGGAGCATATGGACAAGAAGGACAAAAAGAAGTTTTATTTGACAACGGCGATAACCTACACATCGGGCAAGCCGCACGTGGGTAATACGTATGAGATAGTGCTCTCAGACGTCATTGCGCGCGCAAAGCGCCTCGAGGGCTATGACGTCATCTTTCAGACGGGCACGGACGAGCACGGCGAGAAGATAGAATTGAAAGCCGCGGCGGCGGGGACCACTCCCAAGCAGTTCGTGGACGGAGTAGCGGGCGAGATAGAGCGCATATGGAGGCTCATGAACGCCTCTTTCGACCGCTTTGTGCGCACGACGGACGCCTACCACGAAGAGCAAGTGCAGAAGATATTCAAAAAGCTGTACGAGCAGGGCGACATCTACAAGGGCACCTACAAGGGGTGGTACTGCACGCCTTGCGAGTCCTTCTGGACGCAGAGCCAGCTTGTGGACGGCAAGTGTCCCGATTGCGGCAGGGAAGTCAAGATGGCGGAGGAAGAGGCGTACTTCTTCAAGATGAGCAAGTATGCCGACGCGCTCATGAAGTATTACGACGAGCACCCCGATTTCATCACGCCCGTATCGCGCAAAAACGAGATGCTCAACAACTTTTTGAAGCCGGGACTTCAAGACTTGTGCGTATCGCGCACGTCGTTCAAGTGGGGCATACCCGTGGATTTTGACAATAGGCACGTGGTATACGTATGGCTTGACGCGCTCACCAACTACATTACGGGCGCGGGCTATCGCGTGGGCGAGGACAGCAAAAAATTCGACGCGGAGTGGCCCGCTGACCTGCACGTCATAGGCAAGGACATAGTGCGTTTCCACGTGATATATTGGCCCATATTCCTCATGGCTTTGGGTCTCCCGCTACCTAAGCAGGTGTACGGGCACCCGTGGCTCATGCAAAACGGCGGCAAGATGTCCAAATCCAAGGGCAACGTCATATATGCCGACGATTTGGTAGCCGCGTTCGGCGTGGACGCGACAAGATATTGCATGCTAAAAGAGATGCCCTTTGAAAACGACGGCGTAATAAGCTGGGGGCAGACGATAGACAACATCAACAGCGACCTCGTCAACGTTTACGGCAACCTCGTACAGCGCACCGTCGCGATGACAAACAAGTATTTCGGCGGTACGGTCGCGAGAGGCGGCGTAGAGGAGAGCGTGGACGAGGAGCTTTTCTCCGCGGTGAGGAGTTTGAGAGACAAAGTCCTCGGCGACATAGACTCCTATCACATCGCGGACGCGCTGGGCGAGATTTTCACAGTACTGCGCCGCGCAAACAAGTATATCGACGAGACTTCGCCTTGGGTGCTCGCAAAGGACGAGAGCAAAAAGGGAAGGCTTGAAGTCGTACTGCACAACCTGCTTGAGAGCATAGCCGTATGCTCCACCCTGCTTGCGCCCTTTATGCCCGAGACCGCCGCGAAAGCGCTCGCGCAGTGCGGCGTAGAGGCGATAAACTATGACGCCCTTGACAAATTCGGCGCGCTCCACACTCTCAAAGTGGCGGGAAATCCGACCTACCTCTTCGTAAGGCTGGACAAGGACAAAGTGTTGAAGGAGCTCGTCTCAAAGGGCATCGCGCCCGAGAGCGAACTCGGCATAGAGCCCGCGGAGGAAAAGAAAGCGGGATCCGCCAAGGAGGCAAAACCTCAAAAGGACGTCAACCCCCCAAAAGCCGAAAAGCCCGAAAACACCGTGAATATAGAGGAGATAACCATCGACGACTTTTTCAAGATAAAGCTCAAGGTGGGCGAGATACTCGCCGCCGAGAAGGTGGAAAAGGCGGACAAACTTCTCAAATTCTCCGTCAAGGTGGGGGACGAGACGCGCACGATAGTGAGCGGTATCGCGAAATTCTATACGCCCGAGGAGATGGTCGGCAAGCGAGTCGTCGTCGTGTCCAACCTCAAGGCGGCGAAACTCAGAGGCATAGAGAGCCAGGGCATGCTGCTTTGCGCGTGCTACGTCAAGGAAAACGGCGAGGAGGAAGTCGTGCTCGTCGCTCCCGAAAAGAGCGTGCCGAGCGGGGCGACGGTCAGATGATAGACACACATTGCCATCTCAACGATGAAAAGCTGCTGCCCGAGGCGGACAGGATAGTCGCGGGATTCAAAGAGGCGGGCATAGAGAGCGCGATTTGCGTGGGCTATGACATGCCCTCGAGCGAAAAAGCCGTCGAGCTTGCGACGAAGTACGCTCCCGTATATGCCGCGATAGGCATACACCCCCACGACGCCGTCACCGCGGACTATGACAAATACGACAGACTTGCGGAGCTGTCCTCGAATGAAAAAGTCGTCGCGATAGGCGAGATAGGCCTCGACTATCACTATGACCTCTCGCCGCGCGCGATACAGCAGGGCGCTTTCAAGGAGCAGATCGAGCTTTCCCAAGCGCTCGGCTTGCCCATAATTTTGCACGTGCGCGACGCGTACGAAGAGGCGAGGCGCACGCTGTACGAGATGAGCGGATATCTCACAAACGGCTTGCTTTTGCACTGCTATTCGGGCTCGGCGGAGATGGTTCGCGACTTTTCAAAGCTTGACGCATATTACGCCTTCGGCGGAGCGATAACTTTCAAGGACGCGAGGCGCAACGTCGAGGCGCTGAAAGCCGTGCCGCGGGACAGACTGCTGCTCGAGACGGATTGCCCGTACATGACGCCCGTGCCATTCAGGGGCAAGACCAACGAGCCGAAGTATATCCGCCTTGTGCTGAAAAAAGCCGCCGAAGCGCTTGAAACGAGCGAAGAGGAGCTTGAAAATATCACGACGACAAACGCAAAACGGTTGTTTATACGAATGAAATGAGCGTTTAAAGTGTGGATATTGACAAAATAGACTTGATTTTCGGAGACAATATGAAAAACAACTTCGTGTATGAATTTGGGGATAGCCTCTATCTGAACATCACCAATCGCTGCCCAAACCGCTGCGAGTTTTGCATCCGCAACGTCAAGCAAGGCGTAGCGGGCAACGAGCTTTGGCTTGAAAAAGAGCCCACTCGCGATGACATGTTGATCGCCCTTAAGCAATTCGATCTGAAGAAGTACAAGGAGATTGTATTTTGCGGTTTTGGCGAACCCATGTGCAACTTTCAGATAATTGCCGAGATAGGTCCCTATCTCAAAGAGCAGGGGTGCAGGACGCGCATAAACACCAACGGGCTCGGCGGGCTGATAAACGATCGCGCCGATATCCCCGCGCTCATCGCGCCCTACATAGACTGCGTGTCCATATCCCTCAACGCCTCGACGGCGGAGGAGTACCAACGCATATGTCGCAGCAAGTACGGCGAGAAAGCGTTTGACGCCATGCTCGACTTTGCGAAGGGCTGCGTAGAGGCGGGCATAGAGACGACTATGTCCGTCGTGGATTGCATAGGCGAGAAGGAGATCGCCGCTTGCCGCAGGCTCGCCGATCGGACAGGCGCCCACTTCCGCGTCCGCGCGCTTATAGACGAGGACACAGAATACTGATTTTTCGAGCGATGACCTCAGGGATGTTTCCTTTTACACCACAAAATCACTATGTAATTTTGTGAGGACCCCATGTCGCTCAACATGACAGGTTATATCACTTGTCATTCCGAGCTTGTCGAGGAATCCCCTGGTTTACCCCATAAAACTCGCTCCGCCCTTTCTATGGGTACCCCGAATATCTTTATCCAACGTTGGAGAAGGGGTATGCCCAAATTGGACAGTATCAGCTTGTTCGAGTGTAGGCATCTCCCTTCGACAACGCCTGTATAGGAGATATCGGGGTCCCCACAAAAATATGTAATGTTTTTGTGGGGTGAGGTATAGGGGGAGGCTCCGCGCTATCGCGCGGTGGTGGGGGTTCCTGTTATTTAACGTAACGCAAGATAAAGGACAATAGGCGCCCCAAAATATCCCTCAGACCGACGTTATCATCGCTGCACGTAACGAAGGGAGAGGTTGGGTCTTTCACTCCAATGTCTGAGATACTAACGTACGACGTGCTAGATTCCTATGAACCTTTGTCCGAGCGAACACCAAATTTCGAAACACAAAATGTAAGTATTAGTGCGAATAAAGAGGAATATTTTATGTCGGAAGAGCTGTCAGTAAAAGATGTCATAGCGGCGACGGGGTTTCGTTTCAACAAGGGTTTGGGGCAAAACTTCCTCACGGACAAAAATCTGCTTGCGGCAATAGCCTTTGACAGCGGACTTGGCAAGGACGAGACCGCGGTCGAGGTAGGCACAGGCGCAGGCACGCTTACGCGCGCTCTGGCAGCGATCGCGGGCAGGGTGATATCCTTCGAGGTGGACTCCTCGCTCGCCCCCGTGCTCGAGCTGTCCCTGCGCGGCGTTGAAAATGCCGAGGTGATTTTCCGCGACGTTCTCAAGATGAGCGACGAGCAGTTTGAGGAGATAGTAAGCGGCGAGTTCAGGCTTGTAGCAAATTTGCCGTATTACATCACGACGCCTCTCATCATGCGCTTTTTGGAGAGCGACCTGCCTGTGAAGAGCTTGACCGTAATGGTGCAAAAGGAAGTTGCGGACAGACTTGTCGCCGAGGCGGGAAGCGCGGACTACTCCGCCGTCACGCTCGCCGTACAGATGGCGGGCAGCGCGAAGATAACGCGCCTCGTTTCGCGCAAGATGTTCTATCCCGCGCCCAACGTGGACAGCGCGGTCGTACACATAGAGGTGGAGCGCGGCAAGCTCGCGGGAGAGGACGTCCCGCTCATCCACAAACTTGTGCGCAGCGCGTTTGCCATGCGCAGAAAGACGCTCGCAAACAATCTGTCCGTGGCGTTCGGCATTTCCAAATCAGACGCGGCGGACATCATATCCGCAGCAGGTCTCGATCCCTTCATCCGCGGCGAGAGACTGTCTCTTGAAGATTTCAAAACGCTCTCCCACGTATTTTTAAAGAGCTAAGTGCGCCTAGCACGACTTTCCGTCTGCGCTTGAGCGCATCGGGGATATGCGTTAGTATCTCGGAGATAGTTATTGAAAGGCCCAACCTCTCCCTTCGTTACGTGCAGCGATGAGTTGGGTATTAGTATGAACATAACGTTCCGCCACACTCCACTCA
>CANPWB010000020.1 GCA_947581925.1 uncultured Clostridia bacterium
GCATTCGAAGGTTGTGCAAGCTTGACATCTATCACGATCCCGGACAGTGTGACAAGCATAGGCGATGGGGCATTCGAAGGTTGTGCAAGCTTGACATCTATCACGATCCCGGACAGTGTGACAAGCATAGGCGATTTGGCATTCAGTGGTTGCACAGGACTGACGTCTATCTCAATTCCAAACAGCGTGACAAGCATAGGAGATTATGCATTCGATGGTTGCGAAGGGTTGACATCTATCATAGTCGATCCCGACAACAAAACATATAGATCGGAAGATAATTGTTTAATAAAAAGGAAAACTAACAAATTGATAACGGGGTGTAAAACAAGCGTGATCCCCACCAGCGTGCAAAGCATAGGCTCATATGCATTCGAAGGTTGTGCAAGCTTGACATCTATCACGATCCCGGACAGTGTGACAAGCATAGGTAATGGGGCATTTTATGGTTGCACAGGACTGACGTCGGTGACTATACCCAACAGCGTGACAAGCATAGGGGAACATGCATTTGAAGATTGCACAGGTCTTACGTCTATAACAATACCCAACAGCGTGACAAGCATAGGAGCGTGGGCATTCGATGGCTGCAAAGGACTGACGTCTATCTCAATTCCAAACAGCGTGACAAGCATAGGGGAATATGCATTCAAGAATTGCACAGGTTTGAAATCTGTCACTATACCAAAGCGATTTGCAGGTTTTATGAAAAAAGGATTGAAAGAAATATTCGGCGAACAATGCGAGAAGATCACATTCACTTTGACATAGTGAATGTGAGACGCTCTCACGCTTGAAGGCGGAGGCGGCGCGGGGAGAGATGTGAATAAATAAATTTTCCGCACGAGCGCTCTCTTGTTGACAAGCAATGTCGAAAAAAGTAAAATAGTAAAAGTCATCTGCGGTAATATAAGAATATATTATAGCGGAAATAATATAGACGGTCGCCGTACCGGGGGAAAGCGGTCAAAAGGCAGGAAGCATGGTCAAGATCACAACTCAAGAATTTTCCTCACAGCTCACCTCTACGCTTGCGAGATATTTCGGCGTAAAGCCCGAGGACGCGAGCAAGGCACAGATATATCGCGCCACGTGCATGTGCGTAAGAGATATTCTGACTCAGACGCGAGTCAATTTCAAAAAGCAGGTGCGCGAGCGCAACGCAAAGCAGATATATTATATGTCCATGGAGTTTTTGCTTGGCAGGTCGCTCAAAAACAACCTCTTCAACCTCGGCATAATGGATGAGGTTACGGCGGCGGTGGAGAGCCTCGGCGTAAGCATGGACGAGATTTACTCCTTCGAGCCGGACGCGGGGCTTGGCAACGGCGGCCTCGGCAGGCTTGCGGCGGCGTATATGGACGCGCTCACGTCCCGCGGATATGCGGCGAGTGGCTTTTCCATTTTGTATGATTACGGTCTTTTCAAGCAGATAATCGTGGACGGCTGGCAGCTCGAGCAGCCCGACGATTGGCTCAAAATGGGCGACGTATGGCTCGCTCCGCGCACGGAGGAGGTTTTTCCCGTCAAATTCGGCGGCGTGGTGGACCAGCATTGGGAGGACGGCAAACTCACCGTCAATCAGCGCGACTGCACTGTCGTGAACGCGGTGCCCTATGATATGAACATTTCGGGCTATCACACCGACGCGGTCAACAGGATACGTTTTTGGCACTCCGAGGCGGCGCAGGATTTCGACATCCACATGTTCAGCCGCGGCGAGTATGTCAAGGCGTCGGCGGCAAAGGCTATGGCGGAGTCCATAAACAAAGTGCTCTATCCCGCGGACGACCACATAGAGGGCAAGTCGCTCAGGCTAAAGCAGCAATATTTCTTTGTTTCGGCGTCCATTCAAAGCATTTTGAAGAGGCATCTCAAGACAAATCCCACCCTCGACAACCTTGCGGATTGCGTGGCGATACACATCAACGATACGCATCCCACCCTCTGCATACCCGAGCTCATGCGCCTTTTGCTCGACGAGTACGGCTACGGCTGGGATCAAGCGTGGGACATCACCTGCAACACCATATCCTACACAAACCACACCGTCATGGCGGAGGCGCTCGAAAAGTGGCCGCAGGACCTCTTCCAAAACCTGCTCCCGCGCATATATCAGATCGTGCACGAGATAAATCAGCGTTTCTGCGACGAGCTATGGAGATATTATCCCAACAATTGGGACATCGTCAACAAAAACGCCGTGCTCTCAAACGGACAGGTCAAAATGGCAAATCTCTGCCTCGCGACGGCGCATACGGTCAACGGCGTATCCGCGCTGCACAGCGAGATATTGAAAAACGACGTTTTCAGAGACTATTGCCATATGCACCCCGAAAAGTTCACCAACGTCACGAACGGAATTACGCACAGGCGCTGGGTATGCCAGGCAAATCCTCGCCTTGCCGCTCTCATTACGGAGCTCATAGGCGACGGCTGGATAAAGGAAGCGTCGCAGCTTGAAAATCTGCAGAAGTTCATGGGGGACAGGCAAGTCCTTGACAGGCTCGCCGACATCAAGCGCGCGAACAAAGCCGATCTTGCAAAGTATATCCTCGAGCACAACAACGTCGTCGTGGACCCCGACAGCATTTTCGATGTACAGGTCAAGAGACTGCACGAGTACAAACGTCAGCTTTTGAACGCGCTGCACATCCTCGACCTCTACTATCGCCTCAAGGAAAACCCCGACCTCGACATACAGCCGCGCACATTCATCTTCGGCGCGAAGGCGGCAAGCGCGTACTATATGGCGAAGCAGATAATAAGGCTCATATGCACGCTCGGCGACGTGATAAACAACGACCCCGACATCAAGGGCAAACTCAAAGTCGTATTTCTTGAAAATTACAGGGTCACGCTTGCCGAGATGATAATGCCCGCCGCGGAAGTGTCCGAGCAGATATCCCTCGCGGGCAAGGAGGCGAGCGGCACGGGCAATATGAAATTCATGATAAACGGCGCGCTCACCATAGGCACCCTCGACGGCGCGAACGTCGAGATACATCAAGAGGTGGGCGACGGAAACATCTTCCTGTTCGGCTTGCTAGCGGAGGAGGTGCAACAGCTCTTTAAAAACGGCTATGACCCCTCGCATTATTATCAAACGGATCCGCGCATAAAGCGCATAATCGACGCCCTCAGACAGGGCGGCAGGGACGGCAGCGGCATCGCTTTCGGCGAGATAGCGGATTCGCTCATTCTCGGACGCGGCGGACAGCCCGACAGCTATATGGTGCTTGCCGATTTCGACAGCTACTGCAAGGCGCAACAGAGGGTTGACGCTACCTACCGCAACAAGTATGTGTGGAACAGGATGTCCCTCGTCAACATAGCGAAGGCGGGATTCTTCGCGGCTGACAGAGCCGTCGAGGAATATGCGCGGCGCATTTGGGGACTCACCCCGATAATCAAACAATAAGCGAAGGGGCGCAAAAAGCTTGCGCCCTTTAAATTGATATGTATCATCCTCTTTTACACAAGACCCCATACGGAGCGGCTGTCATGGGCGAGCCCATCTCCATCCGCTTTCCGCTTGACGGCGCGCTCAAGGCGAACCGCTGTTTTGTTATATTCAGACAGATATTCGGCGAGGGCGGGCGCGTCGAGAAGGAGCCTATAAAGCTGGAGCTTGAAAAGGTAAGCGGAGAGGGAGGCGAGGACGTTTTTGCGTTGAGTTTCACCCTCGACGATTGGGGAATATATATGTACCGTTTCGAGGCGGAGCTCGAAGGCGGGGACATCGCCTTCTTCGGAAGAGGCGAGGGAGGCGAGGCAAAAAGGTGGGATTGGTTGCCGGAATGGCAGTTGACAGTGTCAAAACGTGCGCATAAAACCCCGAATTGGGCAAAAAGCGGCGTCACATATCAAATTTTTGCAGACAGATTTTGCAGAGTCGGCGAGAGCAAATTTTCAAAGAAGGGCAGGCTGCATACCTATTGGACGGACAGGCCCGACATTGAGGACGCCTTTGGGACATACCGCGCGGATGATTTCTTCGGCGGGAACATAAAGGGCATAATTTCTCGCCTCGATTATCTCAAATCGCTAGGAGTCACGCTCATTTATCTCACGCCCATTTTCAAGTCGCCCTCAAATCACCGCTACGACACCTCGGATTACCTCACGATAGACGAGCTTTTCGGCACGGAAGAGGAGTTCGCGCGACTAATCAAAGAGGCGGGAGACAGGGGCATAAGCATAATGCTGGACGGCGTTTTCAATCATACGGGCGCGGACAGCATATATTTCAACAAGTTTGACAACTTTGAAAGCGTCGGCGCGTATCAATCAAAACAGTCGCCGTACTATGATTGGTTCACGTTTAGGACATATCCCTACGAGTACGACTGCTGGTGGGGGAGCACCGTCGTCCCCACCGTCAACAAAAAGGCAGAAGGGTACAGAAAACTCGTCCTCGGCGAGGGCGGCGTCATAGAAAAATGGACGCGTATGGGCGTAAAGGGCTGGCGCTTGGACGTCGTGGACGAACTCCCCATAGACTTCACGACGGAGCTTTGTCGTAAGATCAAAAGCGAGGGCGAGGATACGCTCATAATCGGCGAGGTGTGGGAGGACGCATCGACAAAGATAGCCTACGACCTGTGGCGTCCCTATTTTATGGGCGAACAGTTGGACGGCGTCATGAATTATCCCTTTAAAAACGCGATATTGCAACTTGCAAAGGGCGGCTCGGCGGCGGAATTTAAAGAGCAGATCACGCGCATACTTGAAAATTATCCGCGTGAGAGCCTCGACGTGCTTATGAATTTGATAGGCAGTCACGACACCGTACGCGCCTTGACTCAGCTCAGCGGGGTCACCCCTCCCGAAAGCAAGCTCGCGCGCGCGGAATTTACGCTGTCCGACGATATGTACGCTTTGGCGAGAAAGAGGCTCATGTTTGCGGCGGCAATCCAATTCACGCTGCCCGGAGTCCCCTGCGTGTATTACGGCGACGAGGCAGGCATGCAGGGCTTTGAGGATCCGCTCAACCGCGGCGCGTTTCCGTGGGGCAGAGAGGACAACGTTTTGCTCGAACATTATAAGACGCTTGGCAAACTGCGCGCAAAGTACGCAGACTTGCTGAGGGGCAAGACCTATTTCGAGGACGACCCGACTCTCGTCGTTTTCCGCCGCGAGAGCGAATGCGGCACCTTCACCGTCGTCGCCAACCCGACCGACGTCCCCGTGATGCGCCTCATCTCGGGCCGCGACGCCATCTCTGGCAAACCCATTCAACAAAAAATCACCGTCCCACCCCTCGGAGTGAGATTTATAGTGAAATAACCTCCCATTATAAGATATAGCTCGGACAGTGGCACGATTTAAACGAAAATTATGTCGTGGCTTATAACGCCTTCTGTCCGAGCGCCCCTATACACGCCGTCCGTCCTGTCCGAGTGATATCGCGGAGCGAGCGGGATATACCCTCGTACGCAGTGAGGGCGGGGCTCTGATTTATTTTCGCCCGAACAAGTGGCATAATTGCAGACTTGTCTGCACGACGTATCGCGGTGAGCGAGCGCAGCTCCTTCCCGCCCTGCCGCGGCGTAACGCTTGATTTGTGTTTGCGCTCGAGCGCAAACCGTTAGTGAGTACGGAGAGGGAGGGGAGTCCTGAGTGCAGTGTGGCGGAACGTTATGTCTATACTAATACCCAACTCATCGCTGCACGTAACGAAGGGAGAGGTTGGGTTTTTCACTCCAATGTCTGAGATACCAACGCAGGACGTGTAGGAGTTCTATATACATATGTTTGAGCGCACTTATAAACGAATGGACGCTTTGTCCGAGGGTTCTATTTAACAGTCTTTGTACACGGCAACCGTTAATATTAAGCTCTTACGCGGGAGTTCATACCATATACACAAGCAAAAAACGCGCGAACGTCGTGACTTTCGTCACTAGTTCGCGCGTTTTTTGCTTTGGGTGCAGGGGACGAAGTCCCTTGCCGGGGAGTGGGGCAGAGCCCCACGTAAAAAATCCATCAATACGATTTAGCGAAGTAGAGGACTTTGCTTGCGGGTTTACCGCAGCAGACGCACTTGTCACCGACGGGGGTTTGGTCGAAGGGGAGCACGCGGGACGTGGCGGCGAGTTTCTCCTTTATTTTATCCTCGCATTCGCGGCAGCCGCACCACATAGCTTTGACGAAGTTATGCTCGTCGAGCGCGGTCGCCATCTCGTCCATATCGTGGCAGACGGCGATGTGCGAGTGCAAAAAGTCGTGCGATTGCTTAAACATATTATCGTGCACGGCGTCGAGCAGGGCGGGGATAGCCGTCGTAAGCTCGCCCAATGGCACGAGCTGTTTTTCATGCGTATCGCGGCGCACTACCATAGCGACTCCGTTTTCGATATCGCGCGGGCCTATCTCTATGCGCACGGGTACGCCTTTCATTTCCCATTCGTTATATTTCCAACCGGGGGACTGATCGCGGTCGTCAAGCTTTACGCGCACTCCCGCCGTCTTGAGCGCGGAGTAGATCTCGTTCGCCTTTTCAAGCACGCCTTCCTTGTGTACGGCGACGGGGACGATGACAACTTGTATAGGCGCGACGCGCGGAGGCAATTTAAGTCCGCGCTGATCGCCGTGCGCCATGATGAGCGCGCCGATAAGCCTCGTCGATACGCCCCAACTCGTCTGATAAGGATTTTTCAGCTGTCCGTCTTTGTCGAGATACTTGATCTCGAACGCGGAAGCGAAGTTGTTGCCCAGATAGTGCGAGGTGCCCGCCTGCAGGGACTTGCCGTCCAGCATCATCGCCTCCATAGAGTAGGTTTCCACCGCGCCCGCAAACTTTTCCTTTTCCGTCTTGACGCCCGTCAACACGTCTATCGCCAGCACGTCCTGCATAAAGGAGCGATAGACTTCGAGCATTCTCAGCGTCTCTTCGCGCGCCTCCTGCTCCGTAGCGTGCAAGGTGTGCCCCTCCTGCCACAGAAATTCGCTGGTGCGAAGGAAGGGGCGCGTCGTCTTTTCCCACCTCACGACGTTTGCCCACTGATTGATGAGTACGGGCAGATCGCGGTAGCTCTGTACCCACTTCGCATACATGGAGCATATTATAGTCTCCGACGTCGGGCGCACGACAAGCGGCTCTTCAAGCTCATTCTTTCCGACGTGCGTCACCAGCGCGACTTCGGGCGCGAAGCCCTCCACATGTTCCGCTTCCTTCGTTAAAAAGGAGTAGGGAATGAAAAGAGGGAAGTAGGCGTTTTTGTGCCCTGTCGCTTTGAAGCGCGCGTCGAGTTCCGCCTGTATGCGCTCCCAAATCTCATAACCGTACGGACGTATGACCATCGTGCCCTTGACGGGACCGTAATCCACAAGTTGCGTCTTCAGCACGACGTCCGTGTACCACTGCGGGAAATCTATGTTCATATCCGCGATGTCTTTGACAAACTGCTTATCGTTTTGATCTTTTGCCATAAAATCCAGGCGACCTCCGCTTTATTTGCGACATACATTATATACCCGTGCCCGCGTTTAGGCAACAATTTTGAAAAGATTAGTATATTATGCGAAGCGTTGCTCCGCGCCTCGGCAAGGGACTTCGTCGCCCCATGCAGGGCTACTTGCCCCGCACCCTCGGCAAAGGAGCTTTATGTGGGCTCCTCGCCCACGCCTCGGCAAGGGACTTCGTCCCCTGCACCCCAAGCTAAAAAGCGCAGACTAGGCTCTTTCATCGCCCAGTCTGCGCGTTTTTGATTGTTTGCAATGGTATAAACTCCTGCGTGAGAGTTTGTTATTTGCGAGAGAGTTTTCTGAAAGTTTTATTATAAAACCCGGGGATTCCTCGACTATGCTCGGAATGACACCTAATATTTCCGTCATCTTGAGCGAAGTCGAAAGATCCCCTTGTCCGAGCAAATTAACGCTACATCTGTCCGAGCGGTTTTGACGTATTCCTGCTTCTTTTTTCACCATTTTAGCGTTCTAATCGGTTATGTTTGAAATCACAAAATCTAATGTCGAAAAAATTTCGTCAATATAAAATTTTGGCTTGTTTAATTGTATTTTTTCCTTTATAATACAAATTGTGAGCGTCTGCTCATGTCATTTATGAGGAGAATTTTATGAGAAAATCCAAACAAGCCGCAGAGCCTATTCTTGACGAGAAGGGAAGAAAGCCGTTGAAGCTGGACTATCCCCAGACCTTCAAGGTAGGCTTTGCTTTTGCGATCATCATGCTGTTTTGGACGGCATACGACTTTGTCGTGCCCCTTCTTTTGGAGCACGCCTACGGTCTGCCAAACTCGTTGCGCGGACTGATCATGGGACTTGACAACTTGCTGTCTCTGTTTATGCTTCCTCTTTTCGGCAAGCTGAGCGACAACGCGCACGGCAAGCTGACAAAGAAATTCGGACGCCGTACGCCGTTCATCGTGCTCGGCACGCTCGCGTCCGTCGTACTTATGGTGTTTGTGCCCGTCGCTACGCTCAATCAGCAGAAGAAGGCGGACGATCTCTCGGCATCTATCACAGCGCGTCTCAATGAAGATGATTTTATGACGGACACGCTCACCGGCTTTTGGGAGAGCGGAGACAAGAACCTTTGCGACAAGACCTATTTAAGGAACAATATTAAGGATGAAAACGGAAAAGATCTTGGAGATGAAGAGTTGAAACAAGCATTCATTTCCATCCGTTATGACGCAAACTTCACATCTAAAAAAGCAATACTCAATATGATAGGAGCCCCAACCTATTATTATACTTACGACTGGAACGGCGACGGCAAAATAGATGATGATGAAACGCACAAGGTCGAGCTTACGGACAAGGCGCCAAACGGCAAGACCTATGAGGAGATCAAAAACACCAACGAAGATTACAACAAATTTGTCGCTTCGGGCATAAACAACTACACTTCCAACGAAATTTATAACAAAGTGACCAAGGTGAGCGGCATGGGGAGCCTCGCGGTATACATGGTGATATTGCTTCTCGTCCTGGTCGCGATGGGCACGTTCAGAAGCCCCGCGGTCGCGCTCATGCCCGACGTCACGCCAAAGCCATTGCGCTCGCAGGGCAACGCAATTATCAACCTGTGCGGCGGTATAGGCGGCGCGATAGCTTTCCTCATCTACACGATAGTCCTCTTTGATCCGACAAGGTTCCATAATTATGTCATAATCTTTGCAAGTGTTGCGGCGGGCATGTTACTGCTGCTCGCGGGCTTTATCGCCCTTGTCAACGAGCGCAAGATGGTCAAGAAGTGCGAGGAGATTTGCAAGGAGTATGAGATAGACGACTTCGCTGAGGGCGAAGATCCCGACGCGCAAAAGTTTGCGGAAGGCCTCATCGAGGACGGCGAAAGCGCGGAACTCATGAGAGAGGGCAAAGAAGGAGTCGTCGGCAACGTATCTATGGACGCGGAGGCAACAATAGGCGGCACCGCGGCAATATCTCCCGAGGCTTACGAATACGCAAAACAGGTCGTGGACAACGACAAGAAAAAATTCGATCTCAAAGAGTGGTTCGCATCCAAGAACCCCAAAAAGTGGTGGGGAGCAAAGACGCAGGAAGAGAAGTCCAAAATGGTCTCCTTCTGGCTCATACTCGCGTCCATATTCATGTGGTTCATGGGCTATAACGCCATCTCGTCCAACCTGTCCATTTACACCACCAAGGAGCTCAACCTCTCCGCGGGCGTCGCGTCCATCATCTCGGGCGTCAGCATGGGCATAAGCGCCATCGCGTTTATCCCCGTCGGCTATATGGCGGCAAAGATAGGACGCCGCAAATCCATCATCATAGGTTTCGGGCTTGCGGTCATATCCTTCGTGCTCATCTTTGCATTCGTGCGCACAAATTCCAACGCGATGATCCCCGCCGTGCTCTTCTCGCTGTTCTATCTCATCTCCGGTTTCGGGCTCATCATCGCCAACGTCAACACCTTCCCCATGGTCACCGAGCTCTCCACGGCGCAGACCGTAGGGCAGTACACCGGCTACTACTATATGGCGACAATGTCCGCGCAGGCGATCACGCCTTTCCTCGGCGGCCTCGTCATGGACTATATCTCCAACCGCGGCCTGTTTGTCTACAGCGCCATCTGCATAGCCGTTGCAATCGTTTTGATGATATTCGTCAAGCACGGCGACAGCATCATCATAGGCAAGGGCAGAAAGCTCACCAAGGAAGAGAAAAAACAGATTCGCCTCGACGCCCTCGACGCGGATTGATAGATGACATGAATGTGGGCTGCTTGCCCACGCCTCGGCAAGGGACTTCGTCGCCCCACGCAGGGCTGCGAGCCCTGCACCTCGGCAAAGGGCGCTTTGCCCTTTGCAATCCCAAGCTAAAAACGCGAGCTAGGCAATTCCTTGCCGTCGCTCGCGTTTTTTGATTGTTATGCACGTGTCAAAACTCCTGCGCGAGAGCTTGATATTTACGGACGCTTTGTCCGAGTGATTAACGTTAACTTTGTCTGAGCGACATCGGGGTCCCCATAATAATGAGTGACAATGAGTCGCAGTGGAGAAATGTGACGTGAGTGGAACGAATTATATGGGGTTTTAGATCGGGGTCCCCACAAAATTACGCAGTGATTTTGTGGGGTATAACAGGGGGATGTTTCGACTACGCTCAACATGACAGGTAAAACAACATGTCATTCCGAGCGATATGGGGTTCCTCGCAAAATTACGAAGAGATTTTGAGGGGGTAAAGAGTCGAGGAATCCCCTAGTGCGAAGCAGAATATAACCACTTGGACAATGCTTCCGTCAACATCAAGCTCTCACGCAGGAGTTCATATCATACACACAATCAAAAACGCGAGCGACGGCAAGTATTTGTCTAGCTCGCGTTTTTAGCTTGGGGTGCAGGGGGGGTGGCCGAGGTTCAGGGCGAGCAGCCCTGCGTAGGGAGACGAAGTCCCTTTGCAAAAAAATAATCACCAAACATAAAACGGAACGCCTCGCGCTCCGTTTTATGTTTGGGTATAAAAGGGGGATAAAATAGATATTCAAGTTTGTCCGAGCGACATGGGGTCCCCATAGAAATGAGTGACGATGTGAAACAGTGTAGAAATACACAGTGAGTGGAACGAATTTTATGGGGTAGAGTCGACATAGGCGCAGGCGGCGTAGGCGGCGACGGTACCGTCGGAGGCGGCAGTCACGAGTTGGCGTATCTTTTTGGCGCGGCAATCGCCCGCGGCGAACACACCCTCGCAAGAGGTAGTGCAGCTCTCGTCCGCGATTATATATCCTTTCGGGTCGAGGGCAACGAGGTCTTTGAAAGGCTCGTTTTGGGGTATTTGTCCCACGCATATGAACGCGCATTTGCAGTCCACGGTGTATGGCGCGCCCGTGAGAGTATTCTCGAAACGGAGAGAGGAGAGTTCGTCCTCGCCGACAAACTCCTTGAGGGAGATGTTGTAGGTGACGTCAACGTTGGGCTTTGACAGCACGAGGTCGATAAGCGCCTTATCTGCGAAGAGGCGGTCGAAGAGGGCACAAATGTGCACCTGTCTGCAATATCCCGCAAGCAGCAGTGCGTATTGCAGGGCGGTATTGGCGTCGCCTATGACCGCAACGTCCTCACCCTTGTAGAACGCGCCGTCGCAAAGCGCGCAGTAGCTTACGCCGCTGCCGACGAGCTCTTCCTCGCGCTCCACTCCTATTTCGCGGTGCTTACAGCCCGTTGCGAGAATGACGGAACAGCAGGTGTATGTCGCATAATCCGTAGTTACAGTGAACGTTTTGTCACCTTTAACCACCGATTTTGCATTTTCAAGCTCTATCTGCGCGCCCCATTGCTCTATCTGCGAGTACAGTTTGTCCATGAGCTCCGCGCCCGATGCGACGGGGTAGGATGGAAAATTTTCCACGCGCGGCGAGAGGGCTATCTGCCCTCCAAAACTCTCTCCCTCGAGCACGAGTACGGTCTTGCCCGCGCGGAGGCAGTTGAGCGCCGCGGTCATCCCCGCGGGTCCCGCGCCTATAATGATGATGTCGAAATACTTTGACATAATGATCCTTTTTATGAAATGAGCGGGCATTTGCCCGCCCATGCGAATTTGTCTATTTTACTTTGCGCTCTCGATGTAGCCTTTGATCTTGCTCGCGTTGTCGTAGGCTGTATATCCGCCTTTGCCGTCGGGGACGAGCAGGGTAGGAGCCTTCTTAACGCCGTAGGACTTTGTGACGTCCGCATTGTCCTCTGCGTCGATGACGGTGTAGCCTATGCCCGCCTTGTCAAGCATAGCCTTTGCCATCTTGCAGTTGGGGCAGGTCTTTGTTGTGAAGATGAGCAGCCCGTTGTCGTTCTTGGCGGGAGCGGCGGGAGTTTGCTTTTTCTCGGCGTTCTTTTCCGCCTCTATTTCGAGGCGCCCTTTGAGCATGGGAGCCTCCTCGCAACAGACGTGCTCGTTTATGGGCTTGCCGTGGTATTGCGACGTGGCGATGTCGTACACTTTGCGCTCCTTGAACTCGGCGACTTTGCCGTCGTTCCAGTTTTGGACGGGGCGATAGTAGCCCGTTATGCGGCTGTACACTTCCGTCTTTTTGCCGCAGATGGGGCAGGTGTATTGCTCACCCACGAGATAGCCGTGATCCGCGCAGATGGAGTAGGTCGGCGAGAGGGTGTAGTAGGGCAGTTTGTAATTCTCGGCGATTTTGCGCACGAGGTTTGCCGCCGCCTGCCAGCTGTCCATTCTCTGGCCGAGGAAGGCGTGGAAAACGGTGCCCGACGTGTACAGCGTTTGCAGATCGTCCTGAATGTCCAGCGCCTCGAATATATCCGCGGTGTAGCCGACGGGCAGGTGCGAGCTGTTGGTGTAGTAGGGAGTGTTGTCCGCGGACTTCGCGCAGATGATGTTGGGATATTTCTCGCGATCGTGCTTCGCAAGACGGTAGGATGTGGACTCCGCGGGGGTAGCCTCGAGGTTGTACAGGTCGCCGTATTGCTCCTGATAATCGCTCAGCTTATTGCGCATGAAGTTGAGCGTCTTTTTGGTGAACTCCTGCGCCTCTTTGTGCGTGAGGTCGCAACCTATCCAGCGCGCGTTGAGGCAGGCTTCGTTCATGCCGACGAGACCGATGGTCGAGAAGTGATTTGCAAACGTGCCGAGATAGCGCTTCGTATAGGGATAAAGCCCTTCCTCAAGCAATTTTGTGATGACGTTGCGCTTGATCTTGAGCGAGCGCGCCGCGATGTTCATGAGGTGCTCCAGCTCCTTGAAATACTCCTCTTCCGTCGTCGCGACGTATGCGATACGCGGCATATTTATCGTGACGACGCCGACTGAACCCGTTGACTCGCCGCTTCCGAAGAAGCCGCCCGATTTCTTGCGCAGTTCGCGCAGGTCGAGGCGCAGACGACAGCACATACTGCGCACGTCGCTCGGCTCCATATCGCTGTTGATGTAGTTGGAGAAGTAGGGAGTGCCGTACTTTGCCGTCATCGTGAACAGCAAGCGGTTGTTTTCCGTGTCCGACCAATCGAAGTCGCGCGTGATGGAGTATGTCGGGATGGGGTATTGAAAGCCGCGTCCGTTGGCGTCGCCCTCGATCATGATCTCGATGAAAGCCTTGTTGATCATGCGCATCTCGTCCACGCAGTCCTTATACTTGAAGTCCATCTCCTTGCCGCCGACGATAGCGGGAAGCTCGGCGAGGTCGTTTGGCACCACCCAGTCCAGCGTAACGTTGGTGAAAGGCGCTTGCGTGCCCCAGCGCGACGGAGTGTTGACGCCGTAGATGAAGGACTGTATGCACTGCTTGACTTCCTTATAGGTGAGGTGATCCACCTTGACGAAAGGCGCGAGGTAGGTGTCGAAACTGCTGAAAGCTTGCGCGCCCGCCCACTCGTTTTGCATGATGCCGAGGAAGTTGACCATCTGGTTGCACAGCGTGGAGAGGTGGCTTGCGGGAGCGGACGTGATCTTGCCTGGAATGCCGCCGAGACCCTCCTTGATGAGCTGTTTGAGCGACCAGCCCGCGCAGTAGCCCGTCAGCATGCTGAGGTCGTGCAGGTGTATCTTCGCTTCGCGGTGCGCGTTTGCAATTTCGTCGTCATAGATCTCGCTCAGCCAATAGTTTGCCGTGACAGCGCCGCTGTTGGAGAGGATAAGTCCGCCGACGGAGTAGGACACCGTGGAGTTTTCCTTGACGCGCCAATCGTTGATCTTCAGATAGTTGTCGACGGTGTTTTTGTAGTCGAGGAGCGTGGAATGCACGTCGCGCAATTTCTGATGTTGTTTTCTATATAGAATATATGCTTTTGCAACTTCTACATAGCTGGATTGAATGAGGACGACTTCCACCGCGTCCTGCACGTCCTCGACCGTGACGACGTCGTCGACGATCTTGCTGTTGAAGGTCGCTGTCACGCGAAGCGCCAACAGATCGAGAATGTCGTCGTTGTAGTTTTTGCCTACCGCGGCGAAAGCTTTCTCAATTGCGACCTTGATTTTGTTGAGGTTGAACGGGACTATGCTCCCATCTCTTTTTTTGACGTTTAACATCTTTGACCCCTTTTAGGAAAATTTGCTTTTTCATTGTAGCACCCTCGCCGCAGATGTCAAGGGAAAAACGCAAAATAGTGTGTGAAACATTTTTGCGAAACACAACATATTGTAGTTTTGTTGATTTTTGGCATTTTTGGTCATTTCCAAAAAAAGCCATATTTCGGCAATGTATCAAACTCGATTTTGAGTTTTTGACATTCTAATTGCATATGCAAAACTTCCTTGCATAACGTAAAAAAATTTTATTCTCTTGTCCGCGGGAAAATTTTCCGTTTGAAAACCAATTTTCCTCGCAATAAAATATATGCGTCGCCACCCTCGGCAAGGGACTCCACCGCCTCCAGGCGGGGCTGCTCGCCCCACACGCCCCACGCAGGGCTCCTCGCCCACACCTCGGCTGCTTGCATTTGCTCAAGGCTTGGCACCATTACGAAGTAAGGTGCCTAAAAGCCCACCGCAAAATGCTACGCCACTCCGCACGTGAAAATCGCTTGTCACAAATTCCTCGCGTGACAAAAAATCAAGAAGTTGTTCTAAGACGCTCGTCATGGTTTGGCGATTTTCACGTTTGGGGGACGCGGGCTACGCCCGCTGTTTTTGACTTCGTCCCCTGCACCCCAAGCTAATAACGCGCGAACGTCGTGACTTTCGTCACTAGTTCGCGCGTTTTGGTTTGGGTGTATGGTACAAACTCCTGCGTGAGAGCTTGATATTTACGGACGTTTTGTGTGAGTGGTTAACGTTACCTTTGTCTGAGCATCATCGGGGTCCCCATAAAATTGCGTAGCGATTATATGGGGCTTTAGATCGGGGTCCCCGCAAAATTACACAGTGATTTTGTGGGGTATAACAGGGGGATTTCTCGACTACGCTCGAAATGACAGGTTATATAAATTGTCATTCCGAGCAATAAGGGGCCCCCAAAATAATTACGCAGTGATTTTTTGGGGTAAAATTGGGGCCCCCAAAATAATTACGCAGTGATTTTTTGGGATAATTAAGTCCTGAGCAAATGCCAGCGTGGGCGCTATTGACAAAAAACCGAGCCGTATTTATAATATAAATGCCGATTTTAACAAGTTTAGGGGAGAATTGTTATGGACGAAAAGGAAAAGAACATAGATACCGTCGCTTTGAATGAGCGCGAAGAAAACATTTCGGAATGCGTCTCGGACGCCGCGACAACCTGCGTGCAAACGGACGGACAGGATGCGCCCAAACGCAAGCGCAAGCTCCCGCCGTTTTTGCAAAAGATCGCGGACTATCTGAGCGCGCACGAGGACATAAGGCAGATGGTAATGTTCTTTATGTTCAGTTTGATTTGCGGCGGCACGCAATTTATCATCACGCTCGTATTGCCGCTCCTTCTCAACCTCATCCCCTCGCTCAAACCCTCGTTCTCCTGGTTTTTGTTCGCATATCCTACTACGGGCGAATTTATAGGTTTCCTGGTCGGCTCCGTGATAGGGCAGGTGCTCACGTTTGCGCTCAACCGCAAAAAGACCTTCAATGTGCCAAACTACCTCGTGATGCGCGCCATAATGTACGCTATAATGGCGATACTCATCATCCTTATGCAGACCTACCTCGGCGGAGTCGTTACGTCGGCGTGTCAAAAGGCCGTCCCCGACGCGAACGAATTGCTCTCTTCCGTCTTTAACATCACGGGGCAAGCCGTAGCGGGCATCGCCGCGCTCATCGTCAACTTCCTCGGCAATAAGTTTTTCGTCATGCGCGATTGGGGCGGAAAAATCAAGAAAGCTAACGAAGAGAAAGCGCGCGCCGCCGAGCGCGCCGCCGGATCAGACCTCTCCCCCGAAACAGAGTTCGTCTTAGCGTCCGAGCTCTCCGCTCAACCCGCTGCGGATGTCCTCGACGACAGCAACCCAACCGACGATTGAAAATACCTTATACCCCGCAAAACCATTTCATATTTTTGCGGGGACCCCGATAATTTACCCCATAAAATTCGCTCTGCTCCTTTCTATGGGGACCCCGATAATTTACCCCATAAAATTCGTTCCACTCACGTCACATTTCTATATAGCGACTCGTCGTCACTCATTATTATGGGGACCCCGATTATTTACCCCATAAAATCGCTACGCAATTTTATGGGGACCCCAATGTCGCTCGGACAGGGGGTGCGTTAATTCGCTCGGACAAGGGGATTCCTCGACGATTTACCCCACAAAATCACTGCGTAATTATTTTGGGGCCCCCTTATTGCTCGGAATGACACGTTATATAATCTGTCATGTTGAGCGTAGTCGAAACATCCCCCTGTTATACCCCACAAAATCACTGTGTAATTTTGCGGGGACCCCGATCTAAAACCCCATATAATCGCTACGCAATTTTATGGGGACCACGATTACGCTCAGACAAAGGTAACGTTAATCACTCACACAAAATGTCCGTCAATATCAAGTTCTCGCGCAGGAGTTTTGACACTTGCATACAAACCAAAAAACGCGAGCGACGGCAAGAATTTGCCTAGCTCGCGTTTTTAGCTTGGGGTGCAGGGGACGAAGTCAAAAACAGCGGGCGTAGCCCGCGTCCCCCAAACGTGAAAATCGCCAAACCATGACGAGCGTCTTAGAACAACTTCTTGATTTTTTGTCACGCGAGGAATTTGTGACAAGCGATTTTCACGTGCGGAGTGGCGTAGCATTTTGCGGTGGGCTTTTAGGCACCTTACTTCGTAATGGTGCCAAGCCTTGAGCAAATGCAAGCAGCCGAGGGCGCGTGGCACGCAGCCCTGCGCGGGGGCGTGGGGCAGCGCCCCATAGATACAACATCACTTGACGGGGGCGAGGTCTACGGTGAAGAGGAATTTGTCCTCATCCTTGACCGTATTGTCGCGGGAGCGCTGTACTGCCGTCACGAGGTATGTTTTGGTCTCGCCGTTTGAGGAGAGGACAAGCGTATCTCCCTCGTCGAGATAGCGAAGTTTTTCGAAGTTGTCAAAGACAATTTTATTTTCCCGTTGTGCTTTCTCAAAGAGGTCCGCTGACGTCTCGATTTGAAAAGTTTCGTTCAGATCGGTTTCAAAATCTCCTGTGAAAAAGGATCTTCTGTCCGGGCGTTTTTCGAATTTTCTGTCCATCATAAAGGCGTAAGAGGCATAGGACATTTCGCCTTCTTCTCCGTGCGCCTCCGCCATAATGTCTCCCCAACCGCGCTGAGAAAAGCGATATATCTTGCCGTCGTTCAAAAGCGGCGTGCAACGATAACCCTCCTGATGCGCCCAGCCCGAAAAGAGATAGTTGTGCTTGCGGATGTCGTCGATTATCGCATTTCGCGCCGCCCAGCCGATAGTGCCTTCGGGCATATCATCGTCATCATAGTCTATCCAATCTACAACTCTGAGTTTCATGTTTGTTCCTCCTTTTAGGTTCGTATTTCAATTATATTACTTTGTGAATGTATATATCAAAAAGTTCGCCGTAAACGTCATATGGTCGGAGTTTTTGACTTTCGACACCCTGTCGCAGGGCGCGCGATAGACGTAAGGAGTCATTGAGAGCAGGGCGGAGATATCCTCGCTACTCTCCAGCTCGAACTTGAAGGACAGCTCTTCCCGCGCCGTCTCGCGAAGGATATCCGATCTAAGCTCGCTCTGCACGGGGCGAACGTCATCATAAAGCGCGCGGCGCAGCTCTATCAAGTGCTCCTCTGCGGGGACTGCCGCAAAGAGCGCTCCGCCCTCGCTCAGTACGCGCGCGAATTCTCTGTCCGCGAAGGGCGAAAACACGCTTATCACCGCGTCCGCGCTCCCATCCGCGACGGGCAGAGAATATACGCTTGCCACCGCGAGAAATGCGTCGGGTACGGCTCTCGCCGCGACTTTCACCGCGTCCTTGGAGATGTCCACGCCTATCATGTCGTCCTTGTGCCCGCGCGAGTCGGCGATGTGCGAGAGATAATAGCCCGTTCCCATTCCCGCGTCAAGCAGGGCGATACCATCCTTAAAGCGCGTGTCTATAAGCTCACAAAGTCTGCTCGCAAGCGGCAGGTAGCTCCCCGTCGCAAGAAAGCGTTTGCGTGCCTCGACCATATCCTTGTTGTCCCCGGGTGAGGCGGACTTTTTGGCGTTTGGCGGCAGCAGATAGAAATATCCCTCCCGCGCCCTATCGTAGGAGTGACGGTTTTCGCAATAAGCGGACTTATCGCAGGTTAAGAGTTGCTTGCCGCACACGGGGCATATGACGCGCCTCATGTTTTCATTATAGCACATCTTCTCGCCTCATTCAACAAAAAGCAAAATATTGCGCATGCCATGCGGGCGCATAGGGCGAAATGCGTAAAGTTGAAACGTGCGCGCAGTTGAGTTTACAGCGTAGGCGGCAGCGCTCGTTCTTTGAAAATATGTATATTCGTAGAGGTCGGGAAAATGAGACAAGCGCTTTACAAAAGCGCGGCGCGAGGCTATACTGAAAGCATGTGTGAACTTTTGGCACCCGCAGGGGATATGAAAAGTTTTGACGCCGCCATTGCGTGCGGCGCGGATGCCGTATACCTCGGTCTCGGCGATTTCAACGCGCGCATGAAAGCGCAAAATTTCGACGCGGAGAATTTGCGCGAGGCGGTGAAAAGGGCGCATTTTTACGGCGTAAAAGTTTACGTCACAATAAACACTATTTTGCAAAATGCGGAGTTTAACAAGCTGATTTCGCTTGTTAAAGTTGCCGTTTCGGCAAAAGTTGACGCATTCATAGTGCAGGATATTGGCGTTGTATCACTTCTTCGCGAAAGTTTTCCCGGTATTGTTTTGCACGCAAGCACGCAGATGGGGATTCACGACCTCGAGGGCGCGAAGCAAGCCGAGCGCATGGGCGTAAAGAGGGCGGTGCTCTCAAGGGAGACCTCGCTCGAGGATATAAAAGCGATAAGAGCGGGCACGTCGCTCGAGCTCGAATATTTTGTGCAGGGCGCGCTGTGCGTGGCGTTTTCCGGCGAGTGCTACATGAGCAGCGTGGAGCAGGGCGCAAGCGGCAATCGCGGGCTTTGCAAACAGCTGTGCCGTTTGCCGTACGAGGCGAGGATAGGCGACTTCAAAAGGATGGGCTATCTGTTGTCCGCGCGCGACCTCTGCCTCGCCGACAGCATTAAGGAGCTTGTCGAGGCGGGCGTGACGTCCTTCAAGATAGAGGGGCGCATGCGCCGCGAGGGCTATGTCGCAAAGGCGGTGCAGGTATACCGCAAAATTTTAGACGGCGTTCAGGATAAGCTGTCCGAGGGGGACAAGTTCTCGCTAGGGACGGCGTTTTCGCGCGGGGAGTACTTGACCCGCGGCTATCTCGACGGCGGCACGCCTTCCGTCATAGAGCCGAGGACAAATGGGCATATCGGCGTGGAGATCGGCAAAGTAACTCAAGTGCGACCCTTCAAAAAGGGGCTGTATGAGATATCGCTTACGCTCTCGCGCCCGCTAAGGGATGGCGACGGGCTCAAGTTTTTCGACGGCGACGTGGAGAAGGCGAGCCTAGGCGTTGGCGGCGTAAAGGATGAGGGCGGCGGCAGATACAAATTTGTCTCCGCTACATATGCAAAAGCAGGGTGGAGCGTGAGAATGACTCTCGACAGCGCGCAGGAGGAGAGCTTGCTCTCGCGCGCGAGGTATCGCGAGATAGTGCTTGACGTCGTGGCGCTAAAAGGTAAGCCTCTCACTATGAGAGCGACTTGCGACATCTGCGATTTTGAGCATAACGCTGTCACGATATCGGCCGAGGCAAGCTCGAACTTCATCCTCGAAGAGGCTCTAAACGCGCCCATGAGCGAGGATATGTTGCGCGAACAGGCGACAAAAACGCAATATGCAGGCTTTGCCGCGACGAGTTGCGGTGTGCAGACGGATAATGTTTTCGTGCCTAAGTCCGCCGTGAACGCCGTGCGCCGCGAGCTGCTTGAAAAATTGGCGCAAAAGATAGTCGCCGCATACGAAAAAGGCAACGTAAGCCAAATTTCCGAGTCGTTGGATATCAAAAATTTTGACGAATATCCGTCCGCCCTCCCCAAGGCGAGGCTGCATACGGTTTTGTCCGAGGACATCTGCTCGAGCGTATTTTTGAAGAATGGGGAGTTCCCCATGCTCGCGCCGTCCGAATATACCAAAATCGAGGTGGAAAAGTTGCTCGCCGCCCTCGATCTCGGCGCGGACGAGGTCGCCCTCAAGCTCCCGCCGCTAGCGTGCGGGCGCGATATAGCCGTAATAAACAAACTTTTGGGCGAAGTCCCCATAAAGACGCTTGTTGCGGAAAATATTTACGGACTCAGCTATGCCGAGCGCGGCTACAAGGTCATTGCGGGCGCGGGTATGAACATCGCGAACAACTACGCCGCCCTCGAGGCAATCAGGTTGGGCGCGTATGGGGTCGTCCCGTCCTTGGAGTTCAAGGACGGCATAAGGGCAGTCCCTCAAACAGACGGCGCTGACAATGCGGGAAAAAGAGACATTATTCCTCAAACAGACGGCGGAAATTACGGAGCAAACAGCATTGAAAACTACGATGAAAACGACGGCGTAAGCGGCGGCGGATACGCGAAATACGAGGACGCGGTGGAAGCCGTAAACGACGCAAAAGAGGGCGACGTTGAGGGCAAATTGCGGATATGGGATAGCTTTTGCGCGCCCGTGAGGGTGTTTTCCTCGGACTACCGCCACCCGCTTATGACGCTTGCGCACTGCCCGTATAAGACGCTGTTTGAAAACGACTGCGCGCATTGCTCTTATCGTCCCGGCTTGACGCTTTCGCGCGAGAGGCACACTTACGCCGTGCGCCGCGTCCGCCTCTCGAGATGCATTTTCGAGCTTTACGGAAATAATTGAATATATATTGAATATATTTTAAAACATATATTTGATTGAAACGTCTGTATAGGCGTTTTTAATTTTATTTGTTTTTTAACGTCAAGGAAAAATTTTGTAAAACAAGGGGATGTTTTATTGTGCCAAAAATTCACTTTATGATTTTTGGGGCCCCGATTTTACCCCATAAAATCGCTACGCAATTTTATGGGCTCCCACTGATGTTCCGTCTTGGGGATTCCTCGACGGTGCTCGGAATGACATCTATAACTTGTCATGCTGAGCTTGTCGAAGCATCCCCCTGATTGATGGCGAACCTTTGCACCCGGGGATTCCTCACTTTACCCCAAAAAATCACTTCGTAATTATTTTGGGGACCCCGGAACGCTCGGAATGACAGGTAATATAACGGTGTCACGTTGAGCGATACGGGGCCCCATAGAAATGAGCGTAGCGAATTTTGTGGGGTAAGGACTTGGGTCCCCGCAAAATTACGCAGTGGTTTTATGGGGCATAAAACATCCCCTTGTCGGAGCGATAAACGCCCCCACTCTGTTTGAGCGCGGCGAGACGCGAAAAACATTTAATAATTTTTAAAAAACCGCTTTACAAAAATACGAAGTCGAATTATAATTAAAATACGAAACAGGATTTTAGGGACAAACTATGGACGAACGCGAATTTTTTTATGAACTCGGCAAACTTGTATATCGCATAGACGGCGTGTACGAGGAGTATGGGCGGGGATGCAGGCTAAGCTCCCCCAATCTGCTGTGGATACTGTACGCCTTGAACGACGGCGAGCGCCACAGTCAAAAGCAGATATGCGACGATTGGGCTATTCCGCGCAGCACGGCGAACACGATAATCAAGGAGCTCGAGGGCAGGGGCTTTGTGACGCTTTCCCGCATAGCGGGGGAGAGGCGGGAGATGCTTGTCTCGCTCACGCCGCACGGCAAGGAGTACGCGGACGGCATATTGTCCGACCTTTACGAGCGTGAAAAGGAAGTGTTTTCCGAAATATCTGACGCGCCAGGGCTTTTGAGCACGCTTTCCGAGCTTGCGGCGAAAATGCAGAAAATATCGGGCGGCGCCCAAACCTCTCGCACATAAAATCGTATCTTCCGCAATCGAAGAGCATAAATAATATATTGCTCAAATTGCAGAAAACATAGTTTATGACATCATTTTAAGGAGATAAAATTATGAAAAAGTTGGTTGCGTATTTTTCGGCAAGCGGCACGACAAAGAAGATAGCGGAGGAGCTTGCGTCCGCGATCGGCGCTGATGTCTATGAGATAAGGCCCAAAGTGCCCTACACCCGCGCGGATCTCAATTGGATGGACAAAAAGTCGAGGAGCACCCTCGAGATGAAGGATCCGTCCTCTCGTCCCGAGCTTGCGGATACGGGCGCCCACATAGCGGAGTACGACGAGGTGTTTTTGGGGTTCCCCATATGGTGGTATGTCGCGCCCACAATAATAAATACTTTCCTTGAGAGCTATGATTTTACGGGCAAAAAGATAGTGCTGTTTGCGACGAGCGGCGGCAGCGGATTCGGGCACACGCGCGAGGCGCTTGCTAAGTCCGCGGCAGGCGCGACGATAATCGAGGGCGGACTGCTCAACGGCAGGCACTCCGCGGCGGAGCTTAAAAGCTGGGGCGAGAAGTTCTGACGCATTTCGATAAAAACAATAAAGCGTCGCGTTTTATGGCGTCGGGAGACGCAGAAAATATAGTCATTAGCTGACGCGGAGCTCAAAAATTCGGAGGATATATGAATAAGGAGAAAATAGTACAGACTGCGGGGAGGAAGTCGCTCGGGGAGTTCGCGCCTGAGTTTGCACACTTCAACGACGACGTCCTTTTCGGCGAGAATTGGAACAATCCGGACATCGACCTAAAAACGCGCTGCCTCATCACGGTAGTCGCGCTGATGTCTTCGGGCATTACGGACTCATCGCTAAGATACCACCTTGAAAACGCGAAAGCGCACGGCGTGACAAAGCGCGAGATAGCGGCGGCTATCACGCACGTAGGCTTTTACGTCGGCTGGCCCAAGGCGTGGGCGGTATTCAATATGGCAAAGGAAGTGTGGGCGGAGGAGAGCGCGGAGGGCGCACGCGCGGCGCATGAAAACAGTATGGTTTTCCCCATAGGCGCGCCAAACGACGGCTTTAAGCAGTATTTCAGCGGAAAGAGCTATCTCGCGCCCATATCGAGCGAGCAAGTCGGCATATTCAACGTCACGTTCGAGCCCGCCTGCCGCAACAATTGGCACATACACCGCGCAAGCAAGGGCGGCGGACAGATCCTCGTCTGCGTAGCGGGCAGGGGCTACTATCAAGAGTGGGGCAAAGCCGCCGTAGAGCTTAAAGCGGGCGACTGCGTCAATATCCCCGCGGGAGTCAAGCATTGGCACGGCGCGGCGAAGGACAGCTGGTTCTCGCACCTCGCGATAGAGGTACCCGGCGAAAACGCCTCCAACGAGTGGCTGGAGCCCGTAAGCGACGAGGAATACAACAAATTGAAATAGGAGAAGAATATGGCATTCACAATAAACATCTATTACACGGGGCAGAACGGCAGCGCGAGAGAGTTCGCAAAGGAGATGATCTCAAGCGGGCTCGTCGATAAGATACGCGCCGAAGAGGGCAATTTGAGATACGAGTACTTTTTGCCCATAGACGGCGGCGAGACGGTGTTGCTCATAGACGCGTGGCAGAGCCAAGAGGCTTTGGATTTCCACCATAAAAGCCCTATGATGAAGGAGATCGCAGCGCTACGCGACAAGTACAAGCTGAAAATGCGCGCGCAAAAGTTTGAAGAGATCAAGTGAATTTTGGGGAGAAAAACATGAAAAAGTCAATACATGTCTTCATTTTTCTGCTAATATGCTGCCTTCTCATCACGCTTGTCGCTTGCGACGGCAAGAGCGGAGTAGACGCGGGCGCCGACAAGGGCAAACTTCCGCCGACAGACCCATCGAATATCCTCGTCGCGTACTTCTCGGCGACGGGCACGACGAAGGGCGTAGCTGAGAAGATAGCTGACGCCACGGACGGAGACATTTATGAAATTGTTCCGTCTCAACCCTATACGCAAGAGGACCTCGCCTACACAAACTCCTCCTGCCGCGCCAACAATGAACAAAACAGCGCCACAGCCCGTCCCGCGATAAACGGCAATGTGCAGGATATGGAGAGTTACGACGTAATCTATCTCGGCTATCCGATATGGTGGGGCAAGGCGCCCAAAATAATCTATACTTTCCTCGAAAGCTATGAATTTGCGGGCAAGACGATAGTCCCGTTTTGCACCTCGGGAGGCAGCTCGATAGACGGCAGCCTATCCGAAATTCAAGCCCTCGCGACCGACGCGACCTGGCTTGACGGCAGACGCTTTGACGCCTCCGCCACCTCGGCGCAAATAAAAACGTGGGTGGATTCGCTCATCATGACATCGGAGGAGACAGACGGAGAAAAAGAGATGACGGAAGAAATATTTTTGACGATAGGCGACAGCAAAATTGCCGTCAAACTTGAAAAAAATTCCGCGGTCGATGCGCTTGTCGAGCTTTTGAAACAGGACGACATCACCTATGTCGCAAACGAATACGGCGGCTTTGAAAAGGTGGGCAGCTTGGGGCATTCACTTCCGCGCAGCGACGTGCAGATGACTACAAAAGCGGGCGATGTCATTTTGTACAACGGCGATCAAATAGTGCTGTTTTACGGCAGCAATTCGTGGAGATACACAAAACTCGGGACGATGCAGGGCATTTCTGCGGAAGAGTTGAAAGCCTTGCTCACAAAAACGGACGCCATAACGGTGAAAATAAGTTTGAATTAAAAGTTTGAATTAAAATTTTGAGGAAAATTTATGAAAAAGAAAGTTTTGATAATATCGTCAAGCTACAGGACGAAAGGCAATTCGGCAAGGCTTGCCGAGGAATTTTTCAAGGGCGCGACAGAGGCGGGCAACGATGTGGAGCTCATATCTTTGCACGACAAGACGATAGGCTTTTGCCGCGGCTGTCTTGCCTGTCAAACTACGCTCAGGTGCGTGATACGCGACGACGCCGACATCATCCGCGAAAAAATGCTGAACGCGGACGTGCTGGTGTTTGCGACTCCCGTCTACTACTATGGCATAAGCGGTCAACTCAAGACATTGCTCGACAGATGCAACCCGCTGTATTCCTCGGACTATAAATTTCGCGAGGTCTATCTGCTCTTTACAGCGGCGGAGGACAGCGAAGACGCAAAGCAAAGAACCCTCGACAACTTTGACGGCTGGCTCGTGTGCTATGAAAAAGCTCAGCTTGCGGGCTATGTGTTCTGCGGCGGAGTCAACGACGTCGGCGACATAGAGGGAGACAAAAAACTTGAAGAAGCCTATCAAATGGGCAGAGCGGTTTAAATCATCCGAATAGAGGCGCTTTATGGCGATAGATTTTCATGCGCATATCATAACTTCCGAGTACAAAAATGGTTTATCGACATTGGGAATAGACCCTCTCAAAGCAGACGGGTTTGCTCTGCCGAATTGGAGCGCGGAGGCACACCTCGAATTTATGAGGGAAGCGGGGATAGCGCACAGCGTACTTTCCTCGCCCACGCCGCATTTGTGGGGAGAGGAGGAGAGTCTTACAGCGAAAATACATAGGGAAGTCAATACATCTATTGCGGAAATTTGCAAGAAATATCCCGACGAATTCTCTTTTGTAGCCTCGGTGCCTCTTCCGTATGTAGACGCGGCGATAAAAGAGCATCGCTATGCAAAAAATGAGCTCGGCGCAGTCGGGGTGAAACTCACGACGCATGCGGGCGAAGTATATCTCGGAGACCCGTCTCTCGACGAGTTTATGGCGGAACTTGACAAATACAAAGCGCTTGTGATCATCCACCCCGAGAGAGCCGCGCAGTACCCAAAATCGCCGATCACGGGCGGAGTCGCCGCCATATTCGAATATCCCGCCGATACGACGCGGGCAGTCCTCAATATGGCAGCGCACAAAGTCATGACAAGGTTTGAAAATATCCGTTTTGTCGTCCCGCACACAGGCTCGTTTTTGCCATATATGCTGCAAAGATTTACAGGCGTTTCGGGCATACTTGCCTCAATGGGCATGATGGAGAAGGTGGACGTGCAAAAAGAGTTTGAAAATTTATATTTTGACATCGCGGGCGACCCGGAACCTGTCGCGCTCGATATGCTGCTTATGGTGGCGAGCGAGGATAGGATAGTGTACGGAAGCGACTTTCCGCACTCTCCCGCGAAGGCGATCCTCGCAAAGAAAAAACACTTGGACGAAAATCCGAAATATAAAGAGATTTTCCGCAAAATCTACGGAGAAAACGAAAGAAATTGTCTCGGAAAATAAAATTTGAATGGAAAATTAAAATTTAAAGGAGCAGATCATGAAAAAGAAGTTGATTTTTATTCCGTTTGCCTTCTTGTTGTGTCTTTGCTTTATTCTCTCCGCATGCGGTCAAAACTCAAACAACAATAAAAGTTCGGACGGCACATACTATACCGTGACATTCGACTCTCAAGGCGGAAGCGCCGTCGTAAGTCAGCGGGTGCTTGCGGGCAATCCATTAGCCGCGCCGACATCTCCCACGAGAGCTGACTTTGATTTTGTAGGCTGGTATCTTTCGACGGAAGAGGACGCCTGTCTTTGGGATTTCGCGTTGGACCGAGTGGCGTCCGACATCACGCTGTACGCGCGTTGGACGGCGAGACAGGACACGCCTGCTCCGAGCGATACGCTCACTTTTGAAATGGGCGACGGCGGCTATATCGTTACAGGCGACAAGGGCCAAGCCACGACGATAGTCATTCCTGCAGAATATAACGGAGAGCCTGTAGTCGGCATCGGCGAGAGCGCGTTTGCGTATTCGCGGCACAAATCGGACGTAATTTCCGTGACGGTACCCGACAGCGTTACGGAGATAGGCTTGAACGCTTTTCACAATCGCCAAACGCTTGAGGAAGTGAAGATAGGCAAAAACAGCCGGCTGAAATCAATAGGTCACAATGCGTTTTCGGGCAACGGCGCGCTCAAGGCGATATACCTGCCCGCGGGGTTCGAGACGCTTGGCAACGACGTATTCAACAACTGCGGAAGTTTGGATACTATTACGGTCGCGGCGGGCAATACGCACTATTCGGGCGCGGGCAACTGCCTCATAGAGCTTGCTACAAACACGCTCATAAGAGGCAGTAACACCAGCGTCATACCAAATACCGTCACAACGATAGGAGAGGCGGCATTTCGCAGAGCGACGCTCAAAACGCTGAACATTCCTTCGTCCGTCACGACAATTGAAAAATACGCCTTTTCGGACAGCTCTATCGCGACGATAACTTTTGAGGGGACAGAGGAGGAATGGAATAAAGCGATAAGAGACGAAAAAGGCAAAGAGCGCATGTGGAAGTCGAGCACACAAAACATAGTCGTAAAATGTTCGGATACGCCCAAAACAAACAATATCCTCATCGCGTACTTCTCGGCGACGGGCACGACGAAGGGCGTAGCTGAAAAGATAGCGGACGCCACGGACGGAGACATTTATGAAATTGTTCCGTCTCAACCCTATACGCAAGAGGACCTCGCCTACGGGAACACCTCCTGCCGCGCTAACAATGAGCAAAACAGCTCCACAGCCCGTCCCGCAATAAACGGCAGCGTACAAGATATGGAGAGTTACGACGTCATCTATCTCGGCTATCCGATATGGTGGAGCAAGGCGCCCAAAATAATCTATACTTTCCTCGAAAGCTATGAGTTTGCGGGCAAGACTATAGTCCCCTTCTGCACCTCGGGCGGCAGTTCCATAAGCGGTAGCCTGTCCGAAATTCAAGCCCTCGCGACCGACGCGACCTGGCTTGACGGCAGACGTTTTGACTCCTCCGCCACCTCGGCACAAATAAAAACGTGGACAGACGGCTTGTTCAAATAAATATTTGCAAACGCAAAATAAAAACCATGCAAATACGCAATAAGAAAAGCGCGTCACGCGACGCGCTTTTTTGTTGATATTTTTGTTATTTGACTAGGTTTTCTATTGCCTCGCCGGGGTCGCTGTCGGTCCCTTTTGTGGCATTTCCGTCCGTACCGCCGGTGCCCTTAGCTCCGCCTGCGGCGCCTTTGCCGACGCTCCCTGCGACGCGCGTCGCGGACTCGTAAGTCGAGAAATTCTTTGTATAGTAAGAGTCTCCGCCCCAACCGCCGTCACCGCCGGAGCCATTAAACGAATCATCACTCAAGCTTTTCTTGACGCCATTGCCACCATTGCCGCCTTTGCCTCCGTCTCCGCCGTTGCCGCCGTGAAGCGTGATGTCACGATTTAGGGTAGAGGGCGTGGATCCTGAGGCAAATTCGATGCAGAAGCCCGCGTCTCCGCCTTTGCCTCCGTCACCGCCGTCGCCTGCATTATCGCGCCAATTGCCATCGTAAGGCACGCCGCCATTTCCGCCGTCCCCGCCATTTCCGCCGTTGCCTGCATAAAGCTCGACTTTACTTCCGCTTGCCACATACTCCACAATGAGGTTGGAGCACTGTATCGCGCTGCCTCCGACTCCGCCGAAGCCACCCCAGCCGCCTTTACCGGCGGTGCCGTCGGCGTCATCATTCACGCCGTTTCTCGGCAGATCGGAGTCTTGTCCTCTGCCGCCGTCTCCGCCGTTGCCACCGTTGCCGCCCTTTAAGATGAGGACTCCTGCCATATACAACGTAGCTTTTTCGGCATGGACTGTGTCGCCGCCGCTGACGCCGTCTTCGCCACTTCCGCCACTATTCGCTGTATTTCCGGAAGTCGAAGATGTGGCATAATTTCCCGCCTTATAGGACATGCCGTCTTTACCGTTAGCGCCTGTACCGCCGCGAATGGAAAACTCCGCGCCCACATAGGGATAAAGGACGATTTCCTTGGCGGATATGGCAGGAAACGAGTCGTAAGGGCGGTAGATGTCATCCGGGTCTTTAATGGCAGTATCGACCGTTATCTGCAAATTTGTCCCGCCCACGATGTTGAAGGTGGCGTTGGGGAGGACAATAGCCCATTTTTCTGCCGCTGCACACTTGTTTTCTCTTCCGCTTGAGCAAAGATAGACGACATTGCTCGTGTTGCTACGAAGTAGCGGAGTCCCTCCGCTAAGGTTGATCGACGCGCCGTGCAAGTCGATAAAGCAGGTCTCAAGATCGGAATCTATATCGAGGGATAGCCCCGTATACGTTTTGCCGAGTTTTCCGATAATGCGCAGGTTTTTCCCCTTCACGGTGATCGCCGTTGCCGTGTCATCCTCATATTCCGTAAGGTCTAGGATGACGTTATCGTCCAAAATGACGGAGGGGATATCCCCCGCTGCCTTTGGCAAATAGGTTTTTGCGCCTGCAAAGCGCAACTCCAACGCCTTTTCGTCGCCGATCAAGACGCCGCAATCCTTGCGCGTGCAGGAGAGTTCTCCTTTTCCGAAATCGTGTCCGAGCGCAGGGATGGGAGTGCGCGGCTTTAAGAGAGTATGGCAACGCGAGCACTCCTCGCCGCCCTCACCGCCGTCTTGTGTGCAGGTGGGTTCGATCTTATCGGGGACGATGGTGGACCCATGCCCGAGCGCGTCCTTCGGCTCGCGTTTTTCTTTTGTGTGGCACATGTCGCATTCATACCAGGTATAGCCTCCGTCTGTACAGGTGGGCTCTACGACTTCTCCCCGATTGAAAACGTGCTCCAACTGCTCCGCCGTCTTTTGAGTATCGACGTCTCCGCAGACCGTGCAGGTACGCTTGATATAACCCGCCGACGTGCATGAGGCGGGTATGGTTTGAGTATGTTCCTCGTCATATTTGTGTCCGGGGGAGGGGAGGACCTCCTCTTTGTCGTTTCCGCAAGCGGCGCAGTGGGAGATCTTTTTTCCGGGCTTGGTGCAGGTAGCGTCCTCTTGCGAGACTACGCTATAGCTGTGCCCCGTGGCGGGTAGGGTCTCGGTGAGGGATTCGCCGCAGACGCGACATCTGGTGGTGCGGGTGCCCGGCGCCGTACAGGTGGGATTTTTGAGATCCACGATATTATCATGCCCGAGCGCGCCTATCTCCTCTTCGGTGACTTTGCCGCAGTCGGGGCACTCCGTTTTCTTTATCCCGCTCTGAGTACATGTAGCCGTGACGGTCACTTTGGCATTTGGGTGTTTGCAAGCCGCCTGACCGCACGCAGAAAGCAGCCCTATGCAGAGCAAAAGGCAAAAGATCAATACAAGCAAGGGAAACAATTTTTTCATGGGATTCCTCCGTTTTTTCGCTGGTTTTTTTTGACTCAATATATTATATGAAGATAATAGCATAACCCCCCCCCCGCATGTCAATATATTTATTTATTTTATACAATATGAAAAAAATGGCAGACTTGCGCCTGACTGCCGTCATAACTTTGACATTCTGTCTTATACTTTTCTTGATTTTGCACGAGATCCGCCGATAAAATAATAGACCAAAACCGATGTCCTCCGCATAGAGCCCCAAAATTTTTACAAGAAAAGCGCGCCGTGTGACGCGCTTTTGTGCATATGGGGTCAAAAAATCATCACTTTATTTGCTCGATTAGGTCGAGCGCGCGCTTGAGGGCGAGTTTGCTGTTCACCTTGAATTGGAAGGGGACCATTTCGTACACTTTTTTGTGTCCCGTGTTGGTGTGGGGCGTGCGGCCGTCGTTGTACTCGCGGGCGTCGGGGTCGAGGGGCAGGTTGATACGCAGAGACGTGCCGATTATGGTTATCTTTGCGACGATCTCGCCTTCGCGGCGGTAGGTGTCGCACTGCTTGCTTATGCGGCTCTTGATCTTGGGCGTGCCGTGGGGAGTGTCCGTGAGCGCGGCTTGCAACTTCAGATATCTCTCCTTCAAAATATCGCTCGAGAGGGCGTATTTTTCAGCGAACGTCAGACTTTTGCGCGCCGCCTTTTTCGTCAAAACTTTTTCATAGTCGAACTTCTTGCCAAGGGAGGACTTTTGTTCGCGCGCGCCCGCTTTTTCCACTATCTTTTTGGGCTTTCTCACGGGCATAGAGCGCTGTTTGTCGTTCTCCTTCATCTTCTCGTAGGCGCAGGCGCAGGGGTGCATGAGCGTCTTGTCGCAATACGCGCAGTAGCTGTACGAGCCGCACATATCGCAGCGATTTTCCACGCTGTCATACCATTTTTGAAGGTCTAATTTTGCTTGCAGAGCAATTCTATCCATATACTTCGCCTCTTTTCAGCATTATTCAAACATCTAAATGCGTTTTTTCCAATGCTATTATAGGTTGCAAATTTTGCTGTGTCAAGCAATGCGACGACAAATCAAACAATCTAAACACTTCAAATTTTTCCATTTAAAAAAGTGACGGAAATTTTGCAATTTATTCTGTACAAAACGCCGCGGCTGTGCTAGAATGTATAAAACGATTTTAAAAGGAGAGAGAACTATGCCAAGATTTATCAGTGACGAGTGCATTCAGTGCGGCGCATGCGCAGAGACTTGCCCCGTAAGCGCAATAAGCGAGGGCGAAAGCAAATATGTCGTCGATCCCGAGCAATGCATTGACTGCGGCGCCTGCCAAGACGGTTGCCCCGTCGGCGCAATCAGCGAGCAATAATCAAAGAAACCAAAACATTGAAACAGGGGAGCGCAGCCGCGCTCTTTTGTTTTTTGATAGGGTGTTTGTGCCTTTTATAAAAGTTGTATCCGAGTGAATTATTCCCGCTGTCATCTTGAGCGAAGTCGAAAGATCCCCTTGTCTGAGTTTTTTATGCACAGACAAACGTGAGTATAGGGGGCTCTGTCGTAGGCGGTGGTGGGGGACACAGACATTTAACGTCACCACTGTCCGAGACACTAACGCTTTTCGTGCTTGGGTTCTATATGCGCCGTGTTTAAGCGGATAAATTTAGATGCACCTTATGCTCTTTTTTGTACTTCGTCCAAAAAAGAGCAAGCTCGCCAAGTCGGTGATTCGAGTCCACTCACAACGGTGAATTATACTTTTAAGTGCAACACCTTGGGGAAAATAAAAGGTTCATATGCAAAGTCCAACTGTTATAATAAATTTGGACAATAAACGCAGGAGGGCGATGCATATGAACTACAAACATCTTACCATAGAAGAGCGGTGTTGTATACACAAATATTACAAAGACGGGCTAAGTTTAAGGAAGATTGCGGATCTCATAGAAAGAGATGTGAGCACAGTTTCCAGAGAGATCCGCAGAAACTGTACTCACATGTATTTGGCTCCTAAATACAGTCCGTATACCGCGCACAAGAAAGCGTTGTT
>CANPWB010000021.1 GCA_947581925.1 uncultured Clostridia bacterium
GGGGGGGGGGGAGGCTCGCGCTATCGCGCGGTGGTGGGGGTCACTGTTATATAACGTAACGACAGACAAAGTATTACGGGGTCCCCGCAAAATTACGCAGTGATTTTGTGGGGTAAAAGGAAGCATCCCCTAGTTGCAGACACGCCATCACTGCATACTATTATCCATCCCGCTTGCTCCGCGACATCGCTGGGACACGCTCGGAAATAGGTTTTGTGCATCTGAAGTCAATTTTTCGCAATTGTGCGGCGGGGTTTGACAAACGCGCGCGCGAGTGATATATTGTATAGGGTAATCCAAACAAATAATTTGTCGGGACGCACGATATGGGAAAAGTGTTTCAAAAGGCTTAAAGTTTTGCTTTTGCGGGACGCTTTTGATTTTTTTTGAGGTGAAAAATGGACACGCCAAAAGACATTTATATGTCTCCGCTCTCCGAGAGGTACGCGGGGCAGAAGATGAAATACATCTTCTCATCTGATTTCAAGTTCAGCACCTGGCGCAAGCTGTGGATAGCGCTCGCCGAGGCGGAAAAGGAGCTTGGCATAGCGATAACGGACGAGCAGATTGACGAGATGAAGGCGCACATCTATGATATTGACTATGACTATGCGCGCGAGAAGGAGCGCGAAGTCCGCCACGACGTCATGGCGCACGTACACACTTTCGGCAGGGCGTGCCCGAAGGCTATGCCGATCATACACCTTGGCGCGACAAGCTGTTTTGTGGGCGACAATACGGATGTCATACAGATGCGCGAGGCGCTGGAGCTTATACGAGGGGAGCTGCTGGGCTGTATAAAGGAGGTGAGGGATTTCGCCGACAAAAACAAGGCGACCGCCACTCTCGCGTATACGCACTTCCAAGCGGCGCAACCCACTACGGTGGGCAAGCGGGCGACGCTGTGGCTGCAAGATCTCGTGCTCGACCTCGAGTCTTTGGATTTCGAACTGGGCAGGCTCCGCCTCTTGGGCTGCAAGGGCACGACGGGCACGGCGGCAAGTTTTTTGGAGCTCTTCCACGGCGACCACGACAAGGTAAAGCAGCTTGACAGCCTCATCGCAAAGAAGATGGGATTTGAAGCAAGCGTACCCGTGAGCGGGCAGACGTACTCGCGCAAGGTTGACTACAACATATTGACGGCGCTCGCGGGAATAGCCGAGAGCGCGGCGAAATTCTCGAACGATATAAGGCTGCTTTCTCACTTGAAAGAAGTAGAGGAGCCTTTCGAGGCGGGACAGATAGGCTCGTCGGCTATGGCGTACAAGCGCAATCCCATGCGCAGCGAGCGTATTGCCTCGCTTGCGAGATATGTCATGATAGACACGCTCGATCCTGCCATAACTGCGGCGACGCAGTGGTTCGAGCGTACGCTCGACGACAGCGCGAATAGGCGCATCGCAATACCGGAGGCTTTCCTCGCCGTAGACGCGATACTCGCCCTGTACTCCAACATCATAAGCGGCTTGAAGCTGTATCCCCGCATTATCGAGAAAAACCTCGCGCGCGAGCTGCCCTTTATGGCGACGGAGAATATCCTCATGTATTGCGTGAGCGAGAAGGGCGGCGACAGGCAGGCTTTGCACGAGGCTATCCGCAAACACTCTATCGCGGCGGCGGCGGTAGTCAAGGAGCAGGGCGGCGAGAACGACCTTTTGAGACGCATATTGGACGACCCGCTGTTCGGCCTCAGCGAGGAGGAGCTTAAAGAGCTTGTGGACGCGGACAAATTCACGGGCAGGGCGAAGGAGCAGGTGGAGGAATACCTCGCTCAAGTCGTAGACCCGCTTATAGAGGCAAACAAGGACAAGTTTATCAAGACGGACGATATAAAGGTGTGACAGCGCCTTGATTTTGGCCATATGGGGTCGGAAAAACGTCTAAAAACGTCTAAAAATCGTCATCAAACAAAACTAAGTACGAAATTTTTTCAAAGAGGTAAAAAATATATGCTTACATCTATAGTAGGTATCAACTGGGGCGACGAGGGCAAGGGCCGCATGGTAGACTTGCTTGCCGAGTCGCAGGACATAGTTGTGCGCTATCAGGGCGGCAACAACGCGGGGCATACCGTGATAAACGACAAGGGCAAATTCGTGCTCAACCTTTTGCCGTCGGCTATTTTGCGCGAGGACAAAATAAACGTCATGGGACAAGGCATGGTCATTGACATCGAGCACCTCTCAAAGGAGCTTGCTCGCCTTCGCGAGGCGGGCATAGTCATTACCCCCGCAAACCTCAAAATAAGCGACAAAGCGGTCGTATGCTGTCCCTTCAACGTCGCGCAGGACTGCCTCGAGGAGGACAGGCTCGCGGACAGGAAGTTCGGCTCCACGCGCCGCGGCATCGCGCCCATATATGCGGACAAGTACATGAAAAAGGCGATCCGCATGGGCGACATTCTGCACCCGGAATATCTGAAGTCGAGGCTCGAGACCATAGTTGAGTGGAAAAACCTCACGATAGAGGGCAGTTACGGCGCGAAGGGCTACACCGTAGAGGGCATGCTCGAGTGGTTTGACAAGTACGGCGCGCCGCTCAAGGACTACATCATAGATACGGGCTACTACCTCAATAAAGCGCTCGACGATGGCAAAAACGTAATGCTCGAGGCACAGCTCGGCGCACTCAGAGACATCGACTTCGGCATCTATCCCTACACGACGTCGTCCTCGACTATCACCGCATACGGCCCCATAGGCGCGGGCATACCCAACCGCAAAGTGCAAAACTCCATAGGAGTCATGAAAGCGTACTCCACCTGCGTCGGCGAGGGGCCTTTCACGGCGGAGATGTTTGGCGAAGAGGCTCACAAACTTCGCGAGGCGGGCGGCGAGTACGGCGCGGCAACGGGACGTCCCCGCAGAGTGGGCGGCTTTGACGTCGTGGCGTCGCGCTATGGCTGTATGGTGCAGGCGACGGACGAGATCGCGCTCACAAAGCTGGACATTTTGGACGGCATGGACAAGATCCCCGTGTGCGTAAGCTATGACGTGAACGGCAAGACAGTGGACGAATTCCCGTCGGGCGAGGCGCTCAACGTCGCAAAGCCCAACGTTGAGTATCTCGAGGGCTGGAAATGCTCCACCGCAGGCTGCCGCAAATATGAGGATATCCCCGCCGCGGCAAGGGCGTACATAGAATATATCGAGAAGGCGGTCGGCTGTCGCATCAAGTACATCTCGGTCGGCGCGGAGCGCGACGCTATAATAGTGAGATAAGCTGTAAACCCGCAAAAACGCGGGTTTATACAAATAAAATCGCATTTTAAAGAGGCTTTTATGTCAACAGAACAAAATCAAACCGTCGTCGTGCTCGACTTCGGCGGGCAGTATAAGGAGCTCATCGCAAGGCGCGTCAGGGAGTGCAAAGTACATTCGCAAATACTTGCGGGGAACACTCCCATGAACAAGCTCAAAGAGATCGCGCCCATAGGCATAATTTTGACGGGCGGTCCGCACAGCGTGTACGCCGAAGACTCCCCGCATACCGTGAAAGAGCTGTTTGAAATGGGGATCCCCATACTCGGCATCTGCTATGGCATGCAGCTTATGGCATACACTTTGGGCGGCGAGGTCCAGCCCTGCGCGGTCAGCGAGTACGGCACGGTGTCGGCGACCTACGAGGACACAAATTGCGCGCTGTTCAAGGGGCTGGAGCGCGAGACCGTCACTCTCATGTCGCATACGGACTACGTCGCGCGCTTGCCCGAAGGGTTCAGGCGTATCGCCCACACTTCGGATTGTCCTACCGCCGCTATGTGCGACGAGAGCCGCAAGCTGTACGCGGTGCAATTTCACCCCGAAGTGGAGCGCACAAAGCAGGGTACACAGCTTATAAACAACTTTCTCTACAACGTGTGCGGCGCGAAGGGCGACTACAACATCGACGACGTCATTGAAAAGCAGATAAAGGCGATACGCGCTCAAGTCGGCTCCCATCAAGTAGTGCTGGGACTCAGCGGCGGCGTAGACAGCTCGGTCTGCGCGGCTATCCTCGAAAAGGCGATCCCGGGGCAGCTCACCTGCATATTCGTCGACCACGGCATGATGCGCAAAAACGAGGGCGACGAGATAGAGCGCGCGTTCAAAGGCAAATCCTTGAATTTCGTGCGCGTGGACGCGGAAGAGCGGTTTTTGGGTAAGCTCGCCGGCGTTACGGAGCCCGAGCGCAAGCGCAAGATAATAGGCGAGGAGTTTGTGCGCGTGTTCGAGGAGGAGAGCTCCAAATTCGCGGGCAGTTTCCTCGCGCAGGGCACGATATATCCCGATGTAGTTGAGAGCGGGCTCACCACGGGCGCGGTCATCAAATCCCATCACAACGTAGGCGGACTGCCGAAGGACACAAAATTCATAGGGCTTGTGGAGCCGCTCAGATACCTGTTCAAGGACGAGGTGCGCGCGCTCGGCAGACGGCTGGGGCTCGATGAAACTCTCGTTTCGCGCCAGCCTTTCCCCGGTCCCGGGCTCGCCGTGCGCTGTATAGGCGAGATAACAAAGGAAAAACTCGACATCTTGCGCGACGCGGACTTCATTTACCGTGAGGAGCTTTCAAAAGCGGGGCTCAAATATGACCAATTTTTCGCCGTGCTCACAAATATGCGCACCGTAGGAGTCATGGGAGACGGTCGCACCTACAACTATGTCGTGGGTCTGCGCGCCGTCATCACGTCCGACTTTATGACCTGCGAATACGCCCATATCCCCTATGAAACTCTCGACATCATCTCCTCCCGCATCGTCAACGAGGTCAAAGGAGTGTCCCGCGTCGTCTACGACATCACCGGCAAACCCCCCGCGACCATCGAGTGGGAGTAAGAGTGGGAGTAAAAAACTTAGAAAAAATGACAAGCCATAGAATTAAGTAATACGCTTTATGTCTGGCTCCTCTCCCGACATAAAGCGTATTATATATTAAATGTGGGGCTCCTTGCCCACAATTATACAATAAACTGCTTACAATCTCACCATACGGTAGCCGACGCCGATGTGGGTTTGGATGTACTGCTTTTCGTTGTCGGCGCTTTCGAGTTTTTTGCGGAGGGTCGCCATAAAGACGCGCAGGGAGGCGATATCGTTGTCCCAGCTGCTGCCCCAAACGTTCCCGGTAATGAACTTGTGGGTGAGGACTTTGCCGACATTTTGCGCGAGAAGGCAGAGAAGTTTGTACTCGATGGAGGTCAAGTGCAGCTCCTCGCCGTTCAAATAGACGCAGCCCGCGGCGTAGTCTATTTTGAGGCCGCCGTTCTCGAACACGGAAGAGGAGCTCGCGCTGTTCATATAGGCGAGCCTGCGTTGAGTAGCTCTTAGCCTTGCAAGCAATTCCTCGACGGAGAAGGGTTTTGTCAGATAGTCGTCTGCGCCCGCGTCGAGGGCGGCAATTTTGTCGGAGTCGTCGCTGCGCGCGCTTATCACGATTATAGGGGTGATAGCCCAGCCGCGAACCTGTTTTATGACTTCCACGCCGTCGATATCGGGGAGTCCGAGGTCGAGCAAAATTATGTCGGGGTTGTGGGTCGCCGCTTGCGAGGCGCCTTCCTCGCCCGAACCCGCGGCGATAAAGCTGTACTCGTTCGCCTTCAAGGTGGTGACGATGAGATTGCGCACGGACGGATCGTCCTCAATTACCAAAATCAACGGCTTACTCATTTATCGTGATCTCCTTTTTTTTGAGCTCGAATTCAAATATACAACCGTGAGGCGTGTTGTCCTCGAGGCGTATTTCGCCCCCATGTGCCTCGATTACCGCTTTGCAAAGGTAAAGCCCAAGCCCAAGCGAGCGGCGGCTGTCCGAAAGTTTAGAGTCGCCGCTGAAAAACTTGTCGAACACGTGCGGCTTGTCCTCGTCGGATATGCCTCCACCGTCGTCTATAACGCGCACGCGCACATTTTCTAAAGCGTCCTCTATGCATACCGTGATATGCGAGCCCTCGGGCGTATACTTGACCGCGTTGTCTATGAGGTTGACGAGCACCTGTACGATGAGTTTTGCGTCAACGCTCACAAACATAAGTTTATCGCATGATTTCAGCGAGATAAAGTGTCCGTTTGCGCGCTTTTTGCAATATTCTACTGCAGTGTCCACAATGTCGTCAATAAGTTCGTCTGTGAGCCTCAGCCCAAGTTTTCCGTCCTCCATGCGCGTGGACGCAAGCAGGTTTTCGGTGAGGTTGATGAGCCAATCCGAGTCGCTCAATATGTCCGAAAGCAGCTGTTTTCGCGTTTCGGCGTCGAATTTTTCACCGTTTTCAAGCAGATTTGCCGCGTTGCCCGATATCGAAGTAAGCGGCGTGCGCAAGTCGTGGGATATGGAGCGCAGTATGTTTGCGCGCAGCTGTTCGTTGCTCGCCATTATGGTGGCTTGCTCTTTTTCGCGGCGGTTATATTCGTTGTCGAGGGCGAGCGCGCACTCAAGCGCTACGGACGAGAAGGTGTCGCGGTCAAACGCGCTCAGTCCCGCGCCGTCTATGCCCACCGCGCCGTACAGCTTGTCGTTCACGCGCAGAGGGAGATAGAAGAATTTCGCCTCGCCGTCCTCGTCCTTTGAAGATACGCCGCTCATAACCATCTCCGCGCGCCTTTTCTCCATATCAACGTCGTAAATTGCGGGCGCGGAGGGGTTTTGGGGGAAGTATGCCGCGTCCATATCCCCGTCGAAAATGAGCACGTCGGATTTGAAAAGCTTTATGAGCTGTTCCGCCGTAAGGGAGATTATCTTGTCTCGATCCGTCTGCGCGAAGAGGAGCTTGTTCGTGTCGAAGAGCAGCCTCAAGCGGCGCGCTATCTTGTGGGAGACGTTCGCCTGCTGTTTGTAACGTTGAGCAAGCAGTCCCGATAGGAACGCCGTCAAAAACATTATGAGAAAGGTCATAGGATAGCCTGTCCCGTTTGTGGCGAGAGAAAATTTGGGGGCGATAAACAAAAAGTTGAAGAGTAGCACTCCCGCCAAGGATGATATCATGCTGAAGGCTATGCTCAAAGTCGCGACGGACGTCACCAGCACGCCCAAAATGTACACCATTATCATATTCGCGTCCGCGAAGCCCAGCCATTGAAAGAGGTAACATATCGCTGTGGCGCCGCCTAAAATGGCGAAGCTTATCGCCAAATTTTCAAGTATCTCGCGCCAGCCCCCGCGCGAACGCTTTGGAAAATATCTGATGTCCGCGGACCTGTCGGGTATTATGTGTATCTCGACTTCGGGCGCGTAGGCAAGCAAGCTTTCCACGAGATTGGATTTTCTGAGCAAGCGGTTTTTTGTGAAAGTGCTCCTGCCTATGACAAGTTTTGTAATGCCCGCCTCTTCCGAAAATCGCGCGATCTGATAGGCGATGTCGTCCCCGAACACCGTCTCTATCTCCGCGCCGAGCTCCGTAGCGAGCTCCATATTCGCTTGAAGGCGGGACTTATTTTCGGGGGACGCCTTTTCTAGGCTCTGAGTTTCCACGAACAGCGCGGTAAATCTCGCCCCGTATGCCTTTGCCATCTCCGCCGCCGTGCGTATTATGCGCGCGTTGGAGGGCGCCGACGACAGGCACACGAGCACGTGTTCGCCGTTTAAAGGCATATCCCGATTTTCATCTTTAACGCTTTCCATATGCTATATTATAGCACACCGTCCGCGCCGTGTACATCATTTTGTTTGAGCATATCCGCGATGAGCCCTACGATCCACTCTCGCTTTGGATCCGAGACGTCCCTACTCAGCCAAACTATCCTGTACGCGCCCACGCAAAGCGAAGTAGTTGCGCGCGAATTTTCGCTCTTAGCGCTTACGATCGCGATGTCGGATCTGCGTCGCCTCAGCCTTTTCAAGATGTCTTGTTCGCGCTCCACTCCCACCGTACAGCGCAGGAAGGGATTGAGGCTCCTGCACCTGTCGGGGAGAGATGCGAGCGCACCGAGCAGGGCCATGTCCGTCACATCAATATCTATACATGTGTCGTCTCTTTTCATATCAGGGCCTCACAGATGAAAACACTTCTTTATGGCGCGCATATCTCCCGCTACGTACAGGGACATTTTGTCCGTCAGTACGGTCGATGGATCGAAACTCAGCTCGATATTGCCGTTTCTGCGTATGCCGAGTATGTTTATGCCGTACTTTTTGCGGATGTCCAGCGCGACTATACTCTTTGAGCGCCATTGATCGGGAACGGTTATCTCAAGTATGGACAGCTCGCCGTCAATGGGTATGAAGTCGAGGATGTGGTCGGACGTGCATTTGACCGCCGTCCACTTTGCGAGCTCTTTTTCGGGATAAATGACCTCGTCCGCGCCGTTTCTGAGCAGGAATTTCTCGTGGACTTCCGTAGCTGCGCGCGCAATGACGTGCCTAGATCCCAGCTCTTTCAAGAGGGAAGTCGTCTCAAGCGAGCTTTGAAAGTCGTCGCCGATGGCTACTATCGCCGCGTCGTAATTGTCCACACCCAAAGAGGACAGGAAAAGTTTGTCCGTGCTGTCGCCGATCTGCGCGTTTGTCACAAAGCCGAGCACGGCGTTTACTCTGTTCTCGTCCATATCCACCGCCATAATGCGATGATCAAGCCTGTACAGCTCCTCCGCGATGTGCCGTCCGAAACGGCCGAGCCCGATAAGCAAAATGTTTTTCATAGTTCTCCTTTATCCTACGGTCAACTTCTCTTCGGGAAGTTTTGCCGAAATTTTAACTCGCGAGGTGAACGCCGCAAACACGAGCGTCAGCGCGCCCACTCTGCCGAGGTACATAAGTATGATCAGTATGACTTTGGATCCCGCCGTAAGCGTCGGCGTTATGCCGAGCGTGAGCCCCACCGTGCCCACCGCGGACGCCGTCTCGAAGAGGCATACCGTGAGAGGAAGCCCCTCTATGCCGCTTATCGCCATGCCTCCGACAAAGAAGAGCATGAGGTATAATATGAGTATGGCGACCGCGCCCTTGACGGCGCTTTCGGGCAGCCTGCGGCGCAGGCAATTTGCGTCCTCTTTGCGGCGGAATACGGATATAGCTGTGATGACAAGCACGGCAAGCGTCGTCGTTTTCATGCCGCCCGCTGTGGAGCCGGGGGAGCCGCCCACGAGCATGAGGAATATCATAAACGCTATGCCCGTGTCGCTGAGCGTCGTGAGGTCCGCCGTATTGAATCCCGCCGTCCTCGTCGTTACGGATTGAAAAATAGCTGTCCATATCCTCTCTGAGACGGGCATGCCCTTAAACTCGAATATGCCGAAATACAGCGCGGGGATGACAAGCAAAAAGGCGTTTGTGATGAGTATTATCTTGCTCTGCAAGGAGTAGGAGCGCAGACGGAATTTGTGCGTAAAGACGTCGTGCACAGTGGTGAAGCCTATGCCGCCGACGACGATGAGTATCACTATGGTGATGTTGAGCAGGGGGTTTGCGGCGTATGCGGTGAGGGAGGAATATCCCTTGCCCACGATGTCGAATCCCGCGTTGCAAAATGCGGATATGGAGTGGAAAAGGCTGTACCATATGCCTATAGCTCCAAACTGTTTGCAAAATACGGGCAACAGCAAGACGAACCCAAGCCCCTCCATTATCGCCGTAAAGATGAGCACAAAGCCCGTGAGTCGCACTATGCCGCCAATGGACGGCGCGGATATAGCCTCTTGCAAGGTGCTCCGCTCGAAAAGCCCTATGCGCCGCCTCGCGAGCATAGCGATGAGCGCCGCGAACGAGACTACGCCCATGCCGCCTATCTGAATGAGCAGCAGTATGACGACCTGCCCGAAGACAGACCAATACGTCGAGGTATCCTGCACCACGAGCCCCGTGACGCACATGGCGGACGTAGCGGTGAAAAAGGCGTTCATAAAGCCCGCGCACTTGCCGCTTTTTGTCGCAAACGGCAAAAGCAGCAGCAGTGTGCCCGCTATTATCGCCCCCGCAAACCCGAGGGCTATCACTTGTGCGCCCGTAAGCCTTTTAAGGATGGTCTTCATATTTCCTCGCTTTTGGATATTATCGCACTCGCCGCATAAAAATCACATAAAATATCGCAGCGACAGCATTAAGATTTTATAAAGATTTGCAAAAAATTCTGAAATTATAAGATTTTTTATTGTTGATTTAAGAAAGAGATTATATTATTATATTCGTATATAGGAGGTGCGTATGGCAGTCAAGGTTTATTTTACGAGGGAGATAACTCCCGAAAGCGTGCTCAAGTTGTACAAGACTTTGGGTAAGGAGCTCGGCGGAAACGTCGCCATCAAGGTGCATTCGGGCGAGGTAGGCAATCAAAATTTCCTTCATCCCGAGTTTTGGCAGCCCACGGTAGAGTATGTGGGCGGCACAGTCGTCGAGTGCAACACCGCGTATGACGGAGAGCGCAATACCACCGAAAAACATCTCAAGACCTTTGAAAAACACGGCTGGAGCAAGTTTTTCAAGGTGGACCTGCTCGACGCGGAAGGTCCCGACCTTCAGCTGGACATTCCAAACGGCAAGGTCATAAAGAAGAATTTTGTGGGCAAGGATCTGGCAAATTACGACTCATTGCTCGTGCTGTCCCACTTCAAGGGACACCCGATGGGCGGCTATGGCGGAGCGCTCAAACAGCTCTCCATCGGCATAGCCTCGTCCTACGGCAAGGCGTATATACACGGCGCGGGGCATCCCAAACTCATGTGGACGGCAAATCACGACAAGTTTCTCGAGGCTATGGCGGACGCGGCGTCCTCGGTGGTGGACTATTTCAATGGAAACGCCGTCTATGTCAACGTCATGAAAAATATGTCCGTTGACTGCGACTGCTGCGCCAAGGCGGAGGACCCCTGCATGAAGGATATCGGCGTGCTCGTCTCGACGGATCCCGTCGCGATAGACCAGGCGTGTATCGACCTCGTCTATGCCGCAAAGGACGACCCGGGGCAGAAGCACCTGCTCAAGCGCATAGAGAGCAGAAACGGCGTGCATACCATAGAAGCGGCGGCGGCTCTCGGCGTCGGCAGCAGGGAGTATGAGCTTGTCGAGCTGTGACGCAGTTCGTCCGCTCGCAATAGGGCGGGACGGACGCCTCGCGGCAAGCGGCATGGGACGGCTATGGGCTTTTTGTCTTTCAATGAAAAATATTATGCTCGCAAGCTCGACGAGTATGAGGGCGGGGTGCTCTCGGACGCGCAGATATATGAGGCGAAACAGCTCCTCAAAGTGCTTGACGACCTCTCCGATGAGGAATATCATACGCTCAGCGAGCATCTGGAGGACAAATTTCATTGTGTCACAAGGCTGAAAGCCGTGCTCGTGCGTAACGGCGCTCAGCCTTTTGCCGTATTTAAGGCGCATGCTCCCACAGTATATGGCAAACGCGAGAGGGAGCTTGACGCTTTTTTGAGCGCGTTGACCGCCGATCTGTCAAAACCCGCGCGACCCGAGGGGAGCGATCTGCTTTCGGACATAGCCGATTTCAGTCGCTTCATATGTCGGGAGAAGGACGCCGCCTACATATTTTTGTTGCGCGATTGCCTCTTGCCGTATATGTATTTTGCAAAGGACGGAGGCGAGGGGCTGTACGCCTATCCCATAGGGCGCGCTTTTTTGAGGGACATATCCGGCGAGGAGAATTTCGACGACAAAATAAGGCTCCCCATATATTTGGGCGCGGAAGAGGGAATAGCCGACTTCAATGAGTTCAAGGAGTTTTTCGTGCGCGAAACGACAAAGACTCTCATGGCATATCCGCGCGTCAAGGATACGCTCGCGCGCCTGCTCGACTCCATACCATATGACAAACTCATCGTCGTGGAATCGGGATATTGCGGCACAGTGCCAATGCTGCTCTCCGCCATAGACGAGCGAGCGGACTTCAAAATGTATACGACCGCGCCATTCTTTTTCGACGTGTACAAGGACAGGATATTCTGCAAGCGTTATGAGCGTTTGCGCCTCTTCGAGACGCTCAAAAGTCAGGACGCGCTGTTTGAATATGCGTATTTCGACGGCGGAAAGTTCTTTGTAAGGACGACGGAAGACAAAAACGTCCTTGACGGCGCTAAAGAGGAAATAGCTTTTATGAGGGAAAGCGCGCTTGACTTTTGACAAGCGAAAGGGATAGCTTTTGTGGCGAGCGCCTTAGAAAAGCGCTTTGCATACAAAAAGATGATATCGCCGCATATCGCTCTAAAACGAGGATAATGCGAACATTTTGAACGGATAAAGGTGGGTTTATGCTCAAATACGTATTTTTTGATATGGACGGGACGTTGCTCCCGATGGTGCTTGAAGAGTTTGTCGCGGCGTATTTTTCTTCGCTGTCCAAATATCTCGCTCCGCACGGCTACAAGAAGGACGAACTCGTCACCGCGATGTGGAAGGGCACCGTCGCGATGACTTTAAACGACGGCAGCAGGACGAACAGCGAGGCATTCTGGCAGGTCATGGAAGGCGTTTTCGGACAAAAGGCGCGCGAGGATGAGGTCATAATGAATGAGTACTACGCCTCCGCTTTTGACGAGGTAAGGGCGGTATGCGGTTTCGACCCGCTTGTCGCGCCTACGATCAAGGCGCTGAAGGCTATGGGACTAAAGCTCGTGCTAGCCTCCAATCCCTTTTTCCCCGAGATAGGGCAGAGGGCTCGCCTTAAGTGGACGGGCGCGGACCCCGAGGACTTCATGATGTTCACGTCCTATGAGCTCATGCACTTTTCAAAGCCAAACCCGCGCTATTTTGGCGAGATACTCTCGCTTATAGGCGCCTCCCCCGAGGAGTGCCTCATGGTAGGCAACGACGTGGGCGAGGATATGATCGCAAACACGCTTGGCATAGACGTATTTCTCAACCCCACATGCCTCATCAACAAAAACGGCGAGAATATTTCCCGCTATCCCCACGGCGATTTTAACGCCCTCCTCGACTATGTCAAGTCCAAACTCCGTTGAACCCGCCCAAACCGCAATACATTGTATATCGAGTTCATTTTAATTATTAAAAATTTCAATACGATTTATATCGAGTGACGATTTTGATTTTCGCAAAAAAAACCGCTCCCGAGACGGGAGCGGATCTTTTTGCATTTTAGCCGAGAGGATCAGCCGACGAGCTGATTGAGCCAGTTGAGTTCCTTGTCGTTGAGTTTCTTGTCTGCCGCGCAGATCGCGCCGCAAATGAGGAAGAGGGCAGACTTTGTGGTTTGATCGGTGTTGTCCACAAAATAGTCCATTGCGTCTCTCACTCTGTCAGAGTCGATGCCTGTCTCTCTGATCAGTTGCAGAGTCTGCTCATAGGTGTAGCCGTCGCCAAGGATTGCTTCGATGACCGGCAGCGCGACATAATACTCATCCTGGTTGAAATATCCGTCGGCGGACACTGTTGCCAGCACTGTGGTGAGGATGCTGTAGCATGCCTCTTGAAAATCCATGTTTTGTTTCAAACCTTGGAATGCTGTGCACGCAAGATTGTCTACCATGTTGCGAAGCTCGATTTTGCTTTTTGTTGTCATGTCATTCAAGATGTCCATGAGGGTTTCCATAATTTCATATCTCCTTATTATTTGGTTTCTGCTTTTGGCATTTATACTCGGCGCGCGGGGCGCGTCTCATATATCGCGCACTAAAAATAATTCTAACAGCGGAGTGAATAAATGTCAAGAGATATTTTATGCCCGCGGTGCTTGAAAAGTGCGATATGAGGGCGGGATTTGTCGTATATTTTGGATTGCTCCCGCCGCGGAGCGTATCAGCCCGCAAACTTGTTCAGCCACGCAAGCTCTTCCATTTTCAGATCCTTGTCCGCGACGCACAGAGCGGCGCAAAGTACGAACAGCGCATAGTTGAGCTCCTTATCTCCTGCTTCTGCGATGAGGTCTACAGCGGCGTTAAAGTTGCTAAGATCGAGGTTGGCGAGCTTTATGCCCTCGGCTACATCCTCATATGAGACGTCCTCGTCCATTATCATGTCGATGACGGGTTTTGCGACTTCATACTCTTCCTCGCTGAAATAGCCGTCTGAAATTACTGTTCCGATGACCGTCGAAAACACGGTATAGCTCGCCAATTTTGTGTTTCCGTTCATGTACTTTCCGATCTCTTGCGCGGCTTTGTCGGCGTAGTTTTGCACGATGTCGCTGAGTTCCGCTTTTGTTTTGGTTTTGAGTTCGTTCAGAATATCTCCGAATGTCTGCATTTTTTTGTTCTCCTTACAACAATGATGATTAATTATAGCATCTCGCATACAAAATGTAAAGAGTAAGGCGCGTAGACGATATAAAAACACCGCGTTTTCAAACGCGAGCGGCGCTACGTTATTAAGAAACTTCGAGGCGATATGCGCAAGCCCGTCAAATATAGCCTCGCGATGGGCATAAGCCAATTCAAAAGTAAAGAGGAGGCCTCGCTTTATGCCCCAAAATCGCCGCCCAGGCGCCAATCGCGCGTGGCATACGCGAGGACTCTCATTATCTTGATCTAAAACTGCCCAAAGGCAGCTTTTACGGCTCGTCTCTTGCCACAAGAATGTAGTTGTTTTTCGTTTCTGTGTATAAAAGATCAAGAGAAACTATCCATTTGGAGTTTGTTTCAAGAGAGTTTGTCGAGAGATTGAATTTGCATTCGCCATATGTGTATGAATAGACAGAGTGAATGTAGAGATGATGCGTTTGCGTGTATTTTCCGTCAAGAAAATCTTTTGCGGCGAAAAACACTTTTTTCCCGCGTTCGGAATACAGTTTATTGCAGAGGCGTTTGACTGTGGTCATGACATTGTCGCTGTCCTTGTCCCACACGAGGTCATCCTCATGCGCGTCACCGTTGATAGATCCGTGCATTGACCAATTGTACTCCCAATACTTTTCTTGCTCCAACAGTTCGTTGTTATAATAGTAGGTGACGTAGATCCAATGACCGCTGTTGCATGCCGCAAGCCCTCCCGCGAGCAATGATAAGAGGATAAGCACAAGGACAATATATACAATTTTTTTGATTTGATGTTTCACTTCATTCCCCCAAAATTTCTATTTTGCAATCGACATATTTTATATATTTGGCACAAAGCGCGAAATCGGTGTTCATAAAGGATATTTTAAATCCGTTTGTAAGTCTCCTTGCAGGGACGGTGACGCTGTAGGAATAATGCTTGAAATCAACAGACTGTTCGTTTATCGTGATGGACTGCAAGGTCTCGTCGCCGTTGGCATAGACTTTTACATAGAGATTGGGTTTCCAAATATTGTCCTGTTTTTTTGCGTCAAATGAATAAGATATTTGAACTTGTCTTTCGGGATTTCCTTTGAGCGCGGACAAAAATTGCACCTCTTTTGTGTTTTGAAAACTATAGGCGAAACTGTGAATCTCATAGTCCTCTTGTGTGCCTATGCTTATAGTTTTGTTTGCCATAGTTTCAAAAGTGTAAGAAAGAGTGTTTAAAGGCGCGAATTTTGCGTAAAAAATTGTGGGGTTCGCGTCATTCCACGGCAGCAAAGAGCGGCCCGCTTCGTCGAAATATTTTCGCCCTGCCGAGTCTTCTATGCCAACGAGGTAACCGCCGCTTTGCGACAGCGGACCCACGTCTACGGTAGTATCGTTTGTGGCGGTAAATGTTTGCGGGATGTCGCCTACATAAACGGTTATCGTGGAAAACTTTACTTTTGGCGCGTCCTTTGGTTCTCCGAACAGCCCGCATGCAGTAAGGCATATCGACAAGAGCGCCACGATCGCCACAAGTGCGGATAGCAATTTCAATTTTCTCATAATTTCACCACCTTTACGTGTTTTTGGAATTTAATTTCACATAATATATTATGTATAATGTCATATTACATAAAATTTATTGTAATGTCAAGAAAAATTTGTAAAATTCGGGACATATGAGAACATTCGGAGAAAATCTAAGGGCGGAAAGGGTCGCAAAAAATATGTCGCAACGCGATTTCGCAATAAAGCTGGGGGTTTCTCAACAGCAAGTCAGCCAATGGGAGCTGAACAAGGTTGAACCCACTCTTTCCAACATCGTTGCTATGATCAAAACCTTGGAGATCCCCTTTGAAGACCTGCTTTATGATGTTGATATTGCTTTGCTTGTGAGAAGTTTCGGCGGAGATAAAACGCCAAAAATATGATCGATAATAAAATTGGCGGACAGTTTTGTCCTTTTGTATAGGTAGTGGATCTTTATATGCGCATAACCTAAGAAACGGTTTGTGCCGTTCATTCAAGAAACATTCAAAACTTAAAAATAAACATTGATCGTATAAATCTCAATTATTTTAACGGCATGATATAATTCGCGGTTATTAAGTGTGGTTTTTATCGTAAAAATTTGTTTTTCGGTTCAAATTGCAGGAACGTCGTAAGTTTTGGGGATAGGGGCTCGCGCGTAGGTCGCCGTCTTGATGTAGCCGCGCATGACTTTGCTTGGTTGCGTCATTATCTTGAAAAATATCGCGTACAGCACGGCGTCTATGATTATATTGAGCACCCAGCTTATAGGGTAGCTCAGATAAAGAATGAAGGTCGTCGGCGTAGCGCGGAAGGCGGTGTACACCCAGATTATGCGGTACACGCACACACACAGGAAGGAAGGTATCATCGGGATTATAGGATAGTTCATGCCCCTCAAACACCCCACAAGCACCTCGACTATGCCGCAAATGAAGTATATCGGCAGGATGACTTTGTTGCGTTCAAACGAGAAGTTTATGACTTCCGGGTCGGGGGAGTAAATGGACGCAAGCGGCCTGCCGAGCAGGAGTATCGCGCCGCCCATGACCACGCTTATTATGACTATGAGCAAGGAGCACTCCCACATCACGGTGTTTATGCGGTCGTACTTTTTCGCGCCGTAGTTTTGTCCCGCGAAGGTGGTAGCCGTGCTTGAGACGGCGTTCATAGACGTATACACAAAGCCCTCCAGCGCGGAGCCCGTGGAGTTGCCCGCCATGACCGCGGGACCGAAGCCGTTTATGCTTGACTGTATGATGACGTTCGCGATAGAGAAGAAAGAGCTGAGTATGCCCGACGGCAGCCCCACTTTGAGGATATCGAAAAGCTCGCGCTTTTTGATGGTGAGTTTTTTGAGCTCCATTTTGCAGTAGCCCTTTTCTCTCAGCAGCGCGATGATCACGAGTATCATGGAGATGTATTGAGACACTATCGTCGCGATAGCCACGCCTTTGACGTCAAGTCCTGCGCATATGACGAAGATCAGGTTGAGGCAAGCGTTGAGCACGCCCGCTATTGCGAGGTAGAAAAGGGGGCGCTTTGTATCGCCCTTTGCGCGCAGTATCGCCGCGCCGAAGTTGTAGATTATGTTTGCGGGGGTGCCGATGAAGTAGATGCGAAGATAGTCCGTAGCCTTGCCGATCACGGCGGGGTCGGTTTTCATCCACGCAAGGAAGAGGTGCGCCATAAACACGCCCACTATGCCCATTGCGACGCCGCATATGACGGAGAGGAGCATGGACGTATGCAAAACGCGCTCGGCGCGCTCGCCGTCCTTCGCGCCTATGGCGTGCGCCATAACGACGTTCGCGCCCACGGACAAGCCGATAGAGACGTTGACTATCAGGTTTATGAGGGCGTTGTTCGAGCTCACCGCCGCAAGCGATTCCGTGCTCGTCGCGGAAAATTGACCTATGACGACGAGGTCGGCGGAGTTGAAAAGCAGCTGCAATATCCCCGACAGCGCGAGGGGCAGCGCAAGCGCGACTATCTTGCCGAAAAGCGGCCCGCTTGTCATATCGTATTCTTTTTTCAAAGCCAACTTGCGCACATTGCACCCGCCTAAAAAATTTGCACATCTCAAGGTGTGCATTTAAGTTTTAGACTTATTTTTCAAAAAAAGCAAGCGATGACGAGCATTATTTTGCAAAAAATAAAAAATTAAAGATTTTTATTTTTAACAAATGCGAATTTTTTGCATTTTGCCTAGGCAAATAAAAAATCTCCCGCTGTTCAGACTCTGAAACGGCAGGGCAGAGAGTACAATCAAAACGCTACAATATGTTTCTCACGTCGCGCATATCGTATATGACAAAGTCCGCGGGTGGGCAAGAAGAGTCGTATGAAAGTCGCGCTTTGTTGTACCACACCGTGCGAATGCCGTACGCCGCCGCCCCCGCGATATCCGCAGACAGCGAATCGCCGATCATCACAGTCTCCTCGGGCGTCACGCCGCCCAGATTTGAGAAAATTATGTCGAAAAACGCGCGGTCGGGCTTTGTCGCGCCCATATCTTCTGATAGGAAAAGACCCTCGAAATATTGCAGCATGCCCGTCTTTTGGAGGCGGAGCTCCTGTTTCATGGTGTTGGAGTTGGACGCGGCGAATACGCGATACTTTTTGGAGAGGTAGGCGAGGGTTTCCTTCGCGCCGTCCTCGGGTATGTCGCTGACGTTGAGGTAGACGTGAAAATCGCGCTCGAATTTGGGACCGTCCGAAATGGGTATGCCGAGGTAGGCGAACACCTCTTTCCAACGCACCTCGAAAAGGCGCGCCACCGTAAGCTCGCCCCTCTCAATCTCCTGCCAGCGGCGGTCGTTGTAGCGCTTGAACGCGTCAAACATGCCGTCCTCAAAGGGTATGCCCCAATCCTCGCAGGTGCGCCGCATACTGCGCTTTGAACAGCGGTCGAAATCCATGACCGTGTTGTCTATGTCAATAAGCACGACTTTGATCACGCCCTCAGTATACAGGATATCGCGGCGATTTGCAAGCGCCATCTCCGCGTTTTGCAGCGCGGTATACGCCGTCCCCTCTGTCCGAGTGCCCTTATACTCACCTGTCATTTCGAGCCTGTCGAGAAATCCCCTCGTCTCTCGTTGTCATGCTGAGCCTGTCGAAGCATCCCCAAGTCCTCACCCCACAAAATCACTGCGTAATTTCGAGGGGACCCCGTAATACTTTATCTAGCGCAACGCAAGATAAGCGCATTCGGGGTCTCATTCTCCATCCACCCCTGTCCGAGTTTATTATACGCCGTGTCTTTTATTTGCCCTGCAGGTCAGCGCCTTTTCACCTTTCTTTTCACCTTTATATTGTCATCACGATATAATATATTTACATATATTTGTATATTGACAGCGGGGCGGCGAAGTAGTATCCTTTAATTGACAGATTGCGCGCTAAATGGGCGCGATCCGAAGAAAATCACGCTTGTATACGGAGGGAAAATGGACGAAGTCAAAATCATCGAGATCAAAAAGAGCGTGTTTGCGGACAACGACGCCGACGCGGCGAAGCTCCGTGAGGAGCTGAAACGCAAGGGCGTATTTTTGCTCAATCTCATGTCCTCGCCGGGCAGCGGCAAGACGACCACGCTCATCAAGACGATAAACCTGCTCAAGGACAAGTTGCGCGTCGCGGTTATGGAGGCGGACATAGATTCGGACGTGGACGCAAAGAAAATACTTGCCGCGACGGGAGTGCAATCCATACAGCTGCACACGGGCGGGATGTGCCACCTCGACGCGGAGATGACGAGGCAGGGACTGGACGGGCTCGCGCTTGACGACGTAGACCTTTGCATACTTGAAAACGTAGGCAATCTCGTGTGTCCTGCGGAATTTGATACTGGCGCTACAAAAAATTGCATGATACTTTCCGTGCCCGAGGGCGACGACAAACCCCTCAAATATCCGCTTATGTTCTCGGTATGCGACCTCGTGCTTATAAACAAAATAGACGTCGCAAAGTATTTCGATTTCGACATAGAGCGGTGCAAGGGCTACATTCGCATGCGCAATCCGCGCGCCGAAGTCATAGAGATAAGCGCGCTCACGGGAGAGGGCGTAGACAAATTTGCCGCATGGCTCATAGATCAAGTAAGAAAGCAAAGGGAGGAAAAATAAATGCCTGAGATGAGTACAAAATTCACGCCCGAACACAAGGGTGAAGCAAATCCGAGCAAAAAACTGCTCAAGCTCGCGCAGAAGATCACGGATCGCATAGGGCACAAGGTCACCGCGGACGACCCCGAGTATTGGGGTATTGCCTGTCTCGTCACGGATGAAATGGCGGACGTTGGGCTCAAGATGAAGGTGCGCCAAAAGTACACTTACGAGCAAATGCTCAAGCTGTGCAAGGTCAAGCCGGGCGACGAGGAAAAATTTCAAAAGTTGCTTGACGAGATGTCGCATATCGGCATTTTGCAGTACGATTACGGCGACCACTACGACAAAAACGGCCCCATAAAGGGCGCTCCGCACGTGCGCCGCTATTGGTTGCCGCCCTTCGTGCCGGGCTCTGCGGAATATATGAATATGCGTGAGGAATACATCAAAGAGCACCCCGAGCTCCCCATATTCTTCGACCGCATGGCGTTTTTGCCGCTTGAAAAGGTCACGCATATGGTGCCTCCCGGCGGCGCGGGCATAGGCATGCACGTCATACCCGTCGAAAAGGCGATATCCATGGAGAACGAGACCATGGACATCGAGCACATCTCCTATTGGCTCAAAAAGTACGAGGGGCATATCGGCGTCAGCATGTGCTCCTGCCGCTACGGAATGAAGACCCTCGACGAGGGCGCCGCCGACGACTACCGCGACTGGTGCATGGGCGTGGGCGATATGGCGGACTACTGCCGCGAGACGGGCAAGGGCAGAGACATCACCTATGAAGAGGCTATGCAGATACTCAAAAACGCGGAGGACAACGGCTACGTCCACCAGGTGACCAATATAGACGGCGAAGGAAAGATATTCGCGATTTGCAACTGCAACGTCAACGTCTGCCACGCGCTCAGGACGTCCCAACTTTTCAACACTCCCAACATGTCGCGCTCGGCATACGTAGCGCGCGTTGACAGCAAAAATTGCGTCGCTTGCGGCAGATGCGTGGAGTATTGCCCCGCGGGCGCGGTCAAGCTGGGTCAAAAACTTTGCACAAAGCAGGGTGAAGTAGAGTATCCTTTGCATGAACTTCCCGACGCCAAAAAGTGGGGCAAGGACAAGTGGGACGAGGATTATCGCGACAACAACCGCGTCAACTGCTATGATACGGGCACATCTCCCTGCAAGACGGCATGCCCCGCACACATCGCGGTACAGGGCTATCTGAAGAAGGCGGCGGAGGGCAAGTACAGAGAGGCGCTCCAGCTCATCAAGCGCGAAAACCCCTTCCCCGCGGTATGCGGCAGGATATGCAATCGCCGCTGTGAGGACGCCTGTACGCGTGGCACGATAGACAGGGCGGTCTCCATAGACGCGGTCAAGAAGTTCATTGCGGAGCAGGATCTCAAGGCGGAACACCGCTTTGTGCCCGACATAGTCATAGGCTCCAACCTGCAAAAGAGGTGGGAGCACAAGATAGCCATTATCGGCGGCGGCCCCGCGGGTCTGAGCTGCGCGTATTATCTTGCGGAAAAGGGCTATCTGCCCACGGTGTTTGAAAAACAGCAAAAACCGGGCGGTATGTTGACCTACGGCGTCCCCTCATACAAGCTCGAAAAGGATGTCATCGAGGCGGAGATAGACATAATGCGCGAAATGGGCGTCGAGATAAAGTGCGGCGTCGAAGTCGGCAAGGATATCACTCTCGACGACTTGCGTAAGCAGGGCTACAAGGCTTTCTACATTGCGATAGGCTGTCAAGGCGGCAGACTGCCGGGAGTTGCGGGCGAGGACGCCGAGGGCGTGACCACCGCTGTCGATTTCCTGCGCGTGGCGAACACCGGGAACGTCAAAGTCAGCGGCAGGACGGTCGTAGTCGGCGGCGGCAACGTCGCTATAGACGCGGCGAGAGTGTCCGCTCGCTCGGGCGCGGACAATGTAAAGATGTTCTGCCTCGAGCCTAAGGACGGCATGCCCGCGTCGGCGGAAGAGGTTGAGGAAGCCCTCGAGGACGGCGTGGAGATCTCAAACGGCTACGGTCCCAAGGAGGTGCTCGTCAAGGACGGAAAAGCGTACGCGATAGTTTTCAAGAAGTGTCTCTCCGTCACGGACGAAAAGGGCAAATTCGCGCCCAAGTACGACGAGAACGACACGCTCACCGTCGAGTGCGAGAACATAGTTTTCGCGATAGGGCAGCGCATAGAGTGGGGCAAATTGCTCGAAGGCAGCAAGATAGAGCTGGGCAAGGGAAACTCGCCCAAGGCGGACAAGTTGACCTATCAGACCGCGGATAGCGACGTATTTGTGGGCGGCGACGTCTTTACGGGCCCCAAGTTCGCAATAGACGCGATAGCGCAGGGACACGAGGCGGCGGAATCGTTGCACCGCTATGTCCAAAACGCGCACATGACGATAGGCAGAAACAGGAGACAGTTCATAGAGCTCGACAAGGACAATATCGTCGTGCCAAGCTATGACAACTCCTCTCGCCAGGAGGCAAAGACGGACACGAGCGACAAGTCCTTCAAGGACGTGCACGGCACGCTCACCGAGGAGCAGGTCAAAATCGAGACCTCGCGCTGCCTCGGATGCGGCGCGTCCGTCGTCGATCCCAATCAGTGCATAGGCTGCGGCGTATGTACTACAAAGTGCGCCTTCGACGCGATACATCTATTCCGCGAACGTCCCGAATGCAGCCATATGGTGCCGACCGAGGACAAATTCAAGGTCATACTGCCCTACGCCGCAAAGCGCGCGGTCAAGATACTCTTCAAGGGCGGCAAGGAAAAGAAAACGCACAAGGCAGAGGAAAATGCGGACTGATGCACGAGCTGGGAGTTGTATTCTACATCATTCGCGACGTCAAGGCGGTGGCGGAGGAGAACCATGTGCAAAAGGTACACTCCGTCACGCTTGAGATAGGCGAAGTCTCCACCGTGATACCTCATCTGCTCGAGGATTGCTGGAATTGGGCTGTCAAGCGCGAGCCCATTATGGACGCCGCCAAGCTCAAGGTGGAGCAGATAGACGCGGTGACATATTGTGAGGACTGCAAAGGGACGTATCCTACCGTGCAATACGGCAAGATATGCCCTCTTTGCGGCAGCGAACACACCTATCTTTTAAAGGGCAACGAAGTCTCGATAAAAGAAATAGAGGCGACCTAGCGTCTCTTCCGCAAAATTTCCGTACCAACATTTTCACAAACCCCTCGCATTCATACCGAGGGGTTTGTTCTCTCTGTCCGAGCAAACTAATGGACCTTCCGTCCGAGCGACATCGGGGTCCCCATAGAAATGAGCGAAGCGAATTTTATGGGGTATAGAGTCGAGCAATCCCCTAGTACCACCTGTCATTCCGAGCGCAGTCGAGGAATCCCCTAATGCAGGGGAAGTGCCTCAACAAGGGGGATGTTTCGACTTCGCTCAACATGACAGGATATATATAATGTCATTTCGAGCGATATGGGGTCCCCAAAATAATTACGAAGTGATTTTTTGGGGTAAAATCGGGGCTCCCTCGAAAAGTATTTTTCGTGGGGTGATTACAAGGGAGCTGTCCGCATTACGCGGACTGAGGGGATTGTCTTTATGACCACCTCTGTCCGAGCGTTCTTATACACGGACTTTGCCTTGTCTGAGCGACTTCGCAAAGCGAGCGTGATATACCCTGTGCGTAGCAATTTCGAAGGGGCAAGGTCTCATTTTTGTCCCCGCGATTTATCAAAAGTCCTCGTAATTTACCTCTATGAGGTGCAGTCCTTTTGCGGGGAGGGTCTTGCCCGCGAGTGTACGGTCGCCCGTCTCGAGCGTCTTTTTTACGTCGTCGAGCGAGAGCTTGCCCATACCGACGTATACCAGCGTGCCCGCGATTATGCGTACCATATTGTACAAAAATCCGTTGCCCGTCACGTAGATGTCCACCGTGCAGTTGAATTCGCGCGGGTCGGTCAGATTGAGGAGCATTGGCACCTGCGCGAGCGCGGGGTCGGGAGTAGGCATAGGTATAGTGGGCAGGCTGCCCGTGGATATCTTGACTTGATACAGCGTGCGCACGGTGTTTTTTATGGCGCTCCCCGTCGCTTCGAAGCATTTGAAGTCGTGTTCGCCCTCGAGCAGATGACTCGCGTCGCGCATGAGCGTGACGTCAAGCGGCACGGTGATATGCTCGTGCGTAGGGTCAAGCAACGGGCGGCGATGGCGGGAGAGGTACAGCCGATAGCAATACGTCTTGCGTTTTGCATGGAAACGCGCATTGAAATCCTCGTTCGTCTTTTCACACAGCAGCATGCTCACGTCCTCGGGGAGCTCGGTATTGACGGCGAAGGGTATCTTATCCTCGGGGATAGAGGTGTCCGCGTCGAAGTGTATGACTTGCCCCTCGGCGTGTACGCCTGCGTCCGTCCTGCCCGAAGCGGTGCAGGGAGTGGGAGCCCCGAACACGCGCTCGAGAGCCTCCTCCACGACCTGCTGTACGCTGAGCCCGTTGAGCTGTCTCTGCCACCCGACGTATGCCGCCCCGAAATATGAAATGACCGCGCGATATCTCATAGCAGCCCTCCGAATATCATTGCGTCTATGTTTATGCCGACGCTTGGGAAATAGTATCTCTCAAGCAGTATGACGGTGAAGAAGGACAACACGACAAAAGCCGCGAGTACGTCCGAAAATTTTATTTTTGGTTTTTTCATTTTGGTACGCTTGTCCGTGGCGTTGTAACAGCGAGCGTCCATAGCGAACGCCAACTCGTCCGCCCGTCTGAAGCTGCTGACAAAAAGCGGTATGAGTACGGGGATGAGCGCCTTTATACGCGCGAATATATTGCCCGTATCCAAAGACGCGCCCCTCGCCTTTTGCGCGGAGACTATTTTGTTCGTCTCGTCGAAAAGCGTGGGGATAAAGCGCAACGCTATGCTCATTATCATGGCGATGTCGCGCACGGGCACTTTGATGAGTGAAAGCGGTCTCATAAGGCTTTCAAGCCCGTCCGCAAGCTCCACGGGAGTGGTGGTAAGCGCAAGCAGCGACGCGCCCGAAATCAACAAAACCAGCCTTAAAACCATCTTTATGGTAGTATGAACCCCGTTTTTGGTGATTACAAATATTTTCCACTGTACAAGGACGTCCCCGTCTTTGATCATAAACAGATTGATGATCGAGGTGAGCACGACGAGCAAAAGTATGCCTCTCACGCTCCTGAGCACGCTCGCCATAGGCAACTTCGCCGCTATAATTATTATGATCAGCAGCGCCGCCGTAAGCATAAACCCGAAATAGCTTTTTACGAAAAATATGCCGATGATGTAGACGAGCGTGAGTATGAGTTTTATCCTCGAGTCAAGCTTGTGCACGGCGGAGTTTGCGGGATAATATTGCCCGAAGGCGACGTCTTTAAACATCCTCGCCACCTCCCGCCGAGCCGCTGTCATTCTCATCTTTTGCGCCGTCGCCCTCTGCCTTTTCGTCGCTCACGGGAGATGACTCGTCGCCCTTCGCCTTTTCGTCTACGAGAGATGCCTCGTCGCGCTCCTCTACGTTTTTGTCCGCATTTTTATCGCCGTCGGTCACTGCGTTTATTTGTGCATACCCCATGTTGTTGCCGCGCTTTTTCGCGCGCTTTTTAAAGATGGAGAGCAGGGCGTCTTTGAGCTCCGCCATAGTGATAATGCGCTTGCTGAGGGTTATGCCTTTTTTTTCAAGCTTGTCTACGATGCGCGCGGCGGTGGGCAAGTCAAGCCCTATGTCCATGATGAGCCCGCGGTGGGAGAAAACGTCTCTCGGCGCGCCGTCCGCGACTATCCTGCCGTCCTTGAGGGCGACGACTCTGTCCGCGAGGGCGGCGACGTCGTCCATATTGTGCGAGACGAGTATGACAGTCGGCGACACCTCCTTTTGCAGCGTCTTGATGAGCGCGAGCAGCTCCGCGCGTCCCGCCGGGTCCAGCCCCGCGACGGGCTCGTCCAGCACGAGTATTTTCGGCTCCATGGCGATGACTCCCGCTATGGCGACTCTGCGTTTTTCTCCACCCGAGAGGTCGAAGGGACTGCGCTCCGCAAACTCATTATAGTCAAGCCCCACCGTCTCAAGCGCGCGCTTTACCCTGCGCGACACCTCGTCCGCGGGCAGTTTCATATTTTTTGGCCCGAACGCGACGTCCTTTTCCACGGTGTCCGCAAACAGCTGGTATTCGGGATATTGAAATACCATTCCGACTTCGAATCGCAATGTCTTGAGCGTCTTTTTGTCCGCGGCGTTCTTGCCGCCCACGATGACGGAGGATTGTTTTTTATCCTGCGGCTTTATGAGCCCGTTGAGGTGCTGTATGAGCGTGGATTTGCCGCTGCCCGTAGCGCCTATCAGCGCTACAAAGCTGCCCTCCTCGATCGAGAGGTTTATATTGTCTAGCGCGAGTTTCTCATTCGGAGTCCCTTTGGAGTACACAAAGCTAAGGTTTTTTATCTCAACAGCTTGCATATGCCCTCCGCAAACGACTCTTCCGTCGTGACCGTGCCGACGTCGATGCCGCTGTCTTTGAGCTCTTTCGCGAGCGCGGCGGCAGGGGGTAGGGTGAGTCCGCAGGATTCGAATAGCGAGGACGAGAACACTTGTGACGGCGTTCCGTCTATGGCAAGCCGTCCCTTCCTCAGCACGACGACTCTCTTTGCGAGCGCCGCCTCTTCCATATTGTGGGTGATATTTATGACCGTAATGCCTTGTTCGACAAGTTTGCGCACAACGCCCATCACTTCCTCGCGCCCCGCGGGGTCGAGCATGGACGTAGCCTCGTCGAGTATGAGCACGTCGGGGCGCATAGCAAGCACGCCCGCTATGGCGACGCGCTGTTTTTGGCCACCGCTCAGCTTTGCCGCGTCGCGTTTTCGGTATTCGCTCATACCCACGGCTTGAAGCGCGAAGTTCACTCTCTTTATGATCTCATCCCGCGGCAGCCCCAGATTTTCGGGCCCGAACGCTACGTCGTCTTCTATCAAAGTCGCGACGGTCTGATTGTCGGGATTTTGAAACACCATGCCCACCCGCCTTCTTATGTCGAAGATGCGCTCCTCGTTCGCAGTGGAAACGCCGTCAATGAGTATCTCCCCCTCGGTAGGCTTGAAAAGCCCGTTTAGCAACTTTGCGAGCGTGGATTTTCCGCTGCCGTTCATGCCCGTAAGCGCGACAAACTCGCCCGCCTCTATAGATAGAGACAGGTTCTTGACCGCTTTGAGGCTTACGCCCTCTCTCAGCGGATAGACATAGCTCACGCCTTTTATTTCGATAAACGGCATATGTTCTCCTCGCGCGTAATGCATATCGAAAAAATATTATATCATATCTCCGCATTTTTGAAAAGCGCAAACGCAAAATTATCTCTTATTCATCAAATCCGAAAAAGCCACCATTGACGCTTTTATTCGATACCAAACATACAACATTTTCGCCGAGCCTACAAACCTGTGCATTAAAGTTGAAAAAGTTTTGAATGTATGCTACAATAAAACTATGTCGGACGAATGGATATTTTCTTTGTCAAAACCCATATCGAAACAGGACGCGCTCTCCCTTCACCCGATGGCGCTCGCGTTCATAGGCGACGCGGTGCAATCGTTGTACGCCCGCAGTAGGGCGACGGTGGGTACGTCGTCAAAGACGGGCGCGCTGCATCACGAAGTCACGCGGGTGGTCAACGCGGTATCGCAGGCGAAGGAGGCGGGCAAGCTGCTCCCCCTCTTTGACGAGACGGAGCAGGATGTGTTCCGCCGCGCGCGCAATTGCAAAATACAGACATCCGCCAAACACGCGGACCCCGCCGAGTACAGGAGGGCGAGCGGTTTCGAGGCGGTCATGGGCTATCTGTATCTCACGGGCGAGACGGAGCGCCTTGCGTATTTTCTGTCCGTATGCTTTGAGGACTGCACTTCCGATACGCAGTAGTTCTTGGCTTTTGGCGGGCAAAAATCGGCACATGTATTGGAAAAATGAAACTTTGGGCGTAAGATGGAGAATATTCAAAACGCTTGAAAAGCTCGCCGTGGACAGCGACAAAAAAATGTAAATATCGACAAAAATTCGTCTCGGGCAAAATCGTTCGAGACGGGCATGCAAGGGCGAAATTATGTATATCTATGGCAGAAATTCCGTAAAAGAGGCGTATCTCGCGGGCAAGACCGTGGACAAGCTTTTCCTCATCAAAGGAGAGAGCGCCCCCACGCTCAACAAAGTGCGCTCGCTTGCGAAAGAGGCGCGCACGGTGATAAGTTTTTGCGACAGGGCGACGCTCGACAAGCTTGCGGGCGGCGGCAATCATCAAGGCGTAGTGGCGGCGGTCACTGACTTCGAATACTCCTCTCTCGACGAAATAATATCCGCGGCGCGCGGCAGGGGCGAGCAACTCCTTCTCGTGCTTTTGGACGGCGTGACGGACCCGCACAACCTCGGCGCAATACTCAGGAGCGCGGAGTGTTTCGGGGCGAGCGGAGTCGTCATTCCAAAGCGCAGGAGCGTGAGCGTAAATGACACCGTGATAAAAGTTTCGTCGGGCGCGGCGGAGCATATCCCCGTCGCGAGGGTGACAAATCTCAACGACGCTATACGGGAGCTCAAAGAGCAGAATATATGGGTTTACGCGACGGATTTTGACGGTGAACCCCCAAAATGCGTCAACTTGACGGGAGATATAGCGATCGTCATAGGCAGCGAAGGCGAGGGCATACACCGACTCACCAAGGAGCTTTGCGACGGCGTTTTGACCATCCCGCAATACGGCAAGGTGAACAGTTTAAACGCGTCTGTAGCGGCAGGCGTAGTATTGTACGAGGCGGCGCGTCAGAGGCACGGCTGAACCTTATGCGAGGGGCTGAAAGTCGGAGTTTCACGCAGCCTGTACGCGAGTAATGCGGCAGGCGTAGTATTGTACGAGGCGGCGCGTCAGAGGCACGGCTGAACCTTATGCGAGGGGCTGAAAGTCGGAGTTTCACGCAGCCTGTACGCGAGTAATGCGGCAGGCGTAGTATTGTACGAGGCGGCGCGTCAGAGGCACGGCTGAACCTTATGCGAGGGGCTGAAAGTCGGAGTTTCACGCAGCCT
>CANPWB010000022.1 GCA_947581925.1 uncultured Clostridia bacterium
TACTTTGCGAGGAAGAAATACCAAAACGACGAGGAGAAAAACGAATTTTTCAACTCGTTCATCTATCGTGTCGTCCTTTTTGACGACTGCATATATATTTTTTACAACACCTCGCCCGACGTGCCGACCAAAGTAAAACTCGACAAGGACGAACTTGACGAACTGAAAGACCCCGAACATAGAAAAAGCACTCAACTTGTACCGCTTGGGTTCAAATTGGGTGCTAATGGCGGAGAAGCAGGGATTTGAACCCTGGCTACGATTCACTCGTACTACTCCCTTAGCAGGGGAGCCCCTTCGGCCTCTTGGGTACTTCTCCGTGCCGACGCGGCTAGGATTATATATTATCACAGCGCGGGCGGGATGTCAATGCTTTTTGTGGGTAAAAATCGCTTGCGAGGCGAATTGTAAGTTTTACTTTTAAAAGCAAAGAGAAATCCCATTCAATTAGTGTTGACATTTTCAGCTTGCGTGTCGAATATCGGTTGAAATCGGGGCAGAGGGGGTCGCGGGTTTACGCATTTTAAGCAGCGCGCCGCGAGCGAGATATCGGCAGATAAGGTCACCTAGCTCTACACACCGGCGCTTTTTCTGAGGATTTAGCATCCGGCTGCGTCGTACGAGTTTAGTAGGCATATTTATATTTGCAGCGCAGGCCAAACGCTGGCTCTTGAAAGAATTTTTCACCAGAATAAATGCTGTAAAACGAATTGCCCGAGGCGTTTTCAAAAATCAAATTTTGCCAAAAGCGTTCAAACGTAGTGAGTTTTGGGCGTATGTAACTATAAAAATGCCATCAGCACGGGATATGCGACATAAATGTTCGGCATATCGGGGCGATGGCTGTTATTATGCTGTCAAGCGGTTGAGGTTTTGAGGTATCAGCCCAAGCGATCGAGGGCCTCCTTAGCTTTTTGACTTCCGTAACGGCGAGCCATATCATACAAGGTCTTTGCCTGCGATATGTCCCTTGGGACGCCGAGCCCATGTTCATAAAAATAGCCCATTTTGTATATTCCTTCGGGATCGACGACGCATGGACCACTGGGGTAGGCGGCTCGCTGGTACCACTTCATTGCCTCTTGATAGTCAACGGGGACGCCGATGCCGCGCTCGTAAATTTCCCCCACGGTGAAATAGTTGTCCTCTCCTCCTATAACGGAGCAGTCGCTTGCCCATGCTCTTTGCGCAAAGCTTATCCACAAAAAGGCATATGATCTGTAGTCGCCGCAGGCGTAACATTCGCTTGCGAGTCGTTGAACTTCAAACACTTCGCCGTGTTTTGCCACATGATTTATCTTCATTGATGACGGCATAGAATTTCTCCTTTTATTTTTGTGATATATAAACAGAATATCTGCGTTGATCTCAACCTGTATGAGGCTAGCCTATCACTCCTCCGCGGCGGAGCCGGCATCCTCATCTGAGGTGGTAGACTCTGTATCTGCAGCGGCGCGGGCGGCGAGGACGGGAAGGGGGCCGAGCCCGATGCCGAACTTGCCGTTTTTCTGCTTTCCGACGATTATCGTTTTACCCTTGACGGCGAGAACGCCTGTGAGCAGGGGGAATGAAATGAACACGATGGAGAGCAGGAGCATGAACACCAGCACAACGTACAGGAAAGCACCGCTGCCGAACCATGCCTCGAAACCGGCGAGTATCTTGTCCAGAGTCATAATTTGACCTACAGGACCCATTTTTCCCGTGGCTTTCAAGGGGAAGATGGCGATAAAGACGTAAACGAGCGGCACGGTGAGCACGGTTGAAAACGTAGTGATGCCGATCGTGAGGCCGTTTCTCAGCTTATCCTGTTCGATTTGAGTGGAAAGATTTGAAAACAGCATAATGCCGCAAGCCATCGTGATAATGACGACGATATATTTTGCGAGCACGTTTTCAATAGCGTAGAAAGCGGGGAAGATGGGCGCCGCCTCCATAGCGTTGACCAAAAACAGGAGACCGAGTACGATGAGCGCAATGGAAAGCGCGAACAAACAGGATCTTATGGGATGTTGCTTAGTAAACATAATGCACCTCTCTTTTTATATATTTTATCACACCTTTACGCGCTTTTCAATATAAATTTTAATGTCCGGATAAAATTGCGCAATCGATTGTTTATATTCACAAAACTAGTGTATAAAATCCGTATTTTGTCAATTAAAACAAAAAAATATAAAGCGGTATATTCTCCAAGATTTGCGGCGAGAGTGGAGATCGCGGCGCGCCGGATGTAAAATTTACTACATTTTAAAATTGCCGCACGATTTTAAAAACGGTAGCATTTTTTTGCGTATAAGTCATGAAAGGCAAGCGGCGAATCGAAAGAGAAAACGAATTTTCAAAAATGTCACAAACCCCAATTTCCGGGGGTAATGAAGAGATATGTGAGAAGGGAGAGTAGGCCCATAAGCACGGGTATGTGTATTAGGAAGATAATAAGCGCGTGGCGCCCGACAAAGCTTATGGGGCGGTTCCACTTGCCGTCCAGCTTTGGCAACAGGGATTCGCGGGTGCGATATAGGAAGGGACCTGCGGCGGCGCCCCAGAAAAAGTAGGGCAGGTACCGCACTATGGTGAACATATCGCCGGGCGAGACGTCGCCTTGGTCGTAGAACAGGCTCGGGTTGCCCCAAAAATCTTGAGGCGGGAAGAGGAAAGCGAAGTATATGGGCGTGGACTCGGGCGGGGTGTAGCAGAAATAGAGTATGAGCGCTATTGCGCACAGCCCCACGCTGCATATCGCGACGGAGCGCTTATCCCGGCGGCAGAGGAAGTCTATGAGCGAGTAGAGCAATATCATAGACGCAAGGAAGTGCAACACTCCGAAAGTCACAAATATGCCCGAAAAGCCCAAGCCGTACTCGAGGATCAGCGTGACAAGCGAGTAGACGAGGGCGAGGCACATCAGCGAGGCGCCGCGGTGGTAGTTTGAGCGCGAAAAGGTGCAGGATATCCCCGAAATGCCAAAGAAAAATACAAGCACTATGCTGTGCGCGATACGCCACCTATGGCTCCCCACCCACTCGAAGCAAAAGCGCGTGAAGGCGTTGCCGAAGCCGAGATAGTACCAGTTGCTCGTCCCATACCAGGTGGGCGCGAACATCATTATGCACATCGTCAAGTGGTCGAGTATCATCAACACGACGCAAAGCGCACGCAGAAAATCGAGCTCCCAAATGCGCTTTTTTGGGAGCGGAAGATAGTTCAGCTGCGTTTCAAACGGTATTAAGTCGTCGTTGTCGTCTGGGAAGAACCTCATATCAACAGTATAACACCCGAGCATTTTTCTGTCAAACAAACGCATACAGGCGCACGCATCAATATAAAATGAAATTGGCATATCGCAGCCGTAAATCGGTGGCGAAACGCAAAATATCTGCGGCGCAAATGGCGGCGGAAAACCCCGAAACTTCGCTGTATTTTGTAAAAACGATGATTTGCTCGCCTTCTAAAATTTGTTCGGGTGCCGCCCCATAGACTGAATTGATATTGACGTACACTCGATCGGTATGTTAAAATAATATTATCAAAATAGTTATTGGAGGAAATTTTTGATGATCGAACAGGTCCTTACAAGACATAACGCAACTTTCCGCGTTAAGGTCACTGTAAAAACGCTCATTTCTCTTGGAATTATCGCGCTTGCGGTAGTTCTTCCTCAGCTTGTACACCTCGCCCTCGGCGCGCCGGGCGGCATACAATGGCTGCCCATGTATCTGCCCATACTTCTCGGCGGCTGTTTGCTCGGCTGGAAGTGGGGCTTGGGCGTAGGCATACTCTCCCCCGTCGTAAGTTTTGCGATAACTTCGCTTGCCGGCAATCCCATGCCCGCCGCGGCTCGTTTGCCCTATATGATCGTTGAGCTTGCGGTATTTGCCACGGTTTCCGGGCTCTTCTCTCGCAGCATAGCAAAAAACGGTTGGATGGCATTTCCCGCCGTACTGCTTGCGCAGGTCGCAGGTAGGCTGACTTTCCTTGCCATAGCGGCGATTTTCCAAAGCGTCTCGCCTCTCTCGGCGGCAGTAGTTTGGTCTCAGATACAGACGGGACTTTTGGGTATGGTGCTGCAAGCCGTTATAGTGCCCTTCGCCATTATGGGACTGCGCTTGCTCCTTATAAAGGACAAAGAATAAGAAAATGCGCCATGAAAAACATGGCGATCACGACAACTGATGCCTCGTTGCGGAGCGCTCCGCCTTCCTGTGGAGCGCTGACGCTTTTACATAGGGCATATGTCTGTAAAAAATGACGATGGGGATTCGCGACTTTAAGACAAAGAGAAAGTTGGAGGATACTGCGTCAAACAATAAAGGGAGAAAAGACTATGAGTGATATCAAAAAATTGGGGTTCGGGCTTATGCGGCTGCCGAAAAAGAGTGAGAATGTGACCGACGTCGATATAGAACAGCTCAAGAGCATGGTGGACCTATTTCTTGAGCGAGGATTCAAATATTTCGATACGTCCTACGTCTATCACGACGGCGCGTCCGAGACGGCGATACGCGAAGCTCTCGTAAAGCGTCACCCGAGAGACAGTTTCATGCTCGCTACAAAATTTCCGACTTTCTTGATGCCCACGGAGGACAGAGTTGAAGATATTTTCAATGAACAGCTTGAAAAGTGCGGGGTTGAATACTTCGATTATTATTTGCTCCACAACCTCAACCGCTATCTCTATCCCAATGAAGTGAAATTGGCGCACCTGTTCGACTACATGAAAAAGTGGAAAGAGCAGGGGAAGATACGTCACATCGTTTTCTCCTATCACGACGACGCGGCGCACCTCGACGAGATCCTTACCGAGCACCCCGAGGTGGACGCCGTGCAGATAGTTTTGAACTATTACGACTGGGAAGAGCCGCTCATTCAGTCTGAGAAGTGCTATGATGTCATACGCAAACACGGCAAACAGGTCATCGTTATGGAACCCGCCAAGGGCGGCACGCTTGCCCACGTGCCGTCGGGCGCGGAGCATATCCTCAAAGAGCTTGATCCGACCGCCTCTGCCGCGAGCTTTGCCATAAGATTTGCCGCTTCTCGCGAGGGCGTACTCGTCGTCCTCTCCGGCATGAGCAACATCGCGCAGGTCGACGACAACACGAGCTATATGCGTGACTTCAAGCCCTTGACCGAGGCGGAGGAGCGCGCCTTAAAAGAGGTCAAAGCCGAGTATCAAAAGACCTGGAAGTATCGGTGCGACAACTGGGCGGCGCTGGACGACAACGCATACGGCGTGCCTATATCCACCGTCATCAGAGCGTACAACAGCATACTTATTCAGCCCACCTCCTACTGTGCGGAGCTGTACTATTACAAGAGTTTCCGCTCAGCCTACGACCGCGCCTTTGAGATGGGGGATTACTCCGCGCAGACGGCAAAGATAGGCGGTGCGTTCGACGTGACCGCCGCTCTCAAAGAAGCCGTCAAAATGCAGCTTGAAAACAGTTTTCAAGACCATATGGATTGAGAGGATCAAGCGTTCACGGCGCAATGACGGGCGCAAGCGACGCAGCGATAAATTATTTGCGCAAAACGCGATAAATCAATTTTAAAAACGGCGGGGGACAGCTTTCCTCGCCGTTTTGCGACTTGTCTAAGAGCGTATCCCGATTTAAAAAAGTGTGTTAATTTCTATGAGATACGCGCGTTTTTTCTGCTATTTTTGATATGAAAATCGCGGCGTTTTTTGACCCATGTATCAAAAATGCCGCGAAATTACACAATAAGTCGCGCAAAAGCGCGTCGGGCGCGCTATTACTTGCAGGCGGCGTTTAAAGCCTCGACAAGTTTATCAACGTCTATGCCGTGCACCGCGGCGGCCTCTTCAAGCGTCTCGCCGTGCGCGAGCGCGCAATGCAGGCAGTGCATACCGCTTTCCATAAGCACCTCGGCAAGCTTGTCGGGATCGCCTTGTTCGAGCACATCAATGATGAGCATATCCTTTGAGATCATATTTTTACCTCCGAAAATCTTGATTACGGTCATTATAGCACCGTTTTCTCATCTAAGCAAGATTTTGAGCGCAAAATAAACTTTTATGCGCGAAACGCTGATATCTTAAAAACAACAAGGGATTTTTAAAATAACCGGGGATTTAAAAAACAACAAGCGGACAAATAAGAAACGTAACTTACCTGTGACATAACTTACTTGTCATTTCGAGCAACGTCGAGAAATCCCCTTGTCCGAGCGTACTTATAACGGACTTTGCCGCGTCCGAGCGATGTCGCGGAGCAAGCGGGATAGATAATAGTACGCAGTGAGGGCGGAGTGCAACCAGGGGATGTTTCGACTTCGCTCAACATGACAGGATATATAATGTCATTCCGAGCAAATCGGGGTCCCCACAAAAATACGCAGTGTTTTTGTGGGGTAAAGTGAGGAATCCCCCTGTCCTCACCACAAAATCCCTCGTGCAATACTCCTTTTCTTTAAAACAAAACATTCTTTTATCGACTTGACGGCGGGTCGAGACGGAGAATATAATATGCATATGGCATCGAATTCAGGTCTGAGTCAAAATAGGATGAGAGTGCTCATCATTGCGGTCGCGATACTGCTCGTGCTTGTCGTAGTCGGCGTATGTGTGCTCCGATTCGGTTTTCCCGACAAGTGGGACGCGCTTATCAACGCGCTTTTCTCGAGCGAGCTTGCGGACGGGCAGCTCGTCGTGCATTTCATTGACGTAGGGCAGGGCGACGGCATTTACATAGAATTTCCCGACGGCAAGGATATGCTGATAGATATGGGCAGCACAGAAGGAATGAAGGACGCCGCCGCGGTCAATATTCTTAAAGACCTCAACGACGACAATATCATCGACCATCTCATGCTCACCCACACCGACCAAGATCACGTAGAGTTTTTGGACGCAGTTTTAGGCGCGTTCGATGTCGCCAATATCTACATGCCCAACGTCAAGGCGGAGCCGAGCAACAAGACCCTCCTCGAGGAGGTAAACAATCTCGACAAGGACAAGCTTGCGCTCTTCACGGACCCCGACGTCGTCACCTCAAGCACGTACGCAAAGTTCTTTATCGCCGCGCTCAGCGAGGAGGATTGCTCCATCCGCCTCAATATGGACAAAAACGCCAACTCCAACGATATCGTCATTTCGGGCGAGGGCTACAACTTGACTTTTTGGTGCCCGACGGCTCAGTTTTACGCGGACAACAACCTTAAAACAGCCGAAAGGCTCAACGCCGTCTCGCCCGTAGGAATCCTCACGTTCAACTCCCGACGCATAGTCTTTACAGGCGACAGCAATTCGCTCAATGAGCCCCTCATAGCCGAGCGCATAGGCTATCTTGATTGCGACGTGCTCAAAGTAGCGCACCACGGCAGCCAAACCTCCTCCGTCGACGAATTTTTGCGCGCCGTCAATTGCGAGTACGCCGTGATAAGCTGCGGCGCGGACAACTCCTACGACCACCCGAGACAGGCCACCCTCAACAGGCTCAAAGCCCTTGGCATGACCGTCTACCGCACCGATCTAAACGGCGACGTCACTCTCACCGTAAACGACAAAGGCGAGCTCTTGTTCTCCACCCAAAGGACCGCCTCTCAAAAGGACATCTTCACCGGCCAAGACGTCAAGTAGGTTATAATTTTTCGTGGGCTACGCGCCCACGCCCCGGCAAGGGCTTTCAGCCCCTGTACCCCAAGCTAAAAACGCGCGAACGTCGTGACTTTTAGTCGCTAGTTCGCGCGTTTTTGATTTGAGTGTATGTTACAAACTCCAGCGTGAGAGCTTGAGATTTACGTCACGTATAGTCCGAGCGTTTAACGTCCCCCTTTGTTCAAGCGTAAATCAAGAAAATTTTCAGTCTGCGCCGTCCGTGGTATCTGCGCCGTCCGCTTGCAAGGTATTGTCAACTTGCTCCGCGTTTTCTACGGCGTTTTCTACGGTGTTTTCGCCTTCGGATGCAATTTCAGCGGGATCGGTTTTGCCGGTGAGCGCGCGCAAGCGAGCTGCGAGACAGGCGAAAGCTTTACCGCCGAAAGCGCGGCACTTATTTTCAGGTAGTCCTACTTCGACGGAGATGGTCATGATGAGCAACATCAAGAAGAAGGAAGGTCCGAAGAAGTTTGTATCCACCATGCCGTACGCGTCAAACAGGCCGAGCCCCGCAAGGAGAGCGACGACGGCGGGCTCTTTGATTCGGGCGAGGAAAGTGCGGTATCTCCAAAAGTAGAAGAAACCGAATGCGACGACGCCGACGATGCCCATCATAGCGGGTATCTGCAGCGCCGTAGAGTGGAACCAATACGGCGTATATTTGTTTTTTACGAGCTCGCCGAGCCTGTAGTCCCAACCCGCGCCGAAAATGGGGTGCGCTTTAAAGACCTCCCACGCCTCGGGATAGAGTACGCTGTCGCGTCCCGACGAGTCGAGGCCCTTGTTCAAAATCGTCGTAACGACTTTCGAGACATCCTTTCCGAAATAACCGATCAAGAAAATGCCGATGCCGAAGAGTACGCATACGGAGACGCAAAACAGCGCGCGGTTTTGGGTCTTTATGCCGACGTAAAGTATCATCGCGGGCATAGCGACGGTCGTAAACAGTATTGCGCCTCTGCAACCCGTGGCAAACAACAGCACGTATTCAAGCAAGGCAATGATGACAAATAGGGGAGTAAGGTAATTCTTTTTTATGCAGAAAAACAGCGTAGCGGGTATGCACATCGAGAGCATAGGCGCGACATTGTTGGGACCCGCCCAGCCAAGTTTGATATTTTTTGCCGCCATAGCCTGCACGATAGCGTCGAAATTTTCCATCCTCGCAAAGTAGACGATGAGCTGCACCATACATATCAAGCCCGTGGCAAACAGTATTTTCAGCACATATTTCGGCAAGTCGTCTTTTTTCGGAGAGTCCGAGAGGGATACGAAAAAGAAACAATATCCCACGCCGAAGAGTATCATAAGCGCGAGCGCCAAAACGACCGCCAAAGGATGCTCGTATTTCGAGCCCACGCCTCCAAGCGCAAACGGTATCACCAGCGCAAGCAGGGCGCAATTGAAACCTTTTATTTTGGAAGGGCGCAGCAGGGTGAGCTTGCGCTTGAAAAATATGAAATTGAACACGATACCCGCAAGCAACAAGGCTATAAGAGCGAGCATAGGCGCATAGTTGTCGAGGGTCTTGTGATTCACGCTTATCGTAAGCGAGAACATGAACAACGCGGGGAAAAATGACTTCGTGTCGCGGCATATGAACAGCGACAGCGAGCCGAGCGCCACCATAACGCAAATGATGGGCACCCATATGCCGAACAACCATGCAAACAAAACGAGCAGGGCGTTAAGCGCGATAAACAGGTCCGAGCCGAAAAACCACTCAAGCAAATTCAAAAAATTTTTCGGCCCGTTTTTGGCGGTTTGAGCCGTTTGAGTCGTATCATTTGTTTTGGTCGTATCTCTCATAATATGCGCCTCCGAAGTTGGGGGGTGTATTTTGCGGATCACTCATTTTTTTCCGTTGTCCGAGCTTTCGTAGGGGAGGCTGCCCGCCTTCGGCGCCTCGCCCTCTATCGGCTTATCGGAGACGGCGGCTCCCCCGCTCTCATTTGTCAAAGCGGGAATTGAGGAGTTTTCCGCGTCATTTTGTGTTTGTGCGTCTCCTTGCGAGGGCTCAGTCTCCGCGCCGTTTTCGCCGCTTGAAGATTGCGGCTTTACGGGCTTGACTCTGTCGGCGAGTATGCGGAAGTAGTTTACAACATGCGCGACGGGGTCCTTGCCTCCGAAAGCGAGGCAGGTTTTTTCGGGGACGTTAAGCTCAACGACGAGCGTCATAAGCAGCAGGATCAAGAAGAAGTTCGGCACGAAGTAGTTCGTATCTATCATGCCGTACGCCTCAAACAGCACGGTGCCGCACAAGAGCGCCATAGTGGAAGGCTCCTTGCGCGTCTTGAAGAAAGTCTTGTATCTCCAAAAGTAGAACACGGCGAAAATGATGAGACCGAAAATGCCCATAGTGGCAAGTATCTGGAAGAAGGTGCTGTGATAGTATAGGTCCGTCTTATAGTCCCAGCCCGCGCCGAATAGAGGCCAAGTTTTGAAGGTATCTACGGCAAGTTTATAAAGCTCGTCTCTGCCGGAGGAATCCAGCCGTTTGTTGAGTATGGTAGTGATTATGTTCGCAAAGATATTGCCGTAGTACGCAACGATTATCACCGCAATTATAAACACAATGCTCACCGTCACGCCGAAGGACGTCTTGTTTTCGCTCTTGACGATGACGTACAGCAGCATAGCGGGCATTGCGAGGGTGGTAAACAGTATCGCGCCTCTGCAGCCCGTAGCTATGATAAGCCCGTATTCGACAAGCGCGAGCGTAGCAAGCAGCGGCGTAGCGTAGTTTTTGCGAATGCAGAAGTAAAGCGTTGCGGGTATGGTCATTGAAAGCAATGGCGCCATATTGTTCGGTCCCGCCCAGCCGAGGTGCACCTTTTTTGCCATCATCGCCTGCACGATCTCGTTTACGTCGCCTATGCGCCCGTAGAATATCAGCATCTCGAGGGACACGACTATGCCCGACGCCACAAGTATTTTAAGCAGATAATCGGTGAGTTGCTTTTTCTCTTCATCGTTGTCGTTGCAAACGACGAAAAATGAGTATATGAATCCGTATACCACAGTGAGCGCGACAAGCGCGAGCGTAAACAGCGGCACTTCCGCGGGAGAAGCCGCACCCGCAAGCGCCATGGGGAAGAGCAGCGCGAGCAGCGAGGCGTGGAAGCCCCTTATATTTTTGGGATGTAAGGGTTTGAAACTGCGCTTGAAGAAGATGAGGTTGAAGATCATTCCCGCGACCAGCAATCCCACAAGCGCGAGAAGCGGCGCGTATTTCATCATCTGGTTTCTGTCCGAGCTCATTATAAACGAGAACATGATAAGCACATTGAAGAGGTGTTTTGTATGCCTGTCCAAAAAGAGCGGTATCGTATGTATGACAAACACCACGCAGATCATGGGTATCCAAATGTCGAAAGCCCACCCTATGAGGATAAGCACCGCATTAAACGCGATGAACCAATCCGATTGCACCGCCCGCGATATCATATCCTTGATCTTCAGCAATTTTTCTTTCATTCGCTACCCGTTTCTTGTATTGTACGTAAGATTATACAAGATATGTCGCAAACTGTCAAATTTTAATCCATAGATTATTATATGAAATCTTTCAATTTTAAACAAAACATGCGCTCTATATGCGGCATTTCGTGAATTTTCATCTCAAAAATACAACTTGTGCCTCTTTTTCTCCTCCCTGTCCGCGCGTCCCACGCAGGGCTGCTCGCCCCGCACCCTAGGCAAAGGGCACTTTGCCCTTTGCGATCCCAAGCTAAAAACGCGCGAACGTCGTGACTTTTGTCACTAGTTCGCGCGTTTTTGATTTGTCTGCAATGGTCAAAACTCCCGCGTAAGAGCTTGATATTGGCGGACGTTTTGTGTGAGCGATTAACGTTACCTTTGTCTGAACGACATTGGGGTATAACAGGGGGATTCCTCGACTACGCTCGGAATGACATGTATTGTTTGTCATTTCGAGCTTATCGAGAAATACCCTCGCCCGAGTGTCCTTATACCCGCCGGCTGCCTCCGTCCGCGCGTCCTTATACCCGCTGTCATTTCGAGCGACATGGGGTCCCCGCAAAATTACGAAGTGATTTTATGGGGTATAGGGAGAAATCCCAAAGAAGGAGGGATCCCCCATTGACACGGCGCGCGCCTTTTGTTAGAATATAATAGTATTAAACCAAATTAGGAGGAGCTATTTATGGAGAGATTTTCATGTCAAAGCGCGCCTGCAAATAGCGAGCAGACGATCGTGTTTGGCGACATGCGCATAAGCGTATTGTCCGACAGGATAATAAGGGTCGAAAAGGGCGCATTCACGGACTTGCGCACACAGACGATATATTGCCGCAATTTTGCAAAACCGCAGTTTAAAACGTCAAAAACAGCAGATAAAATCGCTGTTACGACAACAAAGGCGACTTTCGCCATAGACCTTAAAACGCTTGAAGTTGAGGTGAAATTTGTCTCTCCCATGAAAAACGGGACGACGGTCGCCGCGCCTTCATACAAGCAAAATCTGGGCGGCACGGCGCGCACTCTCGACGGCACTTTCGGCGTGCTGGGAGGCTGGAAGAGCAAAAAGGAAAAGAAGGATCACTTTTGCGTCGAGCATATGCGCAAGGGCATATTTGCCTCAAACGGCGTTACGGAACTTGACGACGGCAAGTCCTTTTTGCTTGCCGAGGACGGCAGCGTCTTAAAGCGCGACGGCGAGGGCGTAGACAAGTATATATTCGCGTTCGGCGACGACTATTTAGGCGGACTCAAGGAGTACTTTGCGCTCACGGGCTATCCTCCTCTCTTGCCCATATACGCGCTTAGCAATTGGTGGTCTCGCTATCACCGCTACAGCGCGGATGAGTATCTCGCGCTCATGGACAAATTCGCGGCGCACGACGTCCCGCTCTCCGTCGCTACGGTGGACATGGATTGGCACCGCGTAGGCAGCGTGCCCAAGGACGCGGAGTGCCACAGCATGCAGGGCAGGGGCTGGACGGGCTACTCCTTTGAAAAGACGCTCTTCCCCGACTACAAGGCGTTTTTAAAGGGCTTGAAGGACAGGGGACTTGCGGTCACGATGAACCTGCACCCGCGCGACGGCGTACGCTATTTTGAGGACATGTATCCCGAAATGGCGACGGCATGCGGCATAGACCCCGCCACAAGAAAGACGGTGGAATTCGACCTTACGGACAGGAAATTTTTAAACGCATATTTCGACATTTTGCACCACCCCTACGAGGCGGACGGCGTAGATTTTTGGTGGATAGATTGGCAGCAGGGCACCAAGTCCAAAATGGAGGGGCTCGATCCGCTTTGGCTGCTCAATCACTATCATTTCCTCGACAATTGCCGCGGCGGCAAGACGGGCATGGTGCTCTCGCGCTATGCCGGACTCGGCTCGCACAGGTATCCGCTCGGCTTTTCGGGGGACACCGTCGTATGCTGGAAGAGCTTGCGTTTCCAGCCCTATTTCACGGCGCTCGCGTCGAATGCGGGCTACACGTGGTGGTCTCACGACATAGGCGGACACCTTTTGGGGCACGGCGACAACGAGTTGTATTTGAGATGGCTGCAATTTGGCGTATTTTCGCCTATAAACCGCTTGCACTCCAACAATAAGGGCAGGAGCAAGGAGCCGTGGCTGTACGAAAAAGTCACCGACCTCGCAGAGGAGTATATGCGCCTCAGGCACCGCCTCCTTCCATATCTGTATACGGCGAACGTGCGCACGCACACCGAGGGCATACCGCTCATCTCGCCGATGTACTACTATGACGACGACCCGCGTTCGAGCGGCAAGCGGTATCGCGATCAGTATTATTTCGGGGAGCAAATGCTCGTCTGCCCCGTCACAAAGAAGGGCGGGGGCGGCGTGACGCATATGCGCGTATGGCTGCCAAAGGGCAAATGGACGAATTTCTTCACGGGAGAGCGTTTCGAGGGCGGACGCGAGTACGACATAGATTGCAAGCTGAAGGACTTCCCCGTGTTCGTGAAGGACGGCTCCGTCGTGCCGATGTTGCCAAAGCGCAAGGGCAACGGCATGTCCTTTGACAGCATAGAGGCGCGCATATTCGAGGGCGAGGGCGCATATACGCTGTACGGCGAGACGGGCAGCCTCTCCTTCGAGATGAAAAAGAGGGAGGGCGGCTACGCTTTGCGCATAACGCGCGGCGAGGATTGCCCCGTCAAGGAGCTTGCGCTCAAGCTCGAGCGCGGGACATTCGAGGACGGAAGCAAGCAGCTGACCCTCACATCTCTCGATACGGACGTCAATATCTTGTGCCGCGACTGACCTTGCGCCACAACGCGCGAAAATAAGGCGAAAAAAAAGCAAAATCTGCGTTAAATCGCTTGACTTATCGCGATAATTCTTATATTATTATCAAGCATATTTTCGTAGTGGCAAAAATTTGGGAACTAGCCCCTCTCAAATCGCAAGTCACGGCGGAGATCAAATCAAACGGAGGTTTGCATTATGGCTGAAAATTTGTCATCAATGGCAAAAAACAACAAGTCCTACATGGCAAAGCCCGGTGAAGTTGAGAGCAAGTGGTACATCGTCGACGCGACGGATATGGTTTTGGGACGTCTGGCGTCTCAAGTCGCGGCGATCCTCAAAGGCAAAAACAAGCCCGAGTACACTCCCAACGTAGACTGCGGCGACCATGTCATCATAATCAACTGCGAAAAAGTTATCCTCACCGGCAACAAGCTCGAGGACAAATATTATCGCTATCACACAGGCTACATCGGCGGGCTCAAAGAAGTCCAATACAAGAAGCTCATGGCCGAAAAGCCCGACTTTGCGGTGTACAAGGCTGTCAAGGGCATGCTCCCCAAGAACAGCCTCGGCGCAAAGATGCTGAAAAAGCTGCGCGTCTATGTCGGCAGCGAGCACGACCATGCGGCTCAAAAGCCCGTGGAGCTCAAACTTAACTGAGTGAGGTGAATTATGGCTACCAAAAAGGCAAAGAAAGTTCAATATCTCGGCACCGGCAGAAGAAAGACAGCTATCGCAAGAGTGCGTCTCATCCCCGGCGAGGGAAACATCACCATCAACAAACGTACGCTTGAGGAGTATTTCCCTCAAGACACGATGAAACTCATCGTCAATCAACCGCTTGTCGCGACGGACACCAAGGACAAGTATGACGTGTTCGTCAACGTCAAGGGCGGCGGCTATACGGGACAGGCGGGCGCTATCCGTCACGGCATAGCCCGCGCGCTTTGCGTCGCCGACGCCGAGGCATATCGCGCCACCCTCAAAAAGGAAGGCTACCTCACCCGCGACCCGAGAGCGAAAGAGCGCAAGAAATACGGTCTGCACAAAGCCCGTAAGGCTCCTCAATTCTCTAAGCGTTAAAAAACCGCGTCTAAACGCCAATTACGGCGCGAAAAGCAAAAAGGCGACAAGTCACGTACGTGTCAGTACGCTAGGCTTGCCGCCTTTTCAATTTTGCTTGTCATTAGCACCTACACGCCGTTTTTCCAAATGTAACGCTTGTCCGAGCAACATCGGGGCCCCCGCAAAAAGTATTTTTGTGGGGTAAGGACTCGGGGAACGCCGGAAGGCGAGGGTGGGTCATTTCAATAAGTTTGTCCGAGATACTAACTCTTTTCGTGCAGGAGTTCTATATATCTCCGTCTAAGTTAACGCTCCCTTGTCCGAGTGATGTCATTCTGAGCGTAGTCGAAGAATCCCCTCGTCCGAGCGTAGGCATACCCATTCTCCAACATAAGTGTAGAGGACAAACATCTATTTAGGGGGAGGCTCCGCGCTACCGCGCAGTGGTGGGGTCACCGTCTTATAACGCAACGCAAAATAAAGGTATTCGGGATCCCCACAAAATTACGCAGTGGTTTTGTGGGGTGATGACTTGGGGATGTTTCGACTTCGCTCAACATGACATGTTATATAAGCTGTCATTCCGAGCAACGTCGAGGAATCCCCCTTGTCTAAGCAAATTAACTTCACCTCTGTCCGAGCGCACTTATACCCGCCGTCCGCCCTGTCCGAGCGATGTCGCGGGGCAAGCGGTTTCACGCTAAGTGCGCAGTGAGGGCGGGTCTGCGCCCCATAAAATTGCGTAGCGATTTTATGGGGTAATTAAGCGCGTCCCGCCAGGTAATCAATTGAAACATTGAAATAGTCGGCGAGTTTTATCAAACAAAAGAGGGTGGGCTCACGTTTGCCGTTTTCCCACATACTTATTATGCCCTTGCTCACGGAGATAGCGTTTGCAAGTTGGGTCTGACTCAAGCCTTTCTCGACGCGCAAGTCTTTTAAAATCGTACCAAAACTGTCTTTCATAAAAATATTTTCTCACTGCCAAGAATTTTTTTGCTTGACCGTTCACATTTCCAAACATCAAGACGCATGGATAACAGTCCTTGTCCGAATTTTTTGGCAATGTTACTTTTTTAAATCGGTCCTGCCCAGCAGGTAGTCGCAAGAGACGTCGAAATATGCGGCAAGTTCGATAAGATAGTCTATAGAGGGCAAGGTGCCGGCGCGCAACCACTCGTATATGGAATTTGGCGCAAAGCTCATGTGATGAGATATCTCGGAATATTTCACGCCTTTTTCCTCGGCAAGAGAGGCGATCCTTTTGTGAAATGTCGTTGCCGACGCCGAAGGGATAAAGTAGCGCTCGCCTTCGCCGAGCAGATACATGATCGGCACGTCGAAAGCGTCCGCCGCTTTGATCAGAGTCCTCAAAGACGGCACTATGCCATATGTGAGCATGCGCCCGACGACATCCTTGTTTATGCTTGCCGCGGCGGAAAACTCGCTTGCGGACATATCGAACTCGTCAAGCAGAGCCTTCAGCCTCGAGCGCATGGCGGCAGACGTCACATATTTGCTTTCGATAGGTTTTTTGGACATATTTTCTCCAAACTTTGTCAAAATACTATCTTTCTGACGAATTTATGATATTATTGACGTGATACAAATTTAGTCAGTAAGATAGATTATTGACAAAGAGGAGTCAAAAAAATGAGCGCGGCGGCGTTTTTCGGACATGTCGAGGAGTCCCCTTGTCCGAGCAACTAACTCACCTCTGTCCGAGCGTTCTCATACACGGACTCTGCCTTGTCCGAGAGACCCCGCGGAGCGAGCGGGATAGAAAATAGTACGCAGTGAGGGCGGGGCTCTCATTTATTTCCGCCCGAACAAGTGGCATAATTGCAGGCTTGCCTGCACGACGTATCGCGGTGAGCGAGCGCAGCTTTTCCCCGTCCCTGCCGCGCCGTTACGTAGGGGATATGTTTGTGCGCATAACGTAGCGTTTGTCCGAGCAACATCGGGGTCCCCACGAAATTACGCAGTGATTTCGTGGGGTAAGGACACGGGGAACGCCGAGAGGCGAGGGTGGGTCATTTCAATAAGTTTGTCTGAGATACTAACGCTTGACGTGCTTGAACTCTAGTACCCTCCGTCCGTGCGCCCTTATACACGGACGGACGTCTTGCCCGAGCGATTCCGCGGAGCAAGCGGAGTCGCTCGGACAAGGCAAAGTAAATGTTTGACCGCACCCTTCACCTGAAAATATCCATATAATATCATAGTTATGTATAAAAATAAATTTTTATCAATATTGTTCAAGATGTTGTCGCCGTTCGCGAAAAATGTTATAATGACTTCAAATCGAATAAATTTTTTGGAGGAATAGATCATCAATATGGCAAAGACAAATGCAGATCCCAAAAAGGTTTTGTTTACCGAGACTGTACTGCGTGACGCAAACCAGTCTTTGATCGCGACGCGTCTCAAATATTCCGAGTTCAAGGATATCCTGCCGACGATGGACAAGGCGGGGTATTACTCCGTGGAGTGTTGGGGCGGCGCGGTGTTCGACGTATGTTTGAGGTATCTCGACGAGGACCCGTGGCAGAGGCTGCGCGACCTCAGAAAGAACCTGCCGCATACGAAGTTGCAGATGTTGCTCCGCGGGCAGAATTTGCTTGGCTACAAGCACTATCCGGACGAGATCGTCAAGATGTTCGTACAAAAATCCGTCGAAAACGGCATCGACATCATCCGCATATTCGACGCGCTCAACGACCTTCGCAACATCGAGGTCGCGACGACCGCGGCGATAAAGGCGGGCGCGACGGTGAGCGGCACTTTGAGCTACACTCAATCCCCCGTACATACGCTTCAAAAGTTCGCAAAACTGGCTAAGGAGATGGAGGATATGGGCGTCGCGACGATATGCGTCAAGGACATGGCTGGCGTCATGACTCCCAAGGAGGCGTACGACCTCATAGGCGCGATAAAGGCGGAGGTCAAGATCCCCGTCGTATTGCACACGCACTGCACGACAGGCATGGCGTATCTCACCTATATGAAGGCGATAGAGGCGGGCGTTGACATCATCGACACAGCGACGTCCTGTTTCTCGGGCGGCACAAGCCAACCCGCGACGGAGACGCTCAACTACGCGCTCAAACAGTTCGGCTATGAGACGGGTCTCGACGACGCCGTGCTCAAGCAGGTCAACGACTTCTTCAAGCCCATAAGGGACGCATACATCAAGGACGGCGCCCTCAATCCCAAGATGATGGCGACGGACACGGACGCGCTCAACTACAAGGTCCCGGGCGGCATGCTCTCCAACCTCGTGAGCCAGCTCAAGGCGCAAAACGCTATGGATCGCTTTGAGGAAGTGCTCATAGAGACTCCCAAGGTGCGCAAGGACCTCGGCTATCCGCCTCTCGTCACCCCCATGAGCCAGATGGTGGGCGTACAGGCGACAAGCAATGTGCTCGCGGGTGAAAGATACAAGAACATCTCCAAAGAGGTCAAGGCGTACTGCCGCGGCGAATACGGCACCGCGCCCGCGCCCATAGACCCCGAAGTGCTCAAGAAGGCGCTCGGCGACGAGAAGCCCATAGAGGGCAGATACGCCGACACGCTCGAGCCCGTCTTTGAAAAGACGAAGGCGGAGCTTGCGGGCACCGCTAAGTCCGACGAGGACGTCTTGAGCTATATCCTCTTCCCGCAGGTGACGGAGAAATACTTCGCCGCGCGCAAGGCAAAGGAAGAGAAGATAGTCAAGTATACGATAACTCCCGTGGAGGAATAAGCTATGAGCGGATTTATACTTTGTGCGCTCGATAAGGAGGCGAAGCTCGGCGTGGTGGACGCGTTGCTGCTCGCAATTATCGGCATAGCCATAGTGTTTGTAGTGCTCATCGCGCTCATGCTCCTCGTGTCTCTCGTCGGAAAGATTTTCGACGGCAGCGAGAAACTTCAGGCAGAGCACCCCGAGTGGGGCGAAAAGATAGCCTCTTTCAAGGCCAAACTCATGTTTTGGAAGAAGGAAGAACAGGAAGAGGAGGAGGTTTCCGTCGAGGAGACTCCCAAGGAGCTTGCAAAGGGCACTTGCGGCGAACTCACGCTCGTCAATTGTGAGGAGCGCGACGCGGCTATGATAATGGCGATAGTCGCGGACAGCTTGAATACGCCTCTCAACGAGCTGCGTTTCAAGTCCATAAAGAGAGTGGAGGGATAAAATATGTTGTACAGAGTAAGCCTAAACGGCAAGATATATGAAGTAGAAGTCGAAAAAGGCGAGGCAGTCATACAGGCGGAATTTGACGCGGCTCAACCTCAAGCGAACGCGGCGCCCGCGCCTCAAGCGCAGGCGGCGGCTCCCGCGGCAAGCGCGCCTCAAGCGGCTCCCGCGGCGGCGGGCAGCGCGGCGGCTATAAACGCGCCCATGCCCGGCAACATCAACGCTGTCAAGGTCACAAGCGGACAGGCGGTCAAGAAGGGCGAAGTGCTCATCATCCTCGAGGCTATGAAGATGGAAAACGAGATAGTCGCTCCCAAGGACGGCAAGATAGGTCAGATCTTTGTGCAAAAGGGCGCTACAGTCGAGACGGGTTCGCCGCTTATCGAAGTGCTATGAGGTAGAGTATGAACATAGGCGAAATTCTCAAAAATTTATGGAATGACAGCGGCTACAACCTCTTCGGCGTAGGCGACGGTTGGAAATCGCTCCTGATGATAATCATCGCGCTGTTCTTCCTCTATCTCGGAATCAAAAAGAAGTTCGAGCCCCTTCTGCTCGTGGGCATAGCGTTTGGCATGTTGCTCACCAACCTTCCGGGCGGCGAGATGTATCACCCCGAGATGTGGACGGGCGCAGACGCCGTGAAAGGCGTGAATTATCTTGACGTATTACAACACGGCGGGCTTTTGGACATACTGTACATAGGCGTCAAGACGGGCGTATATCCCTGCTTGATATTTATGGGCGTAGGCGCAATGACGGACTTCGGTCCCATGCTCTCCCGTCCCAGCTCCCTTATACTCGGCGCGGCGGCGCAAGGCGGTATCTATCTCGTGTTTATCCTTGCGGCGGCGACGGGCGCGTTCACGGGCGGCGAAGCGGCGTCCATATCTATCATAGCGGGCGCGGACGGACCTACGGCTATCTTCCTCACTAAGACGCTAGCTCCTCAACTGCTCGCTCCCATAGCGGTAGCGGCGTACAGCTATATGGCGCTCATCCCGCTGTTGCAGCCCCCGTTCATGAAGATGCTCACCACAAAGAAGGAGCGAATGGCCGTCATGACCGCAACGCGTACGGTCAGCAAGAAGGAAAAGATCATCTTCCCCATACTTGTCACGATAGTCGTATCCCTGCTCCTGCCCTCAGTTGCGCCTCTGCTCGGCTGCCTCATGTTCGGCAACCTGCTAAAAGAGTGCGGCGTTACGGAAAGGCTGTCCGACACGGCGCAGAACGCGCTCATGAACATAGTAACGCTCTTCCTCGGCATCTCCGTAGGAGCTACCGCCGTGGGCGCGACTTTCCTTACTACAAAGACGTTGCTCATAATCGTGCTCGGGCTCGCCGGTTTCGTGCTCGCCACAATATGCGGACTGCTCATCGGCAAGTTGCTGTACGTCATCTCCAAGGGCAAGATCAATCCCCTCATCGGCTCGGCTGGCGTATCCGCGGTGCCTATGGCGGCGCGCGTCAGCAACACCGTGGGACTTCAGTACAACAAGAGCAACTACCTGCTCATGCACGCTATGGGTCCCAACGTCGCGGGCGTCATCGGCTCTGCCGTAGCGGCGGGTTTCCTGCTCGCGGTATTCGGGGCGTAACTTTTATAAACCTATGTCCGTCTGTCCCGCTCGGGTAGGCCGACGCGGGACAGACGTTTAAAAAACAAAAAAAACAGAGAGTAAAATAGGCAATGCTTGAAGATCGCAAAAACTCAATTTTCGGCAGCGGTATCCTGTTTGTCTGCGCGCTCATCTGGGGGTTCGCTTTTGTGCCCCAGAGTCAAGCCACGGGCACGATAGGATTTGTCGCATTCAATGCGCTCAGGTTCGCTCAAGCCGTCTTAGTCACCGCGATCATACTAATAGTCCAACATTTTGTCTCTAAAAAATTCTCAAAACCCGTCGTCGGTTGGAACAAGAGCACCTTCATCGGCGGAACGCTCGCGGGCTCAGTGCTCTTTCTTGCGACAAACATTCAACAGTACGGTCTCCCAATGACGACAGTAGGCAAGGCGAGTTTTATAACCGCGATGTACATAGTATTTGTGCCGCTGCTCGGCTTGCTTATGGGGAAAAAGCCCACCCTCATGTGCTGTTATGCGATACTGCTTGCAATAGTCGGCTTCTTCCTCATGTGCAACGACGGCAACATGTCCGTAGGCTTAGGCGACGCGATAATTCTGATATGCGCGCTGCTGCTCGCGGTTCACATCTGCTTTATAGACCTCTATTGCCCCGAGACAGACCCCATCAAACTCACCTTCGTACAATTTTTCGTGTGCGCCGCGCTCGGCGTCCCCGCCATGGCGATATTCGGTTTTCCCACCCTCACCGAGATACAAAACACCATCTTCCCGCTGCTTTACCTCGGCGTCGCGTCCGCGGGCATAGGTTTCACCCTGCAAACAATAGGTCAGAAGTACACCGACCCCGCCATAGCCACCCTCATTATGAGCCTCGAATCCATAGTCGGCATTCTGGCGGGCACGCTCATCTTGAAGGAGCATCACTCTATGGTACAACTCACCGGCTGTCTGCTCGTGTTTATTGCGGTTTTCCTCGCACAATTCAAGATCCACAAAACCATGCTCACCTTTGAAAAGGCAAATTTTGCTCTCACCGAAAAGCTCAAAGGAGACTGGCTATGAGGCAGAGGCACGAGCTTAGGACCTATCTCAGAGCGTGCTTTGACAATGAACCCGCGGGACTTTTTGAGGAGCTCAGCCGCACTTTCGATTGCCGTTGGTTCAAGGATAAATACTCTTATAACACTAAGGTCAACACGCACTACGACGTCGACGTCAACAATATGCTTCGCGTCACACTCGCCCCATTCTTTGGCAAGGAGAGCGAAATTAAACGCATTTCTGAGCGCTACGGCGTCGAATTTGTCCTCGAGATCGTCGCCGAACTCGAGGCGAACAGCCCCGAACCTACGCCCATCCTCTCTCTTGACAATGACATCATCGCATTCTTGCACCTCTCCTCCACCGCCCACGACCTCGATCTCTACGTCTGAATTTTTATATACGTGGGCTACTCGCCCACGCCTCGGCAAGGGGTTTCACCTCTCCACGCAGGGCTACTCGCCCCGCACGCCCCAGGCGGGGCGCTGCCCCACACCCTGGCAAAGGGCGATTTGCCCTTTGCAATCCCAAGCTAAAAACGCGAGCTAGGCAAATTTTTGCCGTCGCTCGCGTTTTTTGATTGTTTGCAATGTCCAAAACTCCTGCGGGAGAGCTTGATTTTTACGTTTACCGTGTCCGAGCGTTCTTATACACGGACTTTGCCTTGTCCGAGCGACCCCGCGGAGCAAGCGGTTTTACGCTAAGTACGCAGTGAGGGCGGGTCTGCACCCCACAAAAACATTTCATATTTTTGCGGGGACCCTGCAATCTCTTTGATAAACGCTAGTAAAAAGAAAAAGCGGGCGGAGCCCGCATCCCCCAAGCGCAAAAAATAGCGAGATATGAGCGTTATTTTGCTGGAGTTTAGTGTAACTTTTATTGCGAATTGCGAAGCGTTAAATTTTTTGCGCGCGGAGTGGCGCAGCAGCTTGCGGTGGGCTTTTAAGCACCTTACTTCGTAATGGTGCCCAGCCCTAAGCAAATGCAAGCGCGAGCGCAGCCCCTTCCCGCCCTGCCGCGGCGTAACGCTTGGGCTGTGTTTGCGCTCGTAACGTACAGTTTGTCCGGGCTACATCGGGGTCCCCATAATAATGAGTGACGATGAGTCGCAGTAGAGAAATGTGACGTGAGTGGAACGAATTTTATGGGGTTTTAGATCGGGGTCCCCGCAAAAAGTATTTTTTGTGGGGTATAGCTGGGGAGTCCTGAGTGGAGTGTGGCGGAACGTTATGTTCATACTAATACCCAACTCATCGCTGCACGTAACGAAGGGAGAGGTTGGGTCTTTCACTCCAATGTCTGAGACAATAACGCTTGACGTGCTTGAACTCCAGTAACGCTTGTCCGAGCTTCCCTATACATGACGTCTGCATTGTCCGAGCAATTAACGTACCCTCCGTCCGAGCGTACTTATACCCGCCGTCCGCCTTGTCCGAGCGTTTTTTATTATAAAACCCGGGGATTCCTCGACTACGCTCGGAATGACACGTTAAATATATTGTCATTTCGAGCGGAGCGAAGCGCAGTCGAGAAATTCCCAAGTCCTCACCCCACAAAATCACTACGTAATTTTGTGGGGACCCAAATTTTACCCCATAAAACTCGCTCCTCTCCTTTCTATGGGGACCCCCGAATGTCCCTCAGACCAACGGTTTATTATCGCTGCACGTAGCGAAGGGAGAGGTTGGGTCTTTCACTCCAATGTCCGAGATACTACCGCCCGACGTGCTTGAGTTATACAATCCCCTTGTCCGAGCCCCCTATACTCTCTCGTCAACGCGTCTTTCAAGTCCGACGCGATTTCGATATAAAACTGTTCAAAATTTATGCCCAAAAAATTGTCAACCGAGTTTGAGATTTTGGTTGACAATTGAGGAAATGTTAAAAAAATCGATTCATTTTGAAACGAAATTATGACGCCGGAAAAATTGTCGGTTGCGCAATTGTCAACTTAAACGGAAAAATGGGTTGACAATTGCCGTTTTTTGAGGGGTCGAGGCGCAAGAAGTATTTGATTTTTGCGATTTGCTATTGAAATTTGTATATTTATACGTTAAAATTATATTTATGTGGCACAGAAACGTGTTTTTGGCGCACAAAAGCGCTTTGGCACAAAAGCGTGCTTTTTCGGAGGGAAAATTATGGCAACAGAAAGCAAGAAAACCTATGTAGGTTTCAAAGAGTTCAAGGGCGAACGCAGGCAAGTCGAAGTGACTGCTCCTACCAAGCTGCTTGATGAAAAGGGCAATTTGCTCGTAAAGGGCGCGTGGGCGAGACACAACCTGTTTGAGTACGACCGCACCGTCGCAAGACCGCAGTGGCGCGGCAAGGAGTGGGATTTCTATCAGTTCTCGGACGGTAGATACATGGTTCAGATATCCATGGCGAACATCTCCATCGGCGGCTATGCGTCGGCGAATTTGGTGGACATCAGAGACGTGGAGCACAAAAACAAGGTCATATCAAGTATGGCGATATGGGTCGGCGGCAAAAATAAGCACGTTATGCCCGAAAATTGCGACCAGGGTCATCCAAACACCGTGGAGTACAAGCACGGCGATTTCCTCTTCCGTGCCGAGACGACGGACAGGAAGCGCATAGTTGAGTTCAAGGGCCCCTACAAGGGCGAAATGGTGGAATCTCGTTTTGAGATGGACCTCTTTGAAAATCACGAGAACATCACGATAGTCACGCCTTTCAAAAACAAAAAGGGTCAGTACAAGCCCACCCGTTTCTTCATGACGATGAAACAGAATTGCATGCCTGCAAGCGGCTATTATAAGGTCGGCGATAAGGAAGTCAAATTCGACAAGAAGGACACCTTCGCGGTGCTCGACTGGGGCAGAGGCGTATGGCCGTACAACAATGTGTGGTATTGGGGCAACGGCGCGCAGCACATCAAGGACGCAGAGGGCAAGGATCACATCTTCGGCTTCGAGATCACGTGGGCGATAGGCGACGAGTCAAACGCCACCGAGACCTGCCTCTTCTATGACGGCAAGGCGCACAAGATAGGCCCCGTGGACGTCGAAGTTTTCCCCAAACCCGACAAGTATATGCAGCCGTGGCACTTCATCTCCGCCGACGGCAGATTCGATATGGTCATGACCCCGTTCTTCGACCACCACTCGGATATGAACGGCCTCAACATAGTGCGTATGCACTCCCACCAAGTCCACGGCATGTGGAACGGCACCGTGGTCCTCGACGACGGCACCAAGCTTGAGATCAAGGACATGTACGCCTTCTGCGAGTACGTGGAAAACAAGTGGTAAACCCGTCCGCGGCAGCATTTACGCCAACTGCGCAAAGTGGAAACAAGTGGTAAACCCGCGCCGCGGCTTACGCATTCTGCGAGTACGTGGGTAACAAAGTGATAAACACTCTTCGTGGCGGAATTTGCGCTCACTACGCGAAGTGGGAACAACATTGAATTTAAATAATTCAAGTCAAAAAGCGGCGGGAAAATTTCCTGCCGCTTCTGTCATCGTTTTGCGCCCAAAACTCACTACGTTTGCACGATTTTGGCTTGAAAGATATGTCTTGATAAATATAACTCGACGCGGAGAATAGTTCTAACAATTCAGCGATTTTCATAAAAAATACACAGCGGCAAGCCCTGCGCATAAGCATACGGCTTGCCGTTTGTTTTGGGCACTTTTCAGATTATAATGGCTGTTAAATCCGCGCGTTTTCCATAGCCTTGCGGCCACGCCTGATATGCCGCTCTCCATTTTACGCCGCGCCCCGTATGAGGCAATATAACGCAATAAATGTTGATTTTTGTAAGCTCTTGCCTTATAATATAGCCATATATGAACAAATACTTTGATTTAAATAATCGACGATATAATTTTGGGAGCGCAGTATGACAGAAACAGAAAGAAAAACCGCGGCGAAAGAATTTGCAGAGTTTTGGAAAGGCAGAGGGTATGAAAAAGGAGACAGCCAGCCTTTTTGGCTCATGCTTTTGCAAAAGGTTTACGGCGTGGAAAATCCTGCCGACTATATAAGGTTTGAAGATAAAGTCGTCATAGACAGCACGAGTTTTATTGACGGCTATATTGACGCGACCAAAATTTTGATAGAACAAAAAAGCATAGACAAGGATCTGAACAGACCGATAAGACAGTCGGACGGCTCATTGCTTACGCCTTTTCAACAGGCAAAGAGATATTCTGCCGAGCTGCCTTTTTCAAAACGTCCTCGCTGGATAATCACCTGCAATTTCAAGGAATTTTATATATACGATATGGAAAGGCCGACAAGCGAGCCTACAAAAATTCTGCTTGAAAATTTGGCGAGAGACTATTACATCTTGGATATATTGACAAAAACCGAGCGCAGGGATATCCAGCGCGAATTTGAGCTGTCAATGAAAGCGGGCGAGATAGTTGGAGAACTGTATGACGCCATTCTCAAGCAATATCATGACCCCAACTCCGCAGAAACGCTCAAAAACATCAACAAACTGTGCGTTCGCCTCGTTTTCTGCCTATATGCGGAGGACGCGGGACTTTTCGGCGGAAATCGCAGAGCTTTCAATGACTACATCAGCAGCTTTGACAGCGGCAGGGCAAGAAGGGCATTGAAAGAGTTGTTTTCAGTGCTAAACACCCCTATCGCCGAGCGCGACGAGTATTTGGAAGCGCCACTCTCCTCTTTCCCATACGTTAACGGCGGATTGTTTGAAGGCGAGATACAGATCCCGCAATTCAATGATACGATAATGCTTTTGTTGGCAAACGCGAGCCGCAGTTTTGATTGGAGCGAGATAAGCCCGACGATTTTTGGCGCGGTGTTTGAAAGCACCTTGAACCCCGAGACCCGTCGTAGCGGCGGCATGCACTATACGTCGTTGGAGAATATCCACAAGGTCATCGACCCGCTTTTCCTTGACGACTTGAGGGGAGAGTTTGAGGAGATCAAACATATACCCGTCGAACGCACAAGAAACAATAAATTGAACGAGTTCAGGACAAAGTTGTCAGAGTTGACTTTTCTTGACCCCGCTTGCGGCTCGGGTAATTTCTTGACGGAAACATATCTGTGCCTGCGTCGCTTGGAGAATGAGGCGTTGAGCATGCTGTACTCTTCGGGCAATACTTTGCAGATACGTATTGACGAAATCGCCGACATCAAAGTGTCCATAAATCAATTTTACGGTATCGAGATAAACGACTTCGCGGTCTCCGTCGCCAAAACCGCGCTTTGGATCGCCGAAAGTCAGATGATGAATGAGACTTCAAGCATTATCCATAGTCCCATAGATTTTCTGCCGCTCAAAACCAACGCGAACATAGTCGAGGGCAATGCGCTCACCCTTGACTGGGAAAGCGTGGTGCCAAAAGACAAACTCAACTACATAATGGGCAACCCGCCTTTTGTGGGTGGAATGATGATGACAAGAGCACAAAAGCAAGAGTTTATCAATGTGGTAGGACAGAATGTTCGCGGTGTCGGCGAAATGGATTATGTCGTTGCTTGGTACTATAAAGCGGTCGAGATGATGGAAAATGATAAAATCGAGGTCGCTTTTGTGTCCACAAATTCTATTTGTCAGGGGCAACAGGCTACGACGGTTTGGGAACCTTTATTTGACAAAGGTATCTCGATACAATTTGCACATAGAACTTTCAGATGGGATAGTGAGGCGAACGCTATAGCGCATGTGCATTGCGTTATTATTTGTATAGCAAAGAATGACAGGGATAATAAGTATATTTTCGATAATGGCGCGGTCAAGCGAGTACAAAACATAAATTCTTATCTCACCGAAGCACCTAATGTTTTTATCGGTAATCGTTCAACCCCTATCTGCGATGTGCCGCCTATGAATTTTGGCAATATGCCTCGCGATGGAGGAGGCTTTATTTTGACCGATGAAGAAAGAGAAGTTTTCATAAAGAAAGAACCACTGTCCGAAAAATGGATAAGACCTTATATCGGGGCTTATGAATTTATCAATGGAAAATCGAGATGGTGTTTGTGGTTGGTGGACGCAAATCCCCATGAACTTAAACAATGTCCGCTGGTCTTGCAACGCATTGCGTTTGTAAGAGATTTCAGATTAAAAAGTAAAGCTGCGGGTACACAAAAGATGGCACAAACGCCTACATTATTTGCACAATTAACTCAACCTGTAGGTGTGGACTATATAATGGTGCCAAGGGTATCTTCTGAAAATCGCAAATATATTCCTATCGGTTTTATGAATGGTTATATTATTGCGTCAGATGCTGTGCAAATTATTCCCGGTGCAACTCTCTATAATTTTGGCGTGTTGACTTCCAATGTACACATGGCATGGATGCGGACAGTTGCGGGGCGGTTGGAAATGCGTTATCGTTATTCTAAGGATATAGTATATAACAATTTTCCGTGGCCGTCGCCTACGGCGGAGCAAAAGGCAAAAATAGAGCGCACGGCACAGGCTATTTTGGACGCTCGCGCAAAATATCCCGAGTGCTCCCTCGCTGAATTATATGATGAAAATACCATGCCCGTAGACTTGCGCAAAGCTCATCAAGAAAACGACAAGGCGGTTATGCAAGCATACGGCTTTTGGGGCAACATTCACACCGAATCGGAGTGCGTCGCCGCATTGATGACAATGTATAAGCAG
>CANPWB010000023.1 GCA_947581925.1 uncultured Clostridia bacterium
TCCGCCTCGGCGCCTATCGCCTCCGCAGTCTTGCCGTTCAGTCTTACGCCCCTGCCAAAGGAGTACTCAAAAAGCTCCAGACCTTTCGCTTTGAGCCATTCGGGCATTTCGAGCGTAAGGCTGTGCCTTTCCGCCGCAAAACTTTCATCGTGTCCCGACGGTCCAAAGACCGCCCTGCCGTAATTTCTTTCCATATGTCACCTGTTTAGAATATGTTTATATCGATATTAAGCAAATTTCGACATTCTATTCGAATATTTTTTATCTATAGTTTTTTGTTTAAACGCTATGACGCATGATCAGCCCCAAACAACGACTCTTTATAATGCGAGCGTTTTAAACAATGATTTGATTTCTGCCTCGTCGCTTTCGAGCTGCGCTTTAAGCGCCTCGGGCGAGTCAAATTTTTTGATGTCGCGGGTACGCTCGTACACTTTTATCTTCACATCTTTGCCGTACAGGTCGCCGTCGAAATCAAAAATGTAAGTTTCTATCGTCGGCACGCTGTCCCCGAATGTCGGTTTGTCGCCTATGTTGGTCATTGCGCCGTACGTAGTCCCGTCAACGGTCAATGTGGTAGCATAAATGCCGCTTTTCAGCGTAAGTTTATCCTCTCGCACAGGTATATTTGCGGTCGGAAAGCCGAAGGACCTGCCTACATGCCTGCCTTCTTCGATCTTTCCCGAAATAATGTACGGCGCGCCGAGGAGTGCGTTGAGCGCGCCAATATCCCCTGCTTTAACAAGCGTTTTCAAGTGCGACGTGGATATTTTTTCACCGTCGATAGATTCAAACGGCACGACGTGCAATTCTATTCCCGCTTTTGAACACATATCCCGCAGCAGGTCTATGTTGCCCTTTCTGTCCTTGCCGAATGTGTGATCCGCGCCCGCAAATATGCACTTGACGTTGAAATTGCCTGTAAGTAGGTTGAAATATTCCTCCGCGGACATTTCCTTGAATTTACTGTCGAATTTGGCAGCAATGACATTGTCTATCTCAAGCTCGTCGAGCACTGACGCGCGCTCCTCGAAGGTGTATATCTGCTTTTCCGCGCCGAAATATGCGCCGATATCGTTTGAAAAAGTGAGCGCGGCGCTCTCTATACCTAGATCCTCCGCCCTACATTTTGCGGCGTTTATGAGCGCACGATGTCCCAGATGTATGCAATCGAAAAAGCCGAGGGCGAGCGCGATAGGCGCGTCATATTTTGAATAAAAGTCTAATAGTTTCACAGCCGTATCTCCAATTTCAGCACACCGTCCGTTATCTTGCCTATGCCGAGCAGCGCGCCTTCGCATTTGACTACGCACCGACCGTCCTCTGTTGAGACGGCGAATGGTACGCCGTTTAGAGCGAGTTTCGCCAGCGCCTCATCAAGTATTAAGCTTCTCATATCATTGAGCGCGTATTCCACGGGCAGCAGGTACGAAGTTGGATCCTTGAAAAAATCCTCAAAGCTTACCGCGTTTTCAAGTGTAAATTGCCCGCTTGCCGTGCGCAAAAGCGACGTCATATAGCCTACCGTGCCAAGCTCCTCCGCTATGTCGCGAGCGAGCGCGCGTATATATGTCCCGCTTGAACACTCGATCTCAAAAGCGTATTCATTTGCGGTCAAGCCCGAAATATCCGACACTCTAATTGAATATACGGTGATATTTTTCGGTGCGAGTTCAGCGATACCTCCCTCGCGCGCTATATCGTATGCGCGCTTTCCACCTACCGATTTTGCGGAGTATTGAGGCGGAAGTTGGCATATCTCGCCCACAAACTTCCCCGCGGCGGCAGCAACATCGCTATCGGTCACATTTACGGTTTGTCTTTCGGATATTTCGCTGCCCTTATCCAGCGTCGGGGTAGTCTCGCCGAACTTGAACGTGGCGACATAGGTCTTTTTCTTTTGCAGGAGGATATCGAAAAGCCGCGTCGCCTTGCCTACCGCTATAGGCAAAACGCCTGTAGCAAGCGGGTCTAGCGTGCCGAGATGCCCAACCTTGAGCTTTTTGTCGCTGCATATCGCCTTGAGCGCGCCTCTGACTTTGACTACTACGTCGTTCGAGGTCATGCCCTGCGGCTTGTTGATGTTGACGAAACCTATCATTTTTGCGTTTTAAAAGAAGCGCGCGAGCGCCCTTCTTGATTACAGCCTGTCTCTTGCAAGCTTGACTATCTTTTCCAATATATCTTCCTTGAACCCGTTCACCCTGCATCCAGCGGCGTTGACGTGTCCGCCTCCGCCGAAACAGTTTGCGATCTCGGCGGCGTTTATGGGCGACTTTGTGCGGATACTGAGCTTGAAATTCCTCGGCGCGACCTCGCTCAGCGCATACGCGACCTTTACGCTGTCTATGTCTATAAGCTCGTTTATCATGCCCTCAGTCTGCTCGAGAGACGTCCCCGTGGCGGCAAAGTCCTCTGCCTCGAAAACTATGGCGGCGACGCTGTTATCCTCGAAGAATTGCGCCTTTTGAAGAATTCGGCTCTTGAGCCTGAACCTGTCTATATCAGTACTTTTGTACACCTTGTATATGATGTCCGCGGCGTCTATGCCGTATGACATAAGCTCTGAGGCGATAATGTGGGTATTTACCGTCACGCTTGAGAACGCGAAACAGCCGCTGTCAGTGACTATCGCGCCGAAAAGCAGCGCCGCGATCTCTGCGTCGAGCATATCCATCTCTTTTATCACTTCAAAGACGAGCTCCGCGCATGCGGACGCCTTGCCGTCCACGAAACATGTATCGGTAAACCGCTCGAAACTTGCGTGGTGGTCTATCGCCGCGCGTTTACGAGACGCGAGAAAGCACTTCGTGCATTTGCCCAGCCTGTCGAGTGAGGAGCAATCGACGCTTATCGCCGCCTCGTGCGCGGTCTTAGTCGGAAAACTGAATTTTTCACTACCCTTCAAAAAGGTATATTTTTTAGGAACGGCGCAGTCGCAATACAGGCTGACCTGTTTTCCCGCCTTTTCAAGCGCGAGCGCGAGCGCAAGCGTACTTCCGAGCGCGTCGCCGTCGGGATTTGTATGGCAAAACAGCGCAATATCCTGCGCTTTGCTCAAAAAATCCAAAATTTCGCCGACGTTTCCCGTCATTTCTCCTCCGGGTCCTCGCTGTAGGGACTCTCCTCATGCATCTTAGCGATGAGGCTGTCTATCTTTATGCTGTAATCTACGGAGTCGTCAAGCAAAAACCTCAACTCCGGCAACAGTCTGATGTTTACTTCGTCCTTCAACCTCGCGCGTATAAACGCCGAGCTCCTGCACACGGTGTCGAACGCCGCCTTTCTCTCCTCTTCGGACGCGGCGTATATGCTGAGATATACCTTCGCGTACTTGAGGTCGGGCGTGACGTACACCTTTGTCACGCCTACGAGCGTGCTGCCCATACGCGGGTCCTTGATATCCTCCGCAATGACTTTGGATATCTGCCTTTTGAGTTCGGAATTTACGCGTTCCGTCTTAATCTTCATTTATCTGCTCCACAGTATAACTTTCTATCACGTCGCCCTCTTTGAGGTCCTGATAGTTCTTGAGGGTTATGCCGCACTCGAATCCGCGCGCCATCTCCTTGACGTCCTCTTTGCCGTGGCGAAGGGAGGCTATCTCGCCGTTATACACGACAGTGCCCTCTCTGACAAGTCTCGCTTTGGAGTTTCTGAGCACCTTGCCGTCCGTGACGTAGCAGCCGGCGACATATCCGACGCCCGTGATCTTGTACACCATGCGTATCTCAGCCGTGCCGAGGTTGGTCTCGCGGAATTTGGGCTCCAGCATACCCTTGACCGCCTTTTCGATGTCCTCTATCGCATTGTAGATGATGTCGTAGAAACGGATATCAATCTTCTTTTGCGCCGCCAAAGCCTTAGCGTTGACATCCGGTCTCACGTTGAAACCGATGATAATTGCGCCCGCAGTCTCCGCAAGCAGTACGTCGCTTTCCTTGACCGCGCCGACTGCGCTGTGGATGATGTCTATGGAAACTTCCGCATTGCCAAGTTTGACAAGCGATTGCTTGACCGCCTCGACCGAGCCTTGTACGTCCGCTTTGATGATAAGTTTGACTGATTTGAGCTCGCCCTTGGATATCCTGTCAAAGAGGTCGTTGAGGGACACAGCGGAGTGCTCCGCCTGCGCCGCTTCGCGTTTGAGTCTGCGCTCCTCGGCGAGCTCTCTCGCAAAGCGCTCATCCGCGACGACGTCTATCCTGTCGCCTGCTTCGGGGACGTCGTTCCAGCCCGTGACCGAGACAGGCATAGACGGTCCCGCCGCTTTGACTTTCTTTCCTCTGAAATCCATCATAGCGCGTATCTTGCCCGTGCATACTCCCGCGACAACATTGTCTCCGACGTGCAAAGTTCCCGTTTGAACAAGTATTGTAGCGATCTTGCCGAGTCCCTTGTCCAATTTTGCCTCGATGATGGTACCTCTTGCGCTCCTGTCCGGATTTGCTTTAAGCTCTTCGACTTCGGCGCGCACTAGAATTTGTTCAAGCAGCTCTTCTACGCCCATACCCGTCTTAGCCGACACTTTGACGACTGGCGTTTCGCCGCCCCACTCCTCGGGAGTGATGCCGTATTCCGTGAGTTGTTGCAGCGCGCGGTCGGGATTTGCGCCCGGCTTGTCCATCTTGTTCAGCGCGACGATAATGGGCACATTCGCCTGTTTTGCGTGGTTGATAGCCTCGACCGTCTGCGGCATAATGCCGTCGTCCGCCGCGATGACGAGTATTGCGATATCCGTGACCTGCGCGCCTCTTGCGCGCATTGATGTGAACGCCTCGTGTCCCGGGGTGTCGAGGAAGGTTATCGTCTTGCTGCCGAGCTTTACGGTGTACGCGCCTATGTGCTGCGTTATGCCGCCCGCCTCGCCGCCTGTGACGTTGCTCTTTCTGATGTAGTCAAGCAAGGATGTCTTGCCGTGATCGACGTGACCCATTATCGTGACGACGGGAGGTCTCTCCACGAGGTTGTCAAGGTCCTCCGCCTCGTCCACTTCGAGTTTAGCAGTCAGAGTCTCCTCAAGCGTTACATCGGGCTTATATTCGAGCTTGACGCCGAACTCGTCCGCGACAAGCTCCGCCGTAGCATAGTCGATGCTGTCGTTTATGGTTTTCATCTCGCCGATGGAGAACAGCTTGCGCACAATCTCCGCCGCGGATCTGCCTATCTTTTCGCTCAAAGTTTTGATAGGCACGGGATCGACGGTGATAACTGCGCTCTCGATGACGGTGACAGCGGGGCCCGATTGCGTCTTTTGGCGGTTCGTAGCCTTATAAACGCGCACAACTTCCTCGCCGTTTTCATCGTATGTCACAACTCTGTCGTCGTCGATAAATCCCTTCTTGATAAGCGAATATCTGGATGAGCTGCGGTCGTCGAATTTACCTCCCGAATTTTGATTGGAATTGTTTTTCTGGTTTTTGCCTCCGTTTTTGCCGTTGCCTTTAGATGGCATGGGTTGAGGCATATTTTGAAGTCCCGCCATGGGACCTCTCGCTCCGGGCTGATATCCCTTGCCTCCGCCTTGAGGACGTTGTCCCTGTGCGCGCGGTCCTCCGCCCATGCGGTTATTATCGTTTTGCGAAAACACCCTCGTCTTTTCGCCCGAGCGCTTGGGCTCGCTCTTTTTGGCGGGTTCGGGGACGTACACTCTGCGTATCTTGCCGTCCGCGCCTATTTCTGGCTTGTTTTCGGGTTTTGCCTGCGGCTTATTTTGATCCTTGGCGCCGTCTTGCTTAGCGGATCTCTGCTCCGCCTTCTTGCCTTCTTTCTCGCCCTGTTTTTGTGCGGGCTTGGCAAGCTTTCCCTGTTGCTTTTGCTCCTCTATCGGCTTTGGAGTCTCCTTTACTTTGGCATTTGATTCTGCCTTACTCTCTGCCTTAGGGGCGACGTTCGCCTGTTTTTGCTCGGTTGGCGCCTGTATTTCCACCTTAGCCTCTTCCTCCTTGAGTACTTCAGGCTCATTTGAGGACTGCTCATTCGCCGCTTTTTGAAGCTCGAGCTGTCTTGCCTCGATAGCGTCAATCTTCGTCCTTATGGCAGACATCAAAGCGCCGATTTTGGATTTTGTGCGCGCAAGACCGATCTCGAGCTCTTGGATATCGCCGTTTCCGAGCTTGAGCAAAGACTTTAAATTTGTGTTGGTTTCCTTTTTGTTTTCGGGCATAGCCATCACCTCACTATTGCTGAAATCGCGCTTGCCAAGCTGTCGTTTGAAATTCCGACGGCGTTTACTTCCGCGCGGTGCAGGGCGCCCTTGAGCCCCTCTATTATATAGATATTTCTGTCCGCAAGTCTTGTTTTCAGCCTTGCGATATACTTTTCGCTTGCGGACGAATCAATGAGCACTATTTTGACCTTGCTCATGTTTTCGACAATGATGTCCTCGCCGTACAGGACCGCGCCCGCACGTTGAGCAAGACCGATATATGACGCAAGCTTATCGCTCATCAAGCCCCCTCAAGACCTCGTCGGGCACGTTCTCGTGGAAATGTGCCGCAAGCAGTCTCTTCTTTTTCAATTTTTGGATGCACTCCGCATTATTATGCACCCATACGCCGCGCCCCTCGAGTTTTTGAGATTTGTCAAAGACAATCTCGCCCACCGGAGTGCGTACAAAGCGCGCAAGCTCGCTCTTATCGGCGTGTTGCCTGCAAGCTATGCACATGCGGGTGTTCTTCTTATAACTCGCCATCTATGTCACCGATATCGGCAAGATCAACGGCAAACTCGGAGTTAGGTTTGACGTCTATCTTCCAGCCCGTAAGCTTTGCGGCGAGGCGGGCGTTCTGACCGTTTCTGCCTATAGCGAGGCTGAGTTTTTCGTCGGGAACTGCGACGCGTGCGGTCTTTTCTTCTTCCTTAATAGTGACCTGTACGACGGGTGCGGGCGAGAGCGCGCTCTTGATGTAGAGGAAAATGTCGTCGGAGTACGGCACGACGTCAATTTTTTCAAAGCCGCCCAGCTCCGCGATTATGGAGTTTATCCTCACTCCTTTATTGCCAATGCAGCTGCCGACCGCGTCTACATTCGGATCGTCGCTCTTGACGGAGATCTTTGTGCGGAATCCCGCCTCTCTCACGCAATTCACGATTTTGACAAGCCCTGCTCTGACCTCGGGCACTTCCATCTCGAACATGCGGCGCACGAACCCGGGAGCCGTCCTCGAAACGACGACTTGCGCGCCATGCTCTGAGCCGCGTATCTTCTTGATGTACACCTTGATGATGTCGCCGACATTGTATTTCTCGTTTGGCATCTGGTCGGATTGCATCATTATGCCTTCCATCTGAGTGCCCGTGATCTCCACGAACACGTTGTTAGCCTCCTTACGGCGAACGATAGCCGTGAGTATCTCCCCCGTGCGCTCGCTCATCTCGTTGAGCACCATATCGCGCTTTATGTCGCCTATGCGTTGAAGTATGACCTGCCTCGCGGTCTGCGTAGCGATGCGCGAGAAGTCCTTGGGCGTGATGTCCTCGATGACGACGTCGCCTATCTGCTTGGAAGGATCGATGTCGCGGGCGTCCTCGAGGGAGATCTCGCTCTCTTCGTCGTTGACTTCCTCGACCACGAGCCTGTGGGAGAACACCCTTATGGTACTCTTTTCCTCATTGAGACGCACCTTTATCTGCGCGGGGAAGCCCTCTTCCTTCTTGAAAGCGGACGCAAGTCCTGCCTCGACCGCCTCTATGATCTGCTCCCTCGGAATGCGGGATTCCTTCTCCAATGCGTCGAGCACTTGGAAAAATTCTTTGTTTACCATGCTTTTATCCTCCTAAAACCTTATGTACGGCTGTACGCCGGTTATAAATTTTCTGTCATATACCTTGTCGTCCTTTGCAGCGGCGACCGTAAGCGTGTTTTCGTCAAAACTTTTGAGTGTGCCGTGATGTTTTTTGCCATCAGCGTCCTTAAACTCTATCTCCGTGTCGAGCGCGCGCCTCATGTCGTCGTCGGTGACTATCTTTCTGTCCAGCCCCTGAGAGGAGACTTTGAGCACGTACGCGCCCTCAAACAGCTCGTCCACACTGTCAAGCGCATCGGAAATTACGCCGTGCGCAACCTCGCAAAGGTTGAGGTCCACGCCGCCCTTGCGCCATATGAGCGCCTCGACGGTGTACGCGCCGTATTCGGTGTAAAATTTTGTCTCGACAAGCTCCACTCCGTCCATAGCCGAAAGAGCCTCGCTTATCGCCGAGATCACCTTCTGTTTGTTATCCTCACTGAGTGCCGTCATAGCCTCTTGTCCTCCAACGCCGCCAGCGCCCTGCCGATGAGAGAGATGACCTTTTTGCCATCACAGAGTTCCGTTATCGCCTTTCGCCTCATATGCTTCGATAGTTCCGCCGACGAATTTCGCTTGCTTATTTTACCAAGCCCCGACATCGCTCCGCGCTCTCCTAAAAATAAGAGTGAGCCGTCGCTCACTCTAAGTTGTTACGCTTATCGTATTTTTAATATATCATATATAGAATATGATTGCAAGCACTTACGGAAACTTTCTTAGAAAATTTTGAAACTTTTTGCTAAAAATCCCGTCATCTTGTGTCATGCTTGAGTCTTTATCACTTTTCAGCCTTGTCCAAGCGCTCTCATACTCTCTGTCATTCCGAGCCTGTCGAATGATTCTCTTACACACTGTCATGTTGAGCGAAGTCGAAACATCCCCCTGTATCCTATTTTCCTCTTTGCAATTTACGGCGCAGCAGCTCCTTGAACAGTTGAAAGTTCGCCTCGACGTCGCTTAGCGCCCTATGCGCCTCGGTATGCGTGAAGTCAAAATCTTTCGCAATATTCTCAAGCGAGAATGATCGCCTCTCGGGCATGAGCTGTTTTGCAAGGGTGAGCGTATCCACGGAGTCGTTGTCAAAATAGTAGCCCTTTTGAGCGCCTACTCTGCGCAAAATGGGCAGATCGAAGCCGTCTATGTTGTGCCCGACCAGCGTCGCTCCCGCCACGAATTTGTAAAAGTCGGGCAACACCTTGTCTATCGTAGGCTCAAAAGCCACCATAGCGTCCGTGATATGATTGACCGCCGTCGCGCCCTCGGGGATATGCTCCGACGGCCTTACAAGCGTGGAAAACGACGTTACATTGCCGCCCTCTGCCCTTATCGCGCCTATTTCGATTATCTCCGTAGTCGCGACCTGCGTGGACGTCGTTTCGAGGTCGAATACGACGAATACCTTATCCCTCATGTACTCCTCGACTGCAGCCTCTCCGTCGTCCAGAAAGCCCTGTTCAGACACGGAACTGAAAGGTTTCGGCTTTACTGTCTCGTATCTTTCGGGCACGGGCATACGCTCCACCGCGTGTATGCTGTCATAGTCTATCTTGCATCTGAACACTGCGTTCACGGTATAATTCAGCATACCGGAGTAATTCGACATCGCGACGCGCCCTATGCATATGACCTCGTCGCCCTCTTTCAGCGTCGCCTCGAGCTTGTCCGCCTCTTCTGGTTTTGGGAAACATACCGTCTCGATCTTCGCGGTGCTGTCATTTATGTTGAAGGCGATTATAGGCAGCTCCTCGGGTCCGTTTTTGGGGTTTTCGGGGTCGAACTTTTTATTTTTGTATTTGCGGCGCGAGAGCGAGGACACTTTGCCCGACAGCACTATATTTTCTCCTGCGGATTTTATATCTAAGATATAATTCGGCATTTGATTAATGCTCTCGATCCTGCCTTTTGAGTACAGTTTCTCGCCCGTAGTGACCTCTACCAGCCTGAGGGACGCGCCGGAAATAGCCGTCGTGGACTTGAAATACTCCTCTTCTTCCTCCGCTTTTAGCTCCGTCTCGACTGTGCGTACCTCGGCATGTTGTATGAAAGTGCGCTCCAGCGCGAATTTCAGCTCGTTTAGCCCGTCTCCCGTCTCGAGCATCCTGCAAATCGCGGCGTCGAATCTAAGCTCTACGCGTATGACGTCGTCCGTCACGCTTATGACAAGCGTATCGCTGTTGAGCCGTCTGAATATCATGGAATTTCCCGCGTTGAAATATTCGAGGACTTTGTTTCGCACCACCGCCTCGTCCGCATACGTCTTGATAAACTTCACCGACGTCTTTATCCCTGGACATATGGACGCGACCGCGCCCTCGATTTTGGACAAAGTATCGCTGTCTTCCGTGACTTCTTTATATGCAAATGCGGAGACCAAAAACTTCACGGTAAGCTCCTGCGACGCCTTGAGGTATGTAGCCCCGGAAAACTTGAGCATAGGGAAAGCGCCGTTCGTCACTCTGTTGAATTCTTCGATAAATTTGCAAGTTTCCATATTATTTTCGCCTTAAAGTATTCTATTTTATGTCGATTTTCATAATAGTTTCAAATATTTTGCAGATTATTTTTGAGCAACATCTCAAACTCTTCAAGCAAGTCGCAGTTTTTGACTGTTTTGAATATCTCTCCGTCTACAAGCAGGACGGAGCTGTCTTTTCCGCCCGCAATGCCCAAGTCGCTGCCCTTGCCCTCGCCTATTCCGTTGAGCGGACAGCCGAGCACGGATATGCGAAGCGGTTTATTTATATTCGCCGTCAACTCCTCTATTTTGTTTGCAAGTCCTTCTACGTCTATTTGCGTGCGTGCGCAGGTGGGACACGCCACGACGTCCACGCCCCGCCTCAGCCCAAGCGTACGCAGTATTTTGTTCGCGGCATAAACTTCTTCGACGACGTCCGCGCTCAGCGATACTCTCACCGTGTCGCCTATGCCCTCTTGCAAAAGCGTTCCGACGCCTATCGCGCTCTTTATTAGTCCTGTTTTCAGCGCCCCAGCCTCCGTCACTCCGATATGCAGCGGATAGTCGCACATTGCCACGAGTTTTCTGTTTGCGGCGATATTTGTCATGGTATCGCTGTGTTTTATCGCAATGACGATATTTCGCATACCGTGCCTTTCAAATACTTCCGCACACTCGAGCGCGCTCTCGGTGAGGGCGTCAACTTCGTCCATTCCTGCGAATTTCGGCGCAAGCGAACCGCCGTTCACGCCCACTCTCACAGGGACATTGAGGTCTACAAGGCGTTTAGAAAGCTCCTTAATCTCCGAAAAATCCGTCATATTGCCGGGGTTCATGCGCAATTTCCTCGCCCCGTTTTTGAGCGCGAGGTGCGCGAGTTTATAGCTGTAATGCACGTCCGCTATGAGCGGGAGCCCCGTCCTTTTTACTATCTCGCCGAACGCCTCCGCGGACGCCTCGTCGGGCACAGCGAGGCGGATGAGGTCGCATCCCGCCGCTTTAAGGCGCTCTATCTGCGCAATGCACCCCTCGACGTCCGTCGTCTTTGTATTCAACATGGATTGTATGCTTATAGGCGCGTCCCCTCCTATGGCAACGTCGCCTACATACACTTTTCTCGACTTTCTTCTTTCCATAAATTCAGCCTATCATATCCTTTGTCCGTTTTTCGGTACGTCAAGCGCGCACCAGGTGGAATATATCGAGGAACACTGCAAGCAGCAACAGCAGTACGAGCCCCACCGTGTGTATGACCGCCTCCACCTTTCGCGGGACGGGCTTTCTGAATATCATCTCGATGAGCGTAAACAGCATTCTGCTGCCGTCCAGCGCGGGAAACGGGAGCAAGTTCATGACCGCGAGGTTTGCGGATATCACGGCGACGACGTACAAAAAGCTGTCGAATCCCGCAGCGGACACCTTCGCCATGACTCCTATCGTAGTAATCGTGCCGCCCGCCGCTTCAAGCCCTACCTTGCCCGTGATGAGCGCGCCCAACGACGCGAGTATCTTGAACACGATGAAGAAACAGAACCCGAACGACCTTCCCAGCGCGGTAAAAAACGGCAATTTTGCGCGCGTGATACTCCTTGTAATGCCAAAGCCATAGCTATAATATCCTTCGGGATCCGCTTGATTCCCGCCTCTTTGCACCGTAACCGTACTCTGCTCTGATATTTCGCCGTCCTCACCATATCTTACCATTGTGAGCGTTATAGTTTCATCCGTGTCAGCCGCCTCCAACGTAGCGAGTCTTGTATACGGGATGGGCGACGCAAGCTCTTCTCCGTTTATCGCGTAGATAAAGTCTCCTTCCTCAAACGGCGTGTACCAGCGCTTGTGCATGACGACGGTCATACGTTTTCCGTCCCTCATGATCTTAAATTTCGTGCTGTCTCCCGTCTTTGAAAACGCCCTGTCGAGGTCCTCCTGCAGCATTATATTGACCTGTTTTCCGTCTATCGCGAGTATAACGTCGCCCTCGTACAGATAACTCTCGGGCGTGACCTCAATGCCGCTGTAATGCGTGCCTATTACAGTTGGCAATATCTGCCCGTATGCGGCAAAAAATATCGTAATGATGAATATTGCGGATATGAAGTTCATAAACGCGCCCGCAAACAGCACTATGAGCCTCTTCCACGCGGGTTTATTGCAGAATGCGTCGGGATCCTTCACGGGTTTTCCGTCTGCGTCAAGCACTTTATTGCCGTTTTCGTCGAGCAGCGCGCCTTCCTCGTCCTCTCCGTGGAACGCGCAAAATCCGCCTATTGGAAAGGGTCGTATGGAGAAAAGCTCCCCCGTCTTTTTATTGGTATGCTTGAAAATTTTGGGTCCGAAACCTATCGAAAATTCGTCTATTTTAAATCCGAGCAACTTGCCAGCCGTATAGTGGCCGAGCTCATGCACGACGATCATCACCATGAGCGCAAGCAGCGCCACAATGACGTATCCGATATATTTGAAAACTTCGGCGGCAGTCACCGCAAGTAAAACCGTCACTTATTTTGCTCCTATTATAGAATAAGTGTATTTTCTGCTCCTCTCGTCTATGCACAAAACCTCGTCGAGTTCGACAAGCTTTTGAGATGAAAATTTCGCCAGCACTTTGCGTAGCGCGTTCGCTATGTCCGTAAATTTGAGCTTGCCCTTCAAAAACTCCTCGACAAGCACCTCGTCCGCCGCAGAGAGCGCTATACACGCCTCTTCTCCCGCCTTTGCCGCCTCAATAGCGAGCTCCAGACAGGGATATCGCTCGAAATCGGGTCTGCCGAAGTGTAGCTCTCCGATATCCGCAAGTGAGAGCGGGCTTACGCTGTCCACGCCGTGCGCGGGATAACTAAGCGCGCTCTCTATCGCAAGCGCCATATCCGGCACGGAAAGAAGCGCCTTTTGCGAGCCGTCCGAAAGCTCCACAAGCGAATGTATGACGCTCTCCCTGTGCATAAGCACGTCCACTTTGTCCGCGCCCACGTCGAAGAGCCGCATAGCCTCTATTACTTCAAGTCCTTTATTGAACAGCGTCGCGCTGTCCACTGTTATTTTTTTGCCCATGCTCCACACGGGATGTTCGAGAGCTTGCTTGGGCGTAACTTTGGACAGCTTGTCAAGCGGCATATCTCTGAATGCGCCGCCGCTTGCGGTCAGTATCAGCCTTTTGATGTACGCCTTATCCTCGCCCCTGAGGCACTCGAAAATTGCGGAATGTTCAGTATCGAGAGGCAATATCTTGCCGCCGTACTTCTTTTCAAGCGCCTTTAAATGCCGCCCCGCCGCGACTATGGTCTCCTTGTTTGCTATTGCGAGAGTCGCGCCCCTTTTAAGCGCCGCGCATGCCGCCCACAGTCCCGCAATGCCGCTCACCGCAAGCACAACGATGTCCGACGGTTGAGAGGCTAGCTCCTCAAGAGATGATAGGCATTTTGTATAATTTTTATCCTCAAACAGGTCGAATATCGAGCTTTGCACCTCGACCGCGCCTTCGGGATAGTAATAAAAATCGGGCGAGTATTTGTCCAATTGCTCTCTCAAAAGATCGGCATTTTTGTACGCCGAAAGCCCGACCACCTTGTATGTATCGGGATGTCGGTCTATGACCTTCAGCACCTGCGTGCCTACGGAGCCAGTACTGCCCAAAATTGTGACTGTTTTCATTTCTATTCTCTGATTTACGCAACAATTTTCGATATGTTTAGTTTATGTTGCGGCGCCTTTATATTCTCTTCGACGCGATCTTATGCTCGTCTTACCTCTCAGCACAGCTTTTCATATGCTCGTTTCATTTACATAATTCGTTAAAGCCGTTTGATTAATTCTCGCAGTTAGGCGCTTTTGCGTCAATATCCGTATATACAGCTGAACGCGATGAGCAATATGACAAGGCTGTACATCACGCTGTCTATCCTGTCGAGGAAACCGCCGTGTCCCGGGAATATCTTGCCGTAGTCCTTTATTCCGAGCGCGCGCTTTATCCTCGAGGCGGCGAGATCGCCGAGTTCGGATATAACGGCGCACAGCGCGCCCAAAGCGATATATACGAGCGCGCTCTTCCAAAGCCCGCCGTTTTCATGCGCGAAAAACGGCTGATATCCACACTTCGCAATAAATTCGGGCGCTACTTCTCCGCCCACATATTCAAAGACTACCCACAGTATAAGCGCCACCAAAACGCCGCCCAATATTCCACCGCATGCGCCCGCGATCGTCTTTTTTGGACTTATGGACGGGCACAGTTTTTTGCCGCCTATCATTTTGCCGAACAGATATGCAAAGAGGTCGCTGCCGATTATGGGCACTACGATCGCGAACAGCACCGCAAAAAATGCGCTGTATTTATAGCTTATCACGAACGCCGCGCTCAAAAACAGCGTAGGATATACTATCAAAAAGATGTTTGCAAACAGATCGTTCAGATTGCACGCTCTGTAACTCTCTTCCGCGCCGTCGCCATCAGATGACGCATCTTGTGCGGACTTAGCCTCGGATACGCTTTCGATCGCCGTGTCGTTTGCGGTGATCAAAGCCGCTTCATCCTGCGCCTCGTCGCTGACTTCGGGGCTGAACTTTGATGTTTTGGCTATCTTCCTTCTCCGCTCTTTTGCCGCGGGTTTGAATGTGAAGGAGCTAAGGCACATAAGCGCCGCCGCAAGCAGCACTATCAAAATGCCCTGTATGCCCGCGCTCACCTTGTTATCGCCGCCCCCGATAAAATATTGCATGAGATAGAACACGGGATATACGGAGATGAGCATAAATATGGGAGGCGCCTTGTACACGTGATATCCGCCGTCCTTCAAGCACATAAACATCTCGTACAGCGAGCCCGCGAAGAAAATCAAAATGAGCATATCAATGAATATCGGGCTGACAAAATAGCCGAGAGTCATGAATGCGGCAAGGATCGCAATGAGAAATACGGATGTAAGGTGTCTTTTCATATATTACTTCCCGAATTTTCGGACGCGGCGCTCGAATTCGGCGATGACTGCGTCGGCGTCCTCCTCTGTCATATCGGGCCAAAGTTTGTCCATAAACATAAGTTCCGCATACGCGGCTTCGTACAGCATAAAGTTGCTTAGGCGTAGTTCTCCGCCCGTTCGCACTATCATATCGAGCTTTGGAAGTCCCGACGTGGAAAGCGCGTCCTCGAACGTAGCCTCGTCGAAAGAGCCCTTGTCATACGCAAGTTTCGCGGCGTGGACGATATCTGCCTGCGCGCCATAGTTCAGCGCGATATTCAGTACTGCGCCGTTATTTTTTTTTGTGCGGCGTTCGACGTCCTCTATGCTGTCAATGACATCCTCGTCAAGCGCGTCTATATCGCCCATATATATCACCCTGAGGTTGCCGAAATATGTGCGGTTGAACTTTTTGATCTGCTTAAAGATCGCGTCTTTTTCATCTTCGGGACGGGCGTTATTTTCGGTGGAGAATGCGTACACACTTACAGCCTCGAGGCCTCTTGCGTCCATCCTCTTTGCAACGCGTATAAGGGCTTCAAGCCCGTGCTTGTAGCCCTCCGCCCTCGGCATACCGTGAGCCGTAGCCCACCTGCCGTTGCCGTCCATTATGAATGCGACGTGCTTTAGTTTCATCAGATCGCGAGGATCTCCTGTTCCTTTTCCTTGAACACTCTGTCCACTTCCTCAAACTGCTTGTTGAGCGCCTTATCGACGTCGGCGAGGAAGTTTTTGAGGTCGTCCTCGGTGATCGTAGACGCCTTTTCAAGCTTTTTGAGCTCCTCAACGGCGTCGCGGCGAGCGTTGCGCATGACTATTTTTGTCTCCTCATAATAGCCCTTAGCCTCTTTGACAAGCGCGCGACGGCGCTCCTCGTTGAGCTCCGGAAAAACGAGGCGGATGACGATGCCGTCATTGTTTGGTGTTATGCCAACGTTTGCGGCTAGTATAGCCCTCTCTATGGGTTTGAGTTGTCCCTTATCCCATGGCGCGATGACAAGCAGCCTTGCCTCTGGCACCGTGATGTTCGCCATCTGATTTATGGGAGTGGGTGTGCCGTAATAGTCCACGAGCACCTTATCCAGGATGTGCGGATTCGCCCTGCCCGCGCGCAGCGAGCGGAGTTGCACCTTATAGTTGTCCATAGTCTTTGCGAATTGCTCTTCGAGCTCTTCAAAGACGAGATCTACTTCTTCGATGTTGTATGCCATAATTTGCCTCCGATAAAATTCTTATGATATTATATCAAAGTATTTTACATAAATCAAGACATAATTCTCCCGCGCGCAAATTTACGATGTTTTTAATTGAGCGATTTATGGTTTATGCAACTATAAATTTACGGCAGGCATACAAAAAACGCCTGTAAAATGCAGGCATTTTCAAAGTTTGTATCCCCGATCCCGCCCTCACGGACAGTCAATGTCGCGGTATTAAAAGTGAACAGTATAGGTGCGTTTATGCAGTGTTTGAGCCTAAATATAATGCGAGGCTTATGCCCCATCGTCCGCTCCCGACGATACTGTTTCCACTTAATTGCGACTTGATGCAGTCGCCGCATGACATTCGCCCCGCCGCTACCCGAAAATTTCAGAAAATCAATCCTCAATAAGGTCTGTGCTCCAGTTGCATTGCTGCAAGCGGTTGTTCAAAAGTCTCAACTCCTTGGACATGACGTCTATTTCCGACTGCCATTTCTTCACGTCGATAGTAGCGAGAATCTTGATCTCGGTATGACTTGCGCGCCGCGCGGTTTGGCTTGCGGTGTAAGCGATCTCGCGATAGGCTGATATTTTGTCTGAAAGCGAGTCCCTATCCGCGATGAGCTGCGTGAGAGACGCGCCGTCCGACAGCGTGAGGCAATTTGTCTTGTTGATTGCCGCAACAAGCTTTGCAAGCCTCGCGAGGCTGCCGTCGATCTCCTTTTTGAGGTCTGCGGGATCCTCCGTGGGGACTTCTCCCTCCTGTACGAGTACATTGTTCATCAAACGTCTTTTAAGTTGTTCTATGTTTGTCATAAGATCCGCTCTTTCTTGCAGAGCTTCGGCCAATTTCATTTTCAAAACCTCCTTATTCCTTCATCAAAATTTAACATAACAAAGTTTTTATGTCAATATCTTGCGAAAATTTTTTTGCTGTATTTAGTGATGACGCCGCCCTGACGCGCAACTTAAATCGCCATTGTAGGCTTAAATTTGGCTGACGTATCGGAATTAAGATATCGAAAAACAATGATTTTTTGATGCCGTAAAAATTTGAAATCATTAAATTTTTGTACATCTAAACGATTATATCAAAAAAAAGATGAGACAGCGCCCATCTTTTTTTGTAGGTTTTAAATTTTGTTCAGTTTTCGGACTTGCCGATGTAGGTGCCGATCTTGTCCCCGAACACGGCGTGCTTGATGCTGTCCTTCTCCATGAGGCTGAAGGCGATTATGGGGATATTGTTGTCCATGCACATCGTTATTGCGGTGGTATCCATAGCTTTCAGTCCGAGGGATATGACCTGCATATAGCTGAGCTTGTCGAATTTTTTCGCGTTCTTATTGAGTTTAGGATCGCTGTCATAGACTCCGTCAACGTTCTTTGCAAGCAGCAGCGCGTCCGCGTTTATCTCGCATGCTCTGAGCGCCGCGCCCGTATCCGTCGAGAAGTACGGATTGCCCGTGCCGCAAGCGAATATGACGATTCTGCCCTTTTCGAAGTGGCGTATAGCCTTGCGCAGAATGTACGGTTCGGCAACTTTGGTTATAGTGAGCGCGGTCTGCACTCTGACGGGTATGTTGTGTTGCTCCAGCCTGTCCTGTATTGCGAGCGCGTTCATGACGGTGGCGAGCATACCCATATGGTCCGCGGCGGTGCGGTTCATCTTTTCGTCCGCCTGTCTGCCTCGCCAAAAGTTGCCTCCGCCGATGACTATGCCGACCTCGACGCCGAGCTTTTGGATATCGGCGATCTGCGCGCACACGAAGTCCAGCTTGTTGCTGTCTATGCCCATGCCGCCCTCACCCGCAAGAGCCTCGCCCGACAGTTTCACTATGACGCGCTTATATTTGACGCGCGAATCGAGTTCGTATACGGGATATGTTTTGACTTCTTCCATATTTGCCTCCCGGCGGAGAAATTTCCGCCTGTCAACGATTTACACTAAAAGCGTTACGTTATTTATATATTGCCACGATTTTAAAAAAAGGAATGACTTGCATTCCTTTTTTATCGCTTACTTCAAGCCTGCTTGCGACATTACTTCGCCAACGAAGTCGTCCTGTCTCTTTTGCAGACCCTCGCCCATAGCGTAGCGGGTGAAACGCAATATCTTTGCGCCGCCGTTCTGCTTGAGGTATTGACCGATCGTGAGTTCATTGTTCTTGACAAAGACTTGCTCGTTGAGGCAGACCTCTTTATAGTACTTCTGCACTCTGCCCTCGACCATCTTCTCGATGATGGCAAGCGGCTTGGGATTAGGCTCGTTGAGGGCTTGCGCCTTCAAGACTTCCTTTTCGTGTTCAAGCTCGCCCGTGGGGACCTCTTCCTTTGTCACATACTGAGCGTTTGCCGCGGCTATTTGCAATGCGACGTCGTGAATGACCTCGGGCGCAGTGCCTTCGCTTGCCTCGACAAGCACGCCTATCTTGCCGCCCATGTGGATGTAGGTGTCCACCTTCGAGCCGTTCTCTTCATAGAGCGCATAGCGGCGGATGGAGAGCTTCTCTCCCATCTTCATGACATACTCGTTTGTGACGGGTTGCATAGCGGCGATGACGTCCTCGATGGGTACGGGATTGTCGAGGATATACTGTGCGACTTTGTCCACATACTCTCTGAATACGGGGCCGCCCGCAACGAAGTCGGACTCGCAATTGACCTCAAGCAGGACATACTTTCCTCCCTTGTTTGCGGCATAGACAATACCTTCCGCGGCGATCCTGCCCTCTTTCTTTGCGGCTGTCGCCATGCCCTTTTCGCGCAGGAAGTCTATCGCCTTCTCCATATCGCCGTCCGTTGCGACAAGCGCCTTCTTGCAGTCCATCATGCCAACGCCCGTGCGCTGACGCAGTTCCATAACATCTTTGCTTGTAAATGCCATATATATCTCCTAAAATTCGTATTCACTCGACGGGAAGAGCAATTATGCCTCCTCTTCCTCCTTCTCTGCAAGAGCCTTCTCGAGCGCCTCTTCGGGAGAGAGCTTGACCGACTCTTCGAGTATATCCTCTGCCTTGGGAGCTTCGATTGCTTCCTCCGCATTTGCGTCTGCCGCCTCGTCGGGAGTTGCGGGATGCAGGCTTTCGCCCTGTTTTGCTTCTATGACTGCGTCTGCCATGAGGGACGCGAACAGCTGTATCGCGCGGATGGCGTCGTCATTGCCGGGTATCACATAGTCGACAAGGTCGGGATCGCAGTTCGTATCGACGACCGCCACGATGGGGATGTTCAGTTTTCTTGCTTCCTTGACCGCATTCTCTTCCTTCTTGAGGTCTACGACGAAGAGGCACCCGGGAAGCGTACGCATATTCTTTATGCCGCCGAGGTTTCTCTCGAGGTCGTCGCGCTCTTTCTTGAGACCTGCGACTTCCTTTTTGGGAAGAAGCTCAAACTCGCCGATGATCTCCATTTGATTGATCTTGTTGAGGCGGTCTATCCTCGTGCGGATAGTCTCGAAGTTTGTGAGAGTGCCGCCCAACCATCTCTGGTTGATGTAGAACATGTCGCAACGTTCCGCTTGCTGTTTTATAGCCTCTTGAGCTTGCTTTTTTGTGCCGACAAAGAGGACGGATTTGCCTTCTGCCGCGACGCTCTTCACAAATTCATAAGCGGCTTCGACGTGATCGACGGAAATTTGAAGGTCGATGATGTGGATGTCGTTGCGCGTGGCATAGATGTACTTTGCCATTTTGGGATTCCAGCGCTTTGTCTGGTGACCGAAGTGGACGCCTGCTTCAAGCAAGGCTTTCATTGTTGTTACTGCCATTTTGGTAGCCTCCATAGATTTGTTTTTACCTCCCACAGCTTCGTCGCTCGGGATACCCAATTGGGAACAGCCCTCGCTCTGCCGCGGTGTTTGGTCTTGATGATTATATATGATACACGCAAATTTTGCAAACAAATTTTGTATCTTTTTATAAATTTTTATAATAAATTACAAATAAAGCGCGTCAGGCGCGATTTTTGAATGCTCCGCACATCCTGAATAATGCGCAGTTTGAAATTTAAAACTTGTAGGGGTATTATTAGGCGATATTAAAACATAGGTTCGTTCAGATATATGAAAAATCACGCGGCGCTATTTGGCGTCCGTGACTTTTCCATAATGTTATTGCGTTGTCAAGTCAATTTCAAATGAGATTTTTACAGCGTCATTTCAAATTCAGCTTGATGACAAGCGCATAGTGGTCGCTCGCAAATCCGCCATCGACCTGTTCGGCAAGCACATGATAGGAGTAGACGTCGAATTCGTTTGGAGATACAAAGCAATAATCTATCGCCATTCCCTCTTCGACTTCCCCGTATTTTTGCCATGTACTGCGGTTTTCCTCGCTATGTTCGGCAACGATGCGGCTGTCGTCAAAACTTGCCGTAGCCTTCTTGTATGTCTCGCTGTCCGGGAAGGAGTTCATATCGCCGAGCAACATCGAGGGCATATCTCCATATTCTTTTATCTTGTCAAGCACGAGCTGTATGCCGTTTATGCGCGCAAGTTCGCTCTTATGGTCGAGGTGCGTGTTGAAAACGGCGAATACTTTGTCCGTCGCTTTCTCTTTCAGCTTTGCGCAGGAGCATACGCGATAAGCCGCCGCGCCCCAGCCTTTTGACTTTTTCTCGGGCGTTTCGCTCAGCCAGAAGCTGTCCTGCCCCTCCAATTCAAACTTGCTTGCATTGAAATATATGGGCGTAGCCTCGCCGAGCGGTCCTATATCCCTGTATTTAATGACCTTTTGATAGCCTTTCAGCGCGTTTTCAAAATAATTCTCGTGATTGGGAGTGACCTCTTGAAAACAAATTATGTCGGGCTGTACCTCGGAAATTTGCGTTATAACCCTATCGGCGCGCTTGAACCATGACTTTTCGCCCAGATCTTCGGGCGTAATGCAACGCACATTGAAATTCATGACGGTAATATAGCCGTCGTCCTGCTTTGTAGACACGTCGTAGACAGCCTTCGGATGCTTGTTGAAGTACAGCGTGTACGCAAAAAACGTGCTGCACACGATACCTATGACAATGACGAGGCTTGCAATAACGATCAACGTTATTTTAAGCGGTTTTTTCATATATTCCCCCTCTGTCGCGCAATTGCGACCTTAAATGTCATACCACCAAAGAAGTTTTAAACCGAGTTGTACGATCGGATATGCAAAATACAAATTTTTATTGAGGCGCAACAAGGCTATTTTTGTATCTCTCCGCCCACGCCTTCATCTCTTTTGCGTGAGGTATGGCAAATTCGCTGTAATCGTTGCCGCCGATGAGGCGAGCGACCTCATCCGTATCGTCCTCGAGCAGCGTGACGTGCGTGAGCGTCTTTCCGTTTTCTGTGCGTTTAGATATCAGAAAATGGCTGTCCGCCATAGCCGCGAGCGACGGCATATGCGTGACCGCGATGACCTGCCTTGCGCGCGAGATGTTGCACAGCTTTTCGGATACGACCGCGGATATCCTGCCCGATATTCCGGTGTCTATCTCGTCAAAGACCATGGTGCCTATGCCGTCCACGTCCGCGAGTATGTTTTTAAGCGCGAGCATAAAGCGCGACATCTCGCCCCCCGAAATTATCTTTGCAAGCGGTTTTAGCGGCTCGCCCACGTTTGGCGATATCAAAAATTCAACGCTGTCGCCGCCGTTTGAGGATATCTCGTCCGCGTCCTCGTCGCTTTTTATGTCCACTTTGAACGTACTTCCTCCCATGCCTAGGTCGTCAAGCTCCTTCCCGATATCCTTCTCCAGCTTTTCGGCGGTGACGAGCCGCAGTTTCGTCAGCTTTTTAGCCTCTCCCACAAGCTCCGCGCCCGTCTTTTCTATCTTTTTATTCAATTTTTCGACGTAACCGTCTGCATTTTCCAGCTTTTCCTTCTCCTCTTTTGCGGACGCGTAAAAGCTTCTCAACGCTTCATAGCTCCCGCCGTACTTGCGCACGGTGTTGCGCACTTCGTTCAGCCTCTCCTCGAGCTTGTCCGCGGATCTGTTGTCGAAATCCAGCTTTTCAAGCATTTGAGCGAGGGTATCCGCGATGTCCTGCAGCTCCTCTTTCGCGCTGTCCAGCCTGTCTATTATGTCGTCGATACCGTCGTCATATGCGGATATGGGTCGCAACGCCGACTCCGTACTCTTGAGCACCGCCGCGACTCCTCCCCCGCCGTAGCCTTCGAGTTGTCCCTTTGCGCTTTCAAGCGCGGAGAGTATCTTTTCCATATTGCGTATGCGCTTGCGCTGCGTCAAAAGGCTGTCCTCTTCGCCCTCCTGCACGTTCACGCGCTCGATCTCATCTATCTGATAGGACAAAATATCCAGCCTTCTTGCCCTCTCCTCGCTGTCGCCGTATTCGCCGAGCTCTCTTTTTGCAGAAGTATATTCGCTGTGCAGGACTTTGACTTTTTCCTTCTGCGCGCTTATATCCGTCCCGCCCAAAGAGTCGAGCAATTCGATATGATTTGCGCTTTTGAGCAGGGATTGATGCTCGTGCTGTCCGTGTATGTCCACAAGCAACTCCGTAAGCCCTTTCAGCGTGCCGAGCGTAGTTACTCGCCCGTTTATGCGGCACTCGTTTTTCCCGTCCACGGTCATTTTGCGTCGCAGGATGAGGACGTCCTCCGCCTCTATGCCAACATCCTTCAGATAGCTCTTTATCTGCGCGTTGCCGTAATCCTCAAACACCGCCTCCACGCTCGCCGTATCCGCCCCGTAGCGGATGAGAGACCTGTCCGCGCGCTCGCCCAATACGAAATTGAGCGAGTCTATAATTATGGACTTGCCTGCGCCCGTTTCGCCGCTCAGGATGTTCAGCCCCGACTTGAGGTCAAGCTCAAGGCTGTCAATGAGCGCTATATTTTTGACAGATAGCAATGAGAGCATCAGTATATCCCCGAAGAATCGGTCAGATTGAGCAGCCTATCTCTCAACCTCTCGCCGTGCGAGGGGTCGTCTATGGCGACAAATATCGTATTTTCGCCTGCGACTACGCCCAATATCTCCTCGAAATTCAAGTTGTCGATGAATTGAGCGGCGGGAGCCGCGCTTGCTTCCTCCGTCTTGACAATGAGCAAATTCCCCGCAAACTTTATGGATATTATCGCGTTTTTGAACATGCTGAGATATTTGTCCGTAACGCTGTTTTCCTTTGCGGATTGCACGGCGTACTTGTAGTGCTTGCCGTCTGCTGCGAGGGTCTTGAGTATGCCCATGTCCTTGATGTCGCGAGAGATAGTCGCTTGCGTAACGTTGAATCCCTCTTTTTTGAGGAAAACGACAAGTTCTTCCTGCGTGTCGATATCATGTTTGGAGATGATATCGAGGATCTTAAGTTGTCTGTTGACTCTTGACATAATTATCCTTCCTTACTATACTGGTTTTTTGTTTATTTTTCCTTTATTTGCGAGCGGCGTTTATGTTTGCCGTCGCCGTATTTCAAAATTTTAAGAGGCTTATTGGCCGTATTTCGGTTTGTTCAGCGGCTAAATTTGCCGCGCCCGCATATCAATTTTGCGAAGTGCCCCACCTGTTCATCTTTTCAAGCAGTTTCTTGAAGAAATCCGACTTGACATCCACAAATTTCGCCTTTTTATTTGATGTGCGGACTGTCAGCTCGTTTGCGGGGTCGAGCGCCAGTCGGGAGCTGCCGTCCACGTACACATGCGCTCCTAATTGCCCAAACAGCCGTATCTCTATCTCGGACGCAGAGCTTATGACAAGCGGGCGCGAATGCAGCGAATGCGCGCATATGGGGTTGATGACGAGCGCGTCAAGCGAGGGCGCAAGTATGGGTCCGCCCACAGACAGCGAGTACGCGGTGGAGCCTATCGCAGTGCTGACGATCATGCCGTCGCCGCGGTAGGAATCCACGAAGTTGCCGTCCACGTACAGCATAAATTTGATGGGATGGCTGCCCTCCGCCTTGACCACGACGTCGTTTATCGCGTAGCCGATGTTGAGCGGCGCGCAAGCCTCAAGCATAGCGCGCTCGATCGTCTCGTCTGAGTTTAGCGCGGCAATGAGAGCCTCGCACGAGACGTTGCTTTCAAATGCCGTCAAAAAACCAAGATTGCCGAGGTTTACGCCGAGTATAGCGCTGTTTATGTCGTTCGCCGCAAGAAAATCGGCAATGGCAAGCACGGTGCCGTCCCCGCCGAACACTAGTACTCTGTCAATGTCCGCGCCTATGTCATCAAACCGCTCGCAGAACTCGACATCTAACAGAGGAGTATTTTTAAGTCCCTCGCAAAGTCTTGCGAGATCCTTGTTCGATTCGACATTGGATTTTTTTATTACAGCCACTTTTTTCATACGCCACGGCAATTATACACTATCAAAAAATTTTATACAATAGATTGTACAAAAAATTTTTAATAAAAATGAATATTTTTTATTTTTATACCCACTTTTCTGAATAATTATAAATTCTTAATGTTTTATCCCCATAAAAGTACGCATTTCTAATAATGCATTTCAAAAAACCGATGATCGCTTTTAATATATCGCTCCCGCGCCGTAAAAACTGCTTTCAACCTAAAAAATATCCGGCTAAAACATCGTGGCAAATATATCGCATATTGAAGTAATAGTATAAATGACAAATAAAAGAATGTAATGAGCAACATGAAAAACAATTGCGCGCACGGCAGATTTGACCTGTAGCTTTATAGTCGCTGTCCTTTGACTTCAAAATCAGAGCGACGCAAAAAATCCGCCGAGTTTTGAAATTTTGCAATTTATTTTTTATGCATTTGTATGCATTTTTTTTGATAACCGCAAAATCGCGGAAATTTTATGCAAAAATCAAAAATTTATACGAATAAAAAGAGTGTTTTTGTGCAAAACGTATCAAGAGTTTTTTTTGAGGTACAGCAGATATTCTATATTTTTGTCGGCATATCGGATGGGCGCCGTATCCTCTCCCGCGACGCGAAAGCCCACGCTTTCAGCAAATTTTTTTACGCCGTCCATCGCTCCGCGCCTCAGCGCCTCGCTTTTCACGATACCCGATTTGTTGAGCGCGCTCGCCCCTACCTCGAATTGCGGCTTGACAAGCGCTACGGCGCGCCCTTCGTCATTGAGTAGCGCGTACAACTCCCCCAAAATCAGCTTGAGCGAAATGAAACTCACGTCAGTGCACACAAAATCTACCTTATCGAGATCGCGCGGGAGAGCGCGTGCATTCGCCTTCAAAAACTTCACCCTGCCGTCCTCGAGAATAGCTTTTGGAAGCGCGCACTCCCCCACGTCCACCGCAAGCACACTCGCCGCGCCGTGCCTGAGCAGTACGTCGGTAAAGCCGCCGTTTGAGCACCCTATATCCGCGCAAGTCAGCCCTGTTACGTCTATCCCGAAGACGTTCAAGGCTTTCTCAAGTTTGTAAGCGCCCTGTGAGGCGTAGCCCTCGTCGTCGAGTATTTGGACATCGCACTCCTCGCCTACGTCGAAAGAGGGTTTTTTGACCTCCCTGCCGCCAACAAAAACGCACCCCGTGAGGATGAGATTTTCCGCATAGGTGCGCGAGCGAAGCGCGAATTTTTCTTGTATATACTTGTCAAGTCTCATATCTTAATATGTTTCCCAGCTATTTAGTGTGGATCTTTAAAATTTTTTGTCCTATTTGCAGACTCGAGCGTTTCAAAATTATGTAATGTATGGTTATTTTGCGTCATCCGAGCCGTCCTTGCCCTGCTTTGCCGACTCGCGCTGCTGTTTTTTCTTTTGCGCCTCGCGTTTTTTGATACGGCGCTCGTCCTTATTGAATATCGCAAGGCATCTCGCCACAAACATAACAAATTCGCGCGAATTGGATATCGCGATATTCTTCATGAACGCCTTTCCGCCTATCGTGAGCGCGGACACCACAGCGGATATGCCGATGGACAGCCATTTTTGCCACGTTTCGCCCAAAGTCAGAGTGATCTTGAGCACTATCGCCGCCGAACACGCGCCCGAGATTATGCCGAATATGTCTCCTATCACGTCGTTGCACACGCTGGACACCGTGCCGCTGTTCTTTACGAGCCAAAGCGCCGTCCTTGCGCCGTATATCTTGCGCGACGCCATACTGACTATAGGAGTGGAGTCGCAGGAAGTCACAGCCACGCCTATCGCGTCGAAAAGTATGCTTGCCGTGATGAGGAAAGCGAGCAACAATATTATGATGACGATGTTTTCCGCGCTTGCGGTAAGCTCGCTCAAAAAGCTGAAAAACGCGGCTAGAACAAGAGAAATGACCGCGGCTTTAATCCACCAGATATTGTATTTTTTGCGGGATTTTTGCTTTTTATCCGCCTGTTTTTTCGGTATGGCGGACACTTTTTCTATTGTCACGGGTTTATTTTCGTCCGAAGCCGCGCCCGAAGAAGTTTCCGCGCTTAAAAGGTCGGGCGCAGGCGATGCGTCCTTGTCCTTGTTGTCCTTATTGTCGGATACGGCGTCGTTCGATCTCAAATGAGCACCCATAATATACTTTATTTGGTGGCAACTGTTCGGGTAAACCTTGCGCCTTAGGTTCGGTAGGATTTCCCCGTGCGAAAACTTGTCGTCGCCGTCCAAGATGTTTCCAATGACATCGCGCGGCACAATGGCAACCGAATCGCCACTCAGAGCACACTATAATCCCCAAACAGCTTATAAAAAACAGTCTAGAAGTTTTCCTTGGCAGACCTCTTCCGTCCTTATCTTTTTTTGCACCGCAACTTTCTCGGAGCGATCGGCAAGCCATATTGGCCATACGCTTGACGTTGTTCCCCGATCCCGCTACGCCACTCAAAGCAGGCTACACTGTACACAGCGCGACTGCAC
>CANPWB010000024.1 GCA_947581925.1 uncultured Clostridia bacterium
CCCTGCGGAGCATATCCCCCCTGCGGAGCATATCCCCCCTGCGGAGCATATCCTCCTTGCGGAGCATAACCGCCCTGCGCGCCCTGCTGCGGGTATTGTTGTTGAGGCGTATATGCCTCGCGTCCGCGTCTTGCCGACAAGCCTCGTGGCTCGCGACCGCCGAAAAAGCCTCTGTCTGCCATAATTTCTCCTATATATCCTGCGTATTGCGGGGCCTCTCTCCAAAGATAGCCCTGCCTATCCTCACCATATTCGCGCCGTATTCGAGCGCTATATTGTAGTCTCCCGACATGCCCGCCGAAAGATATTTTATGTCCGCATTGCCCTGTTCTATGCCCTTGACGTCCTCAAAAAGCGTACGGAGCGAGGCGTACAGTTTGCGAAGCGCGCCTTCGTCGTCCGTGCGCGGCATCACGCTCATTATTCCCAATATCCTTATGTGCTCATACCGAGACAGGCTTTTGATAAAGCCGTTCACAAGTTCGGGAGCTACGCCGCCCTTGGACTCTTCGCCGCCCATATTCACTTCGACAAGCACGTCCTGCACCTTGCCGCGCTTTGCCGCTTGCTTTTCTATCTCTTGCGCGAGCTCGAGCCTGTCCAGCGAATGTATGAGGCTCACCTTGTCTATGATATACTTCACCTTGTTTGTCTGAAGTCTGCCGATCATGTGCCACTCAAGCGCGGGATCGTACTTTTCGACAAGCTCCTGCACACGGTTCTCGCCTATCTTAGCCTCGGGAGCGAGGCGGTGAAACTCGGCGATAGTCGCGCTGTCCTGCGTCTTGGTGGCGGCTACGAGCACTGCCCCGCGTTCCGCCGCGAGCGCGCGTATGGAGTTCAAAGCGTCTTTGTCTATCATTTGAGAATGCTGTCCTCATGCTTGCCGGAGCGCGTGTCGAAACTGAAACGGTGCTTTTCGCCCTTAAGCATATAGTTGACGGCAATTATGTCGCTGCTGACATATTCCGCGCTGAGCACCCTGCCTTCGAAGGGGATATACGCCTCTTTCAATATCGCGAGCGCCTCGTCGGTATACTCGCCTACGTCGTCGCTCACGAATAGCACACTGCCGAACATATTGTTGACCTTTGCAAGCAATTTCTTTTGCTCCAAAGTGTATTTTGCGACTTTCATACCGCCATCGCGCAGGAAGAACACGTCAGGGTCGTTGGCAAATATCCTGCCGTCGAGGTGGCGCCTGAACACGGAGTTGTTCATGGAGTTGCGCGTGGAGACTATCTCTTGATTTGTCACCTTGACATAGAACTTGTCTTTAAAGCTGTTTTCCGCGTCACAGCCTATCCTGCAAGCGTCCACTATGCCGAACGCGGGACCGAGAGGCACGCCGCATCCCAAAATGAGCTTGTCCCCGCAACACTCTCTCAAGAAATCCATAGCCTCGCACATGAGCTGTCCGCGGGTCTTGCCGTTTCTCGGATATATCGCGGCGCTGTAGAGGAAGTCCAGCTTGACCATATCGAAACCCCACTCGTCGAATACGCGCCCGAAAAGATCGCGGATGTACGCTTTGACCTCCGGGAGTTCGAAATCCAGCGCGTAGAAACCCATCCATGCGATGCCGCTTATCAGAGGTTTGCCCTTCTTGTCCTTGATGAGCCATTCGGGATGAGTTTTGACGATCTCCGCCTTGAACTGCGCGGCAAACGGCGCGAGCCAAAGTCCCGCCTTGAGCCCCTGCGCGTGTACCTTTTCCACAATGGGCATGAGTCCGTTTGGAAATTTGTTTTCGTCTATCGTCCAATCGCCGACCATAGTCTCAAAGCCGTCGTCGATCTGGAAGATATCCGCCTCGTCCTCCGCCCTGCGCAAGCCCTCGAGGTCGCGCAAGATTATCTTCTCGTCTATGTTTTGATAGTAGTTGTACCAAGACGTGTAGCCCGCAAAGTGTTTCACCCTGCCCGTATGCTTTTGGGGATACGCCGCAAAGTATGCGTCGAACACCGCGTCGTAGCCTCCTACAAACTGCACGAGGTCGAAGAGTTCATACTCGCCCTTTAAAGTGAGCCCGTCCACATCCTTGACGACCGCAAGTATGTTCTCGCGCATATCGGCGTAAAAGACGGTATAGCCCGTCCTCTCGTTGAGAGAACCGATAAGATCCACCTTGTCGCCGTTGCGTACATAAGTGTAGGTGAAGGAGTGATAGAGGTCACGGCCGTACTGCGTGAAATGATAGTCCCCGCTCGCGCCTGCGAACTTCTTCGCAACGGGTATGGCGCGGCATATAGCGCTCAGCCCCTTCTGCTGTTCGCCGTGGCGATACTCCCTCGAGACTGTCCACGACTGGAAACCGTTCGCAAAAAAGGCGTCGCCCTTCTCGTAATACCTGTCGTAAATGAGCTCCGCAAGAGTAAGCTCCACTTCGCTTTCGGCTTTGAGCTTTATCTTCAGCGCGCCGTCTCCGCCCTGCGCCGTGACGCCGATCTGATTGTCGCTGTAGCCCGCAAAAACGTCTGCGCTGTCCAAAACGAGCGAAGTCTCTTTTCCGCCGAGCTTGTACGCCAGTTTAAGTGTAAATTCTTTAAGTTTCATATTTTCCCCCTACGCGCATACGCCGTCGCGCATACCCGAATACATTTATAGATAGTTTATTATATAACACTATTTGCGAATTGTAAATACATCCCGCAAATTTTGTGCTAAACAAAAGATAACAAGGCGATCAACGTACCCCTTGTCCGAGTTTTAATAGACACGTTCGGACTTAATGTCCGAGCATCCCTATACACAAAGTTTGCCGTGTCCGAGCGTATTTTTTATGTCATTCCGAGCAATAAGTGGTCCCCAAAAGAATTACGCAGTGATTTTTTTGGGGTAAATCGTCGAGGAATCCCCTTGTCCGAGCAATTAACGCACCCCCCTGTCCGAGCTATATTGTGGTCCCCATAATAATGAATGACGACGAGTTGCAATATAAAAATGTGACGTGAGTGGAACGAATTTTATGGGGTAAATGATCGGTGTCCCCGCAAAAATATGAAATGGTTTTGCGGGGTGAATACACGCCGCCTGCCTTGTCCGTGCGCCTCCGCAGAGCGAGCGATTTCACGCTAAGTACACGGTGAGGGCGGGGTGCAACTAGGGGATGTTTCGACAAGCTTAGCATGACAACGTAAAACTAGGGGATTCCTCGACTTCGCTACGCTACGCTCGGAATGACATGTTGTTATACCCGTCATCTTGAGTGCATTCTGAAGATATATTATTTACTGTCCTGTCTGAAGATATATTATTTACTGTCATCTCGAGCGCAGTCGAGAGATCCCCAAGTCCTTACTCTCTATAATTTACAATGATTTTTGAGGAGTAAAAAATGGCATAGCGCCATCTGACGTGTCGCTATGCCATAAAGTTTTAATTTAAAAATACAAATTTCAAGTACGCGCGGACAGCGAGCACATTATGCCTCTGATAGATTTTAATATATCCCAAACTCCTCACGCTTTTCGTGAGAGAGTGCTGTACGCGCCTCTTTTTGTGATTATTGTTGCTGTTGCTTATAGTCGGGAGCGATGGGAGGGAGTTCTTCCTCGTGATACTCCTCGCTGCGCGGCTCTTCGTGATGAGAGCTCACGGGCTGTTTCGCCTCGGAAAGTTCGAGCTTGGACACCGACACCTCGTACGCCGTTCTTTCCTCGACCACGCCGTCCTCAAGCTGTTTTTGATAGACGCGCGACTGGATGCGTCCCGTCAAATGCACCTTGCTGCCGACCTCGAATCCGCCCGCAAATCTGGCGTTCCTTCCCCACGCGATAGCAGGGATATAGTCGGATTTATTGTAAGCGCGGTTGACGGCAATAAGCATATCCGCTATCTCGCGCTTGAAAGGCGTCTGCCTGTAGATGGGCGGTTTGCACACGTATCCGTCGAGCTCTATGGTGTTGGGATTGTCCTCGTTTGGCTCAACAAGCTCTCTGACAAAAACTCTGAGCACAAGCTTGCTCCTGTCGCCGACGAGTTTGTTGTAACTTCTGAACTGTCCTATCGCGCCTATCTCCGCGCCGAGCGAAAAATCAACGCCGTCCATAAGCCTTTCGGAAATCGTGACGGGGATGATGTCGTCCTGTCCGCTGAGACGCTTGATGGCGATGGTAAAGTCATAAAAGCCCTCGCCCATCATCTCGTGGGAAAATTCCGGCTCGCTCACCACTTTTCCCGTCAGAAACACCTTGTTGTTCTGCATTTGTTCGTAACTCATACTCCTCCGTTAAGCATATATCGCTTTAAAGGTTTATTTTGGGCTGTGCCCTTTGATGTGTTATTTTTAATTTGCCGTCCTATGCGGAGCGCCACGCTCTATTACGCCGCCCTATGCTGAATGCCGTTGTTGTCTACGGAGTAGCCCTCCGTCAATACGAGCTCGCTCATAGTCACAAACTTGAATCCCTGCGCCTTGAGCCCCGTGAGCACCATGGGCAATGCGTCAAGCACGTGATCGGAGTTGTTGTGAAAGAGCACAATATCGCCGCTCTTAGCCTTTGGGACTACGCGCTCGTATATCTGCTTGGCGCTGAGCCCCTTCCAATCGAGGCTGTCAATAGACCACTGTACCTCGACCATTCCGAGCCCCTCTACCGCGCTCACAAGCCTATCGTTGTAATCGCCGAAGGGTGCTCTGAAATATGTAGGCCTCTTTCCCGTCAACTCCTCGACCTTCTCATTGACATACTCTATCTCCGCCCTTATCTCGCCGTCGGAGAGCTTTGGCATGTTCAGGTGATTGCGCGAGTGGTTGCCTATCTCGAAACCCGCGTCCGCAATAGCCTTTGTCTCATCTGCGTATTTGTCGAGCCAAAACCCCACCAAAAAGAAGGTGCCTTTTGCCTCGAACTTTGCCATGATGTCCAAAATGCCCTGCGTCTTGTCCGCTCCCCACGCCGCGTCGAACGTGAGCGCGATGACCTTCTCGCCGTCGCCTGTATCCACGCCGTACACGGGGATCTTGCGCGGCGTCTTTCCGAAGAATACGGCCGCCGCAGACGACGCTCCCAGCGCGCTCATCAGTACCAGCCCGACGATCGCGAGCGCCGCAAATGCGACAATGCTCTTTCGCTTCAGGGTTATAAACATTCTGCTCCTCTATCCTAGCACGTCCTTCGCGCGAAGGCGAGCGATTTTGCCCGACCCTTGTCGAATTACGTCTATTGGAGCATATTCCTCTCCCCTTAAAGTTATGCGACTTTGCGGCTACTTTCTCTTTTGGATTTGACTTTGCATTTTTTCGCGAGTATAATGGTTTCTATGAAAAGGATAAGCACCAAGAAAAACAGCTTTATCAAACGCCTGCTCATAAACATCCCGTTCGTGTTGATCGTGACGCTTACGGCGGCATGCTTTTTCGGCGGCGCGATTTTGATATTCTACTGTTTTGTGACCGCTGCCGCGTTTCACTCCGCGATGATAAGCCTCATCCTTGTCGGCGCGGGGCTCATACTCATCGGCGCGGGACTCGGGCTCATACTTGCTTTCAAACGCTACTATGCATTTTACGACAAGCAGATGGGGTGGGAGTATCCCGACCGCAAGCCTCAAGAAGAAGTGACGACCGTGTACGGCAAAAAGCCTTTGAAGGCGTATTTTTCGCTGTCCAATATAGCGCTTGCCTTCCTGCTTTTCGGCGCGATATTCACCATAATTTCCGCCGCGCTAGGCTGCATAAATCGCGACAACTGGGTGGACGCCATACGTCCATACCGCGAAGAGCACGGCTACTACGGCGACGTGCAGAAGATAGCGCCATCCTTCTCCGTAGAAGATTCGTCCACGCACGAATACACTTTGGAGAATATCGACATTGACCTCATCTCAAAACAAGTGGTCGTCATCTTCACCGACGACAGAGACAAGCTGGGGCTTTTGACGGTCGAGGCGTACATCTCCTACAAGGAGCAGCTGACATTCGCCCACGACAGTCAACCCATAACCTACTTCTCCATCTCTGAAACGCCACAGCCCGAAACGCCCGAAACGACGCTCGATAAGCTGCTTTTCTTTGCGGAAGATGTGCTAAGGTCCGTACCTTCCGAAAAACAAGTGAAGGTCTACCTGCCGCTTGCCCTCAAAGACAAGGTGACGATAAACGGAGAGTATATTATCGCTAAAGACTGATGTTTTCAAGGTTCCGACTTTGTATATTATACAATACAAAAGCAACTTTGTAAATACATTTTGGCAATTTCCAAAGCTTAAAGTAAAGTTTAAATGTTGACCGAAAAAGTCAACATTTTTTGATTTACAGGCGTTTAGATTGCACAAATCCCGCAGCTTTACACAATGCCTGCCTCAATTGCGGTTTAAAGCGAATATGCGGGCAAAAGAAAGTCAAATGCGAATTTTTATTCGCATTTATACACTGTTTATAAATATATTTCCGCATGTAAAGCCGTTCACAATCGTCGGCAAAGTTCATTTTGCGAGCTTTGCCCCTCCCGAAAAGCGCGACAACACTTCCGTCTTGAACGACGCGGGAACGCTCGGCTGTTTCAAGGACGCGTTGCGTATGAGCGCGGACAGCATGTCCGTTTGCGAAATGTCTTTGAAGAGATAAAACGCAAGCGAGCCGGGGACTGTGTTTATCTCGTTTAGGTAGACTTTCGAGTCGCTGTCCACAAGAAAATCCGCTCTTATGACTCCGCCTAAGCCCAGTTCTTTGTACACGCGCTCGGTGGCGGCTTTGACGATGAGCTCCGTAGCGCCTATGCCCGCGGGTATCCTGTGCTCCCCACCGCCCATTTTGCCGTTTGCCATATACTTGTCCTCAAAACTCAAAAAATCGCCGCATGAAATAGGGCGTTCCGTCTCGGACACCACTATATTATCCCCGTCCCTGTACGCGGCGCAATTCACCTCGATAAAATCCGTGAGCATGTGTTCCGCTATGACCTCGCCGTCAAAGTTGAATGCGATCTCAAGCGCCTCTTTAAGTTCTTCCCTGTTGTGCGCGGCGCGTATGCCTATGCTGCTGCCGAGGCGCGCGGGTTTTACGATGATGGGATAATCCAGCTCCTCGAGCGAGGCGATGAGCGCGCTTTCATTCTCTTCAAAGTCTTTTTTGGACGCGTCCCTGTACGGCAGAACGTTGAAAAGCAAACTTTCGAACATCCTTTTGGATGCGAGTTTGTCAAGCAGAAGCGCGGACGCAAGCGGCGAACACGATGTGTAGCGTATTCCGTTATATTCGAGTATCGCTTGCAACACTCCGCCCTCGCCTTCTCCGCCATGACAGCATATGAGCGCGACGTCGGGCACAAATCTGCGTCTCAACTTTCCGCGTTTCACCTCGTAAAGCCCGCCCGAGACAAGATGCACGACAGAGTGTTCACCTTCGTTGAATGGCGAAAACGCGGATATTTTGTTAAGCCCGCCGACATACATTTTTCCGCCGTGCATATACACGGGCTCCACTTCATACGCAGACTTGTCTATCGCGCCGAGCGTTTGTATAGCCGTGATGACCGATATGTCGCTCTCGAGCGACCTGCCTCCGAAAAACAATGCGACTTTCCTTTTCATATGCCACCTCCCCTCAAATTATGTCAAAATGCGCGCAAATGTGCATATGTCGCATAGTAATGAATTGAAATACATAAAATCGTAATTTTGGCGCAATAGAGCGATTATATAAATGTCTTTATTGACAAAAGTATATTAAAAATCGAGTTATTTTAGAATACTTCTTACATTTTTAATCTCATTTTCTTATATCGTCATATATGTCGGGAAGGTCGTTGAGTATAAGCAAAGCGTCCCCCGCAAGCAGCCTGCACTTAAAGTCCTCCCTAGCGCCGTCAAGGGAGTCATAGATGTGTATCTCCCCCGCAAAGCCGCCGTCCAGAAGTCCTCGTCTTATGGGATCGGTACGCTTTATTCCTACCAAAAGCGCGAGGTCGGCAACTTCCGCCATCTTCATTCCAAGTTTATAATTCTCTTCCCTTTCCTTTCCTCCAAGCTCCACAAGCCCCGGGGTCAGCACCACTTTGCGGCGAGGAAACATACTCAACGTATCCAGAGCGCATGCCGCGCCGTCGGGATTGGAATTGAAACTGTCGTCGATTATGAGTATCCCCTCTCCCCTCAAAAGTTGCATCCTGTGCAGCACGGGTTCAAGTTCCTCTATCGCCTCGAGTATAAACGGCATTTCCACGCCAAGCGCATGCGCCATAGCCGCCGCAAGCGCTATATTTTCTATATTCTGCCTACCGATGAGAGGCGTTGTCACGGGATATTCCTTCCCCGATATTACAAGTTTGAAGTCGGAGCCGTCCTCGCTCATGACGATGTCCCGCGCGCATACGTCACCCATCTCGCCCGCATATATGACGGCGGGTCTCTTTTTGAGCTTTTCGAGGGCAAATTCCGCCTTATCCTTGACTTTGGAGTTTACTACGCACAGCCCGCGCTCGCCGACTTCCAAAATTCGACATTTTTCGCGCGCGATGTTCTTTTCGCTGCCGAAAGTCTCAAGGTGTTGCGAGTTTATGCCCGTCAATATGCTAAGCGACGGCTTGACCATATTCATGAGAGTGCGTATGTCGCCCACCCTTCTCGCGCCGAATTCCGCTATAAATACGTCGTAAGTCTCATCAAGCGAGTTCACGGCTTTCACTATGCCCATCGGAGTATTGTAGCTTGCGGGCGTGGCGAGCACGTTATACTTCTTTTCAAGCATTGCCTTAAGGAAATTTTTGACGGAAGTCTTGCCGTAGCTGCCTGTTATTGCGATCTTGATGAGGTTCCTCCGCTTCGAGAGTATCTTGCTTGCGCGCCGCGCGTATCTTGCGTTGTTCAGTCTCTCGAACACGTTGATAACGCTCGCGCCCACACAAAAAAGCACAGGATATGCAAGCGGAAAGCAGAACAGCACAATATATCGCAAATAGTTCTGTTCCAGCCGCGCCGTGGCGATCCCAAAGGAGCATGTCACCGCCGCAGTCGTAAACGCCGTAACGAAAAGCAGGCATCTGACCGCTCTTTTTGTGTATTTCAGCGGCTTTTTGCGTTTTGGGATATCCTCCATAAAGTACATAGCAAATTCCGCTATGAAAAAGAAGAGCACCGTCGCGAATCCCCAGAACGCGCGCGAGGAAAAGAAGTAGAACGCAAGCCATATCGCCGTAAACACGGATACGGCGCAAATGTCGAAGATGTACACGAAGGCAAGCCTGCGCGACTTGAAGATCTCGCTCACCCTATAGTTGTCCTGCTGTATGACATAAAGGTACGGGCGCGTCATGAAAAACGCGTCCAATGCCACGATGAGCACATAAAACCAATCCCCTCTAAGCAGCGTCATCTGCCCTCCTGTCCTCTCAAAAACGCCCGCAATATTGCATAAAATGTCGCGCCGTCGTCTACAAACGCAAAGTGTCCGCCGTCCAGCAAAAACAACGCGCTGTCCGATATCCCCCTCTTGAACTTGTGCGCCATATACATGGGCGTCACGCGGTCGTCTCTCCCCCAAAATATTGCGGTCGGACACAAAACGTGACAAAGCAGCGGAGACTGATCGTAATTCACTACCTTTTTGAATGTATTTTGCATATCGGGCGAGAGCGCCCTGTAATCCTCGGAGCCCGCAAGCCCCTTGAACCCCAACTTTTTAAGGAATTTGTGCGCGCCGACTCTGACATAATATTTGAGTCCACGCCTCGGTTTGAGCCCCGCGCTGTCCACAAGGGCTATACTCTTCACCGCGTCGGGATGCTTTGCGGCGAGCTCGAGGCATACCCGCCCGCCGAATGAGTGCCCCACAAAATGCGCGCGCCCTATGCCCAAAATACCCATTATCCTCAGCACATCCGCCGCATAGTCTGGCACACCGTAGGGATATTCGGGAGTGTCGCTCCCGCCAAAACCCGCCATATCTACAAGCGTAACGCGATATCCGTCCGCAAGCCTCCCCGCGACAAATAAAAAGGCGGAGGCAGAAGAGCCCCAGCCATGTAAAAAGACGACGTTTTCGCCCGCTCCCGCACACATAACGTGTACACTGCGGCCGCCTATCAACAAGTTTTTGTCCTCAAAATTAAGTTTTGTCAACTCCCTCCCCGAGCTTCAGCCGCATGATGAGCGCGTCAAAGCTGTTCATATAATACCTCTTCCGTACACCCGCCTTTTCAAAGCCGAATCCCATATACAGCGCTATCGCCGCCGTATTTTGTTCGCTCACCTCGAGCGTGAGGGTGTTCACTCCGCACGACTTCGCTTCGGATATGAGACGCGCCATAAGCTGTTTTCCTATCCCTCGCCCGCGCATTTCCTTTATGACGGCGACGTTCAGTATGTCCGCCTCATTGAGGGTGCGCCTGTATCCGCCGTAGCAGATGACCTTTCCGCCCTCTACGCCGACGATCATCGTCGAGGACGGGTTTTCAAGCTCGGACAAGAGCATATTCTCGCTCCACGGCTCCGCCATAGCCTCGCGCTCTATCGCCGCGACTTCGGGGATATAACGGGTATCAAGACGCTCGAACTTCATTCTTTTTCCCTCTCCGCCTGCGATTTGCGCATATAGAAGGGCTCAAATACGGTGCAGTACTCTCCTCTTCCCGCCTTCTCAATGACGACTGCCGCAAGCGTGTGCGCCGCGTCGCCCTTAGGCTCGTATATCGCGCCGTCAAGCGTATCCGCGCCGTCCGCCTCTATAAACCGCGTGCTCAAAGTCTCACCGTCCTCGCACTCTGCGGCATAGATGTTGCCGTGTCCCGCGTCCACCGCCGCGACTATTCGCCCTCTACTGTATGCAATGATGTCAAAAGATGTGACCGCTATCCGCTGCGCGCCCGTCGCGAATGCGAGCGACGTCGCCATAGAAACGCCTATCCTTATCCCCGTAAACGACCCGGGGCCCACATTGACCGCCACTGTATCCAGCATTTCGGGCGTAACGCCGTGTTCCTTAAAAAGCTCGTCTATCGCGGGCAGGAGCAGCGCGGAATGTCCGCTCTTTCCCACCTCGCGCGTGAGGCAAAACGTCTCGCCATCCTTGATGAGGGCAAGCGCGAGGAGCGAGGATGTGGTATCGATCGCCAAGCATGTCATAACTTTGTCTCCGAATAATATTTTTTTCTTTGTGCGGATAGTAAGTAAGTTTGCTTCTGTCGCTGCCAAATGCTTGATTTGCGGGGCGCCATTTCACTTGGCTTTATCGTTTGATTTTTGCATTCTTGTGCAAACGTCGTGAGTTTCGCGCTTTTAACGGGAGTTTTTAACATATCGCACATCTTTACTTTACGCCTTTCTCCTTGTCGGTCAAGCCGCGCTAAAACCGCATAGGTTGAAGATCAAGCCTCGAGTCCTATCTCGAATATGCGAGAATTTTCGTCCTCGCCGAGGGATATCTTCACGGTGTATATCTTCCCTTTCAGCCCCGTAAGTTTGTTCCACTCTATGACCGTGACGCTCTCGCCGTCTATGCTGTCCGCGATACCCAGCTCGGCAAGTTCCTCCTCGTTCTCCACGCGATATAGGTCTATGTGATTGAGCTTTAACCTGCCGCTTTCATAGACGTTGAGCAGACTGAATGTCGGACTTGTGACCTCTTCTAAGATGCCAAGCGACTTTGCCAACCCCTTCGTGAACGTCGTCTTACCCGCGCCGAGGTCGCCCTCGAGCAAAATTATCTCGCCGCCGTCCAGCTCGCTCGCGAGGCTGTCCGCAAGTTTGTATGTCTCCTCGACGGAGTGCACGGTATGCGTCCCAACTATGCTCGGTACAGCGTTCTTTTTTTGCAAGCTTGTGCCCTCCCAATGCAATATCGCGCTCAACCGCTTGTACAGCAAGAATGTGAGCGCAGACACTATTATACATCTTAAAAGGTTGAAAGGCAACACTCCGAGCAGCAAATAATAGGTGTAAAAAGTCTCTTTCGTTATGCCTTTGTACAGCGCGCCGAGCATGCCGACTATACCGTCGAAATCGCCGTGGAAAAACAACTGCACGTAAAACGGGACGGAAATGTAGACATTTACAAGCATAGCCGCGCCCGTAAGCAACACGCTCCCTACCGCGAGCCCTATGAGCGCATGCTTTATGCCGCTCTTTGAGGACTCCTTGTCGCGGCGCAGCCTGTATATGAGGGACGCAGGCAGTACGAACATCACCCCAAGCAACATATCCGTGAGCTCGCCGACATAGAGAGTAGAGGACAGCGGCAATTTAAGAAGGCACTTGAACACTATGACAAGACAGCCGCTGACAGGCCCCAGCGAGAATCCCGCAAGCAACGCGGGGAGCTCGGATATCTGCATATCGAAAAAACTCGGGAACATAAACGGCAACTTGACAAACCGTCCCAAGTAGTACAAAAGGAAGGATATCGCGGTCAATACCGCCATTTTCGCAACGTATGCCGCGGAAAATTTGGGGCTCTTGAATTTGTTTAAAGTCGCCTTAACTTTGGCAAAATACGACTTTAGAATGCTTGTTTTTTTCTCTGCCGCTTCATCTGAGACTTCGGTCGCCGCAGTCGCCGCTCTATCATCTGCATTTTTCGAGCCGACATCTGCGGGCTCTTCTTCCGCCGTGCTCACCGCGTTATTAACGCTTTTGGCGCTGTCTCTTTCGCCCTCCGCATAAGCTAAGGCGTTGACTGTCTCGCGCTCGTCATCCGAGACGCAAATTTGTTCGCTTTCCATAAAAAAACCTCCTGCTCGGGAGGGTCACGGCAAATACGAATTTTTTCATGCCGCTTCTATCATCCGGACTATACCGTCGGTTCGGGAATTTCACCCGATCGGCCTTGCGGCTCGCGGACTATACCGCCGGTGAGGAGTTGCACCTCGCCCCGAAGCAAATATTATGTTATACCCTGCCGCGCGTCATGTCAACAATTTATGAAATTTTTTGAAATTTAGAAACATAATAGTCGTATGCAAACGCCATATATACAACAATTCGAGCAAACAAGCGAAGTGCGCTATATCGAAACCGCTGATTTTGACGCATTATATCCGCAAGCGCTTACGACAGCTCTTGCGTACCCTTATATCGACATCCCGACGCCGCTGCCCATCTATCCCGACGAGGACGGAAAAATGTTCAGACTGCCCTATTTCGGCACGGATACGCGCAGGACTCTCGCGGATCTGAGCAACAGCGCGACGGCGGCGTTAAACCGCGTGTACGAAAAAGAGTTTGTGGAGGCGGCGCGCCTGGCCGAGGCGGACGGGTGTATTGTCATCGCCGTCCTCACAAAGCCGTTTTATCTTAAGAGCGAGCGCGACAACGCCATGCTCACGCTCGAGGCGGAGCTCAAAGAGCTTGTCGGCAGCGAAGATATCGTCGTAGTATTTGACCTCGACATTTTCAGAAGGATAGACGACGATATGTCAGAAGAAGAGGTCCTCGAACTTTACAACATAGCAAAGCTCAGGCGCGAGAGACATACTTCAAAACAAACAACTTAATACTATCTTTTGACAAGAGAGCAATAATTAAAGCACAATAAAAAGCAAATGCGTTGGCTGTCGCACTTGCTTGTTTTTTTGCTTATTTTTTTGCAAACGTATTCTAAAATTGGCGTTTATTTGTAAAAGTATTATCGATTTTGCAACAATTTAGAATACTATTTTAGTCGTTACTCGGATATTTTTCAATATTTCCGCCGTCAGACCACAGCTTTTCGAGGCAGTAGAACATACGAGTCTCGTCGTTGAAAATGTGCACGATAACTCCGCCATAGTCAAGCACGCACCACTTGCCGTCGCCAAGTCCGTCCGTATGCAGCGGACGTAAGCCCTCCTTCTCCACCCTCTCGATTACAAACTCTGCGAGAGAGTTCACCTGCCGTGCGCTCTTTGCCGTGCATATGACAAAATAGTCCGCCATGACCGTCAGTTTTTCGACGTAAAGCACGGTGATGTCCACCGCCTTGTGTTCGTCAAGCTCCTTGCATATAATTTGCTTGAGTTCCAATGGTTGCATAATTTCCTCCCAAAGTCGCTTTTGGCACCTGACGTGCCGTCGCTTTCCTTTTATTTTTTTCCTTGAACTATATAATATTCGTACGCCTCGACGGTGAGAGGATATATGCCCTTTCCCCTCGAGGACAGCTTGTCGTATGTAAATTTCAACGTCGCTTTGAATCCTTCCTCGAAGTCGTCTATCGCGACGCGCCTGAGCTCGGGTATGGGCGCGTACATTCTGTCGTCGGAGAGACTGTCCGCGGTGTATATCAACTTTTCGAGCCCCGTCATGTCCGCCTTTGCCGTAGTATGATAACGTATCGCGTTCAGGATATCTTCGTCCGCGACGCCGAAGTCCCGCCTCGCCTTCTCCGCTCCCAAAAACTGATGAAGGACGGGAGTGCCTATAGCGGCCTCGGGCACATAGAGCCCGTCGAGAGAGGGTCTCTGTTTGGCATTATCGTGCAAAAGCGCCGCCAAAAACACTTTTTCAAAGGACTGTTTCAAGTCGTGCTTGCCGTTGAAGTCCACCGCGCGCTTTACGACCGCCTTACTGTGCTCGAAGAGCTCCTCCGTCTGATAGCCCTTAAGCTTTTCGATCATCGGAAAATACTGCTCGAACAGTCCTTCCTCGTCTATTATGTTCAAAACCGACTTAGGCAATTCGTCCGGTTCCTCGCCGAGGAGCAGGCGCGCCCTAAGCATGGACGAGGAGATGTCCCCACCCTTATACGCGAGCGGGATTATGCGCCCGCCGTACTTTTGCTCCACGTGTTTTGCGGTATCATTTATGTCGTCATAGCCTTCTCGCCCGCACACCGCGATGGAACAAATTTTGAGCACTTCTTCGGGCTTGTACCACGAGTCGAGATTTTGAAGGCTGTCGCCGCCAATGAGATATACTATGTCGCCGTACTTCTTTTTGAGTATGGGCAAAACAAGCGCGGAGTAGTTGTCTCCGCCGCGCTCCTTCTCTATGAGATCCACTGTGGGAGACAGGTCCTCAAACGCCGCCTCTATAAGCCTTGCGCGCGTTTCGATGGGCAGCATCCCCGCGCTCTTGTGCGGAGGGAGATAAGTCGGCACGACGACGAGCCTGTCTATATCAAGCTCGCGCATCGCCGCCCTGCACATGGCGACGTGTTCAATGTGAGGAGGGTCGAAAGAGCCCCCGAATATCAAAGTCTTTGCCATGTATTTATTATACAATTTCGGGCGGACAATTTCAATAGCGACATTCAAAAATCAACATATTTCCGCTTTAAAAAAGCGAAAATGCGGCAATAATAGGCTTATGGCAAGGATATTCGATTATATTTCTCTCACGGTGATAACATTTTTGTTGACGTTCGTATGGACGGCGCTCGCGTTTACGAGCCTTGCGCCCGCGCTCATTATGTCGTGCACGCTCACACTCATAGCGGTAATAACACTTAGCTATGTAAGGACAAAGACGGGCAAGCCGTATACATATGACAGGCTCGCCTTGGAATTTGCCATACGCGGCAACGAATATGTCGTCTCGCTTTTAAAAGGGATATTGAAAGACCCCGATATAAGCGCGGGTAGCAACTATATCTTGCTTGATAGGAGCATTATAGTCGCGAATTTCAAATTTTCCGCGCTTGGGATACCGGACATCGGCGCGGCGGCGATGCTGGCGAAAAAGTATGACAGAGGCAGGATCTTCCTCATATGCAAAAATGTGGACAGGCGGGCGTATACCGTGGCGCAGCTCGAGGGCGTACGCCTAACCCTCGTGCGCGTAAAGGCTGTGTACAAGTTGCTTAAAAAGCACGGCGCGCTCCCAAATCTCAAGCCTGTCAAGGAAAAGATCACCCTCAAGAGCATATTGCAAAGGATACTCATGCGCTCGAATTTCAAAGGGTATGCCTTCTCGGGCGTATTGCTCGTGCTCGTCTCGTTCATAACGCCGCTGAAACTGTACTATATAATCATAGGGTCTATAGCGCTTTTTCTTGCGGCGCTTACGCTCACGCCGCTTGGCAACGGTCCGTTTTCATCGCCGAAAATGACGGAGGAATTTGAAAACGCGCTCCATTCGCGACCCGAACAGATCTCTATCGAGGAACTTGAATAATATGGAACATATTAAAAAAAATATCGTAATTACAGGCGCGAACAGCGGCATAGGATATGCGCTCGCAAGCAAGTTTGCGAAAAAGAACAATATTATAGCGGCGGACAAGGACGACTTCGCCCTTCAAAAGCTGTCCGAGTTGGGTATAAAGACTTTTGTAGCGGATATCTCAAAGAAAGAGAGCGTGGACAGACTGTTTGAATTTGCCCTTGATACATTTGGCGATATCGACATCTTCATAGCAAACGCGGGTTTCGGCTATTTCGAGCGCATAGACGGCGCGAATTACGGCAGGATAGAAAACATATTTTCCACCAACGTATTTTCGCCAATATACAGCTTGCAAAAATTTATCGAGCTCGGAGAGAATAAAGATCGGCAATTCGTGATCGTCGCCTCGGGGATAGGCAAGATACCCGTGCCCGGCTACTCGCTGTACAGCGCGACGAAAGCCCCCTCAACGCTTTTGAAGAAGCCGTGCGCCCCGAACTTCCCGCAAATATTTGTTTGACGGCAGTCTATCCCGTCGCGATAAATACGAATTTTTACGCGTCCGCAGTGAACGGCGTAAATGTGGACGAGCTTGAACTTCCCACTCCAAAACAAAAGCTCAAACCTGCCGTGGAAGCGATAGTCCGCGGCATAGAAATGCGAAAAAACCGCGTCTATCCTTTCCCGATCTTTCCTCTTCTCACCACGCTCTCGACGCTGTTTCCGCCTCTTAAAAGGATCTATTGGCACATGCAATACAACAAACTTTTAAAATACGAAGCCTCACTCAAACGCGATATAACAACGGAAAATTGAGTATCTAAACGTCTCAAATCGCGACATTTCAATATTTTTGAAAAGGGCGAAAGATGTCCGCCGCACAAATAAGGTCGGACAAAATTCGTCTTTTTTCGGTCATTTGCGATAATGTTTGCGCAAATCGGCAAACAAACCGTTTTAAACACTACGCGCGAGTTCTCTCAATCCACCCACTCGAAGTCTATATCTCCTATGATGACGGTGTCGCCCTCTTTCATTCCGCGTTTTTTCAGCTCTGCGATGACGCCACGGTCCTTGAGCACTTTTTGGAAAAATGCGAAACTCTCGCGCGAATCCAGCGTGATATTTTGCTCTAAGAAATCCACGAGCCCGCCTTCCACGACAAAGGAGCCGTCGTCGAGGCGATATATTTCAAACCGCTGATCCGCCTTGGGTTCAAGCTCGAAGTCCTTGTCTGGCTCGATGCGCTTGGGCGGAGGCAGCTCGTCGACCTTGCTCTTTATCGTCGCGAGCAGCTCCTCGAGCCCCTCGTGCGTCAAGGATGAGACGACGTACACCTTTTTGCCTATCGCCTTCTCAAATTTCTCTATCTCGCTCCTGTCCTCGAGCAAGTCCGCCTTGCCCGCAACTACGAGCTGCGGGATGTTCGCAAGCGTCTCGCTGTAAGCGGCAAGTTCCTTGTTTATCTTGTTGTAGTCGTCAATTGGGTCTCTGCCTTCACTGCCACTTATGTCCACGATGTGCACGATGAGGCGCACGCGCTCTATATGTCTCAAGAAATAATGTCCAAGCCCCGCGCCCTCGCTTGCGCCCTCTATGAGTCCCGGGATATCCGCAATGACAAAGCTGTCGTCATAAAGCTGCACCACGCCGAGATTGGGATTTATCGTCGTGAAGTGATAGTTTGCTATCTTCGGCTTTGCCGAGGTGAGCACGGAAAGCAGTGTGCTCTTGCCTACATTGGGAAAGCCTACAAGCCCCACGTCCGCGATAGTTTTGAGCTCCAGCGTGACTTGATGTTCCTTCGTCTTTTCGCCTAGCTGGGAGAATGTGGGCGCCTGCCGCTGCGCGTGCACAAAGCGGTTATTGCCCTTGCCGCCGCGTCCGCCCGTGAGCAGAGTGACTCTCTCTCCGTCCTCGAACAGGTCCGCGACGACCTTGCCGCTTTCGGTATCGCGCACTACTGTGCCCACGGGCACTTTTATTTCGAGGTCGGGCGCAGAGCGCCCCGTCTTATTCTTATTTTCACCGTCGCCGCCGTTTTCCGCCCTGTAAAACTTTTGAAATCTGAAGTCTATCAGCGTATTTATGCCCTTGTCCGCGACAAAAACTACGTCGCCGCCCTTGCCGCCGTCGCCGCCGTCCGGTCCGCCGTTGGGCACAAACTTTTCGCGGTGGAAGGATATCTTTCCGTCCCCGCCGTTGCCCGCCTTGATGAAGATCTTCACATAGTCCAAAAACATATTCATAATTCACCTGACCTTTAAATCCTCGAGTATTGCTTTCGCCGCGCGCTTGCCCGCGCCCATGGCTAGTATGACCGTAGCCGCGCCCGTAGCGGCGTCTCCGCCCGCGTACACGCGAGGGACAGACGTCCTGCCCTCGCCGTCCACGACGATAACTCCTTTTCTGCCGACTTCAAGCGACGGCATACTGTTTTTTATGAGCGGATTGGGAGTGGTCCCCAAAGCGACGATGACCTCATCCGCCTCGATGTCGTACTCGCTGCCCTCTATGGGGACGGGACTGCGCCTGCCGCTCGCGTCGGGTTCGCCAAGCCTCATCTTCTGCAGCCTTATCCCGCTTACAAAGCCGTTTTCGTCCCCCATTATCTTGACGGGATTGACAAGCAGATCGAAGATGACGCCCTCCTCCTCGGCATGCGCTATCTCCTCCTCTCTTGCGGGCATCTCCGCGCGGCTGCGCCTGTATACAAGCCTGACTTCCGCGCCCAATCTGCGAGCCGTGCGCGCGCTGTCCATAGCCACGTTGCCCGCGCCTACGACGACTACTTTTTTGCCGCGCAGTACGGGAGTGACCGCGCCCGATCTGTACGCACCCATAAGGTTGACGCGCGTGAGGTACTCGTTTGCAGAGTATACACCGCTCAGATTTTCGCCCTCAACCCCCAAAAACGAGGGGAGCCCCGCGCCGCTGCCTATGAACACTGCGTCATTCTCCTCAAGCAACTCGTCAATAAACAGCGTCTTGCCGATTACGACGTTTGCGACTATGCTTACGCCGAGCGCCTTTAACTGCTCTATTTCCTTAAAAACGATATCCTTTGGCAGTCTGAACTCGGGTATGCCGTACATGAGCACGCCGCCCGCCTTGTGCAACGCCTCGTACACCGTGACCCATACGCCCTGCCTTGCAAGGTCCGCCGCGCAGGAGAGAGACGCGGGCCCCGAGCCTATCGCCGCGACTTTTATTATCTTTCCCGAACTGTCCGCATTTTTTACGTCTTGCGAGGTTTCTGATCTATCCGATATCCGAGACGTCTCGTTTTTCGCATATTGCTTGCCAAGCGCGATATCCGCGACGTAACGCTCCAGCGCGCCTATCGCGACCGCGCCGCCCGCTTTCGCCCTTACGCACATGCCCTCGCACTGTTTCTCTTGAGGGCATACCCTGCCGCATATCGCGGGCAAGTTGTTGTCCGCATGCAATATCTCCGCCGCCGCGTCAAGGTCGTCCGCCTTCACCTTGGCAATGAAATCGGGTATACGCACCCCGACGGGACAGCCCTTTATGCACGGCGCGTTTTTGCAATTCAGACACCGCGCCGCCTCTTCGCGCGCTATTTCGCGGCTGTAGCCGAGAGCCACCTCTTCAAAACTTTTTATACGCTCGGCGGGATCTCGCGCGGGCATAGGGTGTCTTGCGCCGTTCATATTTCACCTCTCAAGCGGCAAAGGTGTTCTTCCTCCTGCCCTTTGTACATGCGACTTCTCGACATCGCCTCGTCAAAATCCACCGCGTGACCGTCAAATTCGGGTCCGTCCACGCAGGCGTACTTTATCTTGCCACCCACCGTGAGGCGACAGCATCCGCACATGCCCGTGCCGTCCACCATAAGCGAATTCATGCTGACGACGGTGGGTATGCCGTAAGGCTCCGTAAACTTGCTCACCGCCTTCATCATGCCGAGAGGTCCCACCGCAAACACGCAGTCGTACTCATTTCCGTCCGCGATAAGCCGTGACAGCATATCCACGACCGTCCCCTTGTTGCCGTTGGAGCCGTCGTCCGTGACAAAGTACGCGCCTTTCGCGCATGCCTTAAACTCCTCTTCATACATAAGCAGGGACTTATTCCTCGCGCCGACGATGATATCCGCCGCCTTGCCGTCCTTAATTAGCTGTTTCGCCTGCGGATATATGACCGCGCTGCCTATCCCGCCGCCCACAAGACAAATATGTTTGTATTTGCTCAGATCCGTAGGGTTGCCCAAAGGTCCCACTACGTCTTGGAGCGCGTCTCCCTCGCTCAGGCGGGACATCATTGCCGTGGTGTAGCCCACTTCCTGCACGAGGACGCATATGCTGCCCTCTTCGCGCGAATAGTCGCATATGGTGAAAGGCACCCTCTCGCCGTCCTCAGATACGCGCAATATCAAAAACTGCCCCGCCTTGCAATGTTTTGCCACAAGCGGCGCGTATATTTTGAACTCGCAAACGTTTGCCGCAAGGCGACGTTTTGAGAGTATGGCGTAATTTTTTATATCCCCCGACATCACTTTGTAAGCCTCATATAGTATTTGCAATATTCCCGCAAATTGCACTCCTCGCACGAGGGTTTTTGGGAGTGGCACACATATCTCCCTTGAAAGATGAGCAGATGATGCAACTTCGACCACTTGTCCTCGTCGAACGCCGCCATAAGCCCTTCCTCCGTCTGTTCGGGAGTTTTGGCGTCCACAAGCCCCAGCCTGTTCGCCACTCTGAATACGTGCGTATCCACGGCTATGGCGTTTCCGCCGTATGCCACGGCATACACGACGTTGGCGGTCTTTCTGCCTACGCCGCTGAGCTGCATAAGCCCCTCGCGCGTCTCGGGCATGCCTCCCCTCTCAAGTATGCTCAAGCTGAGCTCCTTGATGGCTTTCGCCTTGTTGCGGTAAAAGCCGCAGGAGTATATGCGCCGCTCAAGCTCTTCCGTAGGCATCTTGCAAAACGCCTCGGGTGTGGAGGCTACTTTGAAAAGTTCGCGCGTAACGGCGTTCACGCGCTTATCCGTGCACTGCGCGGACAGTACCACCGCGACAAGCAACTCGAATGGCGTGTCAAACTCGAGCTCGCAATGCGCGCCGCCGTGCCTCTCCTCGAGCAATTCAAATATCCTCTCGTTCTGCTCTGTCATAGCAATATTATTGCATATGACGAGGATTTTTGCAAGCGCTGGCAATTCAAATGTCAAAGATGCCTCAAACGCCGCGCGTATTATAAAAGGCAAATGCGACTTAAGGCGTAAAATGTAAATGCCGACGCTGTTACGTTAAGCTTAAGCCGCAAAGCCGAGAGCGGCGCCCCGCCCGCGCTCCTGTCACACCCTTATCGCGGTGCCGTTTTGCGAAAAATAGAATACGCCGACCGCGCTTTGATACCTGCCTCGCGTAAGCACCGTCCTCGCGAGCTGCATATCGCGCGCGAAAAGCTTGACCGACAACCCGCATCCCACCTTCGCCGAGGACGGCGTGTTGATGATCTTGCAGGTGACGCCATAGCCTATGAGCGCTTCGTAAAAACGTATCGCCTCGGAGCGCGAGCGGAAAGGGATAAAGAATTCTCTCATGGTCTCCTCCTAAATATATGTAGCCGCTCTCTACAATATATGAAAAAGCGCGGATTTTGTCGAAGATAAGGATTGCAAATTAGGCTGGGCGTTTTTTAAAAGCCGAAAATATCCGCCCTCTGCTCTGCCCTCAAAAACACGCCGAATTAAACTTGCGCGCCGCTGCCGCATAGTATAAAGCGAGGTATAATATGTACGTTTATCTTGACAATGCGGCGACATCGCGGTTCAAGCCGCAGGGAGTGTACGACGCGCTCATATACGATTTGAAACACAGCGCGAACAGCGGGCGGAGCGGCCATGCGGACGCCGTAAATGCGGGGCTAAAAATGGAGGAGTGTCGCGCATACCTTCTAGGCGCGCTCGGCGGCGAAGGGACTCACTCCGTAATATTCACAAAGAGCTGCACCGAGGCGTTGAATTTGGCGCTATTCGGCTTTATAAAGGGCGGCGAGCACGTGCTCACGACAGCCAACGAGCACAACGCCGTCCTGCGCCCGCTGTACGAGCTTAAAAGTCGGCGAATGATATCGCTTGAAGTGCTCGAGCAAGAGGACGACGGAAGCATAGACATATCAAAACTCAAAGAGGCGGCAAAACATGCGGACATCGCGATCTTCGGCGGCGTATGCAATGTTACGGGCGCGACTTTGGATATCGCGGAAGTCGCAAAAATCGTCAAAGAGGAAGGCTGTACACTGATTATCGACGGCGCGCAGACCGTCCCCCTCATAGACATACGCCTCGAGGATATGGGGATAGATATGCTCGCTTGCGCGGGACACAAGGGACTGCATGGATTGCAAGGCACGGGTTTCCTTGTAGTGAAGAACGGAACCCCTTTGCGTCCTCTCGTCTACGGCGGGACGGGGACATACTCCGACAGTGTTATCCAGCCCGTAGATATACCCGAAGGATTTGAGGCGGGCACGCAGTTTTCGGGCGGTATAGCGGCGCTTACAGAGGGGGCGAGATGGTCCTTCGAGCACGCTCCCGCCACGCGCAAACTCTTCCGTCAACTCGCCGAAAAGGCGCTTTACGACCTCAAAAACATAGGTTGTACCCTGTATTCTGCAAATTCGGACAGCGGAGTCATAGCTTTCAACATAGGCGACGCGGACAGCGGGTATGTCGCGAGCCTGCTGGATAGCGAGGGCATAGCCGTGCGCAGCGGACTGCATTGCGCGCCCCTCGTACACCGCAAATTCGGCACGCTCGCGCAAGGTATGGTGCGCGTGAGTTTGGGCGTGGAGACCACCCCTCGCGATATGCTTTACTTCGCGAACGCCGTGAGCAGGATAGCCGCAAAAGTTTTGTAACAGGCGCAAATTTTCAAATTGCCACACTTTTAAAACGGCGATATTCAAAATGTCGCTCGTTTTTATTTTCTAAATTATAAGACATAAGATCGACGCCGGACGCCTCCGATGTCGATAAATTCAGAGTTTTGATCTTTCACGCATTTGCAAATTACAATTTGAGCACCTTTACGCCGTCCACGTCGCTCGAGGCGTCCAGCAATATGCGTTTGGCAAGTTCGGGCGACAACGTCTTATACTTTTGGCAGAGCAGCGCGCACGCTCCCGCCACATACGGAGCCGCCGCGGACGTGCCGCTCATGTGAGCGTACGTGCCGCCCGCCTCTATGCCCTTGACGTTCACCCCGGGCGCATAGATGTCGGGGCGGGACACCCCCATATAGCTGCCACGCGAGGAGAACGACGCTATCTTGTCCTCTTCATCCACCGCTCCGACCGCTACGATCTCATCGCTTATTGCGGGGGATCTCAACCCGCCCTGCCCGCTGTTTCCCGCGGCGGCGACGACGATGAGCCCGCTCCTTGCAAGCATATCCGCGCCCGCCTTGAGCGGATCCGCATAGCTTTGGGGTTCCGCGCCGAAACTCATGCACACCACGCGTATGCCATAGCTGCGGAAGTTGTCAAACAGCCACTGCATACCGTCCAAGATCTTGAACGCGCCGCTCTCGCCGTTTTTGCCTATCACTTTGAGTCCGATTATATTTGCGGCGGGCGCGACTCCCATCACGTCGCCGCCCGACAGCATGCCGTTCCCGCACGCTACGCCAGCTACGAATGTGCCGTGCCCGTTGTCGTCGTACGGCGCGTCCTCGCCCGCTATCATGTCCTCAAAATGCACTATCCTCTCGCGCGGTATGGAGATGTCGCTGTGCGGCGAAACGCCCGTGTCCATGATGCACACGCCGACGTCCCTGCCGTCAAGTCTGCTCTCATTGGTTATCCTTATGCCATGCGTCCCCGCTCCCGCGCCGTCCGAGAGCGCAAATACGCTGCCCTGCGCGGACACGTACTCCACCTCCTGCATGCGCTCCAGCCTTATCGCCTCTTCGAGTCCGCAGGATATGCCGACGGAGCGAATGAAGGGATACATATGCTTGACCTCGAACCGCCGCTCCAAAATGCCGAGCTCAAGCGGACTGCGCACTCTGACAAGCGCGTCCACCTTACTCTCGGAGCCAAGTACGCTCACAACGCCGCCGTCTAGTTTGCGGCTGTCCTTCAAATTTTCGATTATGCTCCTGTCCAACTTGTCCATCACTTGATAAGCATGTCTATAATGCGGCGCATGCGCTCCCGCTGTGCCTCGGATAAAAACGGAGCCGCCGTAACATACAGCCTCTCGAGCGAGGCGGGGTCGAAGGTGCCCTCCGCTTTCATCCTGTCCACGGCGCTCGTAAGCTCGGACATAAGCTGTTCCTCGCTCTTGTCCGTAAAGCCGCTGAGCCTGTCGTAAAAGTCGCTCCCCGCGCCTTGCGCGCAACCTTGTCCGCCCTGTCCGTACGCATTTTGCGCGCCGCACCTGTCATAGCCTTGCGAATTTTGTCTGTCAAAGCCTCCCGCGCCTCCGCGCCCCGCTCCGTATGGGGGATCTTCCCAAAAATTCATAATTCCTCCGTCACATTCAATATATGACGGCATATTATGCTTGTGACAGGAGTGCATATGAATTTTGATCTCAACATGCTGTCAACGCTCATGCAGCTTATGGGCAAGCAACCAAAAAGCGAACCGCCGCGCGGGACGGAGCCGCCTACGCAGACGGGACAGAGGGTCGCGACGTCCTCATTCGTGCTTGAAAACGGGATAGGCGAAAAGGTGAGACTTGACGCGGACAACAGTACGCCATCGCCCTCAAATGCGAACCCGCTTGCGGGCATTTTGGAGCTTATGGGCGGCAAATCGGGCGGAGCGGACGGAATGTCCGCGCTTATGCCTATGCTTATGGGACTTTTGGGCAAAGGCGATCAAGGCGCGAAAAAGAGCGCCGTCGGTCACGAAAATCAAGGGCAGCCCTCTACCCCAAACGCGCAAAATATCGCCGCGAGAAACAGCGACGGCGGACAAGCATATCGGGGACAGGAGTATCGCGGGCAAGAATACTCCGGTCAGCCGAATATGCGGGAGACCTACCCCGGGTCAAACGATCCCAATATGCGCTACGGCGAAAGTAAAGATCCTCGACAGCCATATGCGGAGCAGAAATATCAAGGACAGTCCCAACCGTCGGCAGTGCACGGCGATAGCCGAACGGGCGCAGGAATGTACGCGCCCATTTCCTATGCGGGCTATTCTCTCATAAGCGCGCTCAACTTGCTTTATCGCCACGTATACGGAAGGTAATTGGCGATTGTAATTTAAATACAGCGAATATGCACGCCATGCGACGGCATCACGCCACATCGCGACGCATTTATGCAAAGTGCCCTCTTTCGTTCGTCCCTGTCGCCGCGCAAACATTTAAAAACTTGAAAATGTCGCCATAATGCGCTGTATGTCGCCCCTCGAATTTTGTATCAAAATCCACAAAGATAAAAAATTTTTACAAAGTGCGCAAAAATTGCTTGCGCGATATACGGAAATATGTTATTATCAATAAGCTATCGACAAGCGCATTAGCGTTTTAGATGCACTTAGAATTCGTACCTCATGCCCCTCCTTCGGGCGGAGCGATACTCACGGAAGTCGCAAACTTGCGCGAATCATAAAAATCGTACCTCATGCCCTCATGGTCAAGCGGTTAAGACGTCGCCCTCTCACGGCGGAATCTAGGGTTCGATTCCCT
>CANPWB010000025.1 GCA_947581925.1 uncultured Clostridia bacterium
ATCAGCTTGGAAGGCTGACATTCTACCATTGAACTACACCCGCGTGTTCCGCTCGGCTCGCCTTGACGCACACAAAATGTTCGGCATCAATTCAATGCTTGAAAATCTTATCATAATATGCCGCAGATGTCAAGAATTTTTGCACAATCGTACGCAAATAATCAAATATTTTACTTGTTCGTGCCCGTATGCGCCCCGCGGACAGCTCTGTATTGCGATGCAAACAAAAAATAGGGGGGTGGAAAGGGCGATCGACAGATGCGTTGGTAGATATATGCGACTTTGGCGGGGAATATTTGTGCACAAGAAAATCCGTCGCAATGCGCCGTGAGGGAAAATAGGGCAAATTATTGTGTAATGTGTAAATGCGGCGAAGGCGCAATCAAGCGTTCGTTTCAGTATCGCTGTTGGGTTGATAATGTTCGCAGCAGCCGAGCGGATCTATGTCCTTGGGAGTGTAGGGCGATGAGTATGTGCAGCAATGATGCGAGGATATCAAATAATGGTCATACCAATACGGCTCGGTGACAATATAATATTTGCAAGACTTGCAATTTTTTTCGTCGGTCATAGTTTTTCCTCCGTATCTAAGATATGAAACAGTTTAGCACATTATTGCGATAAATGCAACGTGAAAATCGCTTATATCGAAAGGCGGTTTGGCGCAAGCTGTTTGATATATGAGATAAGTCTCGATATGATTGGGACAATTTGAAATTTTCAAAATTTTTAAAAGCGAAGGGAAAAATTTTTGAATTTCCGCAAAAAAAACGCTCGATATGCGGTGACAGGCGTCAGACGTTTACGAGCTTGAAGGTGAATTTGCCTGCGTGGGCGACGGCGTAGACATAGGACGCGGCAGAGCCGTGAGGACAGGTGGGGGAGCCCGGGCAGATGAGGGTCACTCCGTCGTATTCGTCTATCTGCGCGGCGTGGGTGTGCCCATAAAAGGCATAGGCGCAGCCCAGCTCTTTCGCGCGTAGCGCAAGCGGGAGCAGGTCGTATTTGACGCGGTAAGTGTGCCCGTGGCAAATGAACATCTTCACGCCGTCGAGCTCCACAACTTCCTCTGTCCTTATCCCGGGATAGGGATAGTCGCCGTTGCCGAGCACCATATGCAGATTTTTCTTGAACATCAAATCGCCGAGCCCCGTGATGCCGTCTCCCAAAAATATCACGGCGTCGCTCTCCTCCGCGACGCTTGATACGCGCCTTGGGACAGGCATGCCGTGAGTGTCCGAAAATATCAAAACAGTTGTCATAAATTTTCCTATTTTATCAAAAAAGTGCAGACAGGTGCGCGTTTTACAGCTTTGAGACAAGATCGTGAAGGGCGCGGGCGCGGTGGCTTACTGTGTTTTTTTCTTCCGTTGTCGCCTCGGCGAAAGTCTTGCCGAGCTCCGTTGAGAAGAACAGGCTGTCATAGCCGAAACCGTTTGAGCCCCTTTCCTCAAAGAGTATTGTGCCGTCCACTCTGCCGTGGCCGAGGATATAGCTGCCGTCGGGATAGCACAGCGCGACGCAGGTGCCGAAGTGCGCGGAGCGATCGCTCGCCTCGGACATCTCTTTTAGGAGTTTTGCGCGGTTCTTCTTGTCGTTGTGCTCCTCGCCCGCATAGCGCGCGGAGTACACACCGGGTGCGCCGCCGAGCGCGTCCACCATGAGCCCCGTATCGTCCGCAAGCGAGGGGAGCCCCGTCATCTCGCATATAGCGCGCGCCTTAATGAGCGCGTTCTCGTCGAGGGTGGAGCCCGTTTCCTCTATGTCTACGTCTATGCCCAGCTCTTTGAGCGTGAGCATATCGCTGAAAATGTCGCCGAGTATGGCTTTGATCTCGACAAGTTTATGGGCGTTGTTTGTGGCAAGTGCAAGTTTCATATTTCACCTGAATTTCGGGCGTGCGTCCCTATGATAAGTCACTTTGAAATGCGCTCCGTCGTGGCGCGGTCGGCTTTTGCCGTCTTTGGCAGGGAGGCGTAGTCGCGTATCGTCTTTGCTACATTGATGAAGTGGTCCGCGACGCGCTCCGCATTTGAGGCGAGCGAGAGGTATTGCGCGCCGATGTCCGAGGTGCAAACGCCTTCCTCTATGCGCTTGATGTGGTTGTCTGCCATTTCCGCGGTGTAGTCGTCTATTGCGTCCTCGACTTCCTCCGCCTCGGCAAGCGACGCGAGATCGACGTTGACATACGTTTTCATGACTTTGCCATAGAGATCTTCGATGAGTCCCTGTACGGTGCGTATCTCTGCGATAGCCTCTTCTGAGAAAAGTTCCTGCGAGGCGCTCATCCTGTCTGCGTACTCGATTATGTTTTCGGCGTAGTCGCCTATGCGCTCGAGGTCGGTGATGGAGTGGTATGCCGTGGACAGATATATGTGGTCGGCGTCACTCATCTCGAGCTTTGACAGCTTGACAATGAAGTGCACTATCTCGCGGTTCAAAAAGTTGAGCTCGTTCTCGTTTTTGCGGAAGGTCTCCACCTGCGAGTAGTCCATAGTGCATATGGTATCGAGGGATAGCGTGAAGTTGCGCATTGCGATCTCCGCCATATTGACTATTTCGTTTTTGGTCTGCTGGACGGCGATAGGCGGGGTCTTGAGCATGTGCTCGTCGATGTAGTAAAGTCTCTCGCCCGAGGCGGGGAGCTCCGCCTTTGACGGCTTGTCGGGAAGTATCTTTTCGCTGAGCTTGACAAATACGCCTATGCACGGCCACAAAATGAGCACGGTAAGCAAGTTGAAGAAGGTGTGGAACATTGAAAGTTGCAACGGCTTTAGATTCGGGAACATCTTCTCAAACAGCCAACCGACCGTAAAGCGCCCGCCCGTCGCCAAGGTGATTATTTCCACAATGGCGAGGAAAACGACAACTCTCACGACGTTCGTGAGCAAGTGGAAAACAGCGACGCGCTTTGCGTTGGTATTTGCGCCCATACAGGCGAGCAGCGCCACTACGCAAGCGCCTATGTTGGAGCCGAGAATGAGGAATATGCCTTGATCGAGGTTTATGAGGCCCGAAACGAGCATAGTTATAGCGATTGACGATGTGACGGATGAGGATTGTATCACCGCTGTAAGTAGCGCGCCGACTATCGTCAGCACCACCGAGTAGCCGGGGAAGGTGATGGAGGAGATGAAACTCTCCACCGCGTCCATTTTTGCAAATTCTTCCATTGAGCCGCTCATTGTGCTCAGACCCACAAACAGTAACCCGAAGCCCGCAAGCAGACTGCCAATCTTTTTGACGATGTCCTTCTTCGCGAAGTACATCATGAACGCTCCTATTCCCGCAAGCGCGGCGAGTATGACCGTCGCCGAGAGGGTGTTCGCATTGCCGAGGAAACCTATTGCGACGATCTGACCTGTAACGGTGGTACCTATGTTTGCGCCGAGCACTATCGCGCAGGCTTGCGTCAACGTCATAATGCCCGCGTTGACAAAACCTATTGCCATGACGGACGTCGCGCCCGAACTCTGCACAAGCGCAGTAGCCGCCGTACCTATGGATATTCCGAGCAGGTTGCTCCTCGAAGTGCGGGCGAATAGCGATTTGAGGCGGTTGCCTCCTATGGATTCCAAATTGTTGCTGATTATCTTTATCGCAATGAGGAATACGCCTATGCCTGCGAGAAGCCCGAGCAGAGATCTGAATATGTCAAGAGCACTCATACATCTCCTTGTAACTTCCGCGCGCGTAATGCGCGTAGATACAATAATGATAACAAATCAAGAGGGTATTGTAAACAATATGAAAGATAATCGCAAAAAATTTCATTTATCGCGCTTTGCAAATAAAACACGATATGTATACTTAATTCTCGGGTGAATGCGGTAGTAAAATTATAAATTTGTGCAAAAATAGGGCATAAAGAGCGGATTTAACATCAAAGTGAAACACGTATCGTATTATTGGATAAATTCAAAAATACGATGAGTATTTTATTAGTCGTTTTGGAGTTAGGAGTTTTTGGATTGATGGAAGGGGCGGAAGTCGTCGTCCTCATGTAAGTTGCCAGTGAGCTCGTCGCCCAAAGCTATGCCGCGAGTGAGCGCGTGGTAGCCGTATTTTTCGCGTATCTTGTCCACGCTCTCATCGAGTTTGCCCTCTCTTTCGGTGTCTCCGTCAAGCAAGGACGGCTGCCAGTCGCCTTTGCCTATCAGGCGTATCGCTCCCACTGTGATAGCTCTGAGCGGGTCGGAGAAGGAGTGTATTGCGCTCAGCAGTTTTGTCGCCTCCTCCGCGATGTCGCCTGCATTTGAAGTCGGGAAGGGAAGAGGGACCTGTTTCGATCTCCAATTGAGGTCGGGGTCCTTTATCGCAAGCGAGATGCCTTGCGCAAGCAAACCGTACTGTCTGAGGCGTACGGCGACGAGTTCCGCAAGCGAGTATATGACAACCTTCGCCTCGTCCATATTCTCGATGTTGCGGGGAGTGGTCGTGCCGTTGGAGACGCTTTTTGGCACGGAGCGGTCGTCAAAGCGTTTGACTTCCTCCGTCTCTATGCCCGCGGCGGCGTTTATCATATTGTCCGCGATAACTCCGAAGTGGTATCTTAGTGACTCCCTGTCCGCGTTCGCAAGCTCGCGTATGGTGTGGATGTTGAGGTCGGAGAGCTTTTTCGCGGTGCGTCCGCCTATCATTATGAGCTCGGAAGGGGACATGTCGCCAATGATGTCCATATAGTGCGCCTTGTCGAGCACGGTGGTAGCGTCGGGCTTTTTCAAATCGCTGCCGAGCTTTGCGAGCGTCTTTGTGAAGGAAACGCCTACGGATATGGTGAGTCCCGTCTCCGCTTTGACGCGCTCGCGTAAGGTATCCGCAATTTGCTTGCCTTCGCCGAACAGTTTTTTGCTGCCCGTAACATCGAGCCAGCATTCGTCTATGCCGAAACTCTCCACGCGGTCGGTGTACTGCGTGTATATCGAAAAGACCTGCTTGGAATATTTGACGTACTCGTTGTAATGCGGCGCGACGAAAACGATATCCGGGCATTTCTGCTTGGATATCCAAATAGCTTCGCCCGTCTGCACTCCCGCTTTTTTTGCGAGCTGGTTTTTCGCGAGCACTATGCCGTGGCGCTGTTTGGGATCGCCGCATACGGCAAGCGGCAGCCCGTCGTATTCGGGATGCAGCTTTTGCTCCACCGAGGCGTAGAAGTTGTTTAGGTCACAATGCAAAATTGTTTTTTCCACACCCTTATTATATACACTTTTGGCTTGCAAAACAAGAGGTTCGAGTTTATAATATGTCATAGGATAATTTTTTGGCGCATATGCGCAAGGGAGTTTTTATGATTCTTGTCACAGGAGGCGCGGGCTACATCGGCTCGCATTGCGTTAGGGAACTTAAAGAGCGCGGCATGGGCGTCGTCGTATATGACAATCTCACAACGGGACACGTCGAGTCCGTCCCCGAGGGCGTTCCGTTCGTAAAAGGCGACATCTTTGATGTCGAGCTTTTGAGGGAGACCTTCAAAAAGTACGGTGTGGACAGCGTTATACACTTCGCGGCGTATTCGCTTGTCGGGGAGAGCATGACCAATCCCGCAAAGTATTATCACAACAACGTTGCGGGCACTCTCGCGCTTTTGGACGCTATGATAGCGGAGAATGTCAAGTATTTGGTGTTCTCGTCGTCTGCCGCCACATACGGCGACTGCGGAGACGGGCTTATCACAGAGGACAGCCCGCAAAACCCCACAAGCGTGTACGGTCAGACAAAGCTTATGATGGAGCAGTTCATGCAGGACTATGACAAGGCGTACGGGCTCAAGTACGTCGCGCTCAGATATTTCAACGCGGCGGGCGCGCATTCTAGCGGCGAGATAGGCGAGGCGCACAACCCCGAAAGCCATCTTATCCCCATAATTTTGCAAGTCGCAAACGGCACCAGAGATCATATCGGCATATTCGGCGAGGACTATCCCACTCCCGACGGCACCTGCATAAGGGACTACATTCACATCACCGACCTCGCCGACGCGCACATCCGCGCCCTCGACTATCTGAAGAAGGGAGGCAAGTCCACGCACTACAATCTCGGCAACGGCAACGGTTTCTCCGTCAAAGAGGTCATAGATATGACGGAGAAGGTCACGGGCATAAAGATAAAGCGCACCGTAGAGGGCAGACGTCCAGGCGACCCCGCCACGCTTGTAGCCTCAAGCGAGAAGATAAAGCGCGAGCTCGGGTGGAAACCTCGCTATGACAGCCTCGAGAGCATAATCTCATCCGCATGGAAGTGGCACTCCACTCACCCGCACGGCTTCGATAAATAAGCCTCAGCAGGACTCATATTGTCACATCGGAAAATCGCCTCTTCACCTGTCATTTTAGGGCAGGCGAAGAGGCGTTTTTGTCTCACTATGAATTCACACTGATTTATTCAAAATATTTGTTAAATTTATTGTTTCGAAATAATTTTTTAGCTTTTTGTTATAAATTGAAATCAAATTTGAAGTTTCGTCAGATACCGTAAATAAATCAAAATATTCTCGTAAATTATGGTTTTCTATTTTCCATGGCATATTGTTTTTGTCGAATAAATCCAAATATATCGGTACAAGCCAGAAGTGCACACAACTCGATGTGTTGTTTTTCTCTCCGTAATAAATATTTACTAGGGATATATTCAGTATTTCGGTCAGAGCTTTTCTTGTATAGTAAATTGCGGTCATGATTTTGTGTGCAAGGTCAAGATTTATTTCATACAGATAGTTAAAATGCTTTTTTAATGAAATAACGTAAAAACCCGGTATTGCATTAGCGGCGTCTTGAGCAATAAATATATCATTGTCTATAAAAATAGGCTTAACAAGTTCGTCTAGATCTTCCATATTATCGACAATAAATTCTACGCGCGCTAAAGTTCTCGGCACGATATAGCAACGGTAATTTTTAGTGCCTCCTATAAATTCGATATAGCGCATATCAGCATTTTGTAAAGCCGGTAGCTCTTTTAAGCTTTGCACATCAATATAGTCAAAGTTATTCATATATGCTCCTATGCTCATTACTTTTCAGTATTTCGGCTATAATGGTATCAAAAGTGGATTGATTTTTTATATTTCCTATCTCAATGTTTGAATTGTTATCGGGGTCGGGTATTATGGCAGTACCCTTAGGAGTTATCAATATGTAGTTGGTAGATCTTGCATTTTTATGTTTTTTTTGAATCAGAAATTTGCTGTTGTCTATTTGTGACAGTAAGTCGTCTACAATATTATCATAATCCGCTATTTCGTAAACGTCACGATTCTTATACCCGTTACCCGTAGCAACAAACTCAAATAATTGCCATTTTTTTATATTGTTGAAATTTTTTATCAAATTATATATATTTTTTAAGTCGTAGTAGTTCTTTTTGGAAACTACGGTATTGATACAAATATTCAGCTTATAATTTTCCAAAAAAGATAATAAATTTAATTGTCGGTCGATGATATCTATATAGTTGGTACGGAATGATTGAGCAATTTGATTTGTTGAGCCATCTATACACAACCCCAACATATCTACTTTAGTTGAGAGAAACCGAGGAGAAACCGTTGGTATTGTTTGATCGAGATCTTCACTGATATTATAACCTACAGTGTCCAAAGATATGAAATAATCTTTAGCTTTTGCGAATTCCAACAGATCATGTAATTTCGAATATAAAAGGGGATCGCCTCCACAAAGCGTAAGTTTATTGCAGTAGCGTCTGGCATAGTCCAAGAATTTTGATAAAATATCATAATCGATTTCTATGTTACCGTCGAAGTGGTTGCAACATCCCGCGCACTTGTGTAAACATTTTGTAGTGACCTCAACAAGTATGGTATTCATAATATTTCCTCCGAACGTATTGATGTTCTCAAAATAACATAAATAAATCAAAAAGTCAAGTCTTTTGACTTATATAAAGACTTTTGACTTAAAATAGGCAACAATACTTATATGATTTATAGCGAGATTATCAAGGATATAATGCTCGAAAGCGGGCTAACGCAGGAGGAACTTGCTGCCGTTTTAGGTGTACATCAAACGACGGTGGGGCAGTGGGTATTGGGAAAAAAGAAACCCGGGTTTGACAGCATATTATCAATTTATCATCATTTCGGAGTAACGCCAAACGATTTATTCGGTATTGACGATAAATAAATCATAATAGGCGACCTATATGCTTTAAATCGAAATTTTAAAATTCTATTTAGGCTTTTGATATGTTTTCTCTTGTGCAGAGCGCGTGAATATGTTAAAATAATTTAAAAAATAGAGGCATTTCGGTGCGCGCGCAGGCGCAAGACAGACTCGGCGCGCATACAATTTATACCATTGCGGAAATTCCGCAAAAGGAGGGTATAATGTCTGTAAAAAAAGCTATAATTCCGTGCGCGGGATTCGGGACCCGCTTTTTACCGCTCACAAAGGTCATGCCAAAGGAGCTGCTGCCCATCGCGGACGTACCCGCGCTCTGCTATCTGCTTGACGAGGCGAGAGAGAGCGGCATTGAGGAAGTCATGATCGTCATCTCGCCGCAAAAACAGTACATAAAGAAACTTTTCGAACCTAACGTCGCGCTCAACGCTCATCTCGAGGAACAGGGCAAGAGCGAGGCTTTGGCGCTCGCAAACAAGGATTTCGGGATGAAGATATCCTTTGTGACTCAAAAGGAGATGAATGGCAACGGCAGAGCAGTCGCGCTGTGCAAGAAGTTCGCGGCGGGCTCGCCCGTAGCCGTACTTTTCGGCGACGACGTGATGTTTACGGGGGAGGGTACTCCTGTGACGAAACAGCTCATATTGGCGTACGAGATTACGGGCGCGACGATAGTCGGCTGTCAGAAGTGCTCCGAAGAAATAGCGCGAAAATGCGGCGTTATGATCCCCGGCGAGAGAGTGGCGGAGCGCGTCACCCGCGTCAAGGGCATAGTCGAAAAGCCTGAGGGCGCGTTGCCGAGCGATTTGACATCTCTCGGGCGCTTTGTGCTTACCCCGGACATCTTCGGCGCGATAGAGCGCACTCCCGAAAAGGACGGCGAAGTGTATCTGACTGACGCCATAGATACGCTCGCGGCGGAGGGGATGAGCGTATGCGCCTGCGAATTCGACGCAAGGCGTTACGACATAGGAGACAAGCTCGGCTATCTCGAGGCGAACGTGGAGTATGCGCTTAGGGACGGCGAACTCGGCGAAAGGTTTGCGGAGTATTTGAAATCGCTGAACGATAGGTTTATGATATGATTTCGGCGCTATAAAGTCGCTGTTTGGGAAAAATATACAAAAAGGAGCCGCGTGTGCGGCATGAAAAGATGAGGCTTTGTGACATTTGCAGGGAGAGGCGCGCCGAGCGCATGGAGACCGTCGTCGAAAACGGCGCTTCGGTGACCTATGCCTATTGCGAGGCGTGTTATAGGCGCGCGCTTGCCGCGGGTATGGATCCCATTGCCGTCGCAAGGCAGAGTATTGCGCGCATAGGGCTGGAATGTCCTTCCTGCGGGTGCACTGCGGAGGAATTCGAGGCGCGCTATCTTTTCGGCTGTCCCGACTGTTACAGGCATATGAACGGCGTCGCGGGGAGGGAGCTTGCGCGGCTAAGGCAGGGCGCGGGCGGCTCGGACGTCGTCCTCGACGAACTCACCAACGAGCAGAGAGGCAGGGTGAGGGATTATGTCGTATCCTCGCGAGTGAGACTTGCGCGCAACATAGAAGGGCTGCCCTTTCCGCGCAAACTCGAACAGCTTGCCGAAGAGCGTCTCGCGGGACGCTACGCGGTTGCTGTCGACGGGCTCAGACGAGAGGCTGTGCTTGCCGCAAAAGGGATATTCGACGGCGATATATACTATATGGCGGAGCTGGACGCCCTTCAAAAGGCGATGCTGCTCGAGAGGCACATAATCTCGTTGCCGCTTGCGAAAAGCGACCTTGGCGCTGTGATAATAGAGCGGGGAGACAGACCCGAAATGTCCATAATGCTGTGCGAGGAGGACCACATCCGCGCGCAATGCGTGAGGCAGGGATTGGATCTTGCGGGGGCGTATGCGCGACTGAAAAAATACGATGAGGCTCTCGGGCGGCGACTGCCCATCGCGTACGACTCCGGGCTCGGATATTTGACCGCATGTCCCACAAACGTGGGGACGGGGATGCGCGCATCCGTCATGATGTTTCTGCCTGCGCTCAAATGTACGGGGCGGCTCGAGGACGCTTTCGACGAGCTGAGGGAGCGTTTCGGCATAACAGTGCGCGGCTTTTTCGGCGAGGGCAGCGAGGCGGCGTACGACATGTATCAGATGAGCAACGCGGATACCATCCTTTTCGGCGGCGAGGATACGGTGCGCCTCGTGGAGAGCGCGGCAATGGAGCTTGCGGCAATGGAGAGCGACGCCACGCGCGAGCTTTTGCGCACGTCCGAGACCAAGCTCCTCGACAGGATACAGCGCAGCTACGGCACGCTTTTGCACGCTCATACTCTCGAATCCGACGAGATGTTTGAGTTGCTCACGGACGTGAGATTGGGCGTAAGGCTCGGGCTCTTCAAGATTTTGCCCGAGCAATTGGACGGCATACTCGACGACCTTGCGACGGCATTTGAAATAATAGGCGACGACCTGAGCGCGGAACGACGCGGCGTAAGACGCGCGCAGATAGTGCGTGAAAGGCTGGGGGCAATATGATAAAATATTCGAAAAAGGCACAGGCGGTTTTGAACAGCGCGGCAAGGCTTGCCGCGGACAGCGGCGGCATAGTTTACAGCGAACATCTGCTGTACGGCATGCTTTTAGTCGAGGGCACGACGGCGTGTAGGATACTCAACATGAGCGGCGTCTACGCGCGGGATATTGCGGTGGGCCCCATCGGCGGCGAGTCGTGCGCAAGCGTTACGATGTCCCCGCGCTCCAAAGTTGCAATGGCATACTCGCACAGCATTGCGGCGGAGCTTGGCAGCGACGCGGTGTATACGGAGCACCTGCTTTACGCCGTGCTCGACGACGCGGAGAGCGGCGCGTGTAAAATACTTGCCGATCTGGGCATAAATCCGGAGCACGTGCAGAGACTCGCATACAACGCTATGGTCGAGGGCGGAGGAAAACGTCCCGAGTACAGCGTGTCCGACGACGGCGTTCAAGGCGCGGACGACATACTACGCGGCGCAAGCGGCTACTACGACGACAAATACGGTGAGGCGAGATACAATGTGAGAGGCGAAAATCCCGCGCTGACCTCGGGAAACGAGCTCTCGAAATACGGCACAGACCTCACCCTCAAGGCAAAACAGGGCAAACTCGACCCCGTCATAGGCAGGGACAAGGAGACGGAGCGAGTGATCCAAGTGCTTTGCCGCCGCACAAAAAACAATCCCGTGCTTGTGGGCGAGCCTGGCGTAGGCAAATCCGCAATAGTAGACGGGCTTGCAATAGCTATAGCCGAGGACAAAGTGCCTGAGCCGCTCAAAGGAAAGACGGTGTTTTCGCTGGATTTGAGCTCGCTTGTAGCGGGCACGAGATACCGCGGCGATTTCGAGGAGAGGTTGAAAGCGGTGCTCGGCTCAATAAAACAGCGTGGCGACATCATACTTTTCATTGACGAGATACACACGATATTGAAGGCTGGCTCCGCGGAGGGCGGCCTCGATATCGCCAATATTTTGAAACCCATGCTCGCAAGAGGGGAGCTCACTACGATAGGGGCGACCACAATAGAGGAGTATCGCAAACAATTCGAGCAGGACAGCGCCCTCGAGAGGCGTTTCCAGCCCGTGCGCGTGGACGAGCCGTCCGTTTCGGACGCCGTGGAGATATTGCGAGGCTTGCGCCCGAGATATGAGGCGCACCACGGAGTCGCGATATCGGACGAGGCGCTTTCGGCGGCGGCTACACTATCGGAAAGATACATCACCGACAGATTTTTGCCCGATAAGGCGGTGGACTTGATAGACGAGGCTGCCTCGCGCAAACGCCTTGCGGCAAAGGAGTTTCCAAGCGGCATAGCTACGTTGCAAAAACAGCTTGCCGAGGCGACAAAAGCGCTGAAAGACGTGAAGGCGGACGGCAGCGGCACTCAGATATCGAGGTTGAGAAAACTCATAGACGAATTGTCCCAAAAACTTCGCGAGGAGTGCAACAAAAACGGAGAAGGGTATGTAGTTTCGGCGGCGGATATCGCGGAGGCGGTGTCCGATTGGACGGGTATCCCCGTGAGCAAGATCTCCGGCGTGGACGCTCAAAAACTCGGCGAACTTGAAAATACGCTCAAGAGCAGAGTGATAGGACAGGACAAGGCTTGCGAGGCGGTCGCGCGCGCGGTGCGCCGCGCAAGGGCGGGCATAAAGGACCCGAAACGCCCCATAGGCTCCTTCCTGTTCATGGGTCCCACGGGCGTGGGCAAGACGGAGCTTGCAAAGGCGCTTGCCGCCGCGCTATTCGGCGACGAGAAGGCGCTCATTCGCGTCGATATGTCCGAATATATGGAGAAGGGCAGCGTATCCCGCCTCATAGGCGCGGCTCCCGGGCTCGTAGGCTATGAAGAGGGCGGGCAGCTCACCGAGGCGGTGAGGCGCAGACCCTACTCGGTCGTGCTTTTGGACGAGATAGAAAAGGGGCACGAGGACATCTATAACCTGCTGCTGCAAATGCTGGAGGACGGCATACTCACGGACGGCAAGGGCAAGACTGTAAGCTTTAAGGACGCGGTGATAATCCTCACGTCCAACATAGGCGCAAAAGAGGCGTCAACTTCGTCAATGTTCATCGGTTTCGGCATGGCGGAGAATGATAGCGCCATCCACGACAAATATATGCAGGCGCTTCGCGAATTCATGCGCCCCGAGATCATTAACCGTCTTGACGAGATCGTGGTTTTCGACCCGCTCTCCCAAGAGAGTATGAAGAGCATACTCGAGCTTATGCTCGCCTCGCTCTCCTCGCGTATGGAGGAAAAGGGAGTAAAGCTCAAACTCACCGAGGCGGCAAAGGCTGTGCTCATCAAGGACGGATTCGATCCCATGTACGGCGCGCGCCCGCTCCGCCGCGCTTTGAGGCGCCTTGTAGAGGACAAACTCGGCGAAATGCTGTTATTAGGAGAACTCAGAGACGGCGACATAGCCTTTGTGGACAGCGACGGCGACAAAATAACCGTGGAAAAACTGTGACATATGCGGTTTGAGAGGACCAATTTTAAATCGCGGAGCTTTGATCGGCATGGACGCAGTCTTAAACGGCGTAAAATTTTGATAAACTGTTGATTATATAAAATACGTTTGTTATAATTATAGCGGATAAAATCCCAGGAGGCGGATCATGAACGTTATTATTTTCGGAAAGAATTACAACCCAAGCGACTCCCTTGTCAAGATCACGGAGAAAAAGTGCGCAAAGCTCGCAAAGCGGCTGGGCGACGGCGCGGAGCTCAAGTTTACCGTCACGCTTGAAAACGAGGACTACACTACGGACCTTTATGTGACGTCGGATAAGGGCGATTTCAGAGTGAGCGCGACATCGCGTTCGCCTTTTGACAACATAGACGCCGTCATTCCGAGGCTCGAGGGACAACTTCGCAAGCAGAAGGATATAGATGAAAACGGCAGAAGGCAGGACGGCAAAAACGACTGACGTCCCGCGTCCTTTTGGGCACGATGTCGCGATGTGAGCGGCGAAGATATGAAAGTTGGCATTTCGACAGCAACATTTTTTTTGAAGGAATTGACCGAGGATACGTTCTCGGTTATTCGTCATTGTGGGGGCGATATTTGCGAGGTGTTTTTGACCACTTACAGCGAGTATGAGCCTTCTTTTATAGACCTTCTTCTCGACAGGCTAGAGGGGATCGAGGTGTACTCGGTACACTCGCTCAACACGCAATTCGAGCCTCAGCTTTTCAACGCGGCGGCGAGGACGCGCGCGGACGCGGAGGTATTATACCGCAAAGTGCTCGAAGCAGGGCGCAGGCTCGGCGCGAAGGTATATACCTTCCACGGCATACCGCACCTCAAAAAAAACGCCGTCATAGACCCCGTTACGTCGGGCAAGCGGCTTGAGGAGCTGGGCAAGATAGCAAAAGAGTACGGCATTACGCTTTGTCTTGAAAATGTGCACTGGGCTATGTTCAGCGAGCCGTCCTTTTTCGAGATAGCGAAGGATTATTGTCCCAGCGTGGGCGCGGTGATCGACGTCAAACAGGCGAGGCAGTCCGAATACGATTGGCGGGATTATCTTGCCGCTATGGGGGACAGGCTCAAAAACGTGCACCTATCCGACGTGGACGAGCGCGGCAACATAACGATGGTAGGCAAGGGAATATTTCCGTTTGAGGAGCTCATCTCTCGTCTTGAGCACATGGGCTACGACGGTCCCTTGCTCATAGAGCAGTATGCGAAGAACTATGCGGATTACGGCGAAGTCGCCTCTTCCGTGCAATATTTGAAAAATCTTATCGGAGGCTGATATTTTATGCAACTTAAATTCGACTTCAACAACATGATGGACGCCTATATAGGCGAGCAGGGCATAAGCGAGGCGGAGATAGAAGCCGTCCTGCCAAAGGCGAAAGAGGCGTACGCCTACTTCGAGAAAAATCGCGGCAAGGGCTGGATGGGCTGGAGCGAGCTCCCCTACAACCAGGCGGAAATTGTCGGAGATATAATACGTACGGCTGCTCAGATACGCGCGCACTACAAAAATTTCGTCGTGCTGGGCATTGGCGGCAGCGCTCTCGGACCCATGGCGGTGTATAATGCGCTCTGCCACTTGAGATACAATGAGTTGGAGCCCGAAAAGCGCGGCGTAAAATTTTATGTCGAGGACAACGTCGATCCCGAGCGTATGCACGCGCTGCTCGACGTCATTGACGTCAATCAGACGGTTTTCAACGTCATAACAAAGAGCGGCGCGACTTCCGAGACGATGAGCCAATATCTAATCATCACCGACTTGCTCAAAAAGAAGTGCGGCAAGGATTGGGCAAAACATATCATAGCCACTACTTCCGAAAGCAAGGGCAACCTCATCAAGCTTGCAAAACAGGAAGGATTCAAGACATATTATATCCCCGACGGCGTGGGCGGCAGATTCAGCGAGCTTTGCCCCGTGGGACTTCTGCCTGCGGCGGTGCTGGGCATAGACATAATAGGGCTGCTCAGAGGCGCGGCGAATATGGACAAGGCGTGCGACGGCTCCGATCCATACAAGAATCCCGCGCTTATGGCGGCGGTGCTGAGCTATATCGCTATGGAGCAGAAGGGCAAGAACATCTCCGTCATGATGCCGTATGCGGACAGCCTCAAACTTATGGCTGATTGGTATTGCCAACTTTGGGGAGAGAGCCTCGGCAAGGCGGTAGACCTCGCGGGCAACACCGTGCATAAGGGACAAACTCCCGTCAAGGCGCTCGGCGTCACGGATCAACACTCTCAAGTGCAACTCTACACCGAGGGTCCCTTCGACAAAGTTATAACGATAATAGGCGTGGAGCACTTCAAAAAGGACATCGAGATAGCCAACGGCGCGGAGGAATTCAAGGACGTCAATTTCCTTTGCGGGCACACTATGGGCGAGCTCATCAACACGGAGCGCGTTGCGACGGAGTACGCCCTCACACGCTCTAAGCATATGAACCGCACAATCTTGCTCGACTCCGTAAACGCGGAGAGCATAGGCGAGCTTATGTACTTCTTCCAAATGGAGACGGCATATTGCGGTAGCCTGCTCGGCATAGATCCATTCAACCAGCCCGGCGTAGAGGAGGGCAAAAACGCGACGTACGCGCTGTTTGGCAGAGGCGGCTATGAGGCTAAGCGCGCCGAACTCGAAGCCGCTCCCAAGAAAAACAGCAAATATATCATCTGAGAAATAAAACTTGCCACACCCGCGCTTTTATGGGCGCGGGGCGCAGGCGATAACATTAGAGGCGAAATGGACGGCAAATCACTTTACGAAAAGGGCAACGCGCTGTACAAACAGGGCAAGTGCGAAGAAGCATGCGTAAAGTACGAAGCCGCCGCTCAGCAAGGCTATACCCCCGCGCAATATACGCTTGGCATGCGCTATCACTCGGGCATAGGCGTAGCGCAAGACCATGAAAAGGCGTTTTATTGGTAGAAAATGGCGGCGGAACAGGGTCATGCGGGTGCGCAGGCTTTGCTTGGCTACTGCTATTATTACGGCGACGGCGCCATGCAAGACTATGGAAAAGCGGTATATTGGTATAAAAAGTCGGCGGAGCAAGGCTATGCCCCCGCGCAATATACGCTTGCACCTGCTATGAAAACGGCATAGGCGTAGCGCAAGACCACTCAGAGGCGGTCTGTTGGTACAAAAAAGCGGCGGAGCAAGGCAACAGGGACGCGCAACTTCGACTCAGCGCTTGCTATAGGGAAGGCGTCGGCGTGGAAAAGGACCTCGAAGAAGCCGAATATTGGGAGAATGTATCAGAAGAGGACAGTTGATATCGCGCATAGCGCGCAGGTCGTGCAATGTCCCAAAAACGGGACGTAAGCGGCGATATAATAGGCATGAAAACAGGAGGCGAATATGGAAAAGAATATGTATACGTTTTATGCTTTTATGAACAGGATGAAGCTCATTCAGAGGTGGAATCTGATGCGCTCCAACATACGCGAGGATCTCATGCAGCACACGGCGGCGGTTGCCATTTTCGGGCAGGCGCTCGGTATAATACGCAACACTCTCTACGGTGGCAACGTCAACGTGGACAAGATAGCGTCGCTCGCACTCTATCACGACACGGCGGAAGTCGTAAGCGGTGACCTGCCTACGCCCGTCAAGTATTACAACGACAGCATGAAGGGCGCCTATAAGGACATCGAAAAGGAGATAAATCAACGCCTCATCGACGCGCTCCCCGAGGAGCTCAAGGCGCCGTACACGCCGTACATCATGCCCGACGAGGACAGCACGGAGTATAAGCTTATGAAGATAGCCGACAAGCTGTCTGCATTCGTCAAGTGCACGGAGGAGAAGTTGCTTGGCAACAGCGAGTTTGACAAGGCGTACAATCGCCTTAAAAACGCCCTCGACGCGCAGAGAGAGGAGTTTCCAGAGCTCGGCTACTTCCTCGACAACTTCATGGACGGGTTCAGCGAATCCATAGACATCTTATGATAAGCCTCGAGGGTGTCACAAAGCAATATCTTTACGGCGCGCGCGTATTGGGTACGCTGGACTTCACCGTTTCGGACGGCGAGATAGTCTCCGTCCTCGGCGGCGAAGGGAGCGGCAAAACTACGCTGCTAAAAGTTATCGCGGGCGTCACGGACTGCGAGGGCAGGGTGCTCGTTGACGGCGAGCCCATAGCAAAAAGACCCGAAAACGTACAGTTTGTATTTGACGACCTGGCGGTGTTCAAAAACCGCACCTGCTTTTACAATCTTGCCTATCCGCTCAATGTGCGCGGTATTGACAAGGAGAAGATACGCGAGGCAGTTGAGGGCGCGGCAAGAGAGCTCGGGATAAGCGCTTGCCTGCCCGAAAAAGTCAAAAAATTGCCTCTCATAGACGTCAAAAGGCTTGCAGTCGCAAGGTTGCTTTTGAGGGACGCGAAAAACATACTCATTGACGACATTACCTCGGGACTTTCCGCGGGCGAGGCCAGAGAACTTTGGGCGGGGCTCGTCCTCATACTTTTGAAAAAGGCAGCGCAGGGCGCGACTGTGATATACTCCACGTCAAGCGTGGAGGAGGCGCTCTCAATCGCAGACAGGATAGCCGTCATGAGCGGCGGGGAGCTAAAACAGCTCGATACGCCGAAAAGCATATACGAACAGCCTTCTAGCGTGTGGGCGGCACAGGCTCTCGACAAAAATTTCCACTTCGAGAGCGCGACTTTGAGCAAGGACGGCGACAGCCTTACGCTTACAGGGAATGAATTGAGTCTCGATGTGTCTCAACTCAAGGATAGGGTGCCCGCGAGCTATATAGGCGTCCCCATTCTAGCAGGTTGGCACGGCGTCGATTTTGCGGAGGACGGAGTGAGACGCGAGGACGTGGCGTACGTCGTGCGAGAGGGCGACGGATATGTGCATCACACTGTTTCGGACGTGCGCGTAGTCTTGGGGAGAAAGCGGGACAGAGTGTGCACGTCTCCGAGACCCGAGAGGATAATGTTCTTCGACGCGAAGAGCGAAAACAGCATTTTGATTTGAGCTGATAAACGCAGGAGGGGAGGATATGACCATACTCGGCATTGACCCGGGGCTCGCGACTATGGGCTATGGGGTGATAGAAGCGGTGCATGGCAATTTTTCAGTCGTGGACTATGGCGTCGTCACCACGCCCAAAGAGTGCACACTTCCTGCGCGGCTCGTGCAGCTCGAGGAGGGCGTGAAGGAGCTCATCGAGACGTTCAAGCCTCAAAATATCGCCATTGAGGAGCTTTTCTTTTCAAAGAACATAACGACGGGGATCCCCGTCGCGGAGGCCAGAGGCGTCATACTGCTCACCGCGGTCAAGACTTTGGGCGACGAGGTGTACGAATATACGCCCAACCAAATAAAACAGGCGATCACGGGCTACGGCGGCGCGGACAAGGTGCAGATGATGCACATGGTGCAGGCGCTCTTGCGACTTAAAAGTATCCCCCGTCCCGACGACGCGGCGGATGCGCTTGCCGTCGCGCTGTGCCACGCTCAGACAAGCGCGCTAAGTACGCAGTTCAAAGTGCAATGATGTCGGCAAATTTAAAAGCGGCATTTAAAAAAAAAGTATTTTGCAAAAAGCATACAAAAGCATTTTGCAAGAAGTATTAAACAATCGCGCCCGTTGAAGCAAGGACCTGTTTAGGGCGGCGATACAAAAACAGTTGCCTTAGGGCATAGGAGAGAAATATGTACAGTTACATTTCGGGCAAAGTCGTTGACAAGGGCATTTCGTCTTTGGTGATAGACAACGGCGGCATAGGCTATGAGCTTGGCGTGAGCGGCAACACGCTCTACGACGTCGACCTTGGCGAGATCGTCAAAATTTACACCTATCTTTACGTGCGCGAGGACGAGATGTCCCTCTATGGTTTTTCGCGCGAGGAGGAGAAAAAGCTCTTCCTAAAACTCATCGACATAAGCGGCATAGGTCCCAAAATGGCGATGCAGATACTGAGCGGCTACGACCTCAAAACGCTCACCGTCGCAATAGCAAGCGGAGACGTAAAGACGCTTTGCAAGATAAAGGGCTTGGGCAAAAAGACGGCGGAGCTCATCGTGCTCAACTTGCGCGAGCAAGCGGCGGAGGATGTCACGGAGTTTGGCGGCGCGTCGGGCATTGGCGGCGTAGCGGACGAGGATATTGCGGGCGCGGTGTTCGCGCTTGAGAGCCTCGGCGTCCCAAAGACGGAGGCGGTGCGCGCGGCGAGCGAGGCGAGCAAAGTCGTAAGCGGGGTGGAAAATATTATCGCATATTGCCTCAAAAATATGGGCGGAGGCAGATAATGGCGCGCACGGCTTGACTTTGCGCACGTTTTCCGTTTAATATAAGAAAAACAAGTAAGGGCGGCGACGCCTGCGGAGAAATATGATAAAGTCTCAATTTTCAAAGGAGAACGCGGGGAAGAGCGACGACAGGATTGTCAGCAGTCTCTCCATACCCGATGACGAGCAGGATAATTCGCTTAGGCCAAAGCGCATGAGCGAGTACGTGGGGCAATCCAAAATAAAGGAAAACCTCAACGTCTACATTTCCGCCGCAAAGTCGAGGCAGGACGCCCTCGACCACGTTTTGCTGTACGGGCCTCCGGGACTCGGCAAGACGACGCTTGCGCACGTCATCGCCTCCGAGCTGGGAGCGCAGATAAGGGTGACAAGCGGTCCCGCCATAGAGCGCGCCGCCGACCTCGCCGCAATACTCACCAACCTCGAGAAGGGCGACATACTTTTCATAGACGAGATACACCGCCTCAACCGCAACATAGAGGAAGTGCTCTATCCCGCGATGGAGGATTTTTCCCTTGACTTCGTGTCGGGCAAGGGACCTATGGCGCGCAGCATACGTCTGCCGCTCAAGCACTTCACGCTCATAGGCGCGACGACGAGGGCGGGCATGCTCTCGAGTCCTCTTCGCGACCGTTTCGGAATGATGCTTAGGCTTGAGATGTACACACCCGAGGAACTTCGCGACATAGTAGTGCGCTCCGCTGGCATACTGAACATTAAAATCGACGCGGACGCCGCTCTCGAGCTCGCACGCAGGAGCCGCGGTACGCCGCGTATCGCAAACAGACTGTTGAGACGCGTCAGGGACTTCGCGCAGTATGAGAAGCTCGATAGCATAAATCTTGACATTACGCAAAGATCGCTCAAACTCATGGACGTGGACGAGCTTGGGCTCGACATCACTGACAGGACAGTGCTCGAGGCGATTATAGACAAGTTTTCGGGCGGACCCGTGGGGCTGGATACGTTGAGCGCGGCGACGGGAGAGGAAGCGAGCACGATAGAGGACGTGGTGGAGCCTTTCCTCATTCAGCTTGGATTCATCTCCCGCACGCCGAGGGGAAGGATATGCACCCCAAGCGCGTACAAGCATCTCGGCAGATCTTATATAGGATTTTGAGAAAATTTCAAAAGTCGCGCTTTAAGTTGCGGTTTTTGAGATGTAAACGTTTGATATGACAACTTGCGACGAAAAAAATACAGGGCTTTCCACTCATGATTTTTATTATGATCTGCCCGAGGAGCTTATCGCTCAAACCCCCGTCGAGCCGAGAGACAGCTCTCGGTTTTTGGTGTACGACAGGGCTAAGGACAGCATAACTCACGCGCATTTTTATGACCTGCCAAAGTTTTTGAGGGCGGGGGATCTGCTTGTCATCAACAATACCCGCGTAATACCCGCGCGCATATACGGACACATCGAAAACCACGAAAGCGTGCTCGAAATGCTACTATTAAAGCGCGTTGACTATACGCATTGGGAGACGATAATGAAGCCCGCGCGCAAGGCTCGCCTCGGCAGCATGATATCCATATCCGACGAGCTGTCCGCGATAGTGACCGAGGTCGGAGAGTACGGCGCGCGCACCGTGGAATTTGTCTTTGACGGCGTTTTCGAGGATATTTTGGACAGGGTGGGCAATATGCCGTTGCCGCCCTACATCAAGGAAAAACTCGCCGACAAAGAGAGATATCAGACGGTTTACAGCAAGGTAGAGGGCTCTGCTGCCGCGCCCACCGCGGGACTGCACTTCACTCCCGAACTTATGGACAAACTCAAGGCGATGGGCGTAAACTTTGCGACGGTGCTTTTGCACATAGGCTTGGGTACCTTCCGTCCCGTCAAGGAGGAGAATATCCTCGACCACAAGATGCACACGGAGTATTATGAGATAGACACCCAAAATGCGGAGCTCATAAACGCCGCGGTGCGCGAGGGAAGGCGGGTCATATGCGTAGGCACTACAAGCGTACGCACCCTCGAGACCGTCGCTGACGAAAACGGCTTTGTACATCCCTGCAAGGGCGAAACGAGCATTTTCATATTCCCGGGTTATAAATTCAAATGCGTGAAGGGGCTCATCACCAACTTCCACCTGCCAGAGAGCACTCTCATTATGCTCGTGTCCGCCTTCGTCGGCAGGGAAAAGACGCTTGAAATATACAACGAAGCCGTCAAGGAACGATACAGGTTCTTTTCTTTCGGCGATTCGTCGATGTTTATCTGATTTTATCAATATAATATACGCATTATATACACATATTATAACATAAAATGCGCAAAATATATTGATAATATGTTTATAATATATTGACGGAATGCATAGAATGTGGTAGAATGTATCCGAAGTGAAGAAAAAGGAGTGAATGAATATGGCTAAAGTATCTACAAATATAACCATCGACGCGGACGTAAAGAAACAAGCGCAAAAATTATTTGCCGATCTAGGGTTGGATCTGTCCACCGCGATAAATATTTTTCTCAAAAAATCGTTGGCGTGGCACGGGATACCTTTTGATGTCACTTGCGAGGAACCCAACGACGTCACGGCAAAAGCGATCGCCGACGCGGAAAACGGCGAGGACGTTTACGGACCATTTGACAGCGTAGAAGCTCTTATGGAGGATCTGAATGCTTAGGATAGAATATCAGGGACAATTCAAAAGAGATTTTAAGCTCGCCGTAAAGAGAGGGTGTGATATTGCCGAATTTCAAAAGGTGGTAACGATGCTTGCAAACGAGCAACCATTGCCGGAAAAATATCACGACCACGCTTTGGTAAACACGAGAGAATATATTGGCGTGCGAGAATGTCACATTCAACCGGACTGGCTTTTGATTTACAAGGTTTATGAAGATAGGTTGGTTTTGAAATTGATAAGGACAGGCACTCACTCAGACCTGTTTTGAGCGAGCGGAAAGGCGAAAGTATTGCGTTTGAAAAACATTAGGAACTAATAAAGAGGACGATATGAGGTTTGAACTTATTCATGAGGACAAGACGACGGGTGCGAGAGTCGGCAAACTCTACACCGAGCACGGAGTCATAGACACGCCGTGCTTTATGCCCGTAGGTACAAAGGCGACTGTCAAGGGGCTGTCTCCCGAAGAGGTCAAGGCGACGGGCGCGCAGATACTGCTCTCAAACACCTATCATCTGTATCTTCGCCCGGGGCATGAGCTCATCGAGCGCGCGGGCGGCTTGCACAAGTTTATGAATTGGGACGGCGCTATACTCACGGACAGCGGCGGATTTCAAGTATTCTCGCTCTCCTCTCTGCGCAAGATAACTGAGGATGGAGTGGAATTCAACAGCTTTATAGACGGCAGTAGACACTTTTTCTCACCCGAAAAGTCCATGGAAGTGCAGAGGGCGCTAGGCTCCGACATAGTTATGGCGTTTGACGAGTGCACCTCTCCCGACATCGACCACGACAAGGCTGAGGCGGCTATGGAGCGTACGCTGAGATGGCTTGACAGGTGCTCGAATTACAAACTCAAATCGCATCAAACTCTCTTCCCGATAGTGCAGGGCAACATTTTTAAAGACCTTCGCGAGGAGAGCGCAAGGCGTACAGTGCCATATTGCACCTGCGGTGTCGCGATAGGGGGACTCAGCGTCGGCGAACCCGCTGAGATTATGTATGAGATGCTCGACGTATTGCAACCGCTCCTGCCAAAAGATCAGCCTCACTATCTCATGGGCGTAGGCACGGCGGATTACATCGTAGAGGGCGTCGCGCGCGGCGTGGATATGTTCGACTGTGTGTTGCCCACCCGCATTGCGCGCAACGGCACGGCTATGGTGCGCGAGGGTTTCCTTACCATAAGAAACGCGCCGTACGCGGAGGATTTCACCCCGCTCGACGCAACCTGCGACTGCTACGCCTGCAAGGGCTACACCCGCGCCTACATACGCCACCTCATAAAATCTGACGAGATAATGGGCGGCAGACTGCTTTCCATCCACAACGTCCGTTTCTTAGAACGACTTGCAGCGGAAATTCGCCAAGCGATACTCGAGGACCGCTACGACGCCTTCTGTAAAGCCTTCATGGCGCAGTATAAAGGATAAAATGTCTGTGGGCTACGCGCCCACGCCTCGGCAAGGGTTTCCCCCCCCTGCACGCCCTATGCAGGGCTGCGAGCCCCGCACCCTCGGCAAGGGACTTCGTCCCCTGCACCCCAAGCTAAAACGCGAGATAGGCAAATTCTTGCCGTCGCTCGCGTTTTTGATTGCATGCAAGCCAAATTCCTGCGTGCGAGCTTGATTTTTACGTTAGCGTTGTGCGGGAGTACTTGTTATGGATATCGGAAGTTTCGAATATTAAAAATTATTTATACCGCTTATTGTCAAAATTAGCTTGCCAAAGTGGAAATATCCTGTTATACTTGACAAGTAATAGTCGCGCAATGCGATTTTCAAGGAGTCAAATATGTCATTATTGAATTATTTATTGGCGGCAGAAGAGGGCAGCTCCACCGGCGGCGGTGGCAGCAGCTGGATAATGTTTGTGATCATCGGCGTTGTGCTTGTGCTTATGATTGTGCTTACCATCGTGCCTCAAAAGAAACGCCAAAAACAGCAACAGCAGATGATGGACAGTCTGACGGTAGGCACAAAGCTTATGACAGTCGGCGGTCTTGTCGGCAAGATCACGCAGGTCAACACCGACAACACACTCATCGTCAACGTCGGCACCGAGACAAGTCCCACACTCATCGTCATTGACAGGAAGGCGGTAGGCTATGTGCTTGAAAACGTAGCGGCACCCGCTCCCGCACCTCAACCCGCTGAAGAGCAAAAGGAGGAGCAAGCTCCCGCCGAACCCGAGACTTCTTCCGAGCCGGAGCAAGCCATTGAAGGTGAAGTTTTCCCCGCTGAAGAGCAAGAGGAGAAGTCCGAGGAAAAGTAAGCTTTATATTCGTTTAGAATATCAAAATAGGCTGCCGAATGACAGCCTATTTTATGTTGTGGTTTAACCACCAGCTAAGCTGGTGAGGCAGGAAGAGCTTTAGCGTTGAGGAAAATAAAACCTCCGTGTATAA
>CANPWB010000026.1 GCA_947581925.1 uncultured Clostridia bacterium
GGCAAACATAATTTCCAAAGCCCGCGGCAGTACAAAGCCAATATCGCCCAGGGCCGCTTGCATTTTGTCCCGAAATGTTTTAGTGGGCTACGCGCCCACACTGCGGCAAGGGACTTCGTCCCCTGCACCCCAAGCTAAAAACGCGCAAACATCGTGACTTTTGTCACTAGTTCGCGCGTTTTGGTTTGTGTGTATGATATGAACTCCTGCGTGAGAGCTTGATATTGATGGCCGTTTTGTCTGAGATTTTACTATAAAACCGGGGGATTTCTCCCTATACCCCGCAAAATCACTGCGTAATTTTGCGGGGACCCCATGTCGCTCGAAATGACACGTTATATATATTGTCACTCCGAGCAACGTCGAGGAGTCCCCTAGTCAAAGCGAATTAACGCAACGCTTGTCCGAGTGTCCTTATACACGCCGTCCGCCTTGTCCGAGCGACTCCGCGGAGCGAGCGGTTTCACGCTAAGTACGCAGTGAGGGCGGGTCTGCACCCCATAAAATCGCTACGCAATTTTATGGGGACCCCGCAATCTCTCATTCAAACGCTAGTAAAGAGAAAAAGCGGGCGTAAGCCCGCGTCCCCAAGCGCAAAAAATAGCGAACTATACGAGTATATTAGGACTTCTTCTTGCTACTTCTAGCATACGAAGTATGTGAAGCGTTAATTTTTTTTGTATTTAACGAAATGTTTGTCCGAGCTTTCTTGGGGTCCCCGCAAAATTACGCAGTGATTTTGTGGGGCAAGTAAGCGGAGTGGCGCAGCAGCTTGCGGTGAGCCCTTATAGACCTTGCTCCGCAAGGGTCGCGGGCTCTGAGCAAATGCAAGCGCGAGCGCAGCCCCTTCCCGCCCTGCCGCGCCGTAACGCTTGATTTGTGTTTGCGCTCTAATGTAAAGCTTGTCTGGGCTACATCGGGGTCCCCATAATAATGAGTGACGATGAGTCGCAGTAGAGAAATGTGACGTGAGTGGAACGAATTTTATGGGGTTTTAGATCGGGGTCCCCGCAAAAAGTATTTTTTGTGGGGTATAGCTGGGGAGTCCTGAGTGGAGTGTGCCTTTACCCCACGAAATCACTGCGTAATTTCGTGGGGACCCCAAATATATCTCAGACCAACTTTATCATCGCTGCACGTAACGAAGGGAGAGGTTGGGTCTTTCACTCCCATGTCCGAGACACTAACGCATATCCCCAGTGCGCTCAAGCGCCGACGTAACGTATGTCCGAGCATGCTTGAGTTCTATATACTCTCTATATTTTGTGGTAGGATTTTCCTTGTTACCACAATATATATAATAGAATAATTTTAAAAAATATTTTAGTATTTTTGTTTGACAAGTGACGGCGATTGATGATAATATAATCACGCTTGCAGTCTGTGCAAGCAGTTTTTAGCTTTGGAAATATGGAGTGATATGGACAAAGAAAAACTTGACGATATGCTAGCTTGCTCTTCAAAAGTTGTCGGATCCAAACAGGTTTTGAAGGGTTTGTCGGAGGGGGCGCTCAGGTGTGTGATAGTCGCCTCCGACGCCGATGCGGAAATTAAAGAGGCGCTTGCCGATGCGGCGCGCAGGCACCGTGTGCCCGTCAAATATGTTCCTTCCAAGAGGAAGTTGGGCGAGGCTGCGGGGGTCGAGGTCGCTACGGCGGCGGTCGGGATAATTTCCGCGGAGGAAGATAAATGAATTGCACCTGTAGGGTTGCGGGTACATTCGAAAAATCCAGAAGGAGGAAACAAAATGCCAACCATCAATCAGCTTATCAGAAAGGGCAGAGAGAAACAGGTCAAGAAGTCGCTCACGCCTATCATGGAGCAGTGCCCCCAAAAGCGCGGTATCTGCTTGAGCGTCACGACTACATCCCCCAGGAAGCCGAACTCGGCGCTTCGTAAAATCGCGAGGGTCCGCCTTGTCAACGGCATGGAGGGTACTGTTTACATCCCCGGCGAAGGCCACAATCTGCAAGAGCACAGCGTCGTGCTCATCAGAGGCGGCAGAGTCAGGGATCTACCCGGTGTGCGTTATCACATCATTCGCGGAGCTCTTGATACTGCAGGCGTTGCAAAGCGCGGGCAGGCAAGGTCCAAGTATGGCGCGAAGCGTCCCAAAAAGTAATTTTCGAATGTTATCGTAAACCAAATATAGGAGGTAATTTATGCCAAGAAGAAGCGACGTGCCCAAAAGAGACGTTCTGCCCGATCCTATCTACAACAGCAAGGTCGTCACCAAGCTCATCAATCAGGTGATGCTCGACGGCAAGAAAGGAACGGCGCAAGCTATCGTCTACGGGGCTTTCGATATTGCAGCAGCAAAGTTGGGTCAAGACCCGATGGAGATATTCAACAAGGCGCTCGAAAACGCAATGCCTATGCTGGAAGTAAAGGCAAGGCGTGTGGGCGGCTCGACCTACCAGGTCCCTATGGAGATCCGTCCCGAACGCAGACAGACTCTCGCCATCAGATGGCTTGTGTCCTTTGCGAGGAAGAGAGGCGAGAAGACCATGGACGCAAGACTTGCGGGTGAGCTTATGGACGCCTACAATCTGACAGGCGGCGCCGTCAGAAGAAAGGACGAAATGCACCGCGCTGCAGAAGCAAACAAGGCGTTTGCACACTACAGGTGGTAAACTATGGCAAGAAAGTATGCTCTTGACAAGGTGCGTAATATCGGCATCATGGCGCACATCGACGCCGGAAAGACCACCACGACCGAGCGAATACTCTACTACACAGGCGTCAATCACAAGCTCGGAGAGACCCATGACGGATCCGCCACAATGGATTACATGGAGCAAGAGCGAGAGCGAGGCATCACCATTACTTCCGCGGCGACCACGGCGATATGGAAGGGGCATCAGATCAACATCATCGACACCCCCGGTCACGTGGACTTCACGGTGGAAGTGGAGAGAAGCCTGAGAGTGCTTGACGGAGCCGTCGCGGTGTTCTGCGCAAAGGGCGGAGTGGAGCCTCAGTCCGAAAACGTATGGCGTCAGGCGGACACCTACAAAGTCCCCAGAATTGCCTTCGTCAACAAGATGGACATCAACGGAGCGAATTTCTTCGGAGCCGTCGAGATGATGAAGGAGAGGCTGAACGCAAACGCCGTTCCCATTTGCCTGCCGATAGGCAAGGAGAGCGAGTTTGAGGGCGTGATAAGCCTCATCGACATGCAAGCCTACTACTATGACCAAAAGGACAAGGGCGTGACTTTTTACAAAAAGCCCATTCCCGAGGCATACAAAGCGCAAGCGGAAGAGTACAGGCAAAAACTGCTTGAAGCGGCGTCCGATTATGACGAGGATATACTCGAAAAGATAATATCCGAGGATACCGCAAGCATAAGCGAGGCTCAGCTTAAGGCGGCGATACGCAAGGGCACGATAGAGATGAAGCTCAATCCCGTGCTTTGCGGAAGCGCCTACAAGAACACGGGCGTACAGCTCATGCTCGACGCGGTGGTGGATTATCTGCCCGCTCCCACGGACGTGGCAAGCATAGAGGGCATAAATCCCAAGACGGAACAGCCCGAACTTCGCCATCCGGGAGAGGACGAGCCGTTCAGTGCGCTGGTGTTCAAGATATTGACGGACGAATTTGTCGGCAAGTTGTCGTTTGCGAGGATATATTCGGGCACCGTCAAGGTGGGAAGCGTCGTCTACAACACCGTCAAAGGCGAAAACGAGCGCATAAGCAGACTGCTCAGAATGAACGCGGACAACCGCGAGGACATCGAAGAGGCGTATGCGGGCGACATCGTCGCGATCATAGGCCTCAAAAAGAGCACGACGGGCGACACGCTGTCCGACAGGACAAGGCAGATCGTGCTTGAAAACATGGTTTTCCCCGATCCCGTCATCAAGGTCGCGATAGAGCCAAAGTCAAAGGCGTCTCAAGAGAGAATGACCGTCGCCATACAAAAACTGCAGGAGGAGGATCCAACCTTCAAGGCGTACACCGACAAGGAGACGGGTCAGACCATCATCGCAGGTATGGGCGAGTTGCATCTTGACATAATCGTGGACAGAATGATGCGCGAGTTCAAGGTGGAGGCAAACATCGGCAAGCCGCAGGTCAGCTACCGCGAGACGATAACGAAGCCAGTAAAGAATGTGGAAGGCAAGTTTGTCAGACAGTCGGGCGGACACGGACAGTACGGCAGGATCATAATCGACATCGAGCCTAATCCGGGCGGCGGCCTCGAGGTGGAAAACGTCATCGTCGGCGGCGCAGTCTCGAAGGAATTTGCGGCGGCGGCATGGGAAGGCATCAAAGAGGCGGCGCAGAGCGGCGTCATCGCGGGATACGAGTGCGTGGACTTCAAGGTCAGGCTGGTGGACGGCAGTATGCACGAAGTGGACAGCTCGGAGATGGCGTTCAAGATCGCGGGATCCCTCGCCTTCAAAGAGGCGGCGAGCAAGGCGGCGCCCACACTGCTCGAACCCATAATGAAGGTGGAGGTCATAACTCCCGACGATTATTTGGGAGATGTGATGGGCAATCTTACGACGAGGCGCGGACAGGTGAAGGGCATAGAGCCACGCACGGGCGCGCAATGCGTCGACGCGGACGTCCCGCTTTCCGAGATGTTCGGATATGCGACGAGCCTTCGCAGTATCACACAGGGCAGAGCAAGCTTCACAATGCTCTTCGATCACTATGAAGCGGTGCCCAAAAACGTTGCCGAGAAAATAGTCGGCGACAAAAAATAGTCTTGAAAGCGACGTATTATATTGATAGAATATATATAATAAACAGCGATAGAATATATATAATAAACAGCTTTTGGGAAATAAATAAAAAAATAAAAAAGCCAAAAAAATCTATTGGAGGAATTTAGTATGGCAAAAGCTAAATTTGAAAGAACAAAGCCGCATGTTAACATCGGTACGATTGGCCACGTTGACCACGGCAAGACCACGCTCACCGCTGCGATCACAATGTACAGCGCGCACCTCGGCAAGGCTCAAGTCATGAAATATGACGAGATCGATAAGGCCCCCGAAGAGAAAGCGAGAGGCATCACGATCAACACAGCGCACGTTGAGTATGAGACAGACAAGCGCCACTATGCGCACGTCGACTGCCCCGGCCACGCCGACTATGTCAAAAACATGATCACAGGCGCGGCACAGATGGACGGCGCTATCCTCGTCGTCGCGGCTTCCGACGGTCCCATGCCTCAAACACGTGAGCACATCCTGCTCGCACGTCAGGTCGGCGTTCCCTACATCCTCGTCTTCCTCAACAAGTGCGATCAGGTCGACGACGAAGAGCTTCTTGAGCTTGTCGAGATGGAAGTTCGCGAGTTGCTCAACGAGTACGGCTTCCCCGGAGACGATACTCCTATCATCCGCGGTTCCGCTCTCAACGCGATGAACGCAGGTCTCGCAGGCAAATGGGACGATCCCGCGCTTAACGCTATCAAGGAATTGCTCGACGCAGTCGACAGCTACATTCCCGATCCTCAGCGCGACACGGATAAGCCCTTCCTTATGCCTGTTGAGGACGTGTTCACGATCACAGGCCGCGGCACCGTCGCAACCGGCAGAGTCGAGCGCGGTATGCTCAAGATGGGCGACAAGGTCGAGATCGTCGGTCTGCGCCCCGATAAGAAAGAGACGGTCGTCACCGGCATTGAAATGTTCCGCAAGCTCCTCGATTATGCAGAGGGCGGCGACAACATCGGCGTACTGCTCCGCGGCATTCAGAGAAACGAGATCGAGCGCGGTCAAGTTCTCGCAAAACCCGGCACGATACATCCTCACACCCACTTCACATCTCAGGTCTATGTCCTGACGAAGGAAGAGGGCGGACGTCACACTCCGTTCTTCGATGGATATCGTCCTCAGTTCTATTTCAGAACAACGGACGTCACAGGTTCCATCAAACTGCCCCAGGGCGTTGAGATGGTCATGCCCGGCGACCACATCGACATGGAGATCACCCTTATCACCCCGATCGCTATCGAGGAAGGATTGCGTTTCGCTATCCGTGAGGGCGGCAGAACAGTCGGCTCCGGCGTCGTTGCAAAAATCATCGAATAACATTGTTCTTTCAATATGATATAAACATGCTCTACACGGCAGAACAGCCTGCCGTGTAGGGTGTCGTATTGATTGGGAAGGAGGACAGTATGGCTCAGAAAGGAGCAAGAGTCAAGATCGTACTTGCCTGCTCGGAGTGCAAGCAGCGCAACTACAATCTTTGGAAGAATAAGCAAAAGCATCCCGATAGGATCGAGCTTAAAAAGTATTGCAGATTCTGCAAAAAGCATACCCTGCACAAAGAAACAAAGTAAGCAAATTTTTAGGAAGGTGTTATTATGGCAAAAAACAAGCCTGAAACCAATACCTCGACTTCAACGGCTCAGCAAGTGACGCCAAAGGCGAAAAAGAGCAACAAGAAGTCCGACAAACCCAACATCTTCAAAAGGATGTGGAAGGGGATAAAGGGCATCTTCTCGGAGCTAAAGAAGGTCACATGGCCGAAGGGCAAGGAAGTCGGCTCCAACACGGTGGTCGTACTTGTAGTTGTGGTGCTTTTCTTTGTCGTGCTGTTTGTGATCGACTATGTGCTTACGGGATTGCTGGGACTTACTACAAGCGGACAGTGGACACATCTTTGGAACTGAGGGGGTTCGTATGGCAAATCAAGAAATACCAAAAGAACAACCGAAGTGGTATGTGATACACACATACTCGGGCTATGAGAACGCTGTCGAGCAGGATCTTCGCAATATGGTCGAAAACAACGACTTGCACGAATACATCTACGACATCAAAGTCCCCGTCGAGGACGACATTGTCGAGAGGAACGGCAAAAAGAAGGTCATTCAGCGCAAGAAGTTCCCCAGCTATGCTTTCATCAAGATGATCTACACAAACCACGTCTGGTTTATGGTGACGAGGACGCGCGGAGTCACAAGTTTCGTCGGATCCGCAGGTCGTCCCATTCCGCTCACGGACGAGGAAGTGAGACGCATAGGGCTTGAGCAGATCTCCATAGAAGATTTCGACATCAAGCAGGGCGACAACGTCAAGATCATCAACGGCGCGCTCGAGGGCTTCATCGGAGTTGTGGATTCCATCAACGCGGAACAGCAAAAAGTCAAGGTTATTGTCGCATTGTTCGGAAGGGAGACGCCCGTCGACCTCGACTTTGCGCAAGTTGAAAAGCTCTGAAAAGGGCATGCGGCGAATAGACCGCACATCAAATCAAAGCGCGTATGCGCGGGAAGTGGGAGGCGGCAAATCCTTTATACCGCCGAAAGACCACATTAGTCAGGAGGAAATATGGCTAAAAAAATCACAGCAGTTGTAAAATTGCAATTGCCCGCAGGCAAAGCGACCCCGGGACCTCCCGTCGGTTCTACGCTCGGTCCTCACGGCATCAATATTTTGGGTTTCACCAAGGAGTTCAATGAAAAGACAAGCAAGGAAGCGGGACTCATCATCCCCGTGATCATCACAATATATCAGGATCACTCCTTCACGTTTGTGCTCAAGACTCCTCCGGCGCCCGTCCTTATCAAAAAGGCAGTCGGCATCGAAAGCGGCTCCGCAGTCCCCAACAAGACCAAAGTCGCAAAGCTCACCAAAGAGCAACTGAGAGCCATTGCCGAGCAAAAAATGCCCGATCTCAATGCCGCAAGCATAGAGAGCGCAATGAGTATGATTGCAGGTACAGCACGCTCCATGGGCGTCACCGTCGAGGAATAAGGAGGGACAGCTATGAAACGCGGAAAGAAATATATAGATTCGAAAAAGCTCATCGACCGCACAAAGCAGTATGAGGGCGCAGAGGCAATAGCGCTCGCTCTCGAGACCGCAAAGGCGAAATTCGATGAAACCATAGAGCTTCATGTCAAGCTGGGCATAGACCCCCGCCATGCGGACCAACAGGTCAGAGGCGTCGTGGTCCTTCCCAACGGCACGGGCAAAACAGTTCGCGTGCTCGCGATATGCAAAGGCGCCAAAGCAGACGAAGCACAGGCGGCAGGCGCAGACTTTGTGGGCGGCGAAGAGATGGTGCAGAAGATACAGCATGAAAACTGGTTCGACTATGACGTCATCGTCACAACTCCCGACATGATGGGCGTCGTGGGACGTCTCGGCAAATTGCTCGGACCTAAGGGACTCATGCCGAACCCCAAATCGGGCACCGTCACAATGGACATCACAAGAGCAATCCACGACATCAAAGCAGGTAAAGTGGAGTACAGAGTGGACAAGCAAGCCATATGCCACGTCCCCTTCGGCAAGGCGTCGTTCGGACAGGAAAAACTCCTCGAGAACTACAACACGCTTATGGACGCGTTGCTCAAGGCGAAGCCGGCGGCGGCAAAGGGCGTCTACTTCCGCTCTATCAGCATTTCCACCACAATGGGTCCCGGCATCAAGGTGGTCTACAAGGTGAATGCTTAAGTTTATGCCTGAAAATTTCGGCGGCTTTGTTCAATTCGTTTGACAAAGCCCGCCGTATCGGGTATTATTATATCGTTCCTAAGACAGCAAGTGGCCAAAAGCCGTAAACGTATGTGCTTGCCGAGGATGACAGAAAAACGATTTTTTCGGTTGCGTCATTCCACGTCTTAGGGTGACGCAATTTATTTTGATAGGAGGTAAAGATGAATCAGCAGGTCCTCGAAGCCAAAAAGCAACAGGTCGAAGAGATCAAAAGCAAGATCCAAAGCGCGAAGGGAATCGTCATTCTCGACTATATGGGATTGACAGTCGCTCAGGACACCGCTTTCCGCAAGGAGCTTAGAGAAAACGGCATCGACTACGCGGTGCTCAAAAATCGCCTTGTGAAGATCGCTTTCAACGAGCTGGGATTTACTCAGTTTGACGAAGCTCTCAACGGTCCCACGGCAGTTGCATTCTCTTCCACGGACGAAGTCGCTCCCGCAAAATTCATTTTGAAGAACATCAAAGCTCTCAACAAGATGAAGATCAAATGCGGCATGGTCGACAAGACTTATATGGACGAGAACGGTGTCAAACAGCTTGCGGATGTCCCGTCAAAGGAGATCCTGCTTGCACGACTGGTCGGCAGCATCGCTTCGCCGCTCAGCAAGCTTGCTATTTGCTTGAACAAGATAGCGGAACAAAAGGCAGAGCAAGCCTAAAATTTGCTCAAGCGGCGTAGCCGAAAAAATAAAAAAATAAAAAAATCGGAGAATAAAAAAATGATCGATATCGAAAAATTCATCGCAGACATTGAGCAACTTACAGTGCTCGAGCTCAATCAGCTCGTCAAGGCACTCGAAGAGAAATTCGGCGTGAGCGCAGCGGCTCCCGTCGCAGTCGCAGGCCCCGCAGCAGGCGCGGCGGCAGCTCCTCAAGAGGAAGAGAAGACAGAGTTCGACGTAGTCCTCAAAGAGATCGGTCCCAACAAGGTCCAAGTCATCAAGGTCGTCAAGGACGCAACTGGTCTCGGACTTGTGGACGCAAAGAAAGTCGTCGACGAGGCTCCCAAGACCGTCAAGGAAGGTCTCCCCAAGGATCAAGCGGAAGCTCTTGTCGCCAAATTCAAAGAGGTCGGCGCAACTGCAGAGCTCAAGTAATTTCACCCAAAACGCAAAAAAGCCATGGCTCATTCGAGCTTATGGCTTTTTGTATACCCTTTAAAAAGCGCGCAAAATGACAAAGCGGAAAAGGATAGTAATTATATGCGTAGTGGCGGCGCTAGTCGCGGGCGTCATCTTAAGCTCCGTATTTTTGGGGCTGTACTTCGCGCACGAGCCGATAAGCGAGTATAGAAACGTGGGCTACATCATGGCGAGCACGGTCAACAACGCGGCGGATGTCGAAGATCTGCCTCTGCGCGACTTGACGCACATAATTTTCGGATTTGTTTGCATAAACGACGGCAGCGTTGAGCCCACAATATCCGAAGCGGACGATCGCGCGCTCGCCGCGCTGCATACATATGCGTCCGCGCATCCCTCCGTCAAGCTGATGATATCGTTGAATGGCAACGGCTTTTGCTATGTCAGCCGCACGGCGGAGAGGCGAAAAGCCTACATTCAAAATCTCAAACCACTCATTGAAAAGTATGGCATTTCGGGCATAGACGCGGACTGGGAGTATCCGAAACGCAACACAAACGGATATAGGCATTGCACACACGACGGGCAGGATTACGCCGCGCTCATGGAGGATATACGGGAGGAGTTTGGCAATGACTTTGCGTTGTCCATCGCGCTATGCGGAAGCGTCACCTTTATGAACGACATCAACAACCGAAGAATGGCAAAGACTCTGGATTTTGTCAACGTAATGACCTATGACCTCGGGCTTACAAATCATTGCGGCTACACCGAGACGGCGTCGTCCATGTTCAACGCGTATCTTGCGGGTTACAAAAAGAGCCAGCTCAATCTCGGCTTGCCATTTTACGAGAGGTGCAAGGACAAGGAGTACGACTATAAAGAATTTGACGAGCTGATGTCCATGATAGAGAGGGGCGAGATAGAGGTCAAAAAGACATATGAGTATTGCTATGCTAAATATCAAGGGCACAGGCTGTCCTTTGACACGCGCGAGTATCTCATGCGCAAAGTGCGGCTTGTCAAAAAGAGGGGCTACGGCGGCGTATTCTGCTGGCACTTAGGCTGCAACGCGGACGGGAGCCTGATGCGCGAGGCGAGGCAGATACTTGAAGCGTGAGCGCAAAACAGACGTTTTATATATCCAAAACGTACAAATGAAACGGCTGTTTTTGAGGCAGCCGTTCTTTTGAATTTTTCAAAAAAATTTGCGCCGTAAATCTGTTTGAATATGGCTTGACAATTTTTTTTCGGGTGTTAAAATGATAACGATAATCAACGGTCGGGGAGGGCGCGTTTGCCGCCGTTCCAAGGCTTAAAAAGCGCGTCGGCGCAGGGCGAGGCAGACGACATTTGCTTGCGCGGACGAAGGATAACGATTTTACGCGACAGCGCAAAAAATATTTATCAAAAAAAGGAGAGTTATTATGGCAAAGTATGTATGTCCCGTTTGCGGTTATGTGTATGAGGGAGAAAATCCTCCCGCGGCTTGCCCCATCTGCAAGGCGGCTCTCAAAAAAGTAGAAGAGAATGAGCTCGGCTGGGCGGCGGAGCACGTCATCGGCACAGGCAAGAAAGGCACCATCCCCGATGATATCTATGAGGGACTCAAGGCGAATTTCGAGGGCGAGTGCACCGAGGTCGGCATGTATCTCGCAATGGCAAGAGCCGCGCACCGCGAGGGCTATCCGGAGATAGGTCTGTATTGGGAAAAGGCGGCATGGGAAGAGGCAGAGCACGCCGCAAAATTCTGCGAGCTGCTTGGAGAGCTCGTCTCACCGTCCACAAAGGAGAACCTCAAGGCTAGAGTTTCCGCGGAGAACGGCGCGACAGATGGCAAGACAAAGCTCGCGAAGCGCGCAAAGGAAGAGGGCCTCGACGCAATTCACGACACAGTGCATGAGATGGCTCGCGACGAGGCTCGTCACGGCAAGGCGCTCAAAGGATTGCTCGACCGCTACTTCAAATAATCTGATCGTAAAAAGCCCCTTCGGATGAGAATTCCGAAGGGGCTTTTTTATACATAACAATTCTCCGCCCGCATTTGATTTCCGCCGAAAATTATTCGAGCCATAAATATTTAAGCTGCAAAGGGTCATTTGAGCCAGAAGTAGATGAGGACGCCGACGATGCCGAATGCAACGAGGATTATGAGGAGCTGGGGGAGCATAGCGGCAAACCCCGCGCGGTATATCGCGCGTTTTTCCTTTTTTGTGAGGTCGCTTTTTTTGCGCTCGCTCTTTGGGGGACGTTTTTGACGGTTGAGATACGCCATACGGCGATATTTGGGCAGCTCGTCGCCGTTCATATGGGCGATGACGACGCCGGTATCCCAATCGTCCTTGTCCTTCTTTTTTTTGCGTTTTTCTTCGTCCGTCATTGTCGTTTCTTACGCTTTTGCGCGTATATTTGGTGAAATATGTCGCTTTTTGACGCCCTATCAGAAGATGTTTACTCTGCTTAGGCGCGCCTTTTTGGGTCCCGAGTAGGCGCCGAGCGTAGTGCGCTCCGCCGAGAGCGTGATAGTGTTGAGTACGTCGGAGAGCTTGCCGCTGAACGCGATGCCCGTGACGGGCGTCTTTTTCTCGCCGTCGAAGTAGTACGCAAGCCTTATCTCGCCGCCAATATAGTCGCTCAGTGGCTCCACTTGCAGACCGCTCAGATACACAAGCTCGAGGTGAGGCTCGCTTTCGAGCGCCTCGATGGGAGTCGTGCCCGCGCGTACGTCCACGCACCCGAGCGCGCCTGTCGGGGTCTTGCCGAGGTAGCCCGCATAGCGCGACGCGCCGTATCCCGCGACGATCCTGCCGTCGTGCACTATCTCCCTGTCCGTAAGATTAGTGCCGTCAAGGTCAAAGCAGTTGCTCGCCGCGCTGTCCTTCATACTGCCGCGCACCGTTATGCACAGCGCGTCGCCTTCGGGCGCCGTTTGCAGGGCGTCCCCGACCTCGTGCAGGTTGACATGCATATATGCGTTCGCGTAGTTCGCGTCCGAGGCAAGCTCCTTAAAGAGGGTGCCCAGCTCGTATGCGTTCAAGATAATGGGGCAGGAGAGTTTTTGTTCGGGTTTTTTCGCGGACAGCCTCGCTTTTGCGTCCTCGAGGCGCGCGGATATCTCTTCTTTGAGCATATCTACGTCGAGGGAGGCGAGGTCATAGCTCTCGAAAAGCTCCACGGACTCATTCTCGCCGTTCGCGGTGGGGATAGCCTCTATGTGGGCGATATACTTTGTCTGCGTCTTGTCTATGCCACGGTTGTTGACGACGTGCAATACTCTTTTTACGACAAACACCTCGAGCGCGTTTATGTCCAACCCTTTTTGCGTATTTGCGCAGGACGCCGCGTCCGCAAGCTTTGTCGCCGCCTCTTTGGGATCGACGTGGGCAAGGTCGGATTCGATGAGCACATCGCATGTCTCGTCGTTTGGCAGCACGTACGGCTCGTCGAATATGAGCTTTGCGTTTTTAATTGCCTCGTCCGTCCTTGCCGAGAGCTCGTCCCTGTCCATGGACGCGCTTATGCCAAACGTGTTCGAGCCGCGCTTGTCGTCGTGATTGACGTAGACGGTGAGATTTCTCTCCAGCGAGTCCGCCTTTCGCGCCGTCTCGAGCTTGCCGTGCACGAAAAACAGCTCGTAGGACTGCTTTTCATCTTCGACTACCCTAAAATCGCAAATGCCTTCCTTTGAGGCAACAACTTCCATTATATCCTTAAGTTCCATCATAATATCACCCCAATCTCACTTTGAGTTTCAATGCGGGACCTCCGTCCGAGACGCGCACCCACTCCTTGTGTCCCTTGCCGCAGGAGCCCGCGCCCTCTATGAAGAAGTCGTCCGATATCATGGATATGGACTTGAGCACGTCGGGCACGTATCCGCTCATAACGACGGGCGCGACGTAGTTGTCCGTCAGCTTGCCGTCGATTATCTCCCTGCCGTACTCCGCGACGCACTGCACCTGCCAATTTTTGGGATCTTCCATGCCGTTGTTCGTTTCGAATATCATATATCCGTGCTTTATGGACGCAATCATATCCGCGAGCTTGTCCGTGCCTCTCTCGAAGAAGGTGTTTGTCATGCGCGTATACGCTTTGCGCTTATGGCTCTCGCGTCTGCCGTTGCCCGTAGGCTCCGTGCCCAGCTGCGCCGCGCTTGCGAGGTCGCTTATGCCTGCGAGCAGTATGCCGTCCTTTATTATCTGCGTATCGTGCGCGAGCACTCCGTCGTCGTCAAAGTAGTAGCTCGCCACGCTCAAAGTCGCCGCCGCGCCGTCGCGCATATTGCATATGGGGGAGGCTACTTGCTTGCCGATAAACTTCTTTGCCTGCGCCCTGTCCTTGACGAACATATCCATCTCCACGCCATGCCCAAACGCCTCGTGCGCAAGCAGTCCCGTGATGGACGGGTCCGTGATGACGTCGTACTCGCCCGGCTCTATGGGCTTTGCCTTCACAAGACGCGCCGCCTTGTCCGCGAGCTTGTCTGTAAGCAGGGGCAGGGAAGTGAGCACATAGCCCAGATTGTGGCTCGCCGCGCCCTCGCGCGCGCTTATCATGCGCTCCCCCTCGCGGTAGTTGACAAGGAGCATGCCGTTGACCCACGTGTAGTTTTGATCCAGCATACGATGTTCGCTCACAAACAGCTTGCTTATGTCCAGCGTACGCACAAGCGCGGTCGCGTTCACAATATTCTCGCTCTTTACAAGCAGCATATCCCGCGCCTTTATGCACGCCTTCAAAATATCCTCTTCACTGAATTTGTCAAGGTCGTTCAGGCGGCGGAAGGAGCGCTCCAAAGGCTCGTCGCTCAAGGGACATGCGGATATCTGTCTGTCCTCAAGCCCTTCGGGGAGCGCGAGCGCGCCCTCTATCTTCGCGGCGAGTTCTTCCTTGTCGCCCGTCACGTCGTCAAGCGAATACTCCAAAAACGTACCGCCCGTCCACAGTTTCACGACAAAGCCGCAATCCACGTCCGAGCCGTCCGAAATAGCCGACGTCTGCTTGTTGACGCGTACGGACAAAGCCTTTACGTCGCTGCCGAGCACGCTGACATACTCGAAACGCTTTTTCAGCTCGCGCACCAGCGCCACGCAGTCCCCGCGCCTCGACTCCAAAAATTTGCTGAATGACATATCCGTCTCCTTATTTGCTAAATTACTCATTTAAGTTTACCACGTGCAAAAAATAAAATCAACGTATAATTTATTTTAACCCGCCATTAAACCCGATTACCGTGACGTATTGTCCGAGCGATGTCGCGGAGCGAGCGGGATATACTCACGTACGCAGTGATGGCGGGGTTCAACTAGGGGATGCTTCGACAGGCTCAGCATGACACGTTAAATATATTGTCATTTCGAGCGTAGTCGAGAAATCCCCTAGTCCGAGCGAATTAACGCAACCTCCGTCCGAGCACCCTTACCCGCCGTTTGCCTTGTCTGAGCGACCCCGCGGAGCGAGCGGTTTCACGCCAAGTACGCAGTGAGGGCGTGTCTGCACCCCACAAAATCACTTCGTAATTTCGTGGGGACCCCGCAATCTCTCAATCAAACGCTAGTAAAAAGAAAAAGCGGGCGTAAGCCCGCGTCTCCAAGCGCAAAAAATAGCGAGATATGAACATTATTTAGTTGGAGTTTTGTGAACATTTTATTGCGAATTGCGAAGCGTTAAATTTTTTGCGCGCGGAGTGGCGCAGCATTGTGCGGTGGGCTTTATGGCACCTTACTTCGTAATGGTGCCAAGCCCTGAGCAAATGCAAGCGCGAGCGCAGCCCCTTCCCGCCCTGCCGCGGCGTAACGCTTGGGCTGTGTTTGCGCTCGTAACGTAAAGTTTGTCTGGGGCGATATCGGGGCCCCCGCAAAAAGTATTTTTTGTGGGGTATAGCTGGGGAGTCCTGAGTGCAGTGTGCCTTTACCCCATAAAACTCGCTTCGCTCCTTTCTATGGGGACCCCAATATCCCTCGGACAAGCGTTGTCATCGCCGCACGTAACGAAGGGAGAGGCTGGGTCTTTCACTCCAATGTCTGAGACACTAGCGCTTTTCGTGCTTGATTTCTATATACCCTCTGCCCGAGTATGCTTGTCGTATCATGGCGCCAAGCTCTGAGCAAGTGTAAGCGGCTTGTTCGCCCGCGAATAAAATGAGAATTCGTATTGCAAATTATTTGTGGCGTGATATAATGATACGGAAGATCGAAAATTTAATTTTACGAGGTGACTTTATGGACTTGACTTACAAGAGGACAAACGTTTACGCGGCGGCTGACGCGGCGGAGACGGACGCAATTATGGCATATGCCGAGGGCTACAAGAGCTTTCTCGACAGCTCCAAAACGGAGCGCGAGGCAGTCTCGACGGCGGTCAAGCTGTTGGAGGCGAAGGGCTACAAGCCGTACGCTTTGGGCGACAAGATATCGAAGGGCGACAAGCTCTATCTCAACAACCGCGGCAAGAGCCTGTTCATTTTGAGGGCAGGAAAAGCGAATATCGCAAAGAACGGCGTGAGAATACTCGTGGCGCACGTGGACAGCCCGAGGCTGGACCTCAAGCAAGTGCCGCTGTACGAGAAGGCGAACATAGCCTATTTCAAGACGCACTACTATGGCGGCATAAAGAAGTACCATTGGTTGACCATACCTCTCGCGTTGCACGGAGTCGTTGTACTGAAGAGCGGCGAGAAGGTCGAGATTGCGATAGGCGAGAAGGACAGCGATCCCGTTTTTTACATCACGGACCTGCTCCCGCACCTCTCCCAAGAGCTGAACACTGCAAAGATAGGGGAAGGGTTCAGCGCGGAAAATCTTAACCTTGTCGTGGGCGGCATACCCGTAAAGGATGAGGAAAAGGACGCGGTGAAAAAGAATGTGCTTGCGCTGCTCAACGCGGAGTACGGCATTGAGGAAGAGGACTTCTTGAGCGCGGAGCTCGAGGCTGTCCCCGCTGCGAAGGCACGCGACGTAGGCTTTGACAGGGCGTACATCGCAAGCTACGGGCACGACGACAGAGTGTGCGCCTATCCCGAGATTACAGCGACCGTGGACGCCGACACAAACGAGACGGTGCTCACCATACTTGCCGACAAGGAGGAGATTGGCAGCGTGGGCAACACGGGCATGCAGTGCATTTTGATAAAGGACATACTCGATGCGATCGCAAAGAGCTACGGCGTAGACCCCGCAGTGCTCAGGCAAAACTCCAAGTGCATAAGCGCGGACGTCACCGCGGGCTACGATCCCGCGTACGCCTCCGCATTCGAGGAGATGAACGCAAGCCTCGTCCACCACGGCGTGGCTATGAGCAAGTTCACGGGGCGCGGCGGCAAGAGCGGCTCCAACGACGCGTCCGCGGAGTATGTGGGCTATCTGCGCAAGGTATTTAAGGACGCGGGCGTGATATGGCAGACGGGCGAGCTGGGCAGGGTAGACCTCGGCGGCGGCGGCACCGTTGCGTTGTTCATCGCAAACAACAACATTGACACCGTAGACCTCGGCGTCCCCGTGCTATCCATGCATTCTCCCGACGAGCTTGTCTCCAAGGCGGACGTGTACAGCGCGTACAAGGCATTCAAAGCTTTCGCGGAGTAAGCCTCGCGAAAATTGTCTATAGGATATGAGCGGACGGCATGTACCGCCCGCTTTTTAATGTTTCAAAAAATTGCGCTCCTTTCGCACACTGTTTCAAAAATGCCGCCGCATTTTGCAAATTTCGGCAGTCCGAACGCCTGTTTTCAGATAAAAAAAGAGAAAACCCGACCTTTCGACATGTAATGATGAAAAACGCAAGTCAAGCGAGGCCGCGCAGCGCGCGCCGCATTCGAATTGCGCGCCATAGCCCCGCGCGGAGGCACATAGCGTGCAAGCGCTTGACAATATTTTATATGAGTGCTAAAATCCAGAAAGAAGCATATCGTCCGCACAGTATTTTATGAGCGCGCATATGCTCTAGTATAGGCGCTTTAGCTTATACAAGCGGAGAAAAAGAGAAAGTGGACAGTCTGACTTTGTTTGTCAAGATGCTCGACATCTTTGTATTTTTGGTCAAGTGTCTGGGCATAGCGATGCTTGCGGCGACGGGCGGACTTTTGATAAAACTGTTGCCGAAAAAGCTCCAGAGCGTGGTGAAAGGTGTCGCCGCGGCGCTTTTGTTTATTGTCTTGATAGGCGAAAACGCGCTGAACATTTTTGTAGTGTCTGCTATAAGGCAGGGCATATGGGTGTTGAGCGCGCTTGGCATATTGGTCATATTGCAGACCGTCAAATTTTTATGCTCTCATACGAGGCGGCTCTATCGTTTTACGGCGTTTATGGCAAACGCCCCGAGTAGGAGCGCACCCTGTATCGTGCGGCAGAATTTCACGATAGGCTATTTTTCCTCCTATCTGAGGCAAACTCCCGTATTGCTGAATTGAATTTTATGCCTGTTTTCGGGCGCACGTCGCGTGCGTCGATTTTGCGATATTAAAAATAATGGAGGTTTTATTATGCTTAAAGTTGAACATTTGAAAAAGATATATCCAAAAAGCGACAGAGTGGCGGTGGACGACATCTCATTTGAGCTGCGTCCCGGGGAGATATTCGGGTTTTTGGGACAGAACGGCGCCGGCAAGAGCACGACGATAAAGTGCCTCACGGGCATATTGCCGTTTGACAGCGGCACTATCGAGATATGCGGCTACGATATCGTCAAGGAGCCCATCAAGGCGAAGATGAATATGGGCTATGTGCCCGACAACCACTCAGTCTATGAAAAGCTGACGGGGCGCGAATACGTCAACTTCGTTGCCGACCTCTACAAAGTCCCGACAGAGCTCAGGCGCAAGCGCATAAAGGAATTTGCGGAGAAGTTCAAGCTCGAGGCGGCGATGGACAGGCAGATCGCGGGCTATTCGCACGGCATGAAGCAAAAGATATGCATCATGGCGGCGCTCATACACGAGCCAAAGCTTTGGGTGCTCGACGAGCCAATGATGGGGCTCGACCCGCAGTCCACGGCGGAGATAATCGCGCATATGAGGGAGCATTGCGCAAAGGGGAACACGGTGTTTTTCTCAAGCCACAATCTCGACCTCGTCAAAAAACTTTGCCATAGGGTGGCGATCGTAAACAACGGACATCTCGTTGACCTGTTCGATCTTGCGGGCAACGAGGCTAACAAGGCGAACCTCGAGGAGAAGTTCTTCCGTATCACGGGCACGTACGAGCGCAGGCTGTTTGAGGACTATGCCGCGCAGGAGAGCGAGGATATGCGCCCCGACCTCCCCGCCCACGATGACGACGCGTCCTTAAACGGCGATAAACCCGCGGAGGAGTGAGCGTATGAAGGGTGAAATTTCTTTTGCGAGGGTCAAGACCCTCTTCAGGCTGGATTTGAAGTCGCGCTTTGGCACTACGCACAAGCGGGGCGTCAAGTACAGGATATCGCAAGGCATGAACGCGCTGTTCTTCTTGGCGATATACGCCGTGCTCATTCTCGGCATGTACTTTTTGACGAACATTTTCGTCGAGCGCTCCAAAATGACGTTGGAATTTCTGACGCTCATATCGCTTGCCACGATAGTCCTTGCGTCGGCGATCGCTACGGGAAATATAGTCAAAAACCTGTATCAAAACGGCGACAACGAGATGTTGTTGCGCTTTCCCGTGAGCGGCAAAGAGATATTGCTTGCAAAATCCATATATTGCCTACTTCACAACCTTGTCGTATGCGTGCTTTTGATGCTGCCTTTTTATGTGACGTTCGGCGCGGTGACAAAAGCGCCCGTCGGAGATTACTTCTCGTATATAGGCGTGATCATTCTCAGTTCCATCGTCACGTTCGCCATAGGCAACATACTTGCCGTCCCGGCGGTAAAGCTCATAAACATTTTCAAAAACAAATTCGTCGTAGTGCTCGTCTTGACGATAATTCTTGTGTGCGGTATATTCGTCGCCTATCTTCTCACGCTCAGCCAAATCCTCACCTATCTCAGAGATTCCAAGCAGGACATCTTCTCCCCTGAAATGGTGGAAAAGTACAGGGCGTTTTTCGGCGGAGCATATCCCTTCAAGTGGTATGCGGAGCTTGTGAGCGGCAGGCGTCTAGGCACGCTCAACGCGGGCGGGCTTGCGCTCAGATTTTTGTACATCTTCCTTATGACGGCGGCGCTAAGCGTGGCGGCATATTTCATCACGTCGCGCGCCTATTATAGGACGATACTTTACGGCGTTGCAAGCGGCAAGTCTACGGTCAGCCGCAAGGCGAAGGACAAGCAGATGTCCGTGACGCGCGCTTTGCTCACCAAGGAATTTTATCTCATCTTGCGAAGTTTCAACTACTCCTTTGAATATCTTGCCATGGCGTGTGCGGCGCCTATAATGGTGTTCTTCTGCAACAGGCTTGCCGCGACAATGGGCACGGACACCGTCGGCGGCGCGATAATGCCGGGCATCACCATAATGGTCATTATCATCTTCATCACCGTCACCGTATCGTTTGCGTCCACCTGCATATCGAGGGAGGGCAACTGTTTCTACATGACAAAAGTCATGCCCGTCTCATTCAGGTCTCAGGTGCTCGCAAAATTCTTGCTGTATTCCGTCGTGGCGACGATCTCCGTCGTGCTTACCTGCCTTGTTACGGGCATAGTCTACACCTCGGACGCGGGCGAAAAGGCGCTCTCTGCGGTGGATATGGCGGCGATCTGGGGCATAAGCGAGATACTTGTCATAAGCCTCACAAGCCTGTCTATGGCGGTGGACATCAAGTGGCCGACATTCAACGTTTCGGGCGACGGAGAGCTTGTCTCAGCAAACAAAAACGTTGCCATAATGCTTGTCGTAGGGTTCTTCTTTGCGATAGCGTTCGGCGCGGTAGTCATGGTCACAAACTTCCTGCCCTTGAAAATAGGCGATTGGATGGTCTCTTCGCGCGGCAACCTCGGCAACATCTATCTGATGCTGACGCTCGTGTCGCTCCTGCTCCTTGCGGGCAGCCTGTCGGCGTTGTTTGTCAACCTTGACAAACGATACAACAAAATAATGTGGTAAGGGGGAGATATTGATATGAAAAAAGTTTTGATAGGAATTTTGATATTGATCCCCATAATAATCTTGCTTGTGGTAGCATTGGTCACAAACCTTTTGCAACTTCAAGTATGGATCGCCGTCGAGGATATGATGGTGACTCAAAAGGCTACGGGGCTGGAGGCGGAAGAACTCGATCTCTATATTGACGTCGGTGACAACACCGTATATGACCTGTATGAGTGGGTCGAAGTCGCGGTGTTTCCCGAAAAGGCGAACAGGTACACCATAGAGTGGTCGATGAGCAATCTCAAGTGCTCCGACGACGAGTATGAAGATCAATATGAGGATTACATTGCAAACCCCGTAGGCACCGTCGTACACCCCGCGGCGACTTTGGTAGACGCCGACGGCAGAGACGCGGAGGTCAACACCTCGGGCAAGTTCAAGCTGTATGCGTATTGCAGTTTCAACGTGTCCGTAAGGGCGGAGACCGTGACGAAAAATTTTCTTGTAAACATAGTGGGAGACACAGTACACAGCGTCTCTTTGACGGATACGCAGGGCAATACCTCCGCGGAGCTCACGGTGGGCGAGAGCAAGAGGCTTTGCGCGTCATATGTCCCGTTTGACAGCAAAATCACGGAGCTGAAATTTAAAAGCAGCGACGAAACATTATTGTCCGTTGACGACAACGGCGTCATTACGGCATTGAGCGCGGGCAGCGCGACGGTGACAGCCACCGCTGACAAGCACGATGGCACGGGCACCGTAACAAGCAAAGAGTTTGCCGTTAATGTGCGCACGGGAGCGGGCAAATACGGCGACAATGTCACTGTCGAGAGGAATACTGACCGCAAGTACGGATTTGATATGCTCGGCATTTCGGCGGCGGATGTGGACGAGTCGGCAAGTACGGGTTGCACCTTAAAAGCGGACGGCATAGTCATAAACGGTGAGGGTGCGACAGTCGCGCTCAAAAACGGCAAAAACCTCAATGTCACGCTTTGCGATGAAGGCGACATAGCCATTGCGAACGCCGCGTTCTTCGGCAGTGAGAGCGGATATATTCTCGGCGCAGGCGAAGAGAAAGGGCTGAAACTGAACGCGGTATTTGCCGCGACTTTGGCTGAGGGCGCTCCCGAGGGCGCAGTGTGGCGCAGCAACAATGAGGAAGTCGCCACGGTTTCCGAGACGGGACTCGTAAAGGGCGTCTCCGAAGGAGAGGCGACGATTACCGCAACGGTCGGCGCCAAAACGGCGAGCTTGACCTTGAACGTTAAGGAAAAGGCGACGTCGCTCAGGCTCAAGACTTCAAACGACGCGCTGGAAGTGGGGCTCGCAAGGCAAACGGTGTTTCCTTCGGACATATATGTCTATGAGACGGACGCCGAGGGCGGTGAGCGCAAAAACGAAAAGCACGCCAACAGTGTTACTATACACATCCACGGCGAGCCCGAAAAGGGGACTACAGCCGAGCTTGCGGCATTCTACGAGCGCTATATCGTCGAGATAGAGGAAGGTAAAGAGTATGCGCACATAGACGCATCCTCCCCAAACAAGGTAGTGCTTGACGGCGAGGCGCTCAAGGGCAAGGGGATAGTCCCCGTAAAAGTCAAGGTTTATGCGAAATATCCTCGTTTCGAGGCGAACCAAAAGCATACGACGGACTATGTTACGCTCAGCGTGGTGTACGGCGTCGAAGTGCGAAATGACGAACAGCTCATGCGCGCGACTGCGGACCAAAAAGAATATGCCAAAGCGTCCGAAAATCTTAAGACTCCCGCCGAGAACGTAGATACTCTCAGAGCGCCTGACGGAAATGATTATTATGTGTACAATGCTCCGACATTCATTTCCAACTATGCAATAGTGCTTGCCTCTGATATCGCGTGTCCCGATGACAAAATGGTCAGCTTTGACGAAGGAAGCGGCTGGTGTGTGCGCCTGTACGGAGATCTGTACGGCAACGGTCACACCATCTTGTCAAAGCCTTCTCAGATGATAGACGGGCATAGCTATCTTGTGCATGCCGCGGCGAGCGACATCACAATAAGCAATGTGGTCCTGAGGCATGAGGATGTCGAAATACAGACTCTCACGGGAAAGACTTTTGTCAACTCTTACTGCTTGACTTTTGATGGCAGAGACGATGAATTTTTCGGAGGGAGATTGCTCAACGAGCGAGTGGAGTATTGCATTTTTGAAAACACCTATGGCGCGATAGACATCCAAAATTCGGACGTGACTGTTGACGGTTGCATCTTCCGCAACATCTCGTCCGTCGGGCTGTATGGATATTGCCGCGTAATGGACGATACGAGACGTATCTTTTTCAACCATATAAATCTGAACAACTCAATCTTCTCGTCCATCATAGGTCCGAGCCTGAGCTTGAGCTTTGAATATTACGGGCTTACGAGCGATGGCAAAAACGGCAGATTCTCGGCGACAGGCGATAAAGAGGAAAGCTATAGGTGGGTGGAGGAAAATCTCGTTCCAAAAGGATATGTGCATTGTCTGAATCAGACGGGTTTCCTCGATATCTACAATTGGCAGAACGCGGCGCAGGTCACACTTGTCAACACGCAGGACGCCACGATGGATCAGCTTATAGCCACTTTGTCCGGACCTATTATCGAGCAGCATCCCGAGTTTGCGCCGGGCGTAGTGAAAACGGGAGACGTCTCCTACTTCCACCTTGGTTTCATGACGTCGGGAATAGTGTTTTCAAGCAAGGTATTTAATGAGCGCACCTTCCTTCAAACTTCGTTTGAGGACGACAGGTTCTTCTCCGTAAGCACAAGAACGCTCAGTGGCGACGTGCCCGAGATGGATAAGAGTTATTGCGGTTTGATCAAATCGATCTTGAACAAGTTGGAAGTTACGATGTACTCCTACAAAAAGGATTCGTCTCTCACCCCTACTTCCACATACACCATCAACAGCAAACTCATCAACCATCTGCATGAGGGGAAGTGAGAGATATGTTGTATAACGGCAAAAGCGCTTAAACAAACCTAAAAAGCGTTTAGCAAACCTAAAAGTATGTGATGTCGTCGCGACGATGTCTTGTCGTCGCGACGTCACCCGCAAGCGAGGCCTATTTTTTGCGAATAAGCCCTCAGCGCTTGCAAAAACGTAAAACTTATATTATAATAGCAAAGCACTTGTAATAAAATACATGTAAAAGTGTATTATACGCAAGGAAACGTATCGAAGTGGTCGCAAGTATAAGGCGCACGGCGCCTCATTGCTCCCACCCCGCTACACGGAAACGTATCGAAGTGGTCGCAACGAGCCGCACTCGAAATGCGGTTGACCTGAACAAGGTCACGTGGGTTCGAATCCCACCGTTTCCGCCATCAGCACCCAATTTGAACCCAAGCGGTTGAAATTGGGCGCTTTTTCTATGTTCGGGTCTTTTTAACTCGTCAAGTTCGTCCTCGTCGAGTTTTACCTTTGTTGGCACGTCGGGCGAAGTGTTGTAAAAGATATATACGCAGTCGTCAAAGAGGACGACACGATAGATGAACGAGTTGAAAAATTCGTTTTTCTCCTCGTCGTTTTGGTATTTCTTCCTCGCAAAGTA
>CANPWB010000027.1 GCA_947581925.1 uncultured Clostridia bacterium
TTGAGTGAGAGATAGCGGGGTCCCCAAAATAATTACGAAGTGATTTTTTGGGGTGCAGACCCGCCCTCACTGCGTACGTGAGTATATCCCGCTCGCTCCGCGGAGTCGCTCGGACAAGGCAGACGGCGTGTATAAGAACGCTCGGACGGAGGGTACGTTATACGCTCGGACAAGGGGATTCCTCGACTGCGTTTCGCTACGCTCGGAATGACAGTTCTATTCTCGATGTCATGCTGAGCGATACGGGGTCCCCGAAAAATTACTCAGTGATTTTTTGGGGTGAGGACTAGGGGATGTTTCGACAAGCTCAAGATGACAGTAGTATTAGGTGTCATTCCGAGCGACATGGGGTCCCCGTATAATTACGAAGTGATTTTGTGGGGTATAGGGAGGAATCCCCCGGTTTAAGTAAAAAACCCTCAGACTATACGCACGTCAATATCAAGCTCACCCGCAGGAGTTTGGCACTTGCATAACAATCAAAAACGCGAGCGACGGCAAGAATTTGCCTAGCTCGCGTTTTTAGCTTGGGATGCAGGGGACGAAGTCCCTTGCCGGGGCGCGAGGTGGAACCCCGCATGGGGCGGGCGGGGCGAGTAGCCCCGCAATAACATTACAGATAGCTTCTCAGCGCCTTGATGTCCTTGTCGTAGGTCTTCATTAGGTCGCGGGCGAGCTGGGGTATTTCTACGCCGTCGCGCTCGAGCTCGTTGATGCACTTCTGTACGCTGGTGATGCCCATGTTGTAGCCGTCGATGAGCATGCTTGCGAGGTGGGTATTGCTGTTGTCAAAGCCCGCGTTCATCTTGACGCCCATCTTCAACATCGTACGTTGGAAGGGTTTCGTGACTGCGTCGTCAAGCTCTTCCTCGCCGAGTTCCTGTTTTGCCTTTTGATAGAAGTCCTCCATGACCTCTTTTTGCGAGAGGATGAGGTTCTTCAATTTGTCGCACTCGACGTAGGGCAAAATGTTGTCTATGGACTGCGCGCCCATAGCGGTGTTTCTTACGATCTCTCTGAAAATTTTCATAATTAGCCTCCGCTGATAGCTTGCGCAGACGGGGAAATATTATGCGTCTTTCGATCTATCCGCGCTAAATACCGCAAAATTGCCAAATGGTGTCGAAAAACGAGAGATGTTTAACTCATTTCAAAACAGTTTGTCAAGTATCTCTTTTATCCAAGACTTATAGACTATCTTCTCGCCGTCGCCCGCGGGGACGAAACACAGGGGCGGAAACGCCACGCACCACCAGTTGTCGCCCTCGCCCGTGCCGAGGTTTATTATCACAGCGTCATAGTCGCCTTCGGGGAAGTCGTAACCGTCGTAATTGCGGTCGGGAAAATGTTCTTTATTTATCAGTATCGAGGCTTTATAATCGAATTCGTGCGCGTAAAGCGTTGAATTTGCGATTTGAATAAGTTGATCTTCGTTTGCGGAAATCGTCTCGAGCGCTTCGCTTTTTGTCTTGCAATCCTCAAGCGCGTCGCTTAAAAAGCGCGTTATCTCGTCGCGTACCGCAAGCTTGACCTGTTGATCACCTTCGGAATTGGAATTCGCGCGAATGTGTATGCGAAGACACTCGCGGGAGAGCCTCTGCTGTTTCGTCTGACCGCATGCGCTCAGCGTGAGCATAAGCGCGCCTAGCGCCACCGCCAATATAAACAAAAACAAAATTTTATGTACTAGTTTTCTCATGCGCCTATTATTGACTTGCATTTCGTTTTATATACGTGGGGTTGTGGGCTACGCGCCCCGCTTGCATTTGCTCAGAGCCCGCGACCCTTGCGAAGCAAGGTCTTTAAGGGCTCACCGCAAATGCTGCGCTGCTCCGCGCGCAAAAAATTTAACGCTTCACATACTTCGTATGCAAGAAAGCGCAAGAAGCAAGTCTAAGATACTCGTATAGTTTGCTATTTTTTGCGCTTGGGGACGCGGGGCTACGCCCGCTTTTTTTCACTAGTTCGCGCGTTTTTGATTGTGTGTATGGTACTAACTCCTGTGTGAGAGCTTGATATTGACATTGCGCATTGTCCGAGTGATTAACGTTACCTTTGTCTGAGCGACATTGGGGTCCCCACGAAATTACACAGTGATTTCGTGGGGTAAATAATCGGGGTCCCCCATAAAATTGTGTAGCGATTTTATGGGGTATAACAGGGGGATTCCTCGACTTCGCCTTGCTACGCTCGGAATGACAATTTATATTACCTGTCATGTTGAGCGATACGGGGTCCCCGAAAAATTACGAAGTGATTTTTTGGGGGTGCAGACCCGCCCTCACTGCGTACATAGCGTAAAACCGCTTGCTCCGCGGGGTCGCTCAGACACGGCAAACGGCGTGAATAAGAACGCTCGGACAGGGGGTCACTGATATATAACGTAATGCTGGATAGAGGCACTCGAGGTACCCGAAAAATTACGAAGTGATTTTTTGGGGGTGAGGACAAGGGGATTCCTCGATAAGCGCGGAATGACATTATATGCTGCTCGGACTAGGGGATTCTTCGACTGGCTCAGAATGACAGCGAATATATAAAGTCATTTCGAGCGAGATGGGTTTTGCAAAATTTGTGGGTATAAAAGCGCTGGAGGGCGGCACACTAGCTCAAAGAGGTGAAAAATGCAAAGCAAAAGAGTGAAGATATTTATCGTCGCGGTGGCTGTACTTGCGCTGGGCGTATGCCTCATGTGCGCGCTTGCGCCTACAAATATTGAGGTGGCGGACGCGGCGACGCTCAAACAGGGCTCGAGCGGGGCGCAGGTCAAGACTCTGCAGACCAAACTCATCAATTGGGGATACATGAGCGGAAAGGCGGACGGGATATTCGGTCCCAAAACCAAGGCGGCGGTCATCTATTTCCAAAAGAGGAACGGGCTTGTCGCAGACGGCATAGTCGGCACAAAGACGGCACAGGCGCTCGGAATGTCGCTCTCGGGCAGCACGAGCAAGCCTACGAGCGGCGGAAACAGCAACTCCTCAGACCTCAATCTGCTTGCGCACGTAGTGTACGGCGAGGCGAGGGGAGAGCCCTATACGGGACAGGTCGCGGTGGCGGCGGTCGTGCTGAACAGGGTGAGGAGCAGCTCCTTTCCAAACAGCGTGGCGGGCGTGGTGTATCAGGCGGGAGCGTTCGATTGCGTGTCGGACGGGCAGATAAATCTCTCTCCAAACCAAAACGCTATCAACGCGGCGAGGGACGCCATGAACGGCTGGGACCCCACATACGGGTGCTTGTACTATTACAATCCGCGCACGGCGACGAGCAAGTGGATGCTGTCGCGCACGGTCAAGCTGAACATCGGCAATCACGCATTCTGCTGAAATAACGAGGTGAAATATGGCAAAAAATCAAAGTGCTTGCCCCGAGACGGGCGAGGAAAAAAAGAACAAAAAACAGCGCAATTCGCGCGTTATCAAGACCGCCGCGCTCTGCCTTGTCATAGGGCTTATGGCAAGCGCGATCGCGGGGCTGGGCGTGGCGCTGTACTACTCAACGGCGGAGGTGCGTACGCACGAGAGCTATCAAAGGCAGATGGACGCAGTGTATTTCAGGGCATACTATGACTTGATCGACGGCGCAAACGACCTTGGCATATCCCTCAAAAAACTGGGCGCGTCATCGTCGCCGACGATGCAGCAGTCCCTCCTGTACGACGTTTGGGGCTCCGCGGGGCTCGCGGAGGCAAGCCTCGGTATGTTCGAGGGGGACGGAGAAGGGCTCTCTAAGGCGCAACGATTTATAAATCAGCTTGGCGATTACGCTCATTCGCTCGCGCTCCGCGTCGCGGACGGGAAACCGCTCACCGTTGAGGAGAGGGCTAAACTCGCAAAGCTCGGCGAAGTTGCCGAGGCATACCTTGCCGCGCTTGAAAAGATCAAGTCGGAAGTGGACGCGGGCAAGCTGTTTGTGGGAGACGGCGGCGCGCTCGAGCAGATAGACACGGCGTTCGCGCCCTTTGCGGAGCCAAGCTTCGAGTATCCAGAAATGATATATGACGGACCTTTTTCGGACGCGCTTGTGGGCAGGGAGCCCGTAGCGCTTACAGGACAGGAAATTTCCGCGGAAGAGGGCGAGCAGGCGCTCAAAGCGTACTTTGAAAACGCGACGGACGTGAACTTTTCGGACGAGGGGAGAGGGGATATCCCTACGCTCAACTACAGCTTTACGATTGACGGCGCCGCGGCGTTTGCGCAGATAGGCAAATTCGGCGGCAAGCTCATAGCGTTCTCGGCGGCGGGCGGAGACAGGCGCGCGGCTATAGAGGAGGCGGGTCCCACCTGCCAACGCGCGGCTTTGGACTTCGCGGCGAAACTCGGTTTCGACGATATGCAGGTGGTGTGGTCGTCCTCCGCGGACGGCGAGTGCGTCGTGAACCTTGCGCCCGTCGAGGGCGGCGTCATACTCTATCCCGACCTCGTGAAGGTCAAACTTCGCGAGGGGGACGCATATGTCACGGGCTTTGACGCCACGCACTACGCGCTCAATCACAAAGAGAGGGCTATACCCGCTCCCGCAGTAAGCGAGGAGAGCGCGGCGGCGGGGCTTAGCATTGAGCCGCTCAGAGAGGGCAAACTTGCGCTCATTCCGCTTCGAGGCACGCGCGAAGTGCTGACATACGAGTACGAGTGCGAGCAGGACGGCACCTACTTTGTGTATATCGACGCGCTGACGGGCGACGAGGTCAATATCCTCTTCGTCATAGACAGCGAGGAGCAGGGCATGCGCACGGTGTGAGCGGGCTATACGCAGACAAAACGGCATGAGTCATAAAGCCGTAAAAAAGCGAAAACCAAATGAGAAAAGTTTTCTACGGCGGAAAAACGCCTATGGCTATGAGCGGGCTGTCTCGGACAGCAGCCATATGTCCGAGGCTTGAAAAGCACAAAGGAAAAAGAAAATGCACGCGAGCGCGTGCATTCTTTTGCGTAATAAGTTTTGTTTGTGAGCCTCAGACTCTCTTTGAGGGTTTCATTTTCAAAGATTTGAGGAAGAAGAGCGAGAAGAGGAATTGCAAGAAACCGAGCGCCGCGGGGGCAAATATGCAATATGACTGAGAGTCGAAAATATCTTTGAAATAGCTGCTCAAGGTGTATGTAGGCAATTCGACCAAGGCACCGGACAGGCTGCTTTTAATATTCACTTGGATCATTGGCGCAAAGACGACCATCACGCCGACAGCAAATACCAAAAGCGACCAGATGAGATTGAACGCTCTGCCGTACTTCTTGCCGCATGCGGAGATCAAAGCTACGATAAACGTTACGCCCGCAAGCGTGAAGGATATCATGGGCATTATGCCCATTATGCCGTACACGGTGTCAAATTCAAAAATTGCCTTAAATGCGTCAAAGTCCTTGATGAGTGTTTCCCACCCTGCGATCGCGCTGTAGCTGTCGAGACCGTAGGTTTTTTCGCCGATACTCAAAGTGCCATTGGCAACGAGATAGCTTATCGCTCCGAGCGCGATAAACAGCAACGCGAAGAGCATCATCATGATGTTCCTTCCCGTACCCTTTTTCTTCGCGGGCTTATCGAGGCTCCTTGCGGGGACAGTATCGGGTTGAGAAGAATCGTACTGCGCAGACATTGAAGAAGTATTCTCTATCGGCTGAAGCGCGAGAGGAGTTTCGCCCACGGGTTGGCGCTCTATAATGTTGAGTCTTACGCCTATCGTCACGCCGCAACTCGGGCACGTGATGCGATGTTTGTAATCCTCGGGCAGGTTCGCTATATTTTTAGGGGGCTCAAAGGCGATCTCCGACTTGCATGCCGGGCATCTGGTGTATAATGCCATATTTAGGACTCCTATTGATGTAATAATATTCTAAAAGTTATTATATTATCCTTCGCGCAATAAGTCAATAATCAACGTCAAAAAAATTATTTTGGTAAAATGAGGCAACGCGAAAAATTTGGCGATAGTATGACGAAATCGGAGGTAGGGCGAGCCTTATTATTGGTGGCGCTTTAAAAGCCTACGCAAAATGTGCCTAGCGCCTATAAGTCGCGGCGAGGGCAAGTTTTGCGCTTGCAAAAATCGCGGCGCTGTGATAAAATTAGCTCGCTTGGGTGCGCGCGAGAGCGCGAGAATAGGGAAGGCGGTGCAAATCCGTCGCAGCCCCCGCTACCGTGAGCGGCAAAGGGATAAAGCCACTCTTTTGAGGAAGGCTCCCGCCATAGGCGCAAGGTTATGGTCGCAAGTCGGGAGACCTGCCCGAGCCCACCGCGTAAATTTTTCTCATGCGCGGCGGTATCGTTCGGAGGGAGCGCAAAGTTTCAAGGACGGACGCGTCCGTATTTTTCGCTTACCCCTCCGAAGAACATACGGAGGGTCTTATGTTCAAGAAAGGAAACAAATTTTTTGCAGCGGTCGTCGTAGCCTTGCTCATCGCGGTGCTCGCGGCGACATTTGTCGGTTGCGGCAAGGTCAAGGATCTCGGTAAACCCGTCATAGAGACGGGAGACAAGCAAGCCACCGTAATAATAGGCGAGAACAGCTATCTCGTCAAGACGGACGCCGTGTATGTGCACGACTTGCTTGTTCAACTTAAAGAGGCGGGAAAGATAACGTACGAGTTTCAAGAAAGCGAGTACGGCGCGTACATTTTGAGTCTCGGCAGCCTCAAACCGTCGGGCAACAGCTATGTGAGCGTTTATCACGACATTGACGATCTCACGCTTTACGACCCCGCTTGGGACGCGCCCATAAAGAAGGGAGACAAGACATTCCACAGCGCAAGTTTAGGCGTGAGCAGTTTGCCCGTGAGAAGCGGCGCGACATATCTGTTTGTGCTGCTAATATACTAAAACAGCAGTTTATATGTGTAATTTTTGCATTTAAAATGCGGTTTTTGCAAGAATGAGTGTTTTGAAAGGCAAAAGCAAAGCTAAGCTCGGCACGCTGTACATTGTCAGAGTCGCCTTTATGGCGGCACTTTTGACGGCGGGCAAACTCGCGCTGTCATTCATCCCGAACGTCGAGGTCGTGACCGTGCTCGTCATCGTGTACGGCTCAGCGCTCGGCATAGGCTACGTCCTGCCCGCCACGCTTATTTTCTGCGCCGTCGAGATTGCTCTGTACGGCGTAGGCACGTGGAACGCGCTGTATTTTGTGTATTGGCCGCTGCTCGGGCTTGCGGCGTGCGCGCTCAAGGGGAAACGTCTGCCTGTCGCGATAATTTTGGCGGCGGTTTTCAGCGTGCTCTTCGGATTTTTGGACGCCGGCATAACCACGCTGTTCGTCGTCGGGAAGTTGAGTCCGCTCGAACTTGAAAAGTATTTTGTCGTGTACTATCTGCGCGGGCTGTACTTCGACCTCGTGCACGTCGTCTCCTCCGCCGTTACGGTGGGAGTGCTGTATTTGCCGCTCGTGAAAGTGTTGAAGTCCGTCGCCCGCGACGCGTATCTGAGGCACACTCTGCGCTCCGGCATGGCGTCTTTGCCGTATATTTACGTGAGAGAGGAGACCCCCGACAGAGACTTGTAGAAGTCAAGCACGAAAAGCGTAGGTGACTCGGACAAGGCAAACGGCGGGGATAGGGGCACTCGGACACGGGGATTTCTCGACTACGCTCGAAATGACAGGTAGGACAAGGGGATTCCTCGACGCTTTACCCAAAAAAATCACTGCGTAATTATTTTGGGGACCCCTTATTGCTCGGAATGACAGTTTTATATCACATGTCATGTTGAGCGGAGCGGAGTGGAGTCGAAACATCCCCTAGTTGCACCCCGCCCCACTGCGTACTTAGCGTAAAACCGCTCGCTCCGCGAAGTCGCTCGGACAAGGCAAAGTCCGTGTATAAGTGCGCTCGGACGGAGGGTGCGTTAAACGCTCGGACTAGGGGATTTCTCGACTTCGCTCGAAATGACATTATAAAAATTCTGTCATGCTGAGCCTGTCGAAGCATCCCCCTGTTATACCCCGCAAAATTACTGCGTAATTTTGCGGGGATCCCGATGACGCTCAGACAAAGGTAACGTTAATCACTCATACAAAGCGTCCGTCTTTATCAAGCTCTCACGCAGGAGTTCATACCATACACACAATCCAAAAAGCGCGAATGTGGGTGAAGAATGAGTCACATTCGCGCTTTTTAGCTTGGGGTGCAGGGGACGAAGTCCCTTGCCGAGGGTGTGGGGCAGCGCCCCGCATAGGGTCATCTTACGCTTCTTTTTTGTGGGTGGAGTCGAGCATATTTTTGACGGAGACGTAGTCGGAGGCGAGCTGGATTATGTAGCGTTGGCGCTCGTCGTGGGAGAGGGAGCCGAGCAGTTTTTTGTCGGCGAGTTGGGCTATCGGGTCCACGACGTCCTCGCCGTGTTTTTTGAGCTCGGTGAGTTTGAGAAAGATCTCCCGCTGGCGGGGAGTTATATTTGCGGGCGCGGCGGGCGCGAAGTATTCTCCTTTTGCGAGGCGCGCCTTTGCTTGATTCGCGAGGTCCCGCATGGGGCATTTGGGATGTTTGACGTTGCTCATGTGTTTCACCTTCGCCTCATACTACCATATATTGGGGGCGAATGAAACAAGTCCGCAAAGACAGACAAATTTGCCAACTTTTTGTGGTAAAGCGGCAAAAACGCGCCCCATATTGCAAAAATCCGCGCTTGTCAACGAAAAGCGAGGATATGCGCGAAATTATTTTGGAGGCTTTTGGCTCGATTTGCCTTTTTTTGCCGCAATACGCCGTCGTATGAGACGTACGGATAGGGGGAGTACGCTCGCCCCCGCTAGGTAGGCGAAAATGCCGTACAATTCGGGTTTGCCGCCGAGAAAAAGCTCCATACAGAGCAGCGCTCCCGCCGCAAGCGCGAGAGTGGCAAACAGGTCGCAAAGCGCGCGCTCGAGGGGAGATGATCTCCTGAGATAGAGCAGGGCGAATATGCCCGCGGCGAGCCCGAGCGCAAAGCAGAGCCCGAACGCCGCCGCCTGATCTGCCGCGCGCGCTCCCAAAGCGACGGCGGAGAGGGTATTTGGGATTTTGAGCGTACAAGGCATAAAAGCTCCTTTTTAAAGCGCGTCCGAATAGCGTCCGACGTATCAGCTACGCTCGACACGGAATGGATTGAGCGGCGCGCGGGGCGGGCGCACGAAACGGCGCAACGTGTGGCACGAGCGGTTTAATGACGGGGTCATTTGAATATGCGCTTTACGAGCGACGTCGAGCCTTGAGTGGAGTATTTGAGGGAGTGAACCGTGCCGAGCATACTGAGTTTGCCGTTTTCGACGTCCAGATTTTTGACGGAGAGGTCATGTCCCGTAATGTAAAGCGTTTCGCCCTCAAGCGTTACGGTGACGTTTTTGTCCGTAAAGACGGGGACGTCCTTCACGCCCGTCATGCTCATTGCGCGGTGGTGGTCGAGCTCGAGTCTGTGTCCTTCCTTGGGTTTGAGGTCTTTTGCGCGCTCGCCGTCGGCGGCGGTTACGTTTGCATTATTTTTTGAGGCAGTCGTTTTGTCCATATGCCCTCCTTTTCATTGACAATGATATTAAAAAAGAATAAAATATATTCATAATTTTTCACGCGGGAGGCTACAGGCTTGTCAAAAGAAGGCAAAAGCGTACAATTTGATTGTTCGGCAAGATTTTATCCTATCATATCTTCAAAAAAGTCGCAGAGCCTCTATCATATCGCGCTCAAGCTTGACGGCGCAGTGGACAGAGAACTCCTTCGCCGCGCGGTCGAGGACGTTTTGAGGCAATATCCGACTTTCGGGACTAAGCTCAGGCGCGGCTACGCGTGGTACTACCTCGTGAAAAATGACGCTCCCGTTCCCGTTGTCGATTTCGACGGAAAGATACTCAAGCCTCTCGAAAAAAAACTCACGAGCGGATATCTCTTCCGTATCGGCGTGAGAGGGGAAGAGATACACATAGACTTTTTCCACGGGCTTGCGGACGGCGCGGGGTCGCTCGGATTTGTGCTTGCGGTGATAAAGCGTATGAGGACGCTCGAGGGCAGGACGCTCCCCGAGGACGGCGTGATAGGCGCGGACTTCGTACCCTCCGAGGAGGAGAGCGAGGACGCTTTCCTCAGATATTACAAGCCGATAAAGTTTAAGGACGCTGACCTAAAGGGTATGGCGGGGAAGGCGCCTTTCAGACTGCGCGGCACAAGGATAGAGGACTACGCTACGACGCAGTTTGCGGCGGACGGATCGGAAATTTTGCAAGCGGCGAGGGCGGCGGGCGCGTCCGTCACGGCGTACATAGCGGCAATTGCGGCAAGCTGTCTTGAAAAGCTGGCGGCGGGCGATAAAAAGCCTATCGCGCTCATGATACCCGTAAATTTGAGGGCGAGTTTCCCGTCGCGTACGCAGCGAAACTTCGTGCTGTTTGCGAGGATAGTCATAGAACAGGGCAAGTGCAAGCGCCTCGCGGACTACATCGCCGAGGTGAAAAAACAGCTCAAAGAGGGGACGGATAAGGACAGGCTGGAAAAGCAGATATCCACGACGGTCAAGGGCATGACTATGCCCGCAATGAACGTCCTGCCGCTTTGCCTCAAAAAATTCGGCTCGCGAATGGGCAGGCTGTTCATGCGCTCGAGGCAATCCATAATCATAAGCAACTTGGGACGCGTTGAGGCGGCGCACGAATACGGCATAAAGAGGCTGATATACAACCTCAACGTCTCAAAAAACAACGTGCAGAACCTCGCTATAACTTCATTCGGCGGCGAGACTGTGTTCTCCTTTACGAGCGCGATAAAAGAGGACGATCTGCAGAGGAGTTTCAAGGAAATTATGGAGGGCGAGGGCGTAACTTTGAGACGACTGTAAGACGCAAAAAAGCGCGAAATGTGTAGAATGCGCGCGAAGCGCGGCTTACGCGCCGAAAGAGCGCCGTGCGACAGATGAAAATATAGCGCGAAACGCGCAAAAACGAGAATAAAAACCGCGAAAAATGCGGAAAAATAGAGGAAAAGTTTATGAAACAATTGAGCTCCGAGGAGCTGAGAAAGCTCTATCTTGATTTCTATCATTCTAAAGAGCATGCGGTCATTGCGTCCGCGTCTTTGATACCCGAAAACGATCCCACAGTGCTTTTCACGACGGCGGGAATGCATCCGCTCGTACCCTATCTGCTCGGTGAGAAACACCCCGCGGGCAAGCGCCTTACGGACGTGCAAATATGCGTGCGTACGGGCGATATCGACGAGGTGGGCGACGCCTCGCACTGCACTTTCTTCGAGATGCTGGGCAGCTGGTCTCTCGGCGACTACTTCAAGAAGGAGGCTATAGAGTGGGCAAAGGAGCTGCTGCTTGAAAAGATAGGTTTCGACCCCGAAAAGTTTGCCGTAACGGTGTTCGCGGGAAACGAGGACTGCCCCCGCGACGAGGAGAGCGCGAGCGTATGGAGAGCGCTGGGAATACCCGAGGACAGGATATTCTATCTTGACAAAAAGCACAATTGGTGGGGACCCGCGGGCATTACGGGACCCTGCGGACCGGATACCGAGATGTTCATCGACACGGGCAAGCCTAAGTGCTCCGAGGAGTGCTCGCCCGCTTGCGATTGCGGCAAATATCTGGAGATCGGCAACAACGTATTCATGCAATACTTCAAAAACGCGGACGGCACTTTCTCCCCGCTCAAGCAGAAAAACGTCGATCAAGGCATGGGACTCGAGCGTATGCTGTGCATAATCAACGGCTATAAGTCGGTGTACGAGACAGACCTGTTTGCGTTCGCGATAAAAAAGCTGGAGGAGTTGAGCGGCAAGAAGTACGGCGAGGACGAGAAGATAACCGCCGCTATGCGCATAATCGCGGACCATACGAGGACGGCTACGTTCATAATCGGCGACATCAAGGGCATTTCCCCCTCTAACGTGGATCAAGGCTATGTGCTGCGCCGCCTCATCCGCCGCGCTATGAGATACTGCCGCACTTTGGGCGTGGACGACAGCGCTATCACGGAGCTTGCCAAACTGTACGTCGAAAAGTATAAGGACGCCTATCCCTACATAAAAGAGAACGAGGCGCGCATAATAAACGAGCTCGACCTTGAAAAGGACAAGTTCGCAAAGACGATAGAGCAGGGGCTTAAAGAGTTCGACAAGATAGTCGCGCACCTGCCCGAGGGTATGAAGGTGTTCCCCGGCAAGACGGCGTTCAGGCTGTACGACACGTTCGGTTTCCCAATAGAGATGACCGCGGAGCTCGCAAGAGAGAAGGGATACGAGCTTGATAAGGCGGGCTACGACAAGGCGTTTGCCGACCATCAAGCCCTCAGCAAGGCGGGCGCAGAGCAGAAATTCAAGGGCGGGCTTGCCGACGGAGGCGAGCTTACCGCGAGACTGCACAGCGCTACGCACCTGCTCAACGCCGCGCTCAAAAAAGTACTGCACGACGACAATATCCAGCAAAAGGGTAGCAATATCACGGCGGAAAGGTTGCGTTTCGATTTCAACTTCCCGCGGCCGCTCACGGCGGAAGAAATATCCGAAGTGGAAAAGCTCGTCAATGAGCAGATCGCCCTCGACGTCCCCGTAAAGCTTGAGGAGATGTCCGTCGAAGAGGCGAAGGCGCAGGGCGCGGTCGGCGTGTTTGCGTCAAAGTACGGCGAGGTCGTCAAGGTGTATACGATAGGTTTCTCAAAGGAGATCTGCGGCGGGCCGCATGCAAAGCGCACGGGAGAGCTTGGCACTTTCAAGATAATCAAGGAGCAAAGCTCCTCCGCAGGCGTGAGAAGAATAAAAGCCATACTTGAGTGACATCTTGCATCCGCAAAAACAAACTTGTTTTTGCGGACGTAAAGAGCTTTTTGGAGATGTGCGGTATGAAAAAATTCGACACGCATGTACATTCAAATCATTCGCACGACGGCAAGTGCGCCATAGGCGAGCTTGCGCGTCTAGCCTCGTCTCGCGGCATCGACGGATTTTGCGTCACCGACCACTGCGACTTTGACCTCGAGTGGGGCGAATGCACCTCGGCTTTCATATGGAAAAAACTGGACGCTCCGAAGTACTATGAAAACTATCTGCGCGCAAAAGAAGAGGTTGAAGAGGTCAAAAACGGCAGTTTAACCCTGCTTTTCGGCGTTGAGGCGGGTTTTTCCGAGAAGGGACGTGCGGGCGAAAAGTATGCGGAGCTCATAGATAAATATCCCTTTGACGAGGTGATAAATTCCACGCATTGCGTCAAAGGGCGCGAGGCGTATTTTGCGGATTATTTTCTGTTCAAGAGCAAGCAAAAGGCGTATGGGGATTATCTGGACGCGGTGCTTATGAGCCTTGACGCTCCCTATCCCTATGACATCGTCGCGCACATCGGATACATCATGCACGGCGCGCCGTACAGGGATAAGGCGTTGAGATATGAGGATTTTCCCGACAAATTTGACGCAATACTAAAGGGCATAATAGAGCGGGGCAAGACCCTGGAGGTGAATTTCCACCACGAGACAGTACCCGAAACAGGCGCGCTCAAAAGATATTTCGAGCTTGGAGGTCGGGCGATATCCTACGGAGGGGACAGCCACCGAGGAGAAATAGGCGAAAAGTTCGACGAGTTCGCTACGCTCGCAAAAAACATAGGATTCGAGGGCTACAATTATTTCGTGCAGCACAAGCCCGTATTTGTGCCTTTCGACTGAGCAGGCAAAAAATACGCGGCGCAAATTTGAAAATGCGCGCGTACGTATTGACTAAAACCTTTTTAAGGTTTATATTATTAGGCGGATATAATTTTATGCGCGCTCGGCGCGCGGAGGTATATATGAGAAAGAATCTTGCAAAAGTGTTGGCGTCGGCAAGCTTTGTCGTCGCGCTCATCCTCATCGTGATCTTGCTTATCACCGCATTCGGCGGGATCAAGGAAGCTGATTTCGACAATGGATTGGTACACGGCCTACTCATCGCGATTTCCATACTGTACGTTGCTATTGCGGGCGTCACGATCGCGCTGCTCTTCATTCAGGGCGAGGCTCTGCATGAGATCGTCATCAAGAACGGCAAGGGCGAAAGCGTGCGCGTGAGCGTCGGCGTCGTCAAGAAGGAAGTCAAAAAGGCATGCCATATGATCGAAGGCGTCAAGTTCAAGAAGATAGCGCTTTATGGGGACGGATTCGGAGTCACGCTCAAGCTGGATATCAAGGTCGAGGATAAGGACCTTGACGAGGTCGAGATCGCGACAAGATGCTACGTCGAGGATTGCATGGCAAAGACTTTCGGCTATCACTTCACCGCCATCGACATCAACATCATGCAACTCGTGCCCAAGTATAAGGCAAACACCGAGGAAATAAACCAAGAGGTCGAAAAACAGCTCGAGATCAAGCGCGAGGCGGCTGAAAAGGCTCTTGCCGAAAAGCGCGCGGCGGAAGAGAAAGAAGCCGCTGTGAGAGCGGAGATCAATGGCGAGAACGCGGCTGAGCCCGAGCAGTCTCAGACCGATACGGCAGAGACCGCCGGGGAAGAGGCTAAATCCGAGGAGAGCGCGCCCGCTGAGTCCGAAGACAAAGAACCCGAGACGGAGGAGCCCTCAACAGAGGAAACTCCCGAAGGGAAGGACGAGGACTAAGCGTATATCGTGACAATTTAGGCATATGCGCCCCTCTTCGGGGCGCAATTTTGCCCGTTTATAGGAGTATATATGAAAGAAGTTTATTTGACTCAAGAGGGGCTCGATGAGCTCCGTCAAAGGTTGGACTATCTCGTCCGCTATCTGCGCGGCGACGTCGCGAAGAAGTTACAACACGCGCGTGAGCTCGGCGACCTCAGCGAAAATGCCGAGTACGACGCTGCAAAACAGGAGGAGGGACAGGTCGCGCAAGAGATCAAGGATATTGAAGAGCGCATCAAAAACGCCGTCATCATAGAGAAGAGCGGCAATCATAAGGTCGCTATGGGCAATACCGTCACCATTGAGTACCTCGGCGAGCTCGAGGACGGCGAGGACGCAGTTATGCAAGTGCAGATCGTCGGCGAGACGGAGGCGGATTTCTCAAAGGGCAAGATCAGCAACGAGTCCCCTCTGGGCAAGGCGCTCATCGGCAAAAAGAGCGGCGACATCGCAAAGTTCGCGACTCAGCACAGCGAAGAGGAGTATAAGATACTCTCAATAAAATAAGACGCACAAAAAAAAGGAGATTACCGCGGGCTTGCCCGCGGCGATTTTAATTGCTTATGGACGACAATATATCAAATGTGCCTCAAGTCGATGAAAACGAGGTGCGAAAAGTCAGAATAGACAAACTCACGGAGCTTTCCGCGCGCGGGCAGGACCCCTTCGAGCAGACGTCGTACGAGCGTACGGCTACGGCGGGCGAGATACTTGCCGACTTCGAGCAATACGAGGGAAAGGAAGTCTCCGTCGCGGGCAGGCTCGTGTCCAAGCGCGTGATGGGCAAGGCGAGTTTCGGACATATCACGGACAGCGACGGCAAGATCCAAGGCTACTTCTGCCGCGACGATATGGGCGTGGACGAATACCAGGATTTCAAAAAGCTGGACGTCGGGGACATTATCGGCATTAAGGGCGCCGTTTTCAAGACTAAGACGGGCGAGGTCTCAATACACGTCAAAAGCGCGACGCTGCTTGCGAAGTCCCTTCTGCCGCTGCCCGAGAAATTCCACGGGCTCAAGGATACGGAGCTCAGATATCGTCAGCGCTACGTGGACCTCATCGCGAACCCCGAGGTCAAGGACGTATTCGTCAAGCGCAGCAAAATAATCTCCACCATACGCCGCGTGCTGGACGGCATGGGCTTTATCGAGGTGGAGACGCCCATACTCAATACGCTCGCGGGTGGCGCGAACGCGCGTCCATTCATCACGCACCACAATACCCTCGACATAGATATGTACATGCGTATCGCGACCGAGCTGCATCTCAAGCGCCTCATCGTCGGCGGGTTCGAGAAGGTGTACGAGATAGGCAGGCAGTTCCGCAACGAGGGCATGGACCCAAAACATAACCCCGAATTCACGACGATAGAGCTGTATCAGGCATACGTGGACTACAAGGCGATGATGGATATCACCGAGCTTTTGTACACCACCGCCGCGAAGGAAGTGCTGGGGACCCTCGATATTTCCTATCAAGGCACGCCGCTCCACCTCGCGTCGCCGTGGGAACGCCTCACTATGATCGAGGCGGTCAAGAAGTATACGGGGCTGGACTTTGAAAACGAGCCGCTGAGCGAGCTTATCTCCCGCGCCAAGACGGAGCTCGACCTCGAACTCCCCGCGGATATAAGCTGGGGCAACGCGCTGTACAAGATCTTCGACGTGTGCGTGGAAGAAAAGCTCACGGGCCCCGTGTTCATCATGGACTATCCCGTCGAGGTCAGCCCTCTCGCAAAGCGTAAACCCTCCGACCCGCGCCTTACGGAGAGGTTCGAGTTCTTCCTGTGCGCCACAGAGGGCGGCAACGCTTTCAGCGAACTCAACGATCCCCTCGATCAGCGCAAACGCTTTGAGGCGCAAATGCAGGCTAAGGCGAAGGGCGATGAGGAAGCGCAACCCTACGACGAGGACTTCTGTACCGCGCTCGAGTACGGCATGCCTCCCACGGGCGGTCTCGGCATAGGCATTGACCGCATGGTGATGTTCCTCACGGACTCCGCGTCCATTCGCGACGTGTTGCTCTTCCCGACAATGCGCCCGACTCGCGCGTAATTTGCACGTAAAAGTTTATCTTTGCTTGCCCACCCCGCAAACACTTTTGCGGGGTATTTTATATGGTGCTGACATGGCAAACGGCGTGTATAAGTACGCTCGGACAGAGGGTGCGTTAATTAGCTCGGACTAGGGGATTTCTCACTTTACCCCACAAAAACACTGCATATTTTTGCGGGGACCCCGATGTCGCCCAGACAAACTTTGCGCTCGAGCGCAAACACAGCCCAAGCGTTACGCCGCGGCAGGGCGGGAAGGGGCTGCGCTCGCGCTTGCATTTGCTCAGGGCTGGGCACCATTACGAAGTAAGGTGCCATAAAGCCCACCGCACAATGCTGCGCCACTCCGCGCGCAAAAAACTTAACGCTTCGCAATTCGCAATAAAAGTTACACAAAACTCTAACTAAATAATGCTCATATCTCGCTATTTTTTGCGCTCGGGATACGCGGGCTTGCGCCCGCTTTTTTATACTAACGCCTGTATAAGAGATTGCGGGGTCCCCAAAATAATTACGAAGTGATTTTTTGGGGTGCAGACCCGCCCTCACTGCGTACTTAACGTAAAACCGCTCGCTCCGCGGGGTCGCTCGGACACGGCGGAAGGCGTGTATAAGTACGCTCGGACAAAGGTTTCGTTAATTTGCTCGGACTAGGGGATTCCTCGACGTTGCTCGGAATGACAATTTATACAACGTGTCATGTTGAGCGAAGTCGAAACATCCCCCTGTTATACCCCGCAAAATCACTGCGTAATTTTGTGGGGCCCCCGATCAAATACCCCATAAAATCGCTACGCAATTTTATGGGGACCCCGATGTCGCTCGGACAGAGGAAGCGTTAATCACTCAGACAATGCGTCCGTAAATATCAAGCTCTCACGCAGGAGTTTTGGACATTGCAGACAAATCAAAAACGCGAGCGACGGCAAGTATTTGCCTAGCTCGCGTTTTTAGCTTGGGATTGCAAAGGGCAAAGCGCCCTTTGCCGGGGCGTGGGGCAGCGCCCCACCTGGGGCAACGAAGTCCCTTGCCGCAGTGTGGGCGCGTAGCCCACATTATACATCAAAGGCGCGGGAGATGACGCCGCCGCCGAGGCATACGCGGTCGAGGTAGATGACGGCGTACTGTCCGGGGGTGATGGCGCGCACTTTGCGGGCAAAAGCTATGGTCACGTTTCCGTCGTCCGAGAGCGTCGCCGTAGCGGGTTCAAGCGCGCCGCGGTGCTTTATGCGCACAAGGCAGGGGAAGGAGCGCGCGGGCGGGGGCGTGATGAAGTTGAAACCCTCGGTGACGAGCGCGTTTTTGTAGAGTACGGAGTCCTCGCCCTGCGAGACGATGAGTAGGTTGTTTTTTACATCCTTATCGAGGACGAACCAGCGCTCGCCATTGCCGTCCGCGGCGCCGCCTATGCCGAGCCCGCGCCGCTGGCCGATAGTGTAGAAAAATACGCCGTCATGGACGCCGACTTTTTTGCCGTCCTGCGTGACGATATCGCCTTTTTTCATGGGTATGTATTGAGAAAGGAAGTTGCGGAAATTGCGCTCGCCGATGAAACATATGCCCGTGCTGTCCTTTTTTTTCGCCACAGGTATGCAAAATTTCTCCGCGAGCGCGCGCACCTCGGGTTTGAGCATGCCGCCGAGCGGGAATATGACGTCGCGCAATTGTTCGGGGCGCACTTGATTGAGAAAGTACGTCTGATCCTTGTTCTCGTCCGCCGCGCGGAGCAGGGTATGTGCGCCGCCCTCGTGACTTATCGCGCAGTAGTGACCCGTCGCTATGAGGTCCGCGCCCATTTCGCGCGCGAAGTCCGCAAAGGGGCCGAACTTGATCTCGCGATTGCAAAGTACGTCGGGGTTGGGCGTGCGCCCGCGCTTGTACTCCTCCACAAACAGCGTGAATACGTTGTCCATGTACTGCTTTGAAAAATCCACTGAATAGTAGGGGATGCCTATAGAGTCGCAGATGTCGCGCACGTCGCTCCAATCCTGCTCGCCTGTGCAGCAGCCGTCGTCGGATGTCTCGCGCCAATTCGCCATATAAAGCCCTACGACGTCAAAGCCCCGCTCCTTCAAAAGAGCGGCGGCGACTGCGGAATCCACTCCGCCCGACATGCCTACGACTACGCGCTGTTTCATACTTTTCATTATATCCCGCGCCCGCGCACCTGTCAAGCAAACCCGCCCCGCCCGCCACTTTCGCTTCCTCCGCGCGCATCCTTAACTCCAACCATATCGCATTTCTCCGAATCAAAATCCCGTCATTTTAACAAAATAAAAGGTTTATAATATCGGTTTGAATGTTTAAACATAGGTTTAGGCGTCATAAAGCATTGCGGATTTGATTGAAAACGAGGAGTTAAACAAATTATAACTCCTCGTTTTCTGTGCATGTTTGACATTGTTCAAATGTGTAAAATCAAATAGTGTCAGAAAATTCTTTGCCGAAAATATTTTTGTATGTAATGCAAATTTGAATATTTTCTCTTATGTCTACAAGATCATATGTTGTGACTGCAACATTTTTTGGTTTCATGGGATTGATTGAGACCAAATCCACAAAACCTCCGGGAATTATGCTTCTGCCTATCAAATCTTGTTTGCCCGCAAATGTTGACCAAATCAAGCCATGGCATTTTGTCCCCAACTCGCGGCAATACAAGTCTACGAGAGAATCTGAATTTTCTTCCTTGCCTTTATACAAATAACTTATTGCGACGATAGTCAAAACGCCGTTTCCATAATTGTATATTCCGTCACTGAAATCGTCTTGATACTCATGACGACGTCTAACCGCTTTTGGATTCTGCAATCTTAACTCTTTGAAGATATTAAGTACAAGTGTAATTACCGCAACGACAGCGGTGATTATCAAGCTTACATTTACAGCAATTTGCAATTTTTCCATAATTTTTGTCTCCTTTTTTGTTTATATTTCGGGGACTAGCTTTGTCCCTTCGATTTTAACGGTTTTTCTACTATCCACAAGCTCATGGAAGAGATTTTTGCCGAGATTGTTTATAAGCGTGTCATTTGAGTCTTTAATTCTCACTATGAACTCTTTGATTATACTATTCGTGATTTCTATTATTTTAAATTCACGGTATTCTTTCAATTCCGAGTCTCCCATTCCGCCACCTTGATCAATAATAATTCTTTCCGCGCCTGTATCTTCCACGCCGAGGGCTTCGAAAATAGCGTCGGTCAACTCGGCATTGACTTCTTGAATGGTTGGGTCATAATTTATGTCATGTACAAGATTTTTAGTCGCATTGTTTAATACATAGGTCGCCGATTGTTCGGGATTTACAAATTCCGATTTTGAAAAAGGGGCGTTGAAAGTTAGAGAATAAAGTCTAATCCAATAACTTGTAGCAGTTCTTTTCCAAAAACAGATGAATTCGATGCCTGTAATTTTTCCAGCTGTGTTTTCGGAGATGAACCAATCCTTAATTTCAACATCATATCCTCGGTCATAATAATCCTGTAATAATGGCGTTGCGTAATTTGCTTTCAACGTTTTCAAAATTTCCGCGTCGGACACTTCGGCGCTTTGGCTCGGGTCGGGAGCGCCGCACTCGGTGCAAGTGCCGTCGGAGTCGTAGATGTGGTCGGTTTTGGGCGTAGGGTCGGACGTATAGCTGTAGCCGCAGTCTTTGCAAGTGTAGGTCGTATAGCCCTGCGCCTTGCAAGAGGGCGGGGTGACTACGCTGTCAAAGGAGCAGGATTTCGTCTCGGTATGCGCGCTGTTGTTGGAGCACGTGCGCGTGTGGGTCTTGTCGTCGTTGGACGTCCACTTGCCCCAGCTGTGCTCCGCGAAGTCGATGGAGCGCGTCTCGGAATAGCCGCATACGCAGGAGCCCGTCTGCACTCCCTTTGCATCGCAAGTGGCGGGCGTGGTCGTCTCCCAGGCGAGCTGATGTTTTGCCTTGTCCTTGGTCTCGTCCGTATGCCCGCAGGTGGCGGCATGCCAATGGTATTCGTCATTGTGGGTCCAAACCTCCGCAAAAGTATGCGTGTGTTCGGGCGTAGGCTCCGCAGTTTGCGCTTCGGGGTCGCACGCGCAAAGCGTAGCGAGCAGTATCGCCGCGAGCAGGGCGACTGCAATGATCATAATTTTTTTGTAAGCTTTCATATTTCCTCCTGTTTGATACAGTGATTTTTGTTGTGTTGCGCTTGGGGTCGGGGGTTGTGCCCAATACAGCAATGTTTTGTACGGACAACGTTTGATGTGTGGTTATCGACGCAATTTCCGCGTCCCGACTCGCCTTAAAAACGGCATACGTTTAAATTTTTTATATGCGTAGGGAATTAAGTTGCCGAAAATACGTGCACTATATCATTTAGGCATATTTTATGAGCCATTTTGTCTCATGTCAAGTAAATTGAGACATTTTGTCTCATCATATAAATATGTTCGGTAAAAGATTAAAGGAATTGAGGATAGAAAAGGGCATGACCCAGCAACAATTGGCGGAGGTTTTGGGTGTGGATAGAACCGCCGTGATGAAGTGGGAGCTCGGCGAAAGAGAGACAAATTTCGGCATGCTCATAAAAATCGCAAAATATTTTCAAGTCACCACAGACTATTTGCTCGGGGTCTCCGACGAGTGGTGACAATAAAATCCGGAGGAATGTATAAATCCCGAATGACAAAAACGACTTGGTGGACAAAGTATCTTTCTCCGCCGCTATTTTTATTTCTTGAAGAAAATGATAAATCCGAACCCGTCGCCTATCGGAACTACGAGGTTCGGATTGTTATCGTTTGGCACTCCCGACAGGATTTTAAGTGAAAAAACATAATGCGAGGACAAGCCTCGCGTTCTTTGGTCGCAGGTTTAGTTAATAGAACTAACCACTCCTGTCGTTAGAAAAAGCCCGTCTTGCAACGGGCTTGCTGGCACTCCCGACAGGATTTGAACCTGCGACCTTCAGAATCGGAATCTGCTACTCTATCCAACTGAGCTACGGGAGCGTAATTGTATTTTATACGGTTTTAGGCGTTTTGTCCACAAAATCGTGGAGTATTTGTGATTAAATTTGAGCTGTGTAAGTTTTATTATGAATTGCAACGGGATAGCCCTTCTAATTTAATGTTGACACTTTCAGCTAAATTTGAGCGGTTGGTCGATTACGACGAGAGGAGAGCGGTTTGTCGGGGTCGGGGAGCCGGGCGAGGAGCTAGGCGTCGAGGCGGGAGAGTCGGGAAGGGAGCTAGGCGTCGAGGAGGTTTGTCGCATATTGGAGCGGCGCGGGAGAGCGGGATATCTCCGCTTTTGTGTAGGGCGGGCAAGTATAGTATGCCTTTGGGAGGGCAGGTATGATTTTCGCATTTGACAGGCGGGTAAAATTTGTTCCGCACACCCGTGTAAATCTGCGCGAGCCGCTTATGCGGTGTCGTATGGACTAAGCGCGGGAGCAGGGGATGATGAAGATGTCGTCGGGGGCAAAGCCGAAGTCTTTGGCGATGATGAGGGTGTGGTAGGTGCCGCCGCGGTTTATGGGGTTGCCATGCGCGTCGAAGAGCGGGGTCTCGACGCCGTCCCAAAGCACGATGAGTTTGTCGCTGAGCTCGAGCACGGCGCGGCTTGCGGCGGCGTAGGTATCGACGGGATCGGAGGAGACACTACATTCGCGCGCGTAGGCCAAAAGCGCCTCGGTGCGCGACTCGTCGGCGGCGGAGTAGGGGACGCTGTGGCGGAGCGCGTCGTTTTTTATGTCGTTGAGATAATCGCCGTAGGGCATGGGGATATGCGCGACGGCGGGGATATCAAGCTCCCGTGCGCACTCGGCGACGAGCTGATCCGCGCCCAAGGCAAAGCAGCAGTGCAGCACGAGGCTGTACGTTTTTTTCAATTTGGACAGAACGTCGGTTATTCGGGCTTTGACCTGCCGCATTTCCGTATCGTCTTGTTTCAAAAATCGGTGTCCCGTGCAGCCGATGTGCAAAACGGGGAGTGCTTGTGCGTCCATAGCGCCTCCTTTGATATACCCTATTATACTGTAAAATATTGGCAAGTTCAATGGCGGGATCAGATTTTGCGCGCGAAATATGTCGAGGAAGGGCGAAAAGCGGGGGAGGGCGCAAAGCCTCGCGCACGCGCGCGAACGTACGCATACGCGTACAATAATATAAGCGCGTCATATGTGCACATAGGCATATGAGGGATAATCGTGCGCACATATGGTGTGGGTGCGAGCAAATGCGGTGGTATGCTTGCAAAGCGTGTGCATGCGCGTGTGCGGGGGATATAAGCTCACATAACGTATGTATGCGAATGTGTTTGGGCGGAGAGGGAAAACACAAGATGTTGTGCGGCGCGAAAATCATGAATATTTTCAGAAAAAAATTTTAAAAAAGTGGCACGATTTGCTTTACAAATAAATGAAAATATTATAAGATAAGCAAGCTATCACAAAAAACGCCCGCTCTTATGCCGCAAGGCGGGGCCGGACGGAGAGTATCTTGAAAAGACGAAAAAATCTTTTCAAAAAGATTGAAAAATCGTTGACAAGGCTTGCAAGTTGTGATAGTATAAATAGGCTGTCACCTCGGTGGCGGCGGGAACCATGAAAATTGAATATTTGGATAATAAGCGATTTAATGTGAATTAAACTTTAAAAAATCGTCTTAAAACCTTTGAACAAGTTATTAGGACGCCAAGATTGAACTCAAGAGTTTGATCCTGGCTCA
>CANPWB010000028.1 GCA_947581925.1 uncultured Clostridia bacterium
ATAAGAGATTGCGGGGTCCCCAAAATAATTACGAAGTGATTTTTTGGGGTGCAGACCCGCCCTCACTGCGTACGTGAGTATATCCCGCTCGCTCCGCGGGGTCGCTCGGACAATACGTCCGTCCGTGTATAAGAACGCTCGGACGGAAGGTGTGCTAAATTCAGTGACCCCCACCACCCGCCATACGGCGGGTGGTGGGGGTCACAGCATATAGACTCTCGGACAATGCGTGACGTTAATATCAAGCTCACGCGCAGGAGTTTCGGACATTGCAAACAATCAAAAACGCGCGAACTAGCAACGAAAAGTCACGACGTTCGCGCGTTTTTAGCTTGGGGTGCAGGGGGTGAAACCCCTTGCCGAGGGGGCGGGGCGAGTAGCCCTGCGTGGGGCGACGAAGTCCCTTGCAGAAGTGTGGAGAGCGCTCCACAAATTTACAGTCCCAACCTTCGGGCGGTGCGGGGGTCGAGGTTGGGGACAAAGGTGCGCTCGTCCTCGCCGTGGTAGTCGCTGCCGCCTGTGGGAAGGAGGCGATACTTGTCGCAAAGCTTGAAAAGCGCCGCTCTGTCGAAGTCGCTATGTCCCGGGTAGTTGACTTCGAGCCCGTCCAACCCGAACCGTTTTAGTCCGCCGAGCATAAGCTCCAGCCTGCCTTCCTGCATAAGTTTTTTGGGATGCGCGACGCTTACGAACGCGCCGTGCGCTTTCAACATTTTTACTCCCTCGACAGGGGTGATACGGCGTATCTCCACATACGCCCTGCCCCCTATGCCTAGATAGCGGTCAAATGCCTCTGATATGTCTGAGACGACGCCTAGCTCTACCATTTTGCGCGCGATTATCATCCTGCCGAGTCCGTCCGCATCGTAGTCGAGACCGAGCTCGACGCCGAGAGTGGAGAGTTTTTGTCCTATCGCCACGTTGCGAGCGCGACGCATAGCCTTGACGGAGTTCAGCTCCTCCTCGAACGCCGCGTCGGGAGTGAACCCGTAGCCCAAAATGTGCACTTCGCATATGGCATAACAGCTCAATTCTATGCCGTTTACAAAGCGGATACCGAGCTCATGCGCCGCGAGCTTAGCCTCGGCAAGCCCGTCCACGGTGTCGTGGTCGGTGATGGAGAGCGCGTCCATGTCTCGCGCCTTAGCCCACTCTACCGCCTCGCGCGGAGAAAGCCTGCCGTCGGACGCAGTTGTGTGTATGTGCAGATCAGCCCTCATCGTCGTCCTCCGAGTCGAAATCAAAAGTAGTATCCGCCGCGGCATAGCCTACAAGGTCAACGTCCGTTGCGGGAAGTTCATCACGCGCTCCGCCGGGTGCGGGAAGTTCGACCATATCGTCCTTTGTGAGGTCGTACACCTTGTCGAGTTTCTTGCGGAGTATAGCGGTGCGCGCCTCCGCCTTTGACAGCGTATTGCCGACGGTATTGATGTTTTGGTGCGTTTTTTGTAGCAGCTCTTCGAATTTTTCAAAATCGCCTATAAACGCGCGGAAGAGCTTGCCTATCTCTTTGCTGCGTTTTTCCACAGCGAGGGTCTGGAAACCCATCTGCAAGCTGTTGAGCAACGCCGCGAATGTCGTAGGTCCGCACACTATGACGCGGTATTTGTTTTGGAGCTCGTCCACGAGAGTCGTGTTGCGCACGACTTCCGCATAAAGTCCCTCAGTCGGCAGATACATGATGGCAAAATCCGTAGTCTTTGGCGGAGCGATGTACTTGTCGCGTATGCTCTGCGCTTGTTTCTTGATGAAATCCGCTATTGCTTTTGTGGCGAGATCAACGCCGTCTTTATCCCCTGCCTCGGACGCCGCTACAAGCCTCTCGTAGTCCTCGTTCGGAAATTTGCTGTCCACGGGCAGGAGCACTTCTCCGTCCCCCTTGCCCGGCATGCGTATCGCAAAGTCCACCGCCTCCTGCGAGCCGCGCCTTATGCGCACCTGCCTGTCGTATTGCTCGGGCGCAAGTATTTGCTCGAGCAGGCTACCAAGCGCAACTTCGCCCCAAGTGCCGCGCGTCTTTACGTTTTTGAATATCTTGTTGAGGTCGCTCACGCCGCTTTGCAGACTTTGAAGTTCCATAAACGTGCGGTTGATCTCCTCCAGCCTGTCGTTGACTATCTTGAAGGATTGATTGAATCGCTGATCCAGCGTCGCGGACAGCTTTTCGTCCACTGTCTGGCGCATTTTTTCGAGCTCTCTCTCGTTATGCGCGCGCAGGTCCGTCATATTTTGAGCGTTCGCCTGCCTCATGATGTCGAGCTGCCTCGCAAGTTCCTTTGAAACCTCGGCGAGCTTGTTGACCTGCTCCGCGCGGAAATCGTTCATATTTTGCAAAAGCGTACGCCCGATATTGTCTATCTTCTCCACATTGGCATTTGCTATTGCCTCGGTGCGTGCCTGCAACTGACGCGTGCTGTCCACTTGTGCGTTCAGACCGCCGACGAGCGCGGAGTTTTGCAATTTTACGCTGTCCTCGACTTGCCTCAACAAAAGCTCGTTCTCCTGCATGAGCTCGGAGCGCAATTCCTCGCGCGTGAGCGAGGCGCCTTTTTTCTTGTGTAACACTATTGTGACGGCGATGTTCGCCGCGAGCGCAACTATGACCACTGCCAACAAAGCGTATATAGCTCCCATTTTATCCTCCTTGTACCGCGCCTGTACGGCGCCTTTTATCGTTTCCGAATTTGTATTTATCTTCGCATACTCGGCGTATTTTTTGAAAAAATGCGCACATGTATGCTGTTTTAAAGCTTTGCCGCCTTTTTTTTGAGATACTCGAGCGCGCGCTGTCTGTCCTTGAGCGCGGGGTTCATAGCGGTGTCCGCAAGCAGCTCGCTAAGCAGCGCCGCCCTGTCCTTTTCGGGCACGCCGAGCTCGATGAGATCGCCGCCGTTTACGCTCAGTTCGGATATTTTGAAGGGTACTTCGAGCGCGAGCATGCTCTCGTATGCCGCCCGTACTCTATTCGTGCGCGTAAGTTGGCCCGCCGACGCCATGCCGTCCACCTCTATGAGCGTGCAAAGATCCTCTATTATGTCCGCATGCTCCAGCACGAAACGCCTTAGTTTCGCCTCTGACATATTGCCGTTGATGTCAACCATATGCCATCTCACAAGTTGCGAGACGTGGCGTATACTTTCTTTGCTGAAACGCAGACGGGTCAAGATGCCCTTCACGATCCCCTCTCCGATGACATCATGCCCGTGCATATTGCCGTACTGCGCGACCGCGGGCGCCTTGCCTACGTCGTGCAACAGCGCCGCCCATCTGAGAGGAGGCGGGGCCAGCTCAAACGCCTTGACCGAGTGCCTGTATGCGTCGTACAGATGATACTTGGGCGGCTGAGGCAAGCCTTTCAGCGCTGCAAGCTCGGGGAGCAACATATCCACCAACCCGAGGTCGTCAAGCGCCTCGAACGCCTCAAGGTGTGCGCCCGTGCGCTTGAGCTCGGGGTGTTTCATATCCGCCTCGAAACAGCCGACAAGTTCCTCGCGTATGCGCTCCGCGCTTATATCCCTCACTCGCCACGCGTTCTCGCGCGCGCTCGCAAGCGTAGCCGCGTCGGGCGCAAAGCCGAGCTCCGCGCCAAACCGCACGAGCCGCAATATCCTGAGCCCGTCCGCCTCGAACACGTCCTCTTTTGCGTAGCGCAGAGTCTTTTGCTCTATATCGCGTACGCCGCCGAGTGGGTCCACTATGTCCCCCGTCAAGATGTCGAGGTAGACCGCATTGCATGCGAAGTCCCTTCTTAAGGCGTCGCGCATTATATCGTCCGTAAAACTCACGGTTTCGGGAGAGTGCGTGCCCCTTCCCGCCGCGTAGCTGTCCTGTCTGAAAGTGGTGTACTCCGCCTTGAACGCGCCCGACACTATTATGACTGTGCCCATACGCAAACTTTTGTCCAAAACGACAAAATCGGAGTTTAAAAGCGCTTTTTTGACGTCATCAACTTTGAGTTTTGAACAAATGTCTATGTCGTGGCATGCGATGCCCATAATACCGTCGCGCACGAAACCGCCCACCGCATACAGCGTCGCATACGGCGAGAAAAGCTCTGCAAGCGTTTTAAGCTCGGACGGAATGGCAAAACGCGGCATATTGTTCTCTCACTTTGTATACACCTCGGGCGCGAGCACGCAGACGTCGGGAAGGTTGCGCATATGCTGGTCGTAGTCGAGGCCGCAACCCACAACGTATTCGTTTTCTATCTCGAAACCGACATAGTCTCCCTTAAAATTCACCTTGCGGCGAGAAGGTTTGTCGAGCAGAGTGCACACCTTGATGCTCTTCGGCTCGCGCGCCTCGAGCATACGCTTGAGATAGCTCAAAGTGACGCCGCTGTCTATTATGTCCTCGACGATCACGACGTTTTTGCCCGCGATGGGCGAGCTCAAGTCCTTTATCATCTTGACCTCGCCGCTCGTCGTCGTCCACCCTCCGTAGCTCGAGACGGCGATGAAATCGATCTCCATATCGCAGTCCATAGCGCGGATAAGATCCGCAAAAAACACGCACGCTCCCCTGAGCGTACAAACCATAGTGACGCTTTCGCCGTGCAGATCTTCCACTATCTGCCTGCCGAGCTCCTTTACTCTTGCGTCGATCTCCTCTTTTGAGACGAGTACCCTTGCGATCTCCTTACCGTACATTTTTGACCTCACTTGAATGATATTATATTTGACGCGACATTTTTGGGACGTCGCAACTTTTCAAACTATTTTATGACGGATATTTTGTATACCTCCGTCGTGGCGTCCGTCACGCGACAGGACGAGGATATGTCCACGCCCGCGACGGCGAGCACGTTCTTTCCCGAAGCGACTACGGCAAGCGAATCGCGCATGCGCTTTGGCACTTTTTTGTCCGTCAAAAAGTCGCCCAGACTCTTGCTGCCGCCCCCGAATTTTGCAATAACGTCTCCCTCTCGCCTATGCCTTATCACTGCGTCAAATGGCACGCTGTCCGCGTCGAGATATAGCGTGCCGTCCCCCGAGGCAAGCGACGACGGGATATCCGCGACAGGCGCCTTTTCCACGCTGATGCGAAATTGCTCGAATACGCCCTCCGCAAAGTGTATCTCTTCCGCGCGCACGCCGTCTGACCTCAGCGCAAAGACAAGATAGTCCCCCTGTCTGTGCACATCGAGTGAGTGCGTGAGTTCGAGATACTTTCCGTTTTCTGCGTCCTTCAAGGCGAGTATGAGCGCAAAATGCCGCTCCTCTATATCCTGCGTGACTCCCAGACTCTTTGCCGCCTTCATTACGAGGCGCTTTGCGATCGCCGCCTCGTCGAGGTCGGATATCTTGACATACGCCTCGCCGCCCTTGAGTTCGGGCTCGGGCACATGCGAGTCAATGTACTCATCCGCCTCGCGCGCGTTTGCGCAAAGCCTTGCCACCGCGTCCGAAAGCGCGGGAAATCGCGTCTTGAGCGTCGCTATCTCTCCCCTCAAAAAGTTGCGGGTGTAGGCGGTATCGCCGTTTGTGGAATCCTCGACATATCTCAGCCCGCGCTCCCGCACATAGCGGTCTATGTCCGCGCGCGATACGCCGAGGAGCGGACGGAGATATCTTCCGCTCACCGCCCTCATGCCCGTCAAGCCCTTTATGCCCGTACCGCGCAAAATGCGCATGAGCACCGTCTCCACCTGGTCGTCGAGGTGGTGCGCAAGCGCGATATAGTCGCACTTTTTTTCATTTAAAAGCTCGTCGAATATCCTGTATCTCAATATGCGCGCGCCCTGCTCCAACGTGTAGCCGTTTTGCGCGGAAAATGCGGGAGCGTCCACGCTGTACGCAAAAAGCGGCAAGCCCATAGACGCGCAAAGCTCGCTCACAAAGCGGCTGTCGCTTACGCTCTCCTCCCCTCGTATGCCGTGTTCGACGTTGACGGCGCTCACGTCATAGCCGCACTCGCGCAGCATATCGAGAAGAGCGACGGAATCCCTGCCGCCGCTTAGCGCAACGCAAATTTTTAGTTTTTTTGCCTCTTCCTCGCTCACGCCGAGCAATTTCGGGAGGTCCATAAAACAGCCCATATGAAAATTATACAATAAACCTTGCAAAAACACAATGCGCGCAAAAGATTATTTTTTTATTATGATATATGTTGCAAATGATATATGTTTCAAAAAGAATATCGTGCCCTATCTATTCTTCATAGCGCCGCCTTGCTCTTTGCGCACGAATTATACTTCGCGCCCGACTCGCTCTTGGCTTAGAACTTGCACTATGTGCCCGACTTATTCTTTACTCCCGATATATTCTTTACGCACTATTTTTACGCGTCGGTATCTCTTTATGCCGCGAACAGGCGCATTGCGAGCACGGTGCAGTCGTCCTCGGAGCCCTTTTTCACCGCCTCTGAAAGCAAGCTGTCCGCCAGCCTTTGGGGATTGAGCGTCCCGACTGCGTCTATTACGTCCGCCACGCCCTTCGCCTCAAGCACGTCGTACACGCCGTCCGACATCATGACAAGTACATCGCCGTCGTACAGCTGATAGCGACTGGTGAGAGGCTGAACTCCATCCAATATCCCTACGGGCGGCTGTGTGCAGGACAGCTGTTCTATGCTCCCCTGCCGCACGATAAAACTGCTCGCCGCGCCGAGTTTGATGACGTCGAGGCTGCCGTTTATGGTGTCTATGACGGAAATATCCAAAGAGGAAAAGCTGTCCTCGAGGCTTATGCGGAGCAATTTATTTATGAGGCTGAGCACTATGCTCCCCTCAAATCCCGCTCTGTAAAAGCCCTCTATCATCTCCACGGCGTCACGGCTCGCTTTTGCCGCGCTCTCGCCGCTGCCCATACCGTCGCATATGGCGAACAGCCTGCGCTTGAGGGAGGGACAAAGCACGCTCTTACTATCTCCGCACTCCTCGCCCTCGTTTTTGCTCTTTTCGGCGACGCCGTACGCCACCTCGTATGTGGGAGCGCTCTCGAGCGTAACGGAGCTCAACTCTCCTCTGCTCTCGATATTCGTGAGGACGAGCCTGGTTCTGAGCGCGCGCGACGCCACCCTTGCGACGGCGAGTTTGTCTGCGTCCTGCGCCCGTACGAGCAGCATGACCGTGACGCTCTCCCCCGCGCCGTAAATGACCGCCTCGCTTGCTACGACGTTATGTTTGAGGAGCTCGCTTTTGAGATATTCCGCCTCCCCGCCCGCGAAAGTCACGGGTCTTGCGCAATCCTCGGCAAGCGAATCCAAAATGAGCGCTATCCCCGCGAACTGCTCCGAAAGCATACGTTTGCCCACCATCGCGCTCTCGGACGCGTCCCGCTTTTGAAGGTACGCCTGCGCGCTCGAGTTTATCACGGACGCGAGCGTGTGCATTTTTGTACAGCGCGAGGTTATGAAGGGCGGCATATCGAGTATCGTCACCTTGCCCCTGCTCAAAGCCGCCTCCGCCATAGGCTTTAAAATTGAGTAAGTGTCCTCGCCGCCCAAAGACTTGAAACAGCTCTCTCTGTCCGCGCATTTGCCGCAATAGTTTCTCGCTATCTCGTGCGCGAGCCTGTCCGAGTTATATACGCTGCTGATATCTACCGTCCTTTTCAGCCCATTGGACAGCTCGTAAAATACGTCGCTCGCCGCGCACAATCTGCCCGCGGTCACCCGCGCCTGTCTGTTGACGACGCCGGCATAGGATACGCGATCGTCCGCACCCGTCAGCGCGCGTATGCGGGATATCGCGCCTCGCGGCAAGCATAGGCAGGCGGCAGTCCCTACGCTCGTCATGACGAGCGCGCGCCACCCCGCCCCGCTGTATGCGTCAATGAGCCACATCACCCCCTGCGCGGCGAGCATGGCAAGCGCGGACGACCACTTTGTAAAGGGCGAAAACGCCACCGCCGCCACGCCGAGCACGGCAAGTCCCGCAAGACAGGCGATGTCGCCCATATCTATCGCTACTCCGAAACCGAGAAGGAGGGACAAGAACAGCGTGACTTGCGGCTTGAAACACTGCGACGAGACGAGGAGCGCCGCGCCCGCGACGATAAAGACAAGTTTAAATCCCCAAAAGTCCGCGCCGCTCAACGCGTAGCCGAAAGCTACTGTCAAAACGCCCAAAGCTATAAGCTCATCCACGCTCATACGCCCGGATCCCCTCACCAAAATCGCGTACGAGGCGATACCCGAGACAAATATGCCAACAAGCGCTATGAGGACGGCGATCGCCGCCAAAAAATATTCCCCGTAAAGCGCGCAATTCACCGCGATATAGGGTATCATGCCGACTACCGCCGCGAGGGCTACAGCCCAAAGCGGCACGTTGCGCTTAAGCTTGAAATACACAAAATACAACACGATCAGGGCGATTATCGGGCACACGGAAAAGAGCAACGTCCACCAGCTCAAATAAAACACGCAACAGGCGACGACAAAAGCGGGAGCGAGGGCTATGATGTTCTGCCTTGCGAATACAAACCCGCAAAACAGCGCGAGCGCAAACGAAAATCCGAAGTCATCTACGGACGCCATAAGCACTAGACAAAGCCACTCTATGCCGAATTTTACCGCGGCGGAGGGAGTGAGCTTATTCTCAAACATCGGAAAAAATTTTCTCTCCGCCTTCAATCTTCCCTTTTTCATACCCCCATTATAAATAGTTTTAAAGACGCAAATTTTCCGTTTTTCGGCGGAGGGAGTCGAAACATTTTATTTGATGTCATATCAAAAGAGCCTCTATATTGCCAAAAATGCGACATAATACCCGTCTCTTGAAAAGAAATGACGCGCCGTAAGGCGCGCCTTTGAAAAAATTTTCAAGCTTATTTTCAAACTATATTTCAAAGTTTAGTCTCGCAGTAGCGGCACTTTTTCGTGCCGTCCTCGAGCGACGTGCACATCATCTCGAAGCCGTATTCATTGTTTGTGATGCACTTCGGATTCGGGCACTTCTCGGCGCATTTCTCGCCCTTCGGAAGGTTTGAAGGCGCGCTCTTTGCCGCGTCGGACAGCAAAAACAGCAACAGCGCCTCGCGCATGAGCTTGCCGTTGAAGGTCTGGCGGAAATACGCCGCGCGCGGGTCGTCGTCCACCGACTTCGCAATCTCGTTCACGCGCGGGAGCGGGTGCAGTATGCGCATCGTCGCCTTTGCGCTCTCGAGTTTGTCGGGGGTGAGACGGTAGCTGTCCTTGACCGCGTTGTACGCCTCCATTGAGGGAAAACGCTCGCGCTGTATGCGCGTCATGTACAATACGTCCAGATCGGGCATATATTCTTCGAGAGACGCCGTCTCGACGGCTTGCGCGCCAGCCTCTTCAAGCGCGCGGAGCGTGTACTCGGGCAGCCTCAAAGACTTTGGCGAAATGAATATGAAACGGATATTTTTGTATCTCAGCATCGCGTTGATAAGCGAATGCACCGTCCTGCCGTAAAGCAGGTCGCCGCACAGCCCTATGGTGAGGTCGTCAAGTCTGCCGAGCTCCCTGTGTATGGTAAGCAAGTCGGCGAGCGTCTGCGTGGGGTGGCAATGCCCGCCGTCGCCCGCGTTTATTATGGGTATGGGGGACTTCTCCGCCGCCGCGAGCGCCGCGCCCTCTATGGGATGGCGCATAGCGATTATGTCCGCATAATTTGCGACTACCCTCGCCGTGTCCGAGACGCACTCGCCCTTTGAAGCGGAGCTGGAGGACGCCTCGCTGAATCCTATCACCTGTCCGCCCAACTCGAGCATTGCCGCCTCAAAAGACAGTCTCGTGCGCGTGGAAGGCTCAAAAAACAGCGTTGCAAGCTTTTTGCCGTCCAGAATATGTGCGTATTTTGCCCTGTTCGCCGCAATATCCTCGGCTGTCGCGATAAGCGAATACAGCTCGTCCACGCTGAGATCGCAAACGTCAAGCAAATGTCTCATTTTTTATCCACCTCTCGTCGGACGGGTCGTCGCGGAAAGCGAGCAGTCTCGCGACGTCCTCCTCTTTGATGTAGCCCTCATCCGCCGCCACTCTCGCGAGTGCGTCAAGATTTGAAAGGCTGAAATTCACGACATCCCCCTCTTTAAGCCTGTCCAGCCCTTTCTGCATGCCGTACGTGAATATGGATACTATGCCGAGCACTTCCGCGCCCGCCTCTCTCAGCGCCTCAACCACCTCTATGCAGGAGCCGCCCGTGGAGATGAGGTCCTCGACAACGACCACTTTTTGCCCCGCCTCGAGCTTGCCTTCTATGCGGTTGCCCCTGCCGTGGTCCTTGTTGCCACTGCGCACATAGCCCATAGGCTTGTCCATGAGCCACCCGACAATCGCCGCATGCGCTATGCCCGCCGTAGACGTGCCCATGAGAACTTCCGCCTCGGGAAAATGCTCCTCGATGAGCGCTTTGAGCCCGTTTTCAACATCCCGCCTTACCGCGGGCGCCGTGAGAGTGAGGCGATTGTCGCAGTATATCGGGCTCTTTATGCCGCTCGCCCAGGTGAACGGCTCGTCGGGGCGCAGAAATACCGCGCCGATGGCGAGCAGATCTTTTGCGATGATCTTTTCAATGTTTTGCATATCTATCTCCGAAAAAATTTATTTTTTATATTGCTGTTTGTCCGGCTGTTTGTCCGACGCGATTTTCGATTTATCCCGCCGAAATTTGCACATGTGGTAGGTTTTTGCTTATTTGCCCGAAAACTCGCTCACGGCGCGCCTGTATGCCTTGACGGGATCCTCCGCGCGCGTTATGGGTCTGCCCATGACTATGAAATCGGAGCCGAGCTCCCTCGCCCTTGCGGGAGTAGTCACACGCACTTGATCCCCTTTCTCGCCGTCCGCAAAGCGTACGCCCGGGGTGACTGTCAAGAAGTTTTTTCCGCATGCCGCATGCACTTCGCCCGCCTCGAGGGGTGAACATACGACTCCGTCAAGCCCGCTCTCCTTAGCCGTCTTTGCATAGTGCATCACGACATCCTTAAGCGGCTTTTCAATGAGGAGGTCGTTGTGCATAAGTTCCTCGCTTGTGCTTGTGAGTTGCGTCACCGCGATGAGCAAGGGACGTGTGCCGTCCTCGCGCGTCAATCCCTCTATCGCCGCCTTCATCATCTCGCTGCCGCCGCCCGCGTGTAGATTGGTCATATCCACGTCAAGCCCTTTGAGCACGCTCATAGCGCTTTTAACGGTGTTGGGGATATCGTGAAGTTTGAGGTCGAGAAATATCTTATGTCCGCGCGCTTTTATCTCGCGCACGATGTCGGGGCCCTCCGAATAGAACAGCTCCATACCTATCTTGACAAAGGGTTTCTCGTCCTTGAACAAGTCGAGGAATGAGAGCGCTTTTGCCTTGTTTTCAAAATCCAGCGCGACGATTACGTCTTTCATACGTGAGCACCTCCTATGATATCTCTCAAATCTTTAATGCCGTATTTTTGCATAGCCGCGGGCAGAGCCTCTATTATATCCTTGCAGGCATACGGGTCCACGAGGTTTTGCGCCCCGACTTCCACCGCCGTCGCGCCCGCAAGCATAAACTCGATGACGTCCTCCGCGCTCGCTATGCCGCCCATACCGATTATGGGGAGTTTCACCGCCTCGTACACCTCGTACACCATCCTCACCGCGACGGGCATTATCGCGCGCCCTGAAAAGCCGCCCGCCTTGTTGGCGATGACGGGTCGTTTGCTCTTTAGGTCTATGCGCATGCCGAGCAGCGTATTGATGAGGCTTATGCCGTCCGCGCCGCCGTCCGCACACGCCTTCGCTATATCCGCTATCGACGTGACGTTTGGCGTGAGTTTGATGTATACGGGCTTTTTCGCGACGTCCTTGACCGCCTTTGTCACCGCGTATGCGCATTTCGGGTCCGTGCCGAAACTCATGCCGCCGCCGTGCACGTTGGGACAGCTGATGTTGATCTCAAGCAAACCTATCTGTTCCTCTTTGTCCAGCCTCTCGGCGGCATAGACGTAGTCGTCCACGCAAAAGCCGGAGATGTTTGCGATCGCGGGTTTGCAGAAGCATTTTTTGAGCTTTGGCAACTCCTCGCTTATCACCTTTTCCACCCCGGGATTTTGAAGCCCTACGCTGTTTATGAGCCCCGCGGTGCACTCCGCTATGCGCGGAAGTGGATTGCCGTATCTGCCCTCTTTGGTCGTGCCCTTGAGCGCTATTGAACCCAAAATGTTTATGTCGTAAAAGTCCGCAAATTCATATCCGAAACCGAAAGTGCCCGACGCGGGAATGATGGGATTGTCAAGCGTAATGCCCGAAAGCGACACTTGAGGGGACAAATTTGACGCTTTAAATGCCGATTTTGTCATTTCGCAACTTTTCTTGCTCACCATATCACCTCCGCCGCGTCAAAGACGGGGCCCTCCTTGCACACGCGCTTTACGCCGTTTTTGGTCATTATGCTACACCCCATACACGCGCCGAAACCGCACCCCATCCTCTCTTCGAGAGAGAGGGATCCGCTCATATCGAGTTTGGATACGGCTTTGAGCATTGGCAGCGGACCGCAGGCGTAATAGTGCGAAAATTTTCCGTCTACAGCGTCCGTCACAAAGCCTTTCGTGCCGTAACTTCCGTCCATGGTGGTCACCCTTACGTCCGCGCCGAGAGAGGAAAACTCCTTCTCGTAAAACACTTCGTCCGCGGTGTTGAATCCCAAGACGACTGTGACTTTTTTGCCCTGCTCTGCAAGTTTTTTCGCGAGCAGGTATAGGGGCGGGACTCCCACGCCGCCTCCCAAAAGTAGGGGGCTGTCCCCTGCGAGCGACAGGTCATAGCCGTTGCCAAGCCCCGTGAGGATATTCAGCGTATCTCCGCTCTTTTTTTGAGACATGGCGTCCGTGCCCTTGCCCACGACTTTGTATATCAATGTCAAAACTCCGTCCGTGACGTCGCATACGGATATGGGACGGCGCAGATACAGCCCGTCGAGCGCGACGTTTACAAACTGCCCCGCCGCCGTCACAAAGCGCGTATCCCCCGCAAGCGTCATCTCGTACACGTTTGAGGTGAGCGGGATATTTTCTTTCACGACAAAATCAACTGTCCTTCTCATATCAATATAAATTTCACGCGTCAATTATTTCACGCGCATATCGGTTCACGCGTCTATCGTGGATATGGTGATGGTTATCTCCTCAAGCACGTCAAGCAGCACCCTCACCGTGTCGAGGGACGAGAACATAGTCACGTTGTTTTCAACGGCGCAACGGCGTATGAGATAGCCGTCCGACTCCTGCGAGAGGGAGTCTATGTCGCGCGTGCTTATGACGTAGTTGACATATCCCTTGCGAATGGAGTCCAGAATGTCGTCTGAGCCCTCGCTTATCTTCTGTTTTGTGCGAGTGCGTATGCCGTGCTCCTTCAAGAACTTAGCCGTGCCCGCGGTCGCCTCGATGTTGAAACCGAGCTTATAAAACCTGCGTATGAGCGGCAACGCCTCCTCCTTGTCCTTGTCCGCGACGGTGACGAATATTGTGCCGTAGTTGACGACGTTCATGCCGCTTGCCTGGAGCGCCTTATATAGCGCCCTCGTCAAGCTCTTGTCATAGCCTATAGCCTCGCCCGTGGACTTCATTTCGGGAGAGAGGTAGGCGTCGAGCCCTATTATCTTCGAGAATGAGAACGCGGGCACCTTGACATAGTGTTTTTCCTTTTCCTTGGGATAGAGTTCATTAAATCCCTGCTCCTTGAGCGATTTGCCGAGTATGACGCGCGTGCCTATGTCCGCGAGGCTGTAGCCCGTAGACTTCGAGAGGAAGGGCACCGTGCGCGAGGAGCGCGGATTGACCTCTATCACATACACCTTTTCATTTTTATCCACGATGAATTGGATGTTGTAAAGCCCGACTATGCCTATGCCGAGGCCGAGCTGTTTGGTGTACTGCAAAATTGTATCCTTCGCCTTTTGCGAAACGCTTATAGTGGGATAGACGGATATTGAGTCGCCCGAGTGTATGCCCGTACGCTCCACAAGCTCCATAATGCCGGGGCAGAACACATCCGTACCGTCGCACACCGCGTCCACCTCAAGTTCCTTGCCTATTATGTACTTGTCCACGAGCACGGGCTGTTTTTCGTCTATCTTGACGGCTGTGGCGAGGTATATGCGAAGCGCTTTTTCGCTGCCGACTATCTGCATTGCCCTTCCGCCCAGCACATAGCTTGGGCGCACGAGCACGGGATAGCCTATCTCTTCTGCGACCCTCACGCCCTCTTCTACGCTGGTGACTGCCATGCCGCGGGGTTGAGGTATGCCCAATTTCTCCATGACCTTTTCAAAGGCGTCCCTGTTTTCCGCGCGCTCTATGGCGTCCTGGTCCGTGCCTATTATCTTGACTCCGCGCGCCGCAAGCCCGCCCGCGAGGTTTATAGCCGTCTGCCCGCCCAAAGACGCGATTACGCCGTCCGGCTTTTCGAGCGTGAGTATGTTCATGACATCCTCGACCGTGAGCGGCTCGAAATACAGCTTGTCGGAGCAAGTGTAGTCCGTGGAGACGGTCTCGGGATTGTTGTTGATGACGATAGCCTCAAAACCGCTCTCCTTTATCGTCTTGACCGCATGCACCGTGGAGTAGTCGAATTCCACGCCCTGCCCTATGCGTATGGGGCCCGAGCCGAGCACGACTATCTTGTGTCTGTTTGAAACTATGGACTCGTTCTCGCGCTCATAACTGCTGTAAAAATACGGCACATAGCTCTTGAACTCGCTCGCGCAAGTGTCTATCATCTTGTAGACGGGCATTATGTTTTTTTGCCGTCTGAGCTCATAGACATTGTCCTCGTCCGTCTGCCAAAGTTTTGCGATGTAGGCGTCCGAAAAGCCCATACGCTTCGCGCCGTACAGCACGTCCGCGTCGAAGGGCGCCGCCTCGACCACCTTCTCATAGTCCGTGATATTCTTAAATTTTTCAAGGAAAAGCGGGTCTATCTTGGTTATCTTGGCGAGCTCGTTTACTGTCACGCCGCGCCTTAAAAGCTCCGCGAGCGCATACAGTCTGTCGTCCCTGCCCTCCTTGATGTATTCCTTAAGCTCGGGTATGCCGTAGCTGTCGAATTTTGAATGGTAGATGTGATTTACGCCCACTTCGAGGGAGCGCACCGCTTTGAGCAAGCTCTCCTCTATCGTCCTGCCCACGCTCATGACCTCGCCCGTCGCCTTCATCTGCGTGGAGAGCTTGTTTGAGACAGTGCTGAACTTGTCGAAGGGGAAGCGCGCTATCTTTGTCACCACGTAGTCGAGCGTAGGCTCGAAGCACGCGGGAGTGTTGGCGAGCTGTATCTCGTCGAGCGTCATGCCCACCGCTATCTTCGCCGAAACGCGCGCTATGGGGTAGCCGCTCGCCTTGGACGCGAGCGCGGAAGAGCGCGATACGCGGGGATTGACCTCGATGAGGAAATAGTCGAATGACTGCGGATCCAGCGCGAATTGCACGTTGCAGCCGCCTTCTATCTTGAGCGCGCGGATTATCTTGAGCGCGGAGTCGCGTAGCATATGATATTCCTTATTTGTGAGCGTCTGCGAAGGTGCGACGACCATTGAGTCGCCCGTATGTACGCCGACGGGGTCTATATTTTCCATATTGCAAACAGTTATGGCGGTGTCGTTGGCGTCGCGCATGACCTCGTACTCTATCTCCTTAAATCCCTTTATGGACTTTTCGACGAGTACTTGATGCACGGGAGAGAGCATGAGCGCGTTTTTCATTATCTCTCTGAATTCCTCCTCGTTGTCCGCAAAGCCGCCGCCCGTGCCGCCCAAAGTGAACGCGGGACGAAGCACGACGGGATAGCCTATCTCTTCAGCCGCTTTTACGCCCTCCTCCATGCTGAACGCTATGATGGAAGGAAGTACAGGCTCGCCCAAAGAGAGGCAAAGCTCCTTGAATTTTTCTCTGTCCTCCGCCATTTCTATGGACTCGGGACTCGTGCCCAAAAGCTCCACTCCGCACTCGTCGAGCACGCCCTTTTTGGCAAGTTGGACGGCGAGGTTGAGTCCCGTCTGTCCGCCTATGCCGGGGACTATGGCGTCGGGGCGCTCATAGCGCAATATCTTTGCGAGATACTCGAGTGTGAGCGGCTCCATATACACCTTGTCCGCGACGGTGGTGTCCGTCATTATGGTAGCGGGATTGGAGTTTGCGAGCACCACTTCATAGCCCTCTTCTCTCAAGGCGAGGCAAGCCTGTGTGCCCGCGTAATCGAATTCCGCCGCCTGCCCTATAACGATGGGGCCGGAGCCGATGACAAGTATTTTTTTAAGGTCCGTTCTCTTAGGCATTCCTGTTTTCCTCCATCAAATTTATGAACATGTCGAAAAGATAACTCGAATCCTGCGGCCCCGGGGCACTTTCGGGGTGGTATTGTACGCTGAACACCTTGTGTTTTGCGTCCTGCATGCCCTCTACTGTGCCGTCAAGCAGATTTATGTGCGTGACTTTGAGTCCCGTGCCCTTCAAACTTTCGGGGAGCACCGCGTAGGAGTGATTTTGCGACGTCATCTCTATTTTGCCCGTCTCTAGTCTCTTGACGGGATGGTTGCCGCCGCGATGCCCGAATTTGAGCTTGTACGTCTTGCCTCCTCTCGCGAGCGCGATGAGTTGATGCCCCAGGCATATGCCGAACATGGGATATTTGCCGTACAGCTTTGCGACTGTCTTTATCGTGTCCGCGTTGTCCTCGGGGTCGCCGGGGCCGTTGGAGAGGAAGATGCCGTCGGGCGAGAGCTTGACTATCTCTTCATACGTCGTATTGTACGGCACTATCGTAACGTCGCACCCGCGCGCGTTGAGGCATCGCACTATGTTCTGTTTCATGCCGCAATCTATGGCGACGACATTGTACTTTGCATGCGGGGCGCGGCTGAAATTGCGCTTTTTGCTGCTCACCCTCGCCACAGCGTCATGCGGCACGGGGGAGGCGGCTATGAGCAGAAGTCCCTCCGCCGTAGGCATATCCGCGGGACATATGCACACCCTGCGCGAGCCGAAGTCGCGTATGGAGCGCGTGAGCATTCTCGTATCCACACCCGAAATGCCGGGGATGCCGTACTCGTCAAGCAGCTCGCCTAGCGTCTCCACGCTACGGAAGTTTGAGGGCAAATCGTTATAGTCCCTCACGACGAGCGCGCCAATCGTGGGACGCTTTGTCTCGAAATCCTCCTTGGCTATGCCGTAGTTGCCTATCACGGGATAGGTCATCACCACCGCCTGATCCGTGTAGGACGGGTCGGAGACTATCTCCTGATATCCGACTACGGACGTGTTGAAAACGATCTCGAACACGAAAACGCCGTCCGTCCTGCCGAATGCGGTACCGTAATACTCGGTGCCGTCGTCCATGATTATCTTTCTGTCAAATTCCATACGGTTTTGCCTCCGATATCAAGTTTAACGCATCTTCCGAAAACTTTTCTGCCCTCGAACGGAGTAGCCTTGCCCTTGGAAAGAAATTCCGCGGGGTCTACCTCATATTCCTCGCTCACGTCCCAAAGCGCCACGCCCTCGACGGGTATCCCGAAGCGCTTTGACGGCGCGTAGCTCATCAGATCTATAAGCCTCTCGAGCGATATAACTCCCTTTTTCACAAGTTCCGTATACAGCACGGGGAAAGCGCACTCCAGCCCCACGACGCCCATAGCGCTATGCTCCAGCCCTTTCGCCTTTTCCTCGGCGGAGTGCGGCGCGTGGTCCGTCGCTATCATATCAATAGTGCCGTCCTTCACGCCCTCTATGAGCGCAAGCCTGTCCTCGCGGGAGCGGAGCGGCGGGTTCATCTTGAAACGCCCGTCCTCTCTCATATCGTTTTCGTCCAGCACAAGATAGTGCGGAGCGGTCTCGCAGGTCACGTCCACGCCCCTCGCCTTTGCCTCGCGTATGAGCTGGACGCTCTCCTTTGTCGAGATGTGGCACACGTGATATTTCGCGCCCGTCTCTTCGGCGAGGAGAAGGTCGCGCTCGATCTGTCTCCACTCGCTCTCGCTCGATATTCCCTTATGCCCGTGTTCGAGCGCGTACCTGCCCGCGTGCACATATCCGCCCGCCCTAAGTTTGTCGTCCTCGCAATGCGCGGCGATGATGACTCCCTCTTGTGCGGCAAGCTGCATAGCGCGGCGCATCGTATCCTCGCTCTGTACGCCTCTGCCGTCGTCCGAAAACGCCACGGCGCGCCCCTTGAGAGAATGGAAGTCCACAAGCTCTCCGCCCTTTTCGCCCACTGTTATAGCGGCATACGGGTACACCCTCACCTTCGCGTCGCGGGCAATTATGTCCTCGAGCGTCCTCAAATTTTCGTCCGAATCGGGCACGGGAGAGAGGTTCGGCATACAGCAGACCGCGCTAAAACCCCCTCTCGCCGCCGCGAGCGTGCCGCTTGCGACTGTCTCCTTATAAGAAAAACCCGGCTCTCTCAAATGTACGTGTACATCAATGAGACCGGGCAATTTCAAATATCTATCCTCAAAAACGGGAGACTCGGGCGCTGTTACGCCCTGTATGCGGCAATTCTTTCCCTTGAACTTCGGCATCATTTCCGCACCTCCCGAAAGCCCGCGCCGCGGCGGCGCCATACCGCCTTGCCTTGGACATTGCTATTGTTATAAACTTTTTGCTCGAATTTGTCAAACGATTTTAAAGACAAAAATATAGATATATTATATAAAATACAATATGTATTTTCAAATAAATTTCCGTATGTATTTTTGCGCGTATGTTTGCGCGTACTAAATGTCCGACCTCGCTTGCGCGAATATAAAACCTATACTTCAAAAAAGTCGTCCCGCGGACGCTTTTACGGATTTGCACTTTTAATATAAAACAGTCCCCGAATGTAATTCGAGTCCGCAATCGTCAAGAATGTGCGAAAAAGTTTACGCCGAGTTTGACGTAGCCGCCGAGCGCGGAGTCCACGCAATCGAAGTCACTACCCTCAAGCCATATGCAGACATAACAATACATAATGCCGCCGCGGGCGAGCGTCGTAGTATTTTTGAATACGAAGTCCTCTCCGAAAGGCTCAGTAGGCTCGAGGAAACCGTTTGCCAGCGCGTCCTCTGTCGTCATGCCGTACGGAGAGTCCAGCTTTTTGAAAAAGTCGTTTTGCCAATCGAAATCGGGAGCGTCCGAGCCGACGGGGTACGCGACGTATTCAAGATAGCCGTCCTCTGCGCTCCGCCCTTCGTTCAGCTTTGTACATGCAAGCCGCGGGTCGTCGCTTAGCGCGGCGTACACCCTTACGCTCGTCATTTCGAGGTCGGCGGGCGTATCGCCGTCCGGAACTTTTATGCTCTCGCCCCACATGACGCGCACCGCGTCCTTCAACCCGCTGTTGTTGTCATAATCGAGCGTCATCTCGTAGTCAACGGTGACGTCCGTATCGCAGTCGTTGCGCAACATACAGGTAAAACGAATGAAATTCTTGCCGTTGTTCACCCCGATCGGGATATCGTCGTCCAACAGCAGGTCGAGGACATAGCCTTTGTCGTCGATCTTTTCCTGTTCATAGGCGGGGCTGTAGCTGACATTCCAAAACTTAGACGGACCTTGCGCGTCGAGATAGGTCGCCCAATAGGTATCGTCGAAGGATAGCGAGATATGGCTTTCGTCAGGCGAGCTCGCCGTGATGCGAACGTCGTTACTACGGTCGAAAAGCAGCAAAATATACGCGAGCGACGTCAGAATGAGCGAGACGACAAGCACTATCACCGCCGCTTTCTTGACTTTGCGGCGCAACTCCTCCCGTTTTATCCTCTTTTTGGCAATAATGGAGCAACCGCCCGCGGCGTCTAAGGCAGCGCGCGTCTCGGGGCTATAGTCGGAAGAGCCGCCTCTCTGCGCGGAGGACGCGCCCTTGCCCGACTCGGTCATACCGTCCAATTCCGGATCGCCGTTTGCAAACTCGTCACTCATAGTATATCCCTATCGTCGATTTTCCGCAACGGCGCCTTCGGCGTATGATGTCGCAAATTTAGTGCCGCCCGCGCGCCGAAATATCGACAAAAATCGACAATATATTGAAGACATTATATCAAAAAGCGCCCGACTGCGCAACAGCTTTTTTATGCGGAGAATACAACAAGACTTCACGTAGCCGTCGGGCGCGAAATAATGCGGGAAATTTTCAGAGAAATGTGATAAAATGCAAGGATGGGGTGCAAAACGAGGCGTTCACTCAAATACGAAATTTTCCTTTCCCGCACCCAGCTCGAAGTGGAGCTTTGCTATGCCGAGGTCCGTCTTTGCATACGGTCCCATGCCGTGCGTCGCCTTGACTTTGTCCCCGTCAAGCTCGAAACGAAACTTTTGCTGATTGATCGCCGTAGGCGCGAGCAGCGCGAATTCCACTCCTTTCTTGAACCATTCGGGGCTTGCCTCTGAAATGTTGCTCACGTCCTCTGGGCTCTTTGAGCGGTGGGGTTTGCCCTCGTTCTCGCCGTAGCCGACCGTGATGATCATGTGAATTTTTTCGCCTTCCGCTATATCAAGCGCTTCGGGGACCTTTTTATAGCTGCCCGCGACCCAGCAAGTGCCAAGCCCAAGCTGCCTCGCAAGCAGGACAAGCCTCTCGCCGTAGTAGCCGACCTTCTCCTCGCAGCCGTCCTTGGGCGCGACCATAGCGATATAGTTGACCGCGTTTTTAAAACTGCCGTATTTTGCAAGCAAGCAGTTCATCGCCTTAGGCTCGTTGAGCGCGAGCTGAAGGTGCAACCCGCCCTCGGCGTTGCACTTTGCGATCTCTTCCCTAAGCTTGTCCGCGACGTCTTGACCAATGGGCTCCGCCTTGTACTGCCTCACGCTATGACGTGCCCTCATTGCCTCGAAAATATCCATAAACACCTCTTTATCTGCGCGTTTTCGACATTTAAACTGTCCAAAATGCACAAACTCAAAAAATAAGTCTGACAAAAGTTGCTTTCTTTCCGCCTATGTTATACCACCGTCTGCGCGTTTTGTCAATACTTCAAAACAGGGCGTGTCAGTCATTTCGGCGCGTAAATCTGAACATCGCAAGAGACAAATCCCATTCTGGGCGGCACATATTCATTCGCCGCGTAGCGCATGTATGCGAGAAGATAAAACGGCTCGGGACATGTAAGCGCAATACAACGTCAACCGCCGCGAAATCCTCACATATACGCCTTGAGCGCAGTCTGTAACATCTGCAAAAATTTTGAGAGCCTCTCGAGCTGCTCCCTGCTCTTGCCTTGCGACAGCGAATCGGCAAGGGCGACCGCAAGAATATTGAGGTTCAGCGGTGAGTCGCAAATCTCGCCCATCGCGTCATGGAGCGCGCCAACTTCTCTGCCAAAATCCAAATCCGACCCCATAGCACCATTTTATGCCGCCGCCTCGCCCTCTGCCATTCCGCGCGTAGTCGAAGAATATCCCTGCCCGAGCAATTAACGAAATTACAAATTGATTTTATGGGGCAGATACTACGACATAGAATTATAGTCTATTAAATGCACCTGATTCATCTCGCAAGCTCTTTCGACGCATCCCTTTGTAAATCCCGATTTGGAAAAGAGATAATAATGCGCGTCATCATAGTCAAACAACCGGGACTTTGCAATAAGCGAGTCAAGCACATTGACATCGACTTTTTCATTCGTCCATTTGCACTCGGCAAATAGCGCCGTATGCGCGTCTTGCTCCGCGATTATATCGATTTCGACCTGTTTCCTATTCGCGGGGTCGGTCCCCCACCATCTGCCCAAAGAAGAAAATTCGACGGGGCTTTGCCCTTTCAGTAACAGTCTCCATAAATATTGCTTGCAGATCTCTTCAAACACCTTGCCCATATGATCGGAGATTTGCGGCTCAATATGTTTTTTATAGGCGATTTCCGAGGCGCCCTTTGCTATGACTGAATTGTTTGGCAAGACAAATCTATACCAAAATCTGAACATATTGTCATTGATATGGTATATTGCCCTCTTTGAATTTTTCTCGCCATACGGGGTCTCTTTTTGCACGATCTCAAGCTCGATAAGCTGTTTGAGGTATGTCGCGCAGGCATTTGTTTCCACCCCTATTTTGGACGAAATTTCCGACATTCTTGAAGCGCCGGTCGCAATCGCGGAAACTATCGCATTGTATACCGCGGGCTCTCTGACTTCTTGCTTGAGGAGATTGACAGGCTCCTCATACAAGGCGGAAGAAGGGTTCAAAAATGTGTTTTTTATGTTTTGATCGATGCTCAGTCTATCGTTTATCTGCAACAGGTATTGAGGCGTGCCTCCGACCATTCCGTATGCCAAAGCCTTTTCCTCATTTGAAAAGTTTTTGAAATAATCGCGCACCTCAAAAAAATCAAACGGCTGCAGCTTGATCTGCGCGGTTTTTCTGCCGTACAAGGGCGCTTTGTATGCGAGTACTTTGTCCTCCATATATGACATAGACGACCCGCACAAAATCAACATCAACTTCGACGCGCTTTGATATTTGTCGATCAACAGTTGTATCGTGGACGCCAAACTCTTTTCGGCGCGAGCGACATACGGATATTCGTCTATCGCCAAAACTATCCGCTTGTTTTGGGACAGTTTAAACACATATTCCAACGCCGCTTGAAATGACGCGAAAGTCGAATCCACATCAATGCCATTCGCAAATTCCAAAACGCACCTGCTGAAATTTTCAAGATTTTGCTTGGCGTTGCTCTCCACACCCATGAAGTAGATCGCGTCCTTATCCTTGACGAATTGATTTATGAGCGCAGTCTTGCCGACCCGTCTCCGCCCATAGATCACCACAAATTCAAACTTATCGCTGTCATACGCCCGTTGAAGCTGACCAAGCTCCTTGCCTCTTCCTATAAACATAGCGCACCTCCGTTACACATACATTATAGCACGGCTTGCAAAATAGTCAAGTACGATTTGGCAAATCGTGATTTGCTATTTTTGTCGAAACATCCTATACTGCGAATACATTTCTTTTCCCTTGTCATTTCGAGCGCGGAGTCCCCTTATATCAGTTGTCATTTCGAGCGTAGTCGAGAAATCCCCTTTATAGAGGCACTTCCTCTGCACTCGGGGATGTTTCGACTCCGCTGCGCTCCGTTCAACATGACACCTTATATACCCACTGTCATTCTGAGCGTAGTCGAAGAATCCCCT
>CANPWB010000029.1 GCA_947581925.1 uncultured Clostridia bacterium
GGAGGAGAAGAAATGAATCGCTTTTTTGACATATTGTTATATATCAATTTCTTTGTCGCAATTCCATTTTTTATCATTGAAATCATTCGTTTTCCTGTTTGGGTTGAAAAAATCGACCTCACGAAAAATAAAAAGGGCAAGCCGAACGAGCGTTATCTTGAAAATAAATATGTACTGTTGGAATTACGCATTGCTTTGACCGTAATACTTTTCGCGGCGGTCAGTATTGTTTCCCTTTTGTTCGGCTCTTTTCCTCGCGAAATCGAAGAGCCCGGTCCTTTAATATCTCTTCCGATATTGATCATGTTATTGGGTACAGGGCTCGGAGGAATTTTCTTGGGAAACTATTTTTACAAAACGGCGAAAAGGAGCGAAATTTTCAAAAAGATGGGCTCCCTCGGTGTTATTTATGTGCGCCAACGCTATCAAATTGGGATGGGTGTGCTCATTTGTTTTTTTCTGAGCATTATCGTAGCTTTCCCGATTATGAATTTGTTATTTCTTCTAAACTTAATTTAGCTTTATAAACTTCAATTCAGCGGAGGGATCATGCCGTCAAGCAAAGAATATTTGGATTTCATTTTGGAGCAACTATCCGACTTAAAGGACATCACCTACAAGCCTATGATGGGTGAATTTTTGATTTACTATCGCGGCAAACTTGTCGGCGGGATCTACGACGACAGATTGCTCGTAAAACCCGTGAGATCTGCAATTTCCTATATGCCGCAAGCGGAATATTCCTTGCCGTATGAGGGCGCAAAGGAAATGCTGCTTGTGGACAATGTGGACGATAAGGCTTTTTTGACAGGATTATTCGAGAAAATGTATGACGACCTGCCGATGCCGAAAATCAAGAAACGGTAAACTTCAAATTTACCAAAAACGGACGATGGGCATCTATACCATAGGTTTAGCACACTATACCGTGCAAGAAAGGTGTGTGCCCTGAGGGGCTGTTGAGTCTACGCAACAAGTTCAACTTTGCTTTCAGACAGTGCACAAAAAAAAATAAGCGTTTGCTACTTTTTTTTGTGCCTCGCTCGGACTCTCACCGCTACTGCTCTTGATTTGCAATCCGCCCGTATCCTGCACGCGTCGCTATAGAGCAGCGAACTGTGAGCAAATGCAAGTAGCTGTATGAGCTTAGCGAAATACCGCACTAAACTTATTTAAATGGTGTCATCTGCCGAAAATATGCGCAGGTTTAAAATTTTTTAGTTATAGATTCACTTTGTGCGGCGAGCCATTTTAAGCGCGAAGTCCGAGAGTGGTTCGGGCAAAGTGGCGGCGTAGTTGAGGGCGTCCGAGAGGGCGTGGTCAAGCAGATCGCGGGTGATATCCTCTCCCAGAAGTTTTACGGCGCCGTCCCCGTCAATCAGGTCGTCGGAAAGTTGGAAACAAAGCCCTACTGCCCTGCCGTATGCGGTGACTTTGGCAAGCGTATCCGGGTTTGCGTCCGCCGCAATGGCGCCCGCGCGCAGCGCTCCGAGAATGAGCGCGCCCGTCTTGAGGCTGTACATATGAAGGAGCTCATCGCGACCGGAAAGACCCGCGAGTTCTATAGCCTGTCCGTGCGTCATATCCACGGCGGCGTTTGCAATTTCGAGCGCGGCGTTTGCAAATTGTTTGCCGTATTTTGCCGAGCCGCTGATGAGGTGCGCAAGCGCGACGCTCAGCATCTCGTCCCCCGCGAGTATGGCGTTTGCCTCGCCGAAAGCGACATGCGCGGACGGTTTGCCCCTCCGCACGGAGTCGTTGTCCATAGCGGGCAAATCGTCGTGTACGAGCGAATAGTTGTGGATAAGCTCCAACCCCGCGGCAAGCGCGAAAAGAGCGTCCTCTTCGCACTCCTTGCCCGACGCAAGCGCGCCAAGGTATACGCAAGTAGGACGCACGCGCTTTCCACCGTCCAACGCGCAGTAGCGTGCGATCTCACTCAACGGCGAGCTGTCGCCGACGAGAAGTCCCGCCAAGTATTTTTCAAAATGCGCAAGAAATGCAGTTTTATCCACCATAAACGTACAGTTAATACACCGTTTTTGATAGAAGGTCAGTCGAGTTTGAACTCCTGCGTGAGCTTGTTGATGTCGTCCACAAGCAACTCCAGCTTGCCCTTTTCCGACTTCAAACTTTCAAAGCAAAGCCTGCTCAGCTCCACTCCGCGCTTGAAGTCCTCGATAGCCTCGTCGAGCGGCACGTCGCCCTCAAGTTTTTTGACGACTGCCTCAAGCTCGCCCAATGCTTCCTCGAATTTTTTGATCTCCGCCATAATTCACCTCCGCGGATCGCGTTTTTTTATGTTTACATCCGTCACTTCGGCGGTCACGTCGCCGTCGAATGACGTCGCTTTTATGCTGTCCCCCACCTTGAGAGAGGACACTCCGTTTATCGTCTTATCTCCGCTCTGCAATCTGAAATAGCCGCGGCTGAGCACCTTGAGCGGGCTCAATCCGTCGAGCTTGCCCGCAAGTAGCCTATATGCGGCTTCGGCATTTATGATCTTTTTCTCTACAGACTGCCGCGCGCTTTGCAGATACCGCTCTATCCTGCGCTCCTTCTCCGAGTAAAATGTCTCGGCTTTAAGCCTAAGCCTGTTGAAGGACAGCTGCGCCGACGCGCTCTTCCTCTCGAATACGCGCTTTGCGTTCAAGGTCAGTCTGCTAATGTTTTGCTTTATTTGGTCGATAAGTTCGTAATAGTTGTACGCAACGAGTTCGCCCGCCGCTGTAGGCGTGGGAGCGCGCCTGTCCGCAACGAAGTCGCAAAGCGAAAAGTCCGTCTCGTGCCCTACCGCCGATATGACGGGAGTGTTCAACGCGTAAACCGTCCTTACGAGTTCCTCATCATAAAATGGAGCGAGGTCTTCGAGGGAGCCGCCGCCGCGCGCGATAATTATGACGTCGTAGCCGAGCAGATCCACCCGCTTGAGTACGCCCGCGATCTCATGCGCCGCGCCCTCGCCCTGCACGCGTACGTCGCGCACGGTGATGTCTATGATCGGGTTTTTGCGCCTTACCGTCGTGACGATATCCCTTATCACCGCGCCCGTCTTGGACGTGACGACAAGCACGTTTTTGGGGTATTGGGGTATGGTTTTTTTGTGCGCCTCGTCAAAGAGCCCCTCCGCAGTGAGTTGCTCTTTCAGCCTCTCGAATTCGAGCGCGAGCATACCCTGTCCAACGGGCTCTATCGAGGTGGCTTGAAGGCTGAGCCTACCGCCCTTCACCCAATAATCGAGGGAGCCGCGTATGATGACGCTCTCGCCGTCCTTTGGGTTGTAGGTCTTGCGCGCGTTGAAACAGACGCAACTAAGCTGCGAAAATTTGTCCTTAAGCGCAAAATAGGCGTGCGGACCGCTGTACTTGAATCCCGACACCTCGCCGAACACTTCAAGCCCTTGAAACACGGGAGAATCCATACACGCCTTAATTGTCGCGTTGACCTCGCTCACAGTGACCGTCTTTTCGCTGAATGGAGCCTGCATAAATGCCTCCGAAACGTGATACACACATATTATCACGCAAAATGCGACGAAAATGTCTCGTCGCGACTTAAAACTCTCAAGATTGTTTTAAAATTTTCGCCAATACGCCGTTTACGAACTTGCCGGACTTGTCGGAGCCGAATTTCTTTGCGAGCGACACCGCCTCGTTGATGATGACGGCGGGCGGCTCCTCGCCGAGCTTCAGCTCATACGTCGCGATTATGAGCGCAACAAGATCGGGACGATACACTCTGTCTATTGAATAGCCCTCAAGCGACCCCGCAATAGCGCTCTTCAACTCCTCAAACTGCGAAGTGACGCCGTTGTAAGTGGCGGTAATATACTGCTTGTCGTCGTCCGTGAGGTTTGCGCCAAGCAGCATGAGCCCCAACGTCTCGTCATTTTTTGTGCCGTAAAACGTGTATTCAAATACGAGCTGAAAAACGCTCTCTCTTGCAACTCTTCTCATAATGTCCTACTGTTCTATATCCACGCCCTCAACGCTGACGTTGACCGCGTTCACTCTGAACTTTGTGGCGCTCTCGATCTCGCGCTTGACGTGCTCCTGCAACTCGGCAACTTTGGCGGGTATGCTTGAGCCGAACGCGACGGTCACCGCGATGTCCACCTGCACTTTTTCATTTTGCAAAAAGCTGACGGTGACCGCCTTCTTTATGCGGCCGTCATCGATGAGCGATACGCCATCCACCTCCGCCGCCGCGTCCCTCGCGAGCGTGGATATGACTTTTGAGAACACATCGAAATTCGCACTGTCCTTCGCCATATTTGCCTCCGAAGTCGATTATAACATCAAACGCCGACAATTACAACAAAAATCGGCGGAAAGTTGAGACAAAACAAAGCGGATATTGTTAAAATAAAAGCGCGAGCGACGGCAATGATTTGCCTAGCTCGCGTTTTTAGCTTGGGATTGCAAAGGGCAAATCGCCCTTTCCTCAGTGTGGGCGAGGAGCCCACGCAAATATATCAGGCGTAGTTGAGTACTCTCACCTCAGAGGGTTTGCATTGTGCCTCGGTCACGACTATGGACAGGATCTTGTTTGTTTCCGTTCTGTCCAAAGGCTCGCCGTCTACGATGACGGTTATGCCTCCGTCACCTATGGTGACTATGGCGTCCTCATAGCCTCTTGCCTTGATGGCGGTCTCGAGGGCGAGTTCGGTCTCCATGCGTTTGACAAGCGCGAGTTTTTGTTGTTCGGCGGTTTCTTTGGCGCTTGCAGAGCTCGTTTCGGAGTTCATTATCGCGTCCAGAGAGAGAAATTCCGATTCTCTTGTCGCCTCTCTCTCGCTCCTTGCCGAGGCGAAAAATGTCTGGGTGACGCCCACACCGTCGCCTATGGAAGGCGTATCGGTTTTGGACGCGAGTTTGTCACTCAGCACAAAGTTGAGCACGCCCGTCGTCACGAGCAGCACAACCATGATAGACAGTACCAACAGCTTTTTGGTCTTAGATTTCATTTTCATATATTCCTCCTATATGCTCAATTTTTACGGCTGTAGACGTTGACGATCTGCTTGCTTACGCCGAGCGCGCATGCCGCCGCGTCAAGAAGTTTCAGCCTTACGGTGATGCTTTCGGCGCCCTCCGCTATGACTATGACGCCGACGATGTTTCCGTCGCGGAAGGTTATCATACTCTCCACCCTGCCAGCGCCTTCTATGCTTGAAAGGACCGCGCTTAACCGCTGTTCCTCCTCCGTCATAACGCTCGCCGTATCGCTCCTGTCGTTCGCTTTTGCCGTCGCTACGCTAGAATATATGATGAGCCCCACGGCGATTATGAATATCAGCGCAATAATTTGTATGTTTTTTACGCCGCGCAATTTTTTTAGGACGGAGCCCATTTTGCCGCGCGCAAATACGCCGTCGCCACGCCTGTCCTCGACCTGCAAGCCTTCGTCCGCTCTGTCCGACCTCTTGTCCTCTATCTGCATATGCCCTCCTATATTCACCTGTGGCTCATTTCGCCGCTTAAATCAAATCTACTCTCGATTTCGCGCGTCCCGCGTTGTCCGTTATTCGCGCCATATGCCATCTTTTACGCGCACCCAAAACGTCCCCGCAAAACGCCGCAAAATGCTGCCTGTATGCTGAAAAACGATATATGTCGTGAGTTATGCGCTCTTTCGGACGTCGCTTGTCACGACCTCTATGCGCGATTTGTCTATGTTCAGCCGCTTTAACACTGCGTCCTCGGCGGCAAACGCCTGCTCGGGCGAAACGAGCAGTTTTACGCGCTCTATTTTGCCTTCCGAGACGCGCACTGTCACGACCGCCTCTATGCCCTCGCCCTCAAGATACTCTTCGAGCGCGACGCCAAGCCTTGCTCCGTAGCCGTCGTAGGTCTCGGCGACATACGCGCTGTCTATCTCAACCGAGGCATCCGAGGGGGATCTGAAGTCCGTCTTGAACAGGCGCGGGAGAGGGGCGGCGATGGCAAGCACTACGAGCAGTGAGAACGCGCCCTTGACATACTTCGCTGTCTTGCCGTCGGGCAGGACTATCTCGAGCAATACGCCGAGCATAATTACGCCCACGATAGAGATTATCCATTCGCTCATATCCCCTCCTCCCCGCTACAACACATTGCAGGAGCTGATGAAAAGCATCAGCAGCAAGAAAAACAGAAACGCAACGCCCGCAAGCGCGGTTATGAGCAGGCTTACATTGCTTGCTACTCCGCTCATGAGCGATGCGACGCGCGCGTCTCCGAGTGGTTCCGCAATTGCGGCGGCGAGCCTCATTGCAAGCGAAAACAGTACCACCTTTACAAGCGGAAACGCCACTGCTGCCACAAGCAATATCACGCCCGTATAGCCGAGCGCGTTTTTCGTGAGCACCAATGACGCGCTGAGCAAGTCCATTCCGTCCGAGAGATATCCTCCCAATATGGGCACATAGCTCGACAGCGCGAATTTTGCTATGCCCAATCCGAACTTGTCCGCGACGCCTCCCGATATGCCCTGCACCGTGAGGAAAGTCGCAAACAGTCCGAAAACTATGCCGATAAGCCACCCCGAAGCGGACTTTATGAGCTTTGTGAACCTGTCCAACTTTACTGTTTTCGAGAGATTGCCCACCATACCGAGCACCGCTGTCGCCGTGAATGCGGGGACTATGACGGCGGATACGAGTTTCATTATCGTGGATCCTATCGCCGCCACAAACGGCGTATACGTCGCCACCGACGCCGTCCCGCCGAGCATGGAAAGCAGAGTGAGGAGTATGGGAAACAGCGCTCCCGACATCGCGACAAGCCCGTCTATCGTCCTCGTAACAGTCGCAATCACACTGCCTATGCCGCTCATAAGCACTATGATAATGGCAATGTAGCAGATGAGATGCACTACCTCCGTCGTGGACGTATTGAGGAAATCCCCCGTCAGACTGCTCAGCATATTTTTCAGCAGACAGATTATGATGACCGTGATGACTGCGGGCATAAAGCCGAGAAAGTATTTGCCCACGCTCTTTGCGAGCACCTCGGTAAGCCGCTTAAAAAAGTCCGCCACATCTCCGCTGACCAGCGCTTTGAGCGTTGCCTTAACGTCCTCTATGCCGACGGCGTCCCTGCCCTCCGCGCCAAGCGATCTTATAAACTCCTCGAGTTCATGCACATCCAGCCCGTTCACGGTATCTCCGAACACTTCGCCCAGCTCTTCTTTCAGTTCTTCCTCGCTCTTGTTGTCCTTTGCAAACGCTACGCTCATATCGCAACATAAGAGGTTAATTACCGCAAAAGTCAATAATAAACTCACTATTAGTGCAAATAACGCTATTTTTGTTCTTTTTTTGTATCTCTTGTATTTCGCCTCATTCGCCCTCTCCCAAAGCGGTACGGATATGCGGGAAGGCGACGCCGCGCGTACACTTCCCACGCGTTGCCAAAGGGGAATATTTGACATTAGAAAAGCTGTTTCTCTTCGCATATTTCCTTTCCCCCCATATTTACAATTTTACGAGCGCGGTCACTACGTCGAGGAGCGCGGTCACTATTGATATGCTCATCAAAAATATGACTATCTTGCCCCCGAACTGCAACTTTTGCGCAATGGACTCACACCCCGCATCTGTCGCCACGGACGCAGAATACTCCGTGAGATAGCCTATGCCTATTATCTTGAGCACCGCCGTAAACAGTCCGTCGTCAATGCCGCTCTTTTTGACAATACCGTCAAAGGCGAGAATTACGTCCTCAAGCGCGCCGAGCATGGTTATGACCATTACTATACCCGTGGCAATAGTGGCAAACACCGCAAATTCCGGCTTTGCGGTCTTGAGAAGCGCGACGACTATCACGCCTATTATCGCGATGCCAACAAGCTTGAAAATCATATCAGTTCATGGACAGCAGGGACTTGAGCGTGTCGAACAGCCCTCCCAGCATGTCGATAACAAGCACCGCGACAATGATCAGCCCAGCGAGCGTAGCAAGCGTCGCGATCTCGTCACGGTCGCTCTTTTTCAAAATGATGCAGACGATCGCCGTAAGCAATCCTACACCCGCTATCTTCAAAATTATATCCGCGTCCATTTTCACCTCTACACAAGAATAAGGATGATCGCAAGTCCCAAAAGCACAAGCAATCTGAAGTACATATTTCCCAGCCTCTTTGTGTCCTTTTCGCACTCCGCCGCCCTTTCGGAGGCATAACTCGCAAGCCTGTCCGCAAGAGCGAGCTGCTCTTCGAGCGCGGAGCCGCCGAAACTCTTCAAGTATCCCAAAAGCTCCTTGCTTTCGGCGGATTTCAAGCACTTCAGCTCTATATCCCCCGTCCCGCCGCCCTTGCTCATGCTCTCAACGCACTTGAGGAGCGCGCTTTCAAACTCCCCCGTCCTGCCCCTGCAAAACTCCGTGGCGATGTTTGGAATTGGAGTTTTTTTTGCGGACAGCTCGAATTTCAAGACGCGGGCGTATTCCACAGCGGACTTATAGACCGTCTCGCGCTCTTTGTATCTGCGCTTTATGAGTATGCCGATATAGCAGCAGATGAGAGCAAGCAGCCCTCCCGCGACAAGCCTCAGAATGTTCATAGCTCCCTCACCGCTTTTATGCCGCCTATGGGCGAGGACGAAAGCTCTACGGCAAGCCCGAAACATTCAGCGAGCGGCGAAAATATGCGGGAGTTTTTTATGTTTTCAAAACTCTCGCCGTGCACGGACGCAAAAACCTTCACCCCCGCGCGCACCGCGTCCTCTATGAGCGCGACCTCTTCCTGTCTAAACAGTTCGTCCGTAACAAGCACCTCGGGACTCATAGCGCGCAGGGCGTTTTCGTAGGCGACGCACTTAGTAATGCCGCTCAACACCTCCGCGTCGCCAACGTCTAGTGACGGCGCACCGTTCACCGCCGAGGCAAGCTCGTACCTCTCGTCGATGATCACCGTGCTCTTAAAGGCGGATATGCGCCGCGCGAGCTCCCTGAGAAGCGTAGTCTTGCCCCCGCACGGCGGCGCGATGACAAGCGTGCTTTTGACATTAAGTTTGCCGTCATCGCCCATGCTTGCCACTCTGTCGAAAATGCCGTCCGCCGCGCTCCTTATCTGGTGCGGGACCCTTATCACAAGATAGGAGATGTTTTTGACGCCAATGAGCTTGCCTCCCTCGCGCACGCCCTCGCCGCCCACGCCTATCCTCAGCCCGAACGCGGGGATATACCCCTGCAGGAGCTCTTCGCTTACGGCGTACAGCGACATTTTTGTCGCCCTGAGCAGGATGGAGTCCAGCTCCTCTCTCGAGACGGCGTACGAGGCTCCCGCGGGGCATATCTTCACCCTCTCCCCCTTTATCGTCACGGCAAGCGGCGCGCGCCCTATGCGCAACCTGAGTTCCGCAAGTTCGCGCTCCCCCACCCTGTCCGCGACGGCGCGCGCCAAATTTCCCATTATGAGTCCGCCGAACATACCAAACTATATGAACAAAAAAAATCCCTTATCGCAAAGGGACAAATTATGACATTTTTTGCTTGAATACCGACATAATAAATAAGCGCGCTCGGACAGAGGGCGACAAGCTCAACATGACAGAATAATAATGTCATTTCGAGCGGAGCGAAGCGCAGTCGAGAAATCCCCTGATGCTAAGGGGCGCCTTTATCCGGGGGATGCTTCGACAGGCTCAGCATGACACGTTATATATATATTGTCATTCCGAGCAATAAGGGGTCCCCGCAAAAATACGTAGTGTTTTTGTGGGGTAAAATTGGGGTCCCCAAAATAATTACGCAGTGATTTTTTTGGGTAAGGCGTCGAGAAATCCCCTAGTCCTCACTGCGTACGTTGGTATATCCCGCTTGCTCTGCGGAGTCGCTCGGACAATACGTCCGTCCGTGTATTAGCGCACTCGGACATAGTTTTCGTTAAAAATTGTGACCACCACACCTGCCATACGGCGGAGTGACGGTCACTATGACATGCTTTGAATAGAACAAGAGAAGGGCTGCTGCCCTTCTCTCAAAATTTGTTTTCGAATGTGCTTACTTCATCATCTCGTCTATCCTTGCGAGGAAGTCCGCATACACTTCTTTGTTGTTGGTCTCGTTGAGTATCTCGTGGCGGGCGCCTTCATACAACTTTATGGTGAGATCCTTGACGCCGAGGTCCTTGTATTGGTCATACAGCTTTTGCACGAGCTTGCCGTTGCCGCCAACGGGGTCGCATGCGCCCGAGAAGATTCCGATGGGCTTTGACAGGTCTATCTTTGCGAGGTTTTCCTTCTTGTAGGACTGCTTGAGCCCGCTCAAGAAATACTTGAAGAATGCGATGGACATGACATAGCCGCACTCCTCGTCCGCGAGGTATTTCTCGACCTGCTTGCGGTCGCGGGACAGCCACGCGAAGTCGCCCTCCGCCTTGAAAGGCTTGTTGTAGCCGCCGAATGTGAGGGTGTCCATCATCTTGCCCGTCTTTTCCCCGCCAAGCAAGCCGTACTGCATGCCGCTCACACATACGCCGACGCTGAGCAGCGCGCCCTTCATCATCGCCGAGCCGCACAGTATGGCGCCCTTGTGCTCCGTGCACTCCTCGACATATCTTTGACCTATCATGCTGCCGTAACTGTGTCCGAGATAGACGACGGGCAGTTTGTAGGTCTTTTTGAGATAGGACGTGATGGCAACTTCGTCCGCTACTGTATCATTGTATATATCGCCCTTATGATAGCCCTTTATGCCCTTTTGAGAGGCGTTCTTGCTTGTCTCGCCGTGCGCGCGGTGATCGTCCGCAAAGACGATATAGCCGTGTGCGTTGAGATATTTCGCAAAATCGTCATAGCGGCTCGAATGTTCCGCCATGCCGTGCGATATCTGCACAACGCCCTTAGGGGCTTCGACCTCATCCCAGAGGTTGCACTTCAATACTGTTCCGTCAGGTCTTTTGAAATCCACTTGTTTCATAAAATCTCCCTCCGCGCCAATCGCGCATTTATGATCTATATGCAATATAGCATATAAAAATGTAAATTTCAACCCTTAAGAAAACTTTTATGCCGTTTTGACATACTATATTCAACATGGAAAACGCTTTTACAAACATTTTGTCGCTGCACACCGTAGTTCTCACCGGCGGAGGCACGGGCGGACACATATATCCCAACCTCGCTCTTCTGCCCGACCTTGCCGTACGCGGGATGGAGGCGGTATATATAGGCGGCGAGGGCGACACTCCCGAGCGGCGACTCGCGACGAAGGCGGGACTCAGCTATTACGGCACGGAGACCGTCAAACTAATACGCTCGATGTCGCCGGGAGCGCTCAAAAACAACTTGCGCATACCCTTCGCCATCAAGCGCGCCACGGACAGAGCGGAGGATATCCTGCGCCACATCTCTCCCGACGTCGTGTTTTCAAAGGGCGGATTCGTATCTCTCCCTACCGTGCTTGCGGCAAAGCGGCTGAGTATACCAATAGTCGCGCACGAGTCCGACCTCACGCTCGGGCTGGCGAACAAAATCGCGAAAGCGGCGGGCGCGACTATACTCAAGGCGAACCCCGACTCCAAATTCGACGGTATATTCGTAGGCATGCCGCTACGTCGCGCGCTGTTCGGCATAGACCCGCGCGAGGCGAGAAAAAGGCTTGATATAAACACTAGAAAGCCCGTATTGCTTGTGCTCGGCGGCTCGTCCGGCGCGAAATTTTTAAACGACGCCGTAAATAAAATGTTGGATATACTCGCCGAGCAATATTTCGTGCTCCACGTCACGGGAAAAGCGGGAGAAAAGATCGAACATCAAAATTACGCCTCATTCGAGTACGCCGACAATATTGGCGACTTTTACGCCGCCGCCGACGTTATACTATCCAGGGCGGGCGCTACCGCGGTATTCGAAATATCGGCGCTTGAAAAGCGCGCCGTATTTGTGCCTCTGCCAAAGGGCATATCTAGGGGAGACCAGCCCTTCAACGCCGCGCTCGCGCAAAGTCTGGGAGCTGTCTCTTTATGCCAAAATGAACAATTTTATCAAAAACTTCTGCCCTCGTTGGAAACCGCGTTGCAAAATGCGCCCATGCGCGCCCTCGCCGCTGACGCAAACGGAAAAATTGCGGACATAATCTATGATAGCATAAGGCGAGGTGTAAAATGCAAAGACAAAAAACGATCGCAAAATGGCTTGCGGTGATACTTCTACTCACCCTCGCAGTCGCAAGCTATGTAACATTGAGGGCGATATTCGGCGGGAAGGCACAGGACAACGTCGCGGGCGCGCAGGACAATACGAACTCCGACGGCGAGACCCCTCCCCCATCGGGCGGAGATGTGGACGGCGAAAACGGGGAAGGCGACGCGCCTCCCACAGTTGAAGAGCCTCCGCATATCCCAGTCTATTCGGAGTTTCCGCGCTCCGCGGTAGGCGTAGGCGAGCTTGACGTCATAAACGTCGGCGGCGAGGGCGAGGACGTATTGCTTGACCGCATAACCTGCTTCGGCAAAGATATTCTTATCTTTGACTCCGCTTCAAAGGAGTACGACGTCAAGGCAAGCGGGCTGCATCTTGCCTCCATAAGCAACGGCGCGCTCGAGGGCACGCTCTTCCTCGCCGAAAACGAGGAGTACTTGGACTGCACCCTCAGCGCGAGCGGATTGCTCATAGTGACGAGAAACGAAATGCAGACCTTGCTCAGGCTTGTGAGCCGAGAGCTTAAAGTCACTTTGAAGAACACCCTGCCCCGATATGAAAGCTACAGGCTTTTCACGAGCGGAGGAGTGCTGAGGCTCTACGTCTCGAACGACGAGGCAGTAAACGTCTACACCGTGTCAAAGACGCTCTCCGCGTCGCGTAGCAGCCGCACCGCGCCACTTGACGGAGTTGCCATAAAAGACATTGTGCCCGCAGGCACGCGCGACATGCTGTTTTTGCAGAACGACAGCGGCATATCTGTGTGTACATATTCATCAAACGAGGGTTTTATACTGCAAAGCGAGCTTTTAAACTGCCGTTTTAAGCAAATACTGCCAATAGTGTACGATTCAAAACAGGGCTTTGCGCTGCTCGCGTCAAACGACGGAGGATACTGCCTTACAAAGCTTAATATCGACGGCAAACAGGACGTATCTACCCTCATCGACGACGCAAAGACAGCCGCTATATTCAAGGACGGGTCAAACTTGATGCTACTCAGCGACGCAAAATTGTATACGTTTTGCTCCCATCTCGAGCAGACTTCCAGCATGCCGCTTACGCTAGGCGGCGCGCTTATAGAGGAGCGTGAGCTTTACGCGACGGCAAACGGCACGCTGTACGCCGCGGGAAAAAATGGGACGAGCTTGTTGTCGCTTGACGGAGACGAACTCAGCGAGACGCTCGCCCTGCCCTGCGCCGCGCCTATGATCATATCGGGGGACGGCGAGATATCTATTGCCTTCGACAGCGCGGAAGATCTCGGGGAGCTCGGCTTCGGCGGCAAGGACGTGTATTTTGCAACCTGTCAAAGCTTTGGCAATAAGTGAGCGCATCGCCGATATGGTACCGGTACGATAGCAAAATAACTTATTAATCCTCAATATTTCCTGCCGCGCCGAAACAGTTGTCAAATGCTTTGCGGAGTCCGACGGCCACGATATTTATTGGCTCGGCTCGGCAGGGACAAACTTCACTTTCCGATTGACAGCGGAAAACAAATATAATATAATGCATTTATGGCAAGCAAAAAGAAAACGACAACTGCAAATACCAAAGATGTTCGCGAGCCGTACAGCAATATGGGGGCGCGCAAGGTTGTGCTTATGATAGGCTTGGCGCTCACTATCGGCGCTGCAGCCTTGGTAGTTTTGGGTGCGTTCAATATTTTTGTTACGCCAAATATGTTCCACTCCCAAAAACCACTCGACATCATATTGTATTTGTTGGCGGCGGGAGTCATCGTTGCGTTTGTCGGTTTGGTATTTTCTGTCGCGGGGGCGAACACATCAAAGCCGCTTGCAAGGCTCTCCTTCTTTCTGGGCGTAAACGCGTTTATAGTCGGCATGGCAATGTTGCTTGTGATGTTGCTCTTCTTCAAAGGATTAATCCCTCTGCCCGGTCTGGAATCTTTCCTAGGCGGCAAAAAATAGTGCCTTATAACCGAATATCGTACATTCAAAAGGATACGCCGACTGACGCATCCTTTTTTCACGCAATTATTTATCGACCCGCCTGTATTGCACTTTTCAGATTTTTTTAAAAAACACTACATGCCATGTATGTCCGAGCCTGTCACGCTTTTAAAATCTTTCTTGCGCATACATTAAATAAAAACCTCATACTTCATCGCAAAATACAGAATCACACACACATCTTCTATTCAAATACAAAACTAATATGAAGTTGATAAACAAAAAAGCCTACCAAAAACAGGTAGGCTATGCTTTTAAAATGTTTGACGGCTGTTATTTCTTTGCGATATAGACCAAACCGATGGTGCCGGGGCCCGCATGCGCACCGATGACGGGACCGACCGCATTGTGCCATATCTCGACGTTGGGATACTTTTCCTTGACTCTGCTCATGATATCGTCCGCGGGCTGCGGATTGTCGGCGTCAAGTACGACTATTGGCGCGTCGAAAGAAGGATCGTAACGCTCCTCAAAAGTTTTTATCATAAAGTCTATCGCCTTTTTGAGGCCGTTGCACTTTTGGCAGACGTCGAGTTTGCCGTCGATTACGGTGAGTACGGGTTTGATGTTCATCAAATTGCCTATCTTCGCCTTTGCGGGGGATATCCTGCCGCCGCGCGCGAGGTATTTCATATTTTCGACTGTGAAATATATCCCGACCCTGTTTCTCAAACCTTCGAGATACTCATATGTCGCCTCGATATCGTCGCCGTGCTCGCGACAATACTTTGCGCCTAGATACACCAAAATGCCTGTTCCGATGCAAATGTTGAGTGTGTCAAATTGCAGATATTGGACATTTGGATACTCGGTTTTCAAACGGTTTATCGCGATCGCAAGATAGTCGAAAGTCTTTGACATCTGCGACGAGAATGCGATGTACAAGATGTCCTCGCCCTTCTCGAAAAAGGGTTTGAAAATGTCATAATAAGTCTCCTCGTTCAGCCCCGCCGTGGACGCCTTCGCGCCATCTCTCATCGCGCCGAAAAACTGCTTTGGGTCAAAAGTCTCGCCGAGGTCGGCAAGTTTCTCCTCGCCGTCTATGCTGTAAGGCATACGAATGACTTGAAGATCGAATTTATTTGCATGTGTGTAGTAAAGCTCGCTATCTGTATCGCAAAATATTGTTGCCATAATAATAAATCTCCTTTATTCATTATTCGGATGTATGATATCAAAAAAGGCGCGCGCTTGTCAACTGTTAGCGTTCATATGCCATTGCCACAAACGATTTTAAGCGTCTCCCAAGACATTCTGTCTGACTGTGTTTTTCCTAAACTGCAACGTAATACAAAAATGCAAAAAGCGGCGTTTACGCTCTGCCTCTTCGTCCGCAATATAAAATGGCTTTCCCTTCGCAAGCGCGGCAATTAAGCCGATGGATCCAAATATATCTTGCTTTTTAATGCTACTTTAAGTATAATGACGTAATAATTGTTGTATAAATAAGAGAGGCAAAATATGGACGATTTCAACAATTTTTTTGACAACCCTGAGGAGCATACGTCACCGCGCACTCCCATCTATCACACTCCCGACCCGCCGCACCGCGCGTCAAAGGCGAATGTAGCGCTCATAATCAGCATAATAATCGCGGTCGTAATGACGCTTGTGGTGATCGTCAACGTCATCATGCTTGCGACGCTCAAGGACAGCATAGCCAAGGAGTATGCCGAGAGCGTAGCAAGACAGACATACGATCAATATTCGAACGCCGTACAGGACGCGCTGAACGGCACCGACATTGTCAAAGACGTCACAAACAGCGCCGCGCAAAGCGTAATAGAGGCAATGAAAGATACTGTCGGCGAAGTGGCATACAGCAAAATAACAAGCGTCGCGCGAATATATATGTACAAATCGAAAACCGACAGCATAAGCAAGGCGGCAGGTATGGCGACGGCGTTTTTGATCACCGACGCGGACGCGGAAAATCCCGAGCGCTATCTCATCACAAACGCGCACTGTGCAAAATATGTCGCGGAGCGCACTACGGGAGGAGGATTCTTCGGCAGCGGCAGGATAACATATGAATGGGCGAATTACGGCAAAATTCTCGCCGTATTTAATGATGACGAAACCAATTACGAATTGTCCATAGTAGCTCTGGGCAGCTACAACGACGAAAACCTTGAGGCGGACAACGATCAGCCCGACCTCGCTCTGCTCAAAATAGTAGGTCCCAGCCAGCCCTCAAACGAGGCACACCCATCCCTTCAAATCGCGTCAAGCGACTATACTACACCGGGCACACCCATCGCTCTCATAGGCAATCCCGAAGGCATAGGCAAGACAAACAGCATCTCGACGGGCTGCGTTTCGCAGACAGGTATAGAGATCGAAAGCTGGGGGCCGGGCAAATTCATCCTCACCGACGCCGCGCTCAACAGCGGAAATTCGGGCGGACCTATGCTCGACCGTATGGGCGTCGTCATCGGCGTTGCGGAATCTAAACTTGTCGAGGAGAGCATTGACAATATGGGCTTTGCCATATCGGCGGAGACGCTTTGTAGCTTCCTCAACTGGGCGAGCAGCGCAAACAATAATATTTTGAATAAGACGCTCAAAATAAACTGCGACTATATCACAGCCTCCGTAAATTGATTTCCGCCTTCGGGCAGAAGTTTGCCGACTTTCCTATCCTCCCTTTACAATGTCGGCACGCGATCCGAGCAATCGCTCGGATCGCTTTTTATGATCAAAAACCGTCAGTTGCCGCGTATCGAATTCATCACCCATCTATCACAATTTACTATACAATAAGTATCCGCTAATTCAAAATTCTGTCAGCAAAATAGCTGATCCCATATGATTTAAAAAACGAGCCGCCTTATCATTTTATATAATTGTTTCGGGTCACGTTTTACAACAGAATTACCTAAATCAATTTAATGCGTATCGCCTACCATTTTTTGACACGCATATGCAGACCGACTACGCACACAATAAAAACAGGAGGCAGAATATGAAAAATTCACTTTGGATAGGCGCAACGCTGGGAATTGTCACTGCTACTGCCATATATTTGGGCACTTCAAACACTTCCCTCAAAAAAGCTAAAAAAGCGCTTGTGAACAAAATCGAGGACTTGATACTGTAAAAAGCGTCTTGTTCATTTGACCTCTAATACACAAAACGTGTTTTAAAAATGGTATTTTAAAACACGTTTTGTGTATTATTTTATCAAATTCACGCAATTTTAAGACGATTTTGGCGCTATAAAACACGTTTGGTGTATAATACTTCATTACACTCAGACCGTAAGATTTCTCACAAATGCCCACAAAAACGCTCCGCAATTTTGCAAGGATCACGAATGCTTACCCCGAGAAATCACTACGTAATTTCGTGTGGACCCATATTGCTCGGACAGAGTTTGCGTTAATATGCTTGGATAAAGAGAGTTTCCTTTTACCCCACAAAACCACTGCGTATTTTTGCGTGGGCCACGTATTGCTCAACATGACGACCTGTCATTTCGAGCGGAGCGAAGCGCAGTCGAGAAATCCCCTAGTATCACGTGTCATTCCGAGCAACGTCGAGAAATCCCCTAGTGTAAAGATGTGCCCTCTACAAAGGGGATGTTTCGACAGGCTCAACATGACAGCATGTATATGAGGTGCCATTCCAAGCGAACTAGAGCTCCCACAAAATTACGCAGTGATTTTGTTGATTGATGTACAGGGGGGGGGCTCCCGCAGTATGAAGGGTGGTGGGGGTCCCATAAAAACCAACTCTCAGACACATGCTAACATCAATATCAATCTCTCACGCAGGAGTTCGACACTTGCATACAATCAAAAAACGCGAGCGACGGCAAGAATTTGCCTATCTCGCGTTTTTAGCTTGGGGTGCAGGGGACGAAGTCCCTTGCCGCAGCGTGGGCGCGCAGCCCACATACAAATGCAAATACCTTACTTGCCCTGCCGCGACTCGTAGTCGGCGATGGCGGCGCGGATGGCGTCCTCTGCGAGGACGGAGCAATGTATCTTTTGTGGCGGGAGTTCGCCCAGCTCCTCTATGACCTGTTTGTTTGTGAGTTGCAAGGCTTCTTCAACGGTTTTGCCGATTATCATTCCCGTCGCGGTAGAGCTTGAGACGACAGCCGCCGCGCAGCCGAACGTCTTGAATTTCGCATCCTTGATTATGCCGTCCTCGATGCGCATGGTGATCTGCATGATGTCGCCGCAGGTCTCGTTGCCGACGGTGCCTATGGCGTTGTAGTTTTCCACCTCGCCCATATGCTGAGGATTTTTGAAAATTTCCATGACCTTTTCGTTGTACATATTATACTCCTCGGGTATTGCCCTAAAACTTATTTTTTGTGGTAAAGAGGGGACATCTCCCTTAGCCTCCTGACGGTCGAGACAAGCTGTTCGACGGTGTAATCAACGTCCTCAACGGTGTTATGCTTGCCAAACGTAAAGCGTATGGAGCCGTGCGCCGTGCCCACGGGTACGCCGATTGAAAGCAGCGTCCTTGACGGGTCGAGGGACGCGGACGAGCATGCCGAACCCGACGACGCGCTTATCCCCGCGAGGTCGAGCGAGAAGAGTATGCTCTCCCCCTCGATATAGCGGAAACTGAAGTTCGCGTTGTTGGGCAGTCGCTTGCTCATGTCCTTGGGACCGTTGAACAAAATATCGTCTATGTTTGCAAGCACTTTCTCAACAAATCTGTCTCTGAGCGAGGCGACATATGCAGCGTCCTGCTCTAAAGTGCTCATAGCCTCTTCGAGCGCGGTAGCCATACCCACTATGCCGGGGGTGTTGCTCGTGCCGCCGCGATGCGCGCGCTCCTGCTCGCCGCCCGTGATGAATTTTTCCATCTTGAGCCCATTCCTCAAATACAGCGCGCCCATGCCCTTCGGTCCATAGAATTTGTGCGCCGACATGGACAGCATATCCACGCCGAGCTCCTTAACGTCATAGCGTATCGCACCAGTCGCCTGCACTGCGTCCGTGTGGAAAAGTACGCCGTGCGCATGCGCTATCTCACACAACTGCTTTATGGGCTCTATCGTGCCTATCTCGTTGTTGGCGAACATTATACTGACGAGGATGGTGTCGGGCCGTATCGCCTTTTCAAGCTCCTCGGGAGAGACAAAACCCTCGCCGTCCACGGGCAGATATGTGACCTCATATCCGTATTTTTCAAGCTGTTTGCAGGTGGTGTAGATAGCGGGGTGCTCTATCATCGAAGTGATGATATGTTTGCCCTTGTCGCCGTATTGCCACGCCGTGCCCTTGACAGCCCAATTGTCCGCCTCCGTGCCGCAGGAAGTGAAATATATCTCGCTTGGTTTTGCGCCTATCGCCGCCGCTATCTTCGCCCTCGACTCGCTGACAGCCTTCGCGCCTTCGCGCCCATACACGTGCTGCGAATTGGGATTGCCGAACATCTCGCAAAAATAGGGCTTCATAGCCTCGAAAGCCTTCTCGCTGAGCGGAGTCGTCGCCGCATGATCAAGATAAATGCTCTTCTCCATTTTCACTCCTAATATGCCATATGCGCGAAACACAAAGTTTCCGCGCAAATTTTTTCAATAATGTGAAACATCTTTCACATTTGTCATATATGATATAGCACTCCGCCGCGCGTTTGTCAAGAGGAAATGTAAATATCCGACATTTTTATTTCTTGACGCGCGCCCGTCGCTCAAAATCAAGGCTCATTCCTCGTCGTCTATGGTGAGGTTGGCGTTGTGGTAGACGTTCTGCACGTCATCAAGTTCCTCAAGCTTGTCGATGAGCTTGATGAGCGTGGACTGCTGTTCGGGAGTGGGATCGACATAGTTGTCGGGGATCATGGAGACCTCTGCGGAGAGCACTTTCACGCCCGCCTTTTCAAGCCCCGCCCTGACATCCGTGACGATGCCGGGATCGGTGTACACTTCATACACGTCCTCGTCCTCGGTGTCGAGATCTTCCGCGCCCGCGTCGAGCACCGTGAGAGTAAACTCATCCTCGTCCGCGACGTCCTCCTTTGCGACGGTGATGACGCCCTTGCGCTTGAACATAAAGGATACGCAACCCGTCGTGCCCATCGCGCCGCCGAACTTGTCGAAGAGGTGCCTTACGTCTCCCGCCGTGCGGTTTTTGTTGTCGGTGAGCGCGTCGACTATTATTGCCGTTCCGCCCACGCCGTAACCCTCGTAGACCATATTTTCATAGTTTATGGAGCCTAGCTCGCCGCTTGCCTTCTTGATGCTGCGGTTGATGTTCTCGTTGGGCATGTTGTTGTCTTTTGCCTTTGCGATGGCTTGCGCGAGCTTACTGTTGGTGTTGGGATCGGGTCCGCCCTCCTTGACGGCGACTGCGATCTCACGCCCTATCTTTGTGAAGATATTCGCTCTTGCCGCGTCGGTTTTGCCCTTTTTCTGCTGGATATTGTGCCATTTGCTGTGTCCGCTCATAATTATTCTCCTATAAAGTCCGATACATTGCGACCGCAGCGGCGACCGCAACGTTGAGGGATTCCACCCCGTTGGACATCGGCAACGCATACACCTGCTTTGCCGATCTTTTGATGCATTCTCTCACGCCGTGCGCCTCGCTCCCCGCGATGAGCAGTACGGGGGACGCGATCTCGCTCTCAAGCAAGTTCTGCCCGTCCATATCGAGCGCCGCGCTGTTGAAATTCCTCACAAGCTCCATCGCGCGCATTATGTCCACCTCGTGCACCCTTATGCGGAATATGCCGCCGAGAGACGACCTTATCACTTTCGGCGAATACGCCTCCGCGCAATCGAGAAGATATACGTCCTCAAACCCTGCCGCCGCCGCAGTCCTTATTATGGTGCCGACGTTGCCGGGGTCCGCCACGCCGTCAAGCAACACAGCGTTTGCCGTGGGCGCGACATACTCGAGCGAAGGCATTTTTACGACCGCCGCTATGCCGTACGGAGTGACAGTGTCCGCAAAGCTTTTGAGCACGCTGTCCGTAACGCGCATCGCGCGCTCGTCGTCCTCGGCTATGCCGTACTTTTCAAGCAGGTCGAGCACCTCGTCGCGCCTGTCCGGAGTGTAAAAGACATATTTGACCTCTACGCTCGCGGGCATATCGCGCAACAAGTTTATGCCCTCCGCAAGGATAAGCCCGGTCTCGAGACGATGCTTCTTCTGCGAGAGAGAACGCGCAAGTTTGACATATTGGTTTTGCGATGATGTGATGATGTCCACTTTAAATAAAAAGGCGGCAAGCCACCCCTGCAAAGCCGCCTAAAAGCGACCTCAGAGGCAACGTTTCCGCCTTGTCATGCCTTTATGCAAGCGCCTTTTTCGCGCTCTCGCAAAGCGCGGCGAAGGACTTGGGATCGCTTATCGCTATCTCGCTCAGGACTTTCCTGTTGAGGTCGATGCCCGCGAGCTTAAGCCCGTGCATAAGCGTGGAGTAGCTCATTCCGTTGAGACGCGCCGCCGCGTTGATACGTGCGATCCAAAGTTGTCTGAAATCGCGCTTTTTTTGCTTTCTGCCGATGTAGGCATAGACGCCGCTCTTCAAGAATTGCTGTTTTGCGACGCGGTAAAGGGAATGCTTGCCGGCATAATATCCCTTTGCCATCTTCATTATTTTTCTGCGTTTTTTTGTTGCGTTGACCGCTCTCTTGATCCTCATAGCAAGCTACCTCCTTATTTGTAGGGAAGAAGTCTCTTGACTTCGTTCGATCTTGTCTCATCGATGTACTCGATGGAGCGAAGATCTCTCTTCCTCTTGCGGCTCTTCTTTGTCAGAAGGTGGCTGTGAGCGGAATGGCCTCTCTTGTAGAGTCCGTTTGCCGTGGGACGAAAGCGCTTTTTTGCGCCGCTGTGTGTTTTCTGTTTTGGCATAGTTTGCCTCCTATATAATTTGCTACGCGCATACGCGCAATAATATCACTTGGTTTTGCCGGGCGCAAGGATTGTGTATATCATCCTACCCTCTTGCGTCGGCGCTTTTTCAACTGCGACAGGAGCGCTTGTGGCTTGCTTGACCATCTCGATGTAGTCCTCGACGATCTTGACCGCTATCTCGGGATGCGCTTGCTGCCTGCCCTTGAGGCGGATGGACGCCTTGACCTTGTTGCCTTTTTCAATAAACTTCGCCGTTTGCTGTGCAAGACGCGTCGTATCCCCAATATCGATCGTAGCGGAGAGCCTTATCTCCTTCGTCTCGGTGATCGTCTGGTTTTTCCTGTTCTCCTTGTCGCGCTTTTGCTGATCGTAGCAATACTTGCCGTAATCCATAAGCTTGCAAGTGGGGGGAGTGACCCCCGGAGGAGTCATCTTGCAAAGATCCAGCCCCTTTTCGTCTGCGATCTGCCTCGCGTCGCGGATGGAAATGACGCCGTACTGCTGTCCGTCCTCGCCAATGAGGCGGACTTCACGGTCTCTGATTTGTTCGTTGGTCAAAAGCTCTTTCAAATGCCACTCCTATATCTTGTATTCTTGCCGACAAATAAAACAAAAAATGTCGGCGCACACAAAAGTCTCCGACATCACCAAAACAAAATTTGCTTGTTGTGACGACCACTTAGCATAGCTTGTGGTGAAAGGGATCCCTTTGCTTGCTTCACTATATTAGCAAAACAAAAACTTTGTGTCAAGCATTTTTGCCTACATATTGATCCATTTTGCGCTTATTTTGATACTGCTCAAGTCCCGCTATGCCCACTACATGGTAGTTTACCTTGCCCTAGCCTAACGCACCCTCCGTCCGAGAGTACTTATACACGGAACTTGCCATGTCCGAGCGATGTCGCGGAGCAAGCGGTTTCACGCTAAGTACGCAGTGAGGGCGGGTCTGCACCCCATAAAATCGCTACGCAATTTTATGGGGACCCCCGCAATCTCTCATTCAAACGCTAGTAAAGAGAAAAAGCGGGCGTAAGCCCGCGTCCCCAAGCGCAAAAAATAGC
>CANPWB010000030.1 GCA_947581925.1 uncultured Clostridia bacterium
TCGGCAATCCGACAACTCCGAGTTTCATAATGCTCCTTTGCTTTTGGTCTAAAAGCGCGAAAGTGAGAATATCTATTGGTATTATAAACAAAACGAGGAGAATAGTAAAGCGGAAAATTCGCTTTTGTGCGGCTTATGACATTGTGGGAGGCGTTGATACTCGGGATAGTGCAGGGGGCGAGCGAGTTTTTGCCCATATCGTCATCGGGACACCTGCTGCTGCTTGAAAAGTTGGGGATAGGATGCGAGAGCCTGCCCTTCAACATAGCGGTGCACGTCGGAACTCTCGTCGCGGTGCTCATCGCAATGCGCAAGCGGATATGGAAGCTGGCGCGGCACCCCCTGCAAAAGACGACGGGCTATATTTTGATCGCTTGCGTGCCTACGGTCATCATCGCGCTCGTGTTCAAATTCGCCGCGCCCGCGCTTTTGGACGGTAAACTTTTGGGCTTCGGATTCGTACTTACGGCATGCTTGCTCTTCGCGGGCGAAAAACTTAAACCGACCAAAACGGCACTTCTTACACCCAAAATAAGCATTTTAACAGGCGTTTTGCAAGGTATAGCCGTTTTGCCCGGCGTATCGCGCAGCGGCGCTACGGTGTCCGCGATGACCATATGCGGAGTGGACAGGAGCGAGGCGGCGGATTTTTCGTTTTTGCTGTCCGTGCCCATAACAATCGGCTCCGCGCTTATGGAAGGCGCGGACATATTGAGGGGCGGCGTGACCCTCGACATAGGCCCGATCCCTATGCTCGTAGGCGTCGCGGCGGCGTTTTTGTCGGGACTTGCCGCAATATCCCTCTTCCTAAAGCTTGTCAAAAATCACACCCTCATGCCCTTCGCCGTCTACACCCTCCTCCTCGGCATAGCCGTAACTTTGCTCCCGCTCTTCGGCGTGAGCATATAGTCACAGCGTAATAAGCTACAATTCAGCGTAGCAGTGTGTAAAAAATAAAATTATCAACTCAATAAGTGAATTGAGTTGACAATTGTTTTGGGAGCCGTCAAAAGATGATGTTTGACATGTGACTTGCGCGGTTTTAATTGCCTGGCGAATGAACGTCATTAGGTTTTATTTTCTATTTCGTTGTATTTTTCAAGCAGCATATTAAACATATAATTTCTGTTTCGTTCGCTGTTGGTGCGCTGCTTAATGAATGTTGCGATCTCAGAAAGGTAGTACTCGCGCTCGTATTTATCTTCGCAGAGCTCAATTTGCTCCACCGTTTGCATAAGATATTCCAATGTGATGTACTCTTTTAAAGAAGGGCGCACGGTGGAGATGTTTTTAACATAAGAATAAAGGTCTCGCCTCATCTTCAGAGATTTTTGCTGGTAGCGCCTGCTTTGCTCGCCGTTGTTCAGATAGGCATGGAAGGTGGACAGATTTTTATAGGCGTAGCTTAAAAGCAAGTCGGCATACATGGCGTCCTCGGCGGATTCCGCCAAAAGGCGGAGATTTTTTATTGAAACTTCACAGTACTCTATGCCGAGTTTGGCATATCGCAAAAGCTCCTCTTGATCGAGTTTTTCATTCAAGAGGTACACGAGAGTAAGGTAGGTCACGTGTTCTTGCATTTGCGCGATGAGCCAAGACTCAAAGTAGTTTTCCTCGATGAATGACTGGTCAAGTTCCATTTTGTCGAGGGGGATATCTTCCATATCCTGAAATCTGTCTGAAATTTTTTCGCCTATCTCTTTGTAATTTTTCAACAGCCCGCGGAAGGTCGTCCCCGGCATGGAGAGGTGCCAGTCGTCCTCGTTTGGTATCGTAAGACAGTATAAAGTCAGAGATTGAATGGCATATTGCGTTGCGAGATCGAGCTCTGCGGAGTTGATGACGTTTTCTATCATTTTGGTGCGAAATTGTTCTATCTTTTGTTTTATATCATATTGCTCCTGATAGCAAAATGCCGCTTGAACATAGATCAGGATATTCGTTGCGAGGTCGCAATCCGACATGGCGGGATTTTCAAAATGTTTTCTCATCTCGTTTTCCACAAAATAGTGATTGCTCAAGATCTCGAATTTATTGCTCTTTTTGATCTGACTTTGGTTTTGTAAAAAATTCACGGCGATTTCGTTTGCGATCTGTTCGAGAGTTTTGTCGGCCGAATTGATGTTGTCGCCCCAAATACCGTGCAGGTCGGTAGGGAAGAGATTGTCGTCAGCTTGAGTTATGTCGATTTTGAAGATATGCAATTTTGTAGAGGACTCTATAAAATTGTATTGAGCGTTGATATAGCCAAGTTCATATATAAGATTGCCGCTGATGCTCAGATTGTCGTCGATTTTTTGAAAAAGCAGGATAGCTTGATCGCAATGGTTCATCTGATAGTTTATAGTTTCATTCACCGTGCCTTTACGCACTCTGACGCTTTCGGGATTTCCTTCGTAAATGCCTCCGATGACGCAAATGAAACCCTTTTTGTCAAGTATCTTTTTTATCTCGATCGCCAGATCTCGATTTCTGCTCCAGCCAATAAAAACATAATCTTTCATTTTATATCTCCGAAGTTTATTCGCTTATAAGAGAGTCGATGTCGTCAAAATATTTTTGGACGGCCTCAAACGCTTGCGCGAGGTCATAGCCGTCAACAAGCGCGTGATTTGCGGTGATGTTGAGCGTCATATACATCCTGCCGTTTTCCTGATAGTATCTGCCCCAGCAGGCGCGCGGGATGCTTTTGCTCTCGTCGCTTTTGTCAGGGATCGGCTGCCGCACGCTTTGAAAATTCAGCCATGGGATGCAGGAGCAGTAGATATCGTCGATTATAGAGACATTGTTGAATTGTTTTTGCACATAGCCGCTATTGCTGAACTGCGCTTGATTGTTTTTGACGTCTTTGAGATATACGTCAAATCCCTCAGCCGCTTTTGCGCGACAATTGACGAAGCAGGAATCGTTTGTCATAAGCGTGTAGGCAACGTTTGCCGCGGGGATTTCCACAACGCTTTCGCCGAGCACCCTGAGCCTCAAAGCGCGGATATTATTCAAAGCTCTGCACACGGCGTACATGACGACCGCAAACGAAGAAAGTCCTCGCGCCTTGCAATCTTCCAGCAATTTTGTAATGTCCATTTTTACGTCCATTGCGAGCGAAGGGTCCGCAAAGGAAGAGAACCATTCATAATGACTGCGCCGCTCCCAGTGTTCGATATCGACAACTTTCATATCCAATCACCCCTTTATAATGCCTTTATCTTTCAATATACGGTAAATTTCGCCCCAGTTGTTGACTTCCTCAAGCATATCGTTTTGATCCAAACGTTTTCTTCCCGCCATGCGGAAATATAGGCAGTATATCCCTCTTTGAGAGAGTTCTTCACACACATCATAACGGTCGTCGATCATAATATCTATGCCGTGTTCGAGCACGATTTGAGTTTTATTGAGATGGCCGAAGAAGTATTTGTCAAAAGAGATCCCCGCGTCCGTTAATTTTTTATTCGCGATTTCGATCTCCGCAGGATCGAATTGGCCTCTTGCGGATATCACGTATAGTTCGTTGTCCTTTTTTAATTCATCAATAACGATCTTTGCGCAGGGCATAACGTCGAAGTCCTGCGAATTTGCATAGCGCCCTATGTATCCGTCCAATTCTTCTTGCGACCAATTGTATTTTTTCTGTACGCGCGGCTCTTCGGGATTGATAACGCTGTGTTTTTTCAAAGTCATTGCGTCATAAATTTCCGCAATTGCCATGAAATACATTTCCGAATTGAATACCACGCCGTCCAAATCGATTGCAATGCGCATTTTATCCCCTCGTAGTTCTGAATTTTATAATTTTAGCGGGATTGCCGACAGCGACGCCGTTTTCCGGGATGTCCTTTGTGATCACGCTGCCCGCGCCGATGACCGCCCCGCGTCCCACTGTCACGCCGGGAACGATGGTCACTCTCGCGCCTATCCAGGCGCCTTCTCCGATTGTCACGCACTTGCCTTGTACTTTTGTCAAGTCCTCCTGCAAGTGGTTTACGGTGGCTATCGTGCAACCAAGCCCGATCATGGCATTGTCGCCAATATAGATACCGCCAAAAGCCGACGCGGCAAAATTGTTGCCTATGAAAACGTTTTTTCCAATTTGTATCTGGCGCCCATAATCCACTTGGATGAATGGTTCTATCGTGGTTTTTTCATCCAATTTTGCGCAAAAAAGTTGCTCGAGCAACAAGCGATACTCTGTCGATGTGGGGTCTGTGCTGTTGATGAGGAAACAAAGTTTGCGGGAACGCTGTATCTCCGGCATACATATGGTTTGAAAGCGAATATCGGTTGCGATATCGATCGTCTCACCCCTTTTTGCATCTATAAAAAAATCGTCGTTCATTTTTTTACCTCGAATTTGATTTTATCATAAATAATTTCGATATGCAAGCGGGAGGTTATGATTGAACTAGGATTGAACGTACATATCACAGTTTTGAGTATATCCGCGGCGGCGGAGGCTTAAACTGCAAAAAGATGTTGAAATTTACAGCCTCTTTCTTTTAAACGATCTCCGCACCTAAAAACGGTCAACTTGAAGATATCATTTATAAAAAAAACACGGGATTTTGCACCGTGCTTTGTTTGTCGCTCAAACACTGACTGTGTTGTTTGTACTTATTTTGGATTTTCGTCGGGGACATAACAGATGATATCCTCGACCTTGCAGTCTAGGATCTTGCATAAGTCGTCGATTTTGGACGTACTTATGCCTTCATTTTTGCGCAGACGGTCTATCGTGGCGCTGCTTATCCCAAACTTGTTAATGAGCGCGTATGTGGAAACATGCTTTGCTTTGATAGTCCGCCAAAACGGAGCGAATGATATCATACTTCAATTATCATTTATGGTTATTATCTTGACAATAGTCATAATTATGACTATAATAAATTATCATCAAAAAAGGAGAGATACAAACAATGAAAAGGGAAATCAACAAATCAATGTTTTTGCTTTTGTTTATCCTATTGCTTGCGGCTTTAATGACAACAGTGCTTGCGGCGTGTGATGACGGAGGCTCTAAAACGCAAAGGCATGAACATACTTACACGCTTATCGAGGCGAAAGCCCCTACGTGCACAGAGAATGGAAACATTCAATATTACTCCTGCTCTTGCGGCAAGTATTTTGACAAAGATAAAAATGAGATAGACCTGTCAAAAACTGTCGTTGTTTCAACGGGACATGACAAAGTAGCGGTCTCTTGGGAGAGCGACGGGACTTCGCATTGGCACAAGTGCAACAACTGCAGTGAAAAATTCGACCTTTCCTCTCATACGCCCGCCGACGAGTGGATAGAGGATAGTGCGGCGACTTGCACGAGCAAAGCTCATCATCACAAAGAGTGCTCCGCCTGCAATTATCATACCGAGGAAGAGGACTACGGCGAGCTTGGGCAACACAAATGGAACGCGCAAAACAAGTGCGATGTTTGCGCTAAGAGCTATGAGCCTTTGAATGAAGATAAGTATGATGAAAGAGAGGGTAAGATATATTTTGGCGAATATCCTCAAACGAGAGTCCAAGATAGTGGCACGATCGCCACGCTGTCGCAGATGTCGGGTGATACGCCATCTAAAGGCAACAAAGGTAAATGGACCGACTACGGATATTATCTCGAAGGAAAAGTCGAAGAATATATGTGGTGTATAGATTTAGAATATAGCGGCGCCAAATATCGCGGGGTATATTTTATTTCTTACAAACCAGGGAACATACCGGATGCTGTAAAAATATCATCACATTATGGACAACAAAGCGTCCTTAATTCATTCCAGGATGACTTCGGTTTTTCACTCCAAACTCTATACTGGTTCAAATGGGAGCCAATAGAATGGCGAATACTTGAAAAGGGATACGGCGAAGTATTCTTGATGAGCAATTTATTGCTTGACGCACGACATTTTTATAATAATCGAAGCGAACGCACAATAGACGGGAAAACAGTGTATGCCAACAACTATAAAGAAAGCGATATACGCGCGTGGTTGAACGGATACTTTTATGATGCGGCATTTGATAGTTTACAAAAGAGCATAATAAAGACAACGCTTGTAGACAACAGCGCTAAGACCACATCTGACAGCAACAATGAATATTTCTGTGAGGACACGGAGGATAAGGTGTTTTTGCTTAGCTGTAAGGATATAGACGGCAATTATGGGTTCGAAGGTAGAGATAAAGATGATCCGACAAAAAAGCTCGGTACTACTGACTATGCAAAAATTCAAGGAGTGAATGAGCGTATGTGGTGGTTGCGTTCTCCCTGCTATGCCGATGGGGAAACTGTGCAAAATGTCTGGAGTGGATTCTTTAGCTCATATACTGGGGTCGATAGGTCGTCTAATGGTGTTGTTCCCGCTATAAAGATAGAGCAATAAAAGTGGAAGATACAACCTAAAAGCGGCTCGGAAATTCCGAGTCGCTTTTTATATGAGTTTGATTTAAAGTTTAGAAGTTGCGGCAGCCCTTTTTGCCGACAGTATCTTGCTACTTATTGTATCCTCTCAAAATCGCTTGCGCCGTGTTTGCAGAGGGGACAGACGAAGTCCTCGGGGAGTTCGTCGCCCTCATAGACGTAGCCGCACACTTTGCACACCCAGCCCTTCTTATTTTCGGTCTGCGGGCGGGGTTTGACGTTCTGCTGATAGTAGTTGTAGGTCATTGTCTCGACTGGCGAGATGACGCGCGACTCCGTGACGGTGCACACAAACATGGTATGCGTGTCGAGGTCTACCGTGCTCTCCACTTTGAGGGACATGAAGGAGTTGATGTAGCGGGGCAGGAAGATAAGCCCGTTGTCTGAGCGCAGTATCTCCTCGCAGTCCGCAAACTTGTTGCAATCCCTGCCGCTCCTGAAGCCGAAATTCTCAAACACCTTGAAGGGCGCCTCGACGGAGAGGCAGTTGACATTGAGCACTCCCGTCTTTTTGATGATGTCGTGGGAGAGGTTGGACTTGTTTATTGTGACGCCTATGCGGTTTGGCGTATTTGTGAGCTGCGTCACGGTGTTTACGATGAGTCCGTTGTCCTTTGCGCCGTCGCGGGAGGTGACCACATACAGTCCGTAACCGATGTTGAACAGCGCCTTCAAATCAAATTTGTCCGCGTCCGCGCCGCGCGCTATATAGTCGCAGCAAAGCTCCGTAGCAAGCGCCTCAAGCTGCGCCTCGCTCTCCGCGTTGAGGGCGGAGAGTATGCGCACGTTGTGCTCCGCATATGTCAAGTTTTTGCAGCCCTCGAGCAAGCCCTTCATGACGCGCGTAGCCATTGGCGCCCAGCTGCCGTTTTCGATGAAAGCGATGTGCCTGTTTTGGAAGTTGCGCTCTGTGAGGTGGTTGATGAACTCGCGCATAAAGGGGAAGATCTCCGCATTGTATGTAGTTGTCGCAAGCACGAGTTTGCCATATCTGAAGGCGTCCTCGACAGCCTCCGCCATATCCTCGCGCGCGAGGTCGGTGACGACGACTTTAGGGCAGCCCTTTTCCTTCAATTTTTGCGCAAGTTTTTCCACAGCCGCTTTTGTGTGGCCGTAGACGGAAGTGTAGGCGATCATGATGCCGTCCGACTCCACGCCGTAGGATGACCAGATGTTGTAGAGGTTGAGATAGTAGCCGAGGTTTTCGCTGAGCACGGGGCCGTGAAGAGGGCAGATGATCTGAATATCCAGACCTGCCGCCTTTTTCAAGAGCGCCTGCACCTGCGCGCCGTACTTGCCGACTATGCCGATATAGTATCTTCTCGCCTCGCAAGCCCAATCCTCGTCCGCGTCCAGCGCGCCGAATTTTCCGAACCCATCCGCCGAAAACAGCACCTTATCCTTGCTGTCGTAGGTGACTATGACCTCCGGCCAATGCACCATAGGCGCGGTCACAAACGTGAGCTCGTGCTCGCCTAGGGAGAGCGTATCGCCCTCGCCCACGACTATGCGACGATTTTCGAACTCCGTGCCGAAAAACTGTCCCATCATCTTGAACGCCTTCGCGGACGAGACAATTGTAGCCGTCGGATATTTCGCCATAAACAACGCGATATTTGCGGAGTGGTCCGGCTCCATGTGCTGGACTATAAGGAAGTCCGGCGTCTTTGCACCCAGCGCGCCCTTGATGTTTGCAAGCCACTTGTCGCCGAAGCGCCTGTCTACCGTGTCAAACACCGCTATCTTCTTGTCAACGATGACGTAGGAGTTGTACGCCATGCCGTTTTCCACGACGTATTGCCCCTCAAACAGGTCGATATCGCGATCGTTTACGCCGACGTATTTGATGTCGTTTGTGATGAACATATATACCTCCGAAAAAAGTTTTTTTCCGATTTGACATTATACCATACAACTCCGCCGTTTACAAGCCTACCCCGCAAAATTACTTCGCAATTTTGCGGGGTAGATCATGCGGGGCTACTCGCCCCGCATCCTCGGCAAGGGGTTTCACCCCCTGCACCCCAAGCTAAAGGTGCGAGCTAGGCAAATTTTTGCCGTCGCTCGCGTTTTTTGATTGTGTGTATGGTATGAACTCCTGCGTGAGAGCTTTTATTTTTATATTGCCATTAGTAATTGCCATTAGTATTTTCTAAGGTTTTTTTATTATAAAACTAGTGGATGCTTCCTTTTATCCCATAAAATTGCTGCGCAATTTTATGGGAACCCCGTATTGCTCAGCATGACAATTTATATAACCTGTCATTTCGAGCGTAGTCGAGAAATCCCCTGTTATATATGGAAAAGCCTCGGATTATACGTCCGTCAATATCAACCTCTCACGCAGGAGTTTTGGCACTTGCTAACAATCAAAAAACGCGCGAACTAGTGACGAAAGTCACGACGTTCGCGCGTTTTTAGCTTGGGGTGCAGGGGACGAAGTCCCTTGTCGAGGCGTGGGCGAGTAGCCCACATAAAAACAAAGACGATTATTATGCGGGGCAGTGTCTCGCATAATCGTCTATATGCGCGTTGCCATCAATCGGTGGCGACGCCTCTCAGTATGATTTGTTTTTGCGGTGCGTAGCAGTCGCGGCGGATGAGGACAGAGCGGACGAGTTTGCCGTTTTCAAAGTAATCCAGCCAGCCTTGGGACTTTATGCCGTTTTTGCCGTAGGTGTCGATCTTCTCCTCGCCGAAGGGGAGGTTTGCGTCCTCTCTGAACTCGGTCTCGTAGGGCAGGGTGCCCAGCGTTTCGCTACGCCGGCGTATGGAGACGGAGTCGACGCCGTAAATTTCCGCGCGCAGGTATTTTCCGTCTGCCGACATCTTGATCTTGACGGGCGCGGACAGCGTATTTACAAATCTCAAGTCGCTCGCGCTTGAGACCATAGCGTCGAAGGATGGCGCGACATAGCTCACGGGCAGGGAGTGCGCCCTGACGCAGGTGACGTCCAGCCCCGCAAGCAGGGCGCAATTGTAGAGCGTGCTGCTCACTTGGCACACGCCGCCGCCTATACCCTCTTTGAATTCGCCGTCAACGATTATATAGGCGGACTTGAACCCGTTCGCCTCCGTACGTCTGCCCACGGCGTCGTTGAAGGAAAATTCGTCTTCGGGGTAGAGCACCGTGCCGTCTATACGCCTTGCCGCGAGCGCAACGTTGCTCTTTCTGCCCTCCGAACTCTCGCCGTAGTAGGTTGTAAAATGGGCGATAAGCCTCACATCATATTCGCTCGCATGGGCGACGTCTACCCTCATTATGACCCCTCCGAACATTGCCGCAAGCACAGCCGCGAGCAGCAAAACCACCAGATATTTTCTCATATATATAGTATGCGCACAAAAAATTTTTGCAACGGCTCCTGTATCAAAGAATGGGCAGCGGACTTGCCAAATTTTGTAATATATTGCAAAATGCGCGCTTTATGATGTCGAAAAATCGCGATAAAGCGGCGAATATGTCAAAATTCGTCATGTTTGGGCAAGGCGAAAGCCGCATATATTTTTTGTATGGATTCTGTAAGTTTGACTCTCGTTTTGTCGCTGTCTGCGGGCGTTGCGGGCACGGGTATAGGCGGCGCGCTGGGCGCGCTGTTCGCGGACAAGGGAGAGCGGGTGACGTCGGGCGTGCTCTCGTTTGCCGCAGGCGTCATGCTTGGCATATCCCTGCTTGAAATGCTACCCGAAGCTATGGAGTGTTTTTCGGGCTTGGGCAGATGGATGGGGAGTGCAACTTTCGGCGCGCTCATGGCGGGCGCGGCGGTCACGGGGATATTGTCCGCGCTCATAGGGCGCTTGAAAGTTAGGCACATAGGCTCAAACGCGCTTGCGACGATAGCCGCGCTCGACGGGGGAGAGGACAAGGGGCGGATGTTCAAGGCGGGGCTCATAATGCTCATAGCTATCGCGCTGCACAATTTCCCCGAGGGTATGGCTATCGGGGGAGCGGGCTCGCACGAGACGGCTATGGGCGTGAGCGTGGCGATCGCCATTGCCGTACACAATATTCCCGAGGGCATGGCGATATCCGCGCCGCTTGCGGGAGGCGGTATGCGCGCTTGGAAGGCGGTCGCGCTGTCCTGTCTTGCGGGGAGCGCGACGGTGCTTGGCGCTATAGTAGGGCTTTTGATAGGCGGGCTAGGCGGCAGCGCGGCGGGCGCATGTCTGGGGGTATCCGCGGGCGCTATGGCGTATGTTGCCGCGGGGGAGCTGCTCAAAGAGGCGACGGCTCCGTACGGCAGGCTGCCGTGGCTCAGCCTGCTCGCGGGAATAATGTGCGCTGCGGCGTTTACGTATCTTTTTTGATTTACAAAATTTTCAAACATACGAAAGGCTGTTGCAATGGCGCGCAAAATATGTTATAGTTATCATATGATATTATGCGCGTATGCGTGAGAAGGCGAAAAATTGGCACGTTCGGTTGACAAAAATCTGAAAAAACTTTCGCTCGGCGCGGTCCGTCCCACGGGCTGGCTGCTCGATCAAATGAAGCTTATGAACAGCTTGCAAAAGAGGTTGGGCGGGCTTATGAAGAGCGACGAATGGGAGAGAGGCGAAAATCTGCCCCGCTATATCAGAGGGGTAGTATTGCTTGCGGCGGCGCTTGACGACAAGGTACTTCGCGACAAGGCGGCAAGCTGTGTGCAGACCCTGCTCAACAGCGGGCGCGAAGGCGGCGATTTCGGCCCCGCCGATTATCGCGCGCTGTCCCCGAGGATAGAGGCGCTGAAGGCGCTTTTGAGCTACTATGAGATGCTCTCGTATTACGAGCTCCCGGGAGGGGAGAGGATAATGGCGTTTTTGAAACGCTATTTCAAGCATCAATTCAACAATTTCGACGTCACGCCAAGTTGGTTCAACTCCCGGGCGCGCCTGCTTGACGAGATCGTGGCGATGGAGGCGGTGTACAGAGAGTCGGACAAGGAGTGGCTGCACGACCTCGGCGAGAAGCTGAGGGACGCCACGACGGAGTGGTTCAAGCTTGCCGAAAAGTTTCCGTACAAGAAACCCGCAAGCAAGTACATATCTCAAAACGCTCTCAAGCGCATAGAAAAGATGGCGCTTGCCTACGACAAAGTCAGCTCTACGCCGTCGAGGAAGCTCAAGCCTTTTACGCCCGAGCTTGTGGAAAAGCAATGGAAAAAGCAGTCCGCCGCGGTGGAGACGGACGGCGTCAACATCGCCAAAGCCATCAAATATCCCGCGACGTACGGCAGGTTCATAGGCGACGATTCGCTCAAACATCTGTCGCTGAAATTCTTGAAGCAGGTCATGAAATATCACGGCACTCCCGCGGGCATGTTCACATGCGATATGCACCTTGCCGGGACGTCTCCGTCGCGCGGCATAGACGTGCAAGCCGCGGTGGAGATGATCGAGTCGCTTGTCGAAGTGATAAGGGAGACGGGGGATCACTCCGCGGCCGATTTGCTTGAGCGCATAGTGTTCAACGTCATTCCCGCGGCATGTTTCCCCGATTGCTCCGCGGTGCAGGATGTCGTGTTGATAAATCAAGAGGAGGCGTCAAAAACGAGGCAGCTCCCGGGAGGCGAGGAGGAGTTTTCAAACGCCTTCATTCAAAAGAAACTCTCGCGCGGCGCTATCGCGGTGCTCAGCGCGTATCCGCTCTATCTCGAGGCGGCATGCCTTGTCAAAGACAACGAGCTCAATTTCTTCACTTACACGCCTTGCACTATGGAGCTGTCTATAGACGGCTCATCCATAACTTTGAGCGAAAAGACGGGCTATCCTTTCCGCAACACCGTCGTTTACAAGGTGGAGCAGGCAACGAGCGAGACGGAGGTCAAGATAAACTTCCGCGTCCCCAAAAACACGTCCATGCAGGTTATATCGGGCGGACAGGTCGTCGCGAGCGGCACAAAGGAGATATCCGTCAAATGCGTACTGCGTACGGGCAGCACGTTTATGCTCAAGATGGGGATCCCGCTCACGGTGGAGGACAACGAGGACGGCACTGTCAGCCTGTTCAAGGGCAATCTGCTCATGAGTTACAAGCTGCCCTTCGACGCGGCGCCCGATGTCGAGGACAGGCGATTTATCAACGTCAACTTTGCCAAGAAGTGGAACATTGCTCCGATGCTTTCAAGGCGGCTGCTCGGAGGAGTGCGTACCCTTCACGAGACGGAGACGACTATAGTGCACGACTTCACCGCGCAGCCTTTCTCGTACGACGTCCCGCCCTTCGAGTTGCAGATCCGCGCAAAAAACGTCATGAATTGGGACTATGACGTCAACGGTTTTACGCAGATTCCCAAGCGCCCGAATTTTTCCGAGGAGAGCCTTGAGCGCACCTTCATCCCATTCGGCTGTACGCTGTTGCACATAGCGCAATTTCCAAGATGTAATAAGTAGGTAGGAATATGAAAACCTTAGAAAGAAAATTTTCAAGCTCGGAACGCATAATTGCCAAGGCGAAATTCTCCGCCTGGGTGTACACTTCTCCCGTGATCGTCGCGATAGTGCTGGGCGGCTTGATCGCCGTGCTTTGGATATTCGGCGGAAAGATTGAGGGGCTTTTCGGCGTCGAGGGCGCGCCTAAATACCTGACGGAACAAAACTTGAGGTGGGCATTGCTCGGCGCGGCGGGGGTCGTGTTGATCGCCACGCTCATCGTGACGCTCAAGCTCTACAGCAAGGAGCTCATCGTGACGGAGGACAAGATAGTGTATCGCGAGGGCATCTCAAGCGTGCACAACGTCGTCATCCCGCTCAAAGAGGTGCGCATACTTGAGAGCCATCAGACGGGCTTTCAGCGTCTTTGCGGCACGGGCACGATAACAATAATTTCCGACGCGGAGAAACCCTACCACATCAAGGGCGTCAAGAGCGCGGACAGATTTTCCCGCCGCATAATCCGCCAGATGAGCGAGGTGCGCCGCGCGCAGGAGTCCACAAAATTTATTCTCAAACTCAGCTGAAAAATCTCGCTCTCCCTCTCTTTGACGAGGGGAGACTATGTTTATGTCTTGTCAAAATCTGCGTCGGGTAAATCCGACGCTTTTTATGTCTATTAATGTAGAATTTAGGCAAATTTTGGGTGTTTACAAAATATTAATTATGATTTAATATTATCTTAACTAAACCTATTCAAAATGTTTCGTGTCGAGGATGACAAGGGGTTATGGAAAAGATACGGTATATCAAATTTGTGCGCTTGAAATTCAAAAACAATAGGGCATATTTAGCCTTAATGTCGCTTTTTGAGGCATTTTATTTTGCGTCGATGGTGTATTTTGCCGTTATCGGACAGCCGAGGGACGCCATACTCGCCGCGGCGTTTTTGCTCATCCCGCCCGCAATGCTGGCGCTTGAAAAGAGCTTGCGCTTGGAAATCAAAGTCCCGTTTGCCATCGGCGCCGTGATTTTGATAGTAGGCACTACGATAGGTTCGGGCTACAACGTGTACACCACATTTCCGCTTTGGGACGACATATTGCACCTATATTCGGGCTTTGTGTTCGGATGCATTGGCTTTGCGCTGTGCGAGGCGTTTATGGGTGAGCCGAAAAACAAGCGCAGTTTTGCGATGGCGCTCTTTTTCGGATTCTGTTTCTGCCTTATGGTTGCGCTCGTTTGGGAGCTTTTCGAGTATCTTGCCACTGAGCTGGTGGGCGCGGATATGCAGGAGGACAAGTTGATAAACGGTTTCAACTCCTACTTCCTAAGCGGCACGCATGTGCAGGCGCAGGAGGTGGACGGCATCGTAAAGACAGTGATATATCTCGAGAACGGGCAAACGATCACATTGAACGGCTATTTGGACATAGGGCTTTACGATACGCTCAACGACATGCTGATATGCTTGACAGGGGCGGTCTCTTATTTGATAATAGCGCCCGTGATGTACTTGAAGAGCAAGAGGGTGTTCGCCGAGTTTGTGCCTCAACCCGTTGCATTTTTGGGCAATATGCAGGATGAATACACACGCGATACGGCGGACGACGGGATAGAAAGAAACGCCGCTTAAATCGGCAGTCGCCTCAAAAGCGCATATTTGCCCGTATTGTCGGACTGCGCGCGGTTGTCGCGTCATATAAGTAAAACAAAAAAAATAAGGCTGTCGTTTGACAGCCTTTCGTTTAATTTTCGTCGTCATCCAAATCGTTGAAGTATTCTCGGTCAAAAAACTCCGACATTGAATTTTGAATGTAATTGATTCAGTCTGAATCATAAATTATTACATTACGATTTTGCTTGTCGTATTCGAATTTGGCTTTTTCTTGCCAATTTAGATTTTTTGTCCACTCGTAGGCGGTCGGAAGTATATATTTTATATTGCCTTTCATCTCGTCAAACGGCTCGTCATAACAAATGATAGCGCTTGGTTTGATGACTTCCAGCATTTTGTTATATCCGTACATAAACGGGCCTTTGTCGTGTTTCCTATAATATGTGCATACGGCAACGATGGAGCCTTCTTCTATTCCGTCAAAACAGAATTCAAAACTCCGCTCATCGCCCCATGCAACGGTAGGGATAACTTTTGCGCCACGGCTTTGCCAATACGCCCCGCACCAACGATTTTTAAAAACGCTGTGTATTTGCAGCGCCAACGGCATATCAATGAACAGACTGAAATCCGGCGAGAACAGAGCGTGATATTGTTTCAAACGCTCAAACGAATCGTCCGCTTTGGTGTAGACCTTTTCAAACAACCAATCGTGGGTAAAAAAGTGAACGGTTTTATGCTTATTCTGTTCATCGTCGTTTTTTGTATCCACGAAGCTTATCGGCTCGATTTTGTCAACGTCTATGTCTTGTTTTTTGATCAAAGGCATGTTATATTTGCCTACGACCTTAAATTCGTTTCGCACAAGCTCTTTTTTGTGTTGCGCTTTTTCTTTTTCATATTCCGATGAAAAAAATCTCATAAGTCACCTCATCTGCAAATCATATAGTCTGCGTTTGTCACGTTGTACCATATGTCCTTGAGCAATTTTCCGCCTATATGCGCTTTTTGTTTGAACTCCTCAAAGTCGTCAAAGAATTGCCATTTGGCGGGATCTTCCTCAAAATATTCGCCCAATTCAATTTGTTCGGACCATAGCACCCCATAAAGCATACCGTCGTATTCAAACTCCATTTCCTTGTAATATTTCAAGCCTGCAATGAAGTCATCCAAGGACGGTTTGAGAGGCAAGCCCTTCTTATACAGCGCTTTCGCCTTGTTGAATGACACCATGTTCGGATATTCGACTTTATCGGTATATTCAAGGCTCATCTCATCTTGGTGCCATCCGCAATACTTGCATTTTCCTTGCCCGAAGTTGTCCACATCCACAAGTTGCCCGCACACGGCGCAGGGTATTACAGTAAATTTAGCTTTATAATCCGACATAAAGTCACCTCATCTGCAAATCATATAGTCCGCGTTTGTCACATCGTCCCATATGTCTTTGAGCAATTTTCCGCCTATATACGCTTTTTGTTTGAACTCCTCAAAGTTGTCAAAATATTGCCATTTGGCGGGATCTTTTTCGAAATATTCGCCCAATTCAATAATGTTTCTTGACCATAACACCCCATAAAGGACGCCTAAATATTCAAACTCCATTTCTTTATAAAAATCCAGTCCTTCTATGAAGTCGTCCAAAGACGGTTTGAGTGGCAATCCCTGCTTATACAGCGTCTTTGCCTTGTTGAATGAAACCATGTTTGGATATGCGACCATATCTGAATATTCAAGGCAGATCTCGCTCTGATGCCAGCCGCAATGTTTGCATTTTCCTTGCCCGAAGTTGTCCACGTCTACAAGCTGCCCGCACACGGCGCAGGGGATTACAGTAAATTTAGCTTTATAATCCGACATATCCAATCCTCCAATTTGTCCTCTATTTCATCGAGATTGATATCTCCTCCTCTTGGTTTTTGGCCTATTTTTACTTTTGACCAATCCCACATATGTACGTGTGGGAAAACATGTTTTTCGCCACTATGTGTGAAATCGATGTTTAGCCATGCATAACCATTGGCGTCATATAGCCTAATCTGTTTCAGCGTATTGTCCGGTTTATAGAGACAATATTTAGAGTTCGGCTGACCTTTGCCTTCAAGATGTTCTGCCCACACCTCAAACGTTCCGCCGCTCATTGCGCCTCCTGCACCCATTATAAATGCCTCCTTGTGATTTTTCAAGAATTTGAAAGCGAGATTTCTCTTTCGCTTTTGCTATATCACGACAAACCTCAAAAATGCAAGATTTTATGACGCAGATTTTAAAAATTTTCCGAATTTAGCAAATTTTCTCTCGTGGACTCCCGCGCTATCGACTTGTCATTGCAACGTCGAGCGCGAAAAATTTTTTATTGGCTTTTGGTTATTCACGCATAGGGAGCCGAGAGGGATCGCGGCGGCGTAAATTTTCAAATGTTTTTGTTGAGATTTCGGCTCATTGGTGTTAATATATTAGTTGTATAAATTTATAAAGCGGTTTATGCCGCGCGGAGGAAAAATGAATTGCTTCACAAAATTCGGTTACCGCGTCTTTCAAAAGGCTATGTGGTGCGCAATGTGGTTCTTGCCTTGGAATCAAAACAAGGCTACGCTTTCGGGCGCAGGCAGCATAAAGGAGCTCCCGCGTTTTCTTAAGGATAAAGGGTTCAAGAGCATCCTCATAGTCACAGACGACGGGCTTTTCAAGCTTGGTATGGCGGATCCCATCCTTGCCGCATGCGAGGCGGAGGGCATGAAGGGCGTTGTGTATCACGACGTCGTCCCCAATCCCACCATAGGTCACATCGAGGACGGGCTCAAGATGTACAACGACAACGGCTGCGACGTCATAGTCGCGCTCGGCGGCGGCTCGGCGATGGACTGCGCAAAGGGCATAGGGGCAAGAGTAGCGCGTCCAAAGAAGTCTATTCCGCAGATGAAGGGCGTGCTTAAAGTAATGCACAAACTTCCTCCGCTTGTGGCGATACCCACGACGTCGGGCACAGGCTCCGAGGCGACGCTGGCGGCGGTCATCTCCAACCCCGAAACGCACGAGAAATATCCCATCAACGACCCCGTCCTCATTCCACGTTACGTCGTCATGGACCCCGAGCTCACAAAGTCCCTTCCCAAACATATCACCTCTACGACAGGTATGGACGCGCTGACCCACGCGGTAGAGGCGTACATAGGCGGCGAGAATACCTCGCAGACGAAGAAGGACGCGGTTGAGGCGGTCAAGCTCATCAACGAAAACCTCAAAAAAGCGTACGACAACGGCGAGGATCTGGACGCGCGCAACAAGATGCAACAGGCGGCATATCTCGCTGGAAAGGCGTTCACAAGAGCGTACGTCGGCTATGTCCACGCGGTCGCGCATACTTTGGGCGGCGAGTACGGCGTGCCCCACGGACTTGCAAACGCCGTCATATTGCCATACGTGCTCAAAGCATACGGCAAGAGCGCGCATAAGAAACTTGCACAGCTTGCGGACGTCATAGGCTTGACAGGACAGACAAATGAGGAAAAAGCAAACGCTTTTATAGCGTGGATAGAAAATTTGAACGCCGAAATGCAGATCCCCACAAAGATACTCTCCCGCGAGGGCGGTCCTTTGATACAGGAAGAGCAGCTCCCCATAATGATCGAACACGCGCTCCAAGAGGCGAACCCCCTCTACCCCTGCCCGCAAATCTGGGGCAAGGAAGAGATCGAAAAGATATACAGACAGATCATGTGAAAAAATATACAGTCGTATTATGTAAATTTTCGCCAATCGCGCTTGAACTATCAAAACAACAATATCCCGCGGTGAACACCGCGGGATATTGTTGTTCATATATGAAACGTACAGAAATCGCGCTCGGACTAGGGGATTCCTCGACGTTGCTCGGAATGACAACATATATCAACATGTCATGTTGAGCAATGCGGGGTCCCCGCAAAATTACGAAGTGATTTTGTGGGGTAAAAGGAAACATCCCCTTGCTAGAGGCACTTCATCCCCTCCCTGCACCCCAAGCCAAAGGCGCGAGCTAGGCAGATTCTTGCCGTCGCTCGCGTTTTTGATTTGTGTGCATGTTATGAAATCCAGCGCGAGAGCTTTAATTTGGAGTCACGCATAGTCCGAGTGTTAGTTGGAATAACTGTCATTCTGAGCGAAGTCGAAGGATCCCCCTGTACTTAAAATACGCCGTCCGTCGTTTCAAGCGAACTATGTATGTCTCATAATGCAGGTATGGGGTATAAAAGCGCGGTCACCACTCTCTTCTGCCGCACAGTACGTCAATACTCAGATCGAAAAAGTCAGCAAGACGCCACAGGCAACTTAAGGTAGGCTCGATGTGCGCGTTCTCCCACTCGCTCACGCATTGTTGAGAGACGCCGACCGCCTCGGCAAGCTGCTTTTGGGATACGCCTCGCTCACGGCGAAGCATTTTTAAATTTGCTGCAAATTTCATATTCACGACAACAGATTACAACTATTCTTGTAAAATTGTTGACATACAAGTATACTTGTATTATACTTGACATAGCGATATCGCTGAAATAACCCCAAGGAGGAAACAACTATGGCAAATTGCGGAATGTGCAGTTGGTACGGCAAAAAGGGCTCCATGGATTGGTGCTATCACCCCTGCGAGAATATGTCTACGTCCCCGTATAACCCTTCCTGTGTGCACTATAAGAGCAGATAAGTAGGGCAAAAATTGTTCGGAAGGTCGGGCTGCGTGACACTGCGCAGCCCGATATTTATCGACAAAATGACTTTATACAGGCAGCAAAATCTTTTGTGTTTTTTAAAAAATTCAGGCGTTGCCTCGAGCGAGTTTGTCTATCATTTGCGCGCAAAATAGTCTTGGAAAAATCTTTTCGATTGACAGCCGCTTGCGTTTCAATTAAATCGGCAGAAGTTTAGAGAGCGACATCTGTACCGTACAACATTACAAAATGAAAAAATGTGAAGATCAAAAAAATCGCGCGACCGACGAGATTGCAAAAGCACCTCGCCCGCAAGAAGATGTCGCGGCTAAAGTCGCGAAATACCAACCCTTGTGCGACAAGGGAGACATAAATGCCTGCATCAAACTTGCAAAAGTGTATTTATTCGAGGCGTCTCCGCCCGATATCGACGCGGCGCTTGCTGTCTTGCGAGAGGCTATTATCGCGTGTGATCCGTCTTTGGCTTACAGACTTGGAATATTGGATCCATATGGATATGATGCGCCGAGAGGCGTTGGGCTTAGCGATCGCTTACCTCGCGTATCGCCATTCGCGCCAAAGTCAATAGACGGCGTAGCGCGGACAAATCCGGATCTGCGCACTGCTATCCGATTCTATACACAGGCAAAGACAATGCAAAAGCATAAATGATTTTTTTGAAAATCTCATTCGTTTAGACAAGCCTGCAATTATAACACTTGTTCGGGCGGAAATAGACCAGTCCCCGCCCTCACTGCGTACTATTATCTATCCCACTCGCTCCGCGGGGTCGCTCGGACAAGGCGTCCGTCCGTGTATAAGAACGCTCGGACAAGGGTTTCGTTTATTCGCTTGGACTAGGGGACTCCTCGACGATGCTCGGAGTGACAAACAATACCTACCTGTCATTTCGAGCGATATGGGGTCCCCGCAAAATTACGAAGTGATTTTGTGGGGTATAGGGAGAAATCCCCGGGTTTTATAGTAAAAACTCTTGGACAAGCGTTGCGTTAAGCTTAGACACGGCTAACGTCAATATCAAGCTCTCACGCTGGAGTTTTGACGCTTGCATAACAATCAAAAAACGCGAGCGACGGCAAGTATTTGCCTAGCTCGCGTTTTTAGCTTGGGACCCAAAGGGCAAAGCGCCCTTTGCCAGGGAGTGGGGCAGAGCTCCACGAAAACAATCATCTATAAACCTTTAAAGTATGGGGGACGAGGTGGCAATTGATCTCGGTCCCGCCAAAGATCTCGCCGTCGGCCTCAAACATACTATCGTCAAGCACTTCGATCTTGACGGACGTACCTTCAAAGACCTCGGTATACGGTTTTTTGACGTGTTTGGCTTTGAGGAAACCGGGGAGTTCGAGGGGGATACGGCTCTTTTTCATCTCGTTGACGACGACGATGCTCAATTTACCGTCGTCTACAACGCCGTCGGGGCAGATGGGGATGCCGCCGCCTATGCTTTTGCCGTTGCCTATGCCGATCATAAACACGCTGCGTTCGCCGAGTTCTTTGCCGTCGATGGTGAATTTCATATGGTGCCACTTGGGGTGAGCAAGAACATAGAAGAGAGACGCATAATATTTGACTTTGCCGTGGAAAGGTTTCATAGTCGCGTACTTTTGCAGCACGTCCACGTCCATACCCGCGCCGAGCACGTTGAGGCAGCGGCGGTCGTCGAGCTGTATGTAATCAATATATTGCTCATTGCCGTTGAGGATGATCTTCACTGCGTCCTCGACTTTTTTAGGATGTCCCGACGCGGCTACGAAATCGTTGCCCGTGCCGCAGGGGACGAGTCCCAGCGTAACGTTTTCAAAATGTTCGATGCCGTTGAGCACCTCGTTGAAAGAGCCGTCCCCGCCCAGCACGATAAGTTTCGTATCGGGAGTGTTGCTGAGTTCTCTTGCTATCTCGGTCGCATGACCTTTTCGCTCCGTCTCGTGTACCTCGAATTGGACATCGGCGTCCGAAAGCATAGTTTTGACCTTTTCCAGAGCTTTCAGGCTTTTACCCTTGCCGCCCGTGGGGTTAACGATTATATGAAACATAAGATTGCCTCCTTAGCTATTTACTATTTTAAAGAATATAACTGCCAAAGTCAACAGTGACGCACAAAAATATCGGACAAAATGTCCGATATTTTTGTGGATATTGTATGTTTATGTGCCAACTGTCCGAAAAATAGCGCGGATATGAGGCGGCATATATGGCTCGCTAAAAGCGAGGTGTTTTATGGCTTACGGATCCGAAGAGCGCAAACGGGGTCACTTTTTGTACTCTTTTGCGGCGGCAACGAAGTCGCGGAATATGGGGTTTGCGCGGTTTGGGCGCGATGTGAATTCGGGGTGGAATTGTACGCCTATGAAGAATCCTTTCGAGGGCGCCTCGACGGTTTCCACGATGTTGCCGTCGGGGGAAGTGCCGCTTATAATAAGTCCCGCTTCCTCAAGCTTAGCGCGGAAGGAGTTGTTGAATTCATAGCGGTGGCGGTGGCGCTCCTCGATGAGCTGTTTGTCGTATGCCTTTGCCATTCTCGTCCCTTCCTTTATCACGCAGGGGTAGGCGCCGAGGCGCATTGTGCCGCCCATACGCTTGCCGTTTTGGTCGGGCATGAGGTCTATGACATGGCTGTCCGCTTTTGAAAACTCGCCGCTCGTCGCGTCCTTTATCCCCGCGACGTTACGGGCGAACTCGATGACCGCTATCTGCATGCCCAGGCATATACCGAAGTAGGGCACGCCGTTTTCGCGCGCGTAGCGACACGCCTCGATCATACCCTCCGTGCCTCTTGTGCCGAAACCGCCCGGGATGAGCACGCCCTGTACGCCTTCGAGTTTTTCCGCGGCGTTTTCGCGGGTGATGCCCTCGCTGTCTATCCAATGCAGCTGTACGTTTGTATGGCATGCGTACGAGGCATGGTTGAGGGACTCGACTATGGACAGATAGGAGTCGTGCAGCGAGATATATTTGCCCACAATGGCGATGTGCACGATGCCTTTGCGGGAGTGAATATCCTTCACCATAGCTTTCCACGGGGAGAGGTCGCACTTGTTTTTCAGCCCGAGCTCGCGGCAGACGACCTTGTCAAGCCCGTTATTGTGCAGCATTATGGGCACTTCGTACAGGCAGTCCGCGGTGGTGTTCGCGATGACGCAGTCCTCTTTTACGTTGCAAAACAGCGCTATCTTCTTGCGTATCGTCTCGCCGCAGTCCGCGTCCGAGCGCGTAATAATGATGTCGGGGGATATGCCCATGGCCTGTAGCTCCTTCGTGGAGTGTTGCGCGGGCTTTGACTTGTATTCGTCCGAGCCGCTTATGTAGGGCACGAGGCATACGTGTATGAACAGGCAATTTTTGCGCCCCACTTCTATGGAGAATTGACGTATCGCCTCGAGGAAGGGCTGCGATTCGATGTCGCCTATGGTGCCGCCTATTTCAGTGATGAGCACATCTGCGCCCGTCTCTTCGACGTTTTTTTGTATGAAGCTCTTGATCTCGTTTGTAACATGCGGGATTATCTGCACCGTCTGTCCGAGGTATTCGCCCGCGCGCTCCTTATTGAGTACGCTCCAGTACACCTTCCCGCTCGTGAGATTTGAAAAGCGCGTGAGGTTTTCGTCTATAAAACGCTCATAGTGCCCGAGGTCGAGGTCCGTCTCCGCGCCGTCGTGCGTGACGAAAACTTCGCCGTGCTGAGAGGGATTCATAGTGCCCGGGTCGATGTTCATGTAGGGGTC
>CANPWB010000031.1 GCA_947581925.1 uncultured Clostridia bacterium
AGGCACGGCTGAACCTTATGCGAGGGGCTGAAAGTCGGAGTTTCACGCAGCCTGTACGCGAGTAATGCGGCAGGCGTGGTATTGTACGAGGCGGCGCGTCAGAGGCACGGCTGAACCTTATGCGAGGGGCTGAAAGTCGGAGTTTCACGCAGCCTGTACGCGAGTAATGCGGCAGGCGTGGTATTGTACGAGGCGGCCCGTCAAAGGCATGACTGAGACAATATTCAGATAAGGCGAGACAAAGGAGACAAGGCAATGGACGAGAGAGAGGTATTGCAAGGGAACAAGGACGCCTCCGAGGAGAGAGTGTCGGAGCTCTTGTCCGAGGCGCAAGCGGGGAGCGCGGACGCCGAAGCGGAGCTTTTTCGCATATATTCGCGGCTTGTAAAGACCGTGGCTTTTCCATATTATATCGCCTCCGAATCTCTTGACAGCGAGGACATAGTGCAGGCGGGCATGATAGGGCTGCTCAAGGCGGTGCGCACTTTTGATCCGGGCGGCGGAGCGAAATTCGAGACGTATGCCTCCCGCTGCATAAAGAACGCCATAATAGACGAGATTCGCCACTCTCCCGAACCCACACTTCCCATCGACCCGGAGTATGAGGCGAAGCCCGATTCTCAGCTTACCGAGCTCGCCGAGGCGATAACCACCGTGCTCACTCCCATGGAGAGGCAGGTGCTCAAACTCCGCTTGAGCGCTATGAGCTATAAGGAGATCGCCGCCGAGCTGGGCATACAAAAGAAGAGAGTGGACAATCTCATAGTGTCCGCAAAGCAAAAGCTCAAGAAGTTTTTAAACGGCTGAAACAATCCGGATTTTGCGTTGTGCGGGCACATTCGCGCGGGACATTTTCCCAATTTTCGCAGATCATATTTTGTCCGCGGCGCAAAAAATCCAAAAAATGTATGTGCGCGCGTGTTGACAGTCGTACGATTTGATACTATAATAAATTATACTATGTTAACGGTCAGGTTTGAAACGGATGACGCATGCGAGGCGGCGTACAAAGCTCTCGGGATACGGGAGGCTCCCGTCGGGTCCAACTTCGTCATGTACGACGAGGAGACGCCTGTCGCGCTGATGCGCACGCACATCCGACTTGACGGCTCCCCCACCCTTTGCATAGACCGTCTCGAGTTCGCGGACGGCGTAGAGGACGGGGACAAAAAATTCTTTTTGCACGCTATGTTCTTCAAGTTTCGCGAGGGTACGCCAATAATGATAGAGGCGGACGCCGACGAGAGGCTGAGGCCCTTTGGATTTGAGGAAAAAGATGGCAAGATGCGGCTGTATTCGGGGGAAATAGATCTTTACTACAACTGCGGAGGCAAGACTGAATGGAAGTGAAAAACTTCATAGAAGATTTTATAGACGAGGATATAGCGGCCGGCAAGGCGAGCGAGATAGTCACGCGTTTTCCGCCCGAGCCAAACGGCTATTTGCATATAGGACACGCAAAGGCGTTGTGCATAAATTTCGGCGTCAAGGAGAAGTATCACGGCAGGTGCAATCTGCGCTTTGACGACACCAATCCCGCCAAAGAGGACGTCGAGTATATGGAGTCCATCAAGCGGGACATCAAGTGGCTGGGGTTTGAGTGGGACGGCCTGTACAACGCGAGCGACTATTTTCCGACGATGTACGAGTGCGCCGTCAAGCTGATAAAAGAGGGCAAGGCGTACGTGTGCGACTTGAGCGCGGAGGAGATAAGCGCGACGAGAGGCAGTTTCGGCGTTCCGGGCACGGAGAGCCCATATAGAAACCGCTCCGTAGAGGAAAATCTCGACCTCTTTGAGAGGATGAAAAACGGCGAATTCGCGGACGGCGAGAAGGTGCTCAGGGCAAAGATAGACATGTCCTCGCCCAACATCAATATGCGCGACCCCGTCATATATCGCATCTGCCACGCGACGCATCCGCACACGGGAGACAAGTGGTGCATATATCCTATGTACGACTTCGCGCACCCCATAGAGGACGCGGTGGAGGGCGTCACGCACTCCCTTTGTTCGTTGGAGTTTGAAAATCACCGCCCCCTTTACGATTGGGTGACGACGAATTGCGGTTTCGACCCGCGCCCGAGGCAGATAGAATTTGCAAGGTTGAATCTGACTCACGCCGTGATGAGCAAACGTTTCATCAAAAAGCTCGTGGACGAGGGCACAGTGTGGGGCTGGGACGATCCGAGGCTGCTCACTTTGAGCGGTATAAGGGAGCGAGGCTACACTCCCGAGGCGATAAAGGACTTCTGCGCAAGAGTGGGCGTCGCGAAGGCGGACAGCGTGGTGGACATCGCCATGCTGGAGCACTGCGTGAGGGAGGACCTCAACAATAAGGCGCAACGCGCCATGGTCGTGACGAAACCTCTAAAACTCATCATAGACAACTATCCCGCCGACAAGACGGAGATTATGCAGATAGAAAACAATCCGCAGGCGGAGGGCGCTGGCACGCACGGAGTCCCCTTCTCGAGAGAGCTTTATATCGAGCAAGACGACTTCTCCCTCGACCCGCCTCCCAAATATTTCCGCTTGAAGCCGGACGGCATAGTGAGGCTGAAAGGCGCCTATGTCATCAAGTATGCGGGCTGCGAGCAGGACGAGGACGGCAATGTCACCGCCGTACACGCCGAGTATCTTGAGGGCACGCGCTCCGGAGAAGAAGGCGCGAACATCAAGGTCAAAGGCACGATACATTGGGTGGACGCAAGCGACTGCGCCGACGTCACCCTCAACATGTTCGACTATCTCATTTCGGACGGCGACGGGGATTATATGGACAGGCTCAACAAAAATTCTCTCACCGTGCTGCACGGCAAGGCGGAGAGGCTTGTTGCCGAGGCGCCCGTACATACGAGGTTTCAATTCTTGAGAGAGGGCTACTTCATCAAGAGGAATGAAAATAACGAATTTAACAGTATAGTATCCTTGAAAGACAGTTTCAAGGCGATATAGGTGGATTATGTTTGTTTGCAAGATCTGCTCGACAGAAGTCAAACCGGGGCAGGCATTCTGCCCGACATGCGGCGCCGACGTTGTGGAAAACTATGAGACGGTATGCTCCGTCTGCGGCTCCAAAAATGTAGGCGGCAGCCGCTATTGCGCGAGATGCGGCGGCATCCTTGAAATTTTGAGGAAGCCCGTTTGCGACGTATGCGGCATGAAAAATCTGCCCGGCGCGCAGTATTGCGTAGGATGCGGCGCTCCGCTGCATGTGCACAGCGAGACTCACTCCGACGCCGATATGATAGACGCGCGCAAGGCGAAGCTGAAGGTGGACAGCATCATGCGCGACCGTATGGCGGCTTGCGACAGGGAGATCGCAGAAAAGCGCGCTAAGGCGGACGAGGACAGGGAAGCCGCGCTCGCTCAAGTGGAAAAACAGCGCGTCGATATGGAGGCGGATTACCATGCGCGAGTCAGGAGGCTTGACAGATACAAAGCCAAGCTTGAGGAGTTCGGCAGCGAGGACGTTGCGGAACTTCAGACGCTTTCAAAGGCGCTCAGAGAGTTTGCCGTGTACTATGCGGATCCGTATTCCCGCCTCGACGAGGACGAGATAGACGGCGACACCTATGTCTGTCCCGCTTGCGGCACGGTCAATCCTCCAAACGCGACAGCCTGTACGAATTGCGGCCGCAACAGGGCGAGGGCGCTCTTGTTGCTTGCGAAAAACAAGATCAAGCAAAGCCCTCCCGTAAAGCGCAAACGCAGAGTGATAGACCCTCCCGACGAGAAGCTCCAAAACGAGCCTTTCCCCACTCTTGAAGAGTTTGAGGAGGAGAAGGCGGCAGGCACTCTTCCCGCGTCGGCGGAGCTCAAGGAGGCGCCCGCGGACTTTTCTGGACACGCGCCTTATGCGTATCCCTATCCGCCGTACCCGCCCTATCCGCCCTATCCTTATCCCTATCCGGCTCCCGCTCCGGCGCCTCAACAGGCTGTCGGCGCAGGCGCTCCCGCATACTTGGTAGGCGCGGACGGCAAACCCTATCAAATGCCTCCCATCGTACAGCCCGTCGCATTTGTGCCCTACGTCACGCAGGAGCAACCGCTCATGCAGTATTCTCCCAATGTGGATGAGAAAAGTCATCCCATCGGGATGCCGCGCCCCGACAAAAAGTGAGAGGGACGGGACAAATAATGCGAATGGGATGAGATATCCCGCAAAAAGCGATATTTTACAAGCAAATATGCGCAAATAAAGGTTTGATATGGCAGAGAAAACAAAAAGAAATCGCTCCGTTGACGACGCGGGCATAAGACTTGCTCCCGCTCCCTTGCATGGGGAGGGCTCCGTCTCTATGCCATCGGTCAAGCAGCAGTTCGTCATTTCTCCCGAGCTAAAGATCGACGCTCCGACCGATGAGGCGAAGGGGGCGGCGACCGTCAGCACGGAGGATGATTTTCAGCCCAAGAAGAAGGACGTTTCCAAAAAGTGGAAGAGGCGCCGCAGGAGCAAGAATCTTGCGCTCGGCATCGTTATGCTTTTGCTTTCGAGCGTAATTTTGTTGCAATACATACTCGGCGCGCTAAACGGCGTTGCGGACAAGGTGAACATAGTGCATTTCGTGCTTGTCCCGAAGGAGCTCGGCGCGCTCAACAACATCGTCGAGACCATAAAGACGAGCATAAGTTCGGGCTGGAGCTCTAAAGCGGCAAAGGACGCGTGGATAAATTGCGTGCCCAGCCTTTTGCTTACGGTGGGACTTTTCGCGGTGTTCACAAATCTGATAAGGTCGCTCACGGGGTTATTCGGAGCGGTAAAACCGCGCAGATATCTTCCCTCGGCGCTCGTCTATCTGTTTTCGGCGCTTGCCGTCCTCATAATATATCTTGTTGGCGCGCCTTCTTTGGGCGTAGCAAGGATAAATTTTGTTGCAGACGTAATCAAAGGATATCAAACAAGCGAGCTTTTCGGCATTTTGGTATTCGCCCTCGGATATTTTGTCGTATCCGTCGTATGCACTTGGATATCTTCCGAGAAATACGGTTATTTGAAATAAAACCTGCGTGATATCGCAAGGAGTTAATATGGCAAAGAAAGAACGTAATCTGATTGAAACAGCGCCTCAGGCGCAAGAGCTTGGCGTCGAAGAGGAAACCCTTCTCGAGGCGGAGGCGTACACCTCGCCGCAGCCCGATTCCGGCTCGGACGTCACAGTACTCAAACCCGTCGGTACGGGCGGACCTGTCCCAATTGTCTCGCCAAAGCACAACACCATCCAGTTGCAGCCCATCATCGTGCCTCTCGCGGTCGTGCCCTATATGACTCAGGACAGCTCGGTGCTGCGCACAGACGGCAAGACGGCGCAGCCCTCTTACGGCTATGACGAGGGCGAAGCTGCTCAGTTCAAAGCGGTCGAGAAAGAGAAGGAGGACAAGAAACCGCGCATGGGCGCAAGGCTGTTCGCATTCATATCGTTGTTGCTTGCAGCGCTCACCACGGTCCCGTTCATTCTCTCCTACTTCGATATCAGTTTCGGGAGCGTCGATTTTGCGGAGTTCAACACCATCAAACTCATCGCGAGCTGGATAAACAAGACGGCGGTATTCTCCTTTAAACCTATCTGGAACATTCTGGGGCTCGTCGTCATGGCAATGGCGATGCTGTCCGTATTGCTCACGCTCATAGGACTGATAATAGGCAAGTATCCAAAGCCGCTCCTTTGCATATTTGAGTTTGTAGCCATGGGCTGCCTCATCGCGGAGCTTGTCTTAGTCCTTGTCAATGAAAAATTCGAAGTCAAAGACAGGATAATCTTCATCGTAGTGCTTGCGCTCACAGTGATAGCGTTTGTACTTTCCGTCATCTTCTCCGCGACGATCAACAGGCGCGAGGACAAGGCGGAGGAAAAGGAAAGCGAAATTTGAAATTTACGCGTCTGATACGTTGTGATGAGCGGGGCAATGCCTCGCTCATTTGAACAAAAATGTCTTTGAAACTTGTGTCTTTGTCAAGTGGCAGCAAAGGCAATGCCACGCTCATACAGTCCGAAAACACGGCGATCTTGCTCGACGCGGGCATTACGTTTGCGCGCATACGCGACTGTCTCAAGGAGTTTTCACTCACGCCGTCCATGCTTGCGGGCGTCGTCGTCACGCATGAGCATGACGACCATATCCGCGCCTTGCCCGCGCTTGAGACGTACGCGCCCGTTTACGCTCATCCTCTCACGCTCGAGGCGATACGCGTGAGGCAGGGCTGCGTTGCGAACGTAGCGAGCGTTACTGACTATGAAAACGGTTTCGAGATAGGGGACATCAAGGTGATACCCTTCCGCATACCCCACGACGCGGCGTATCCGCTCGCATACAGTTTCGAGTGCGGCGGCGCGCGTATGAGCGTCGCGACGGACATTGGCGTCCCCACGGTGGGCTTGCTCAAAAACATCAAGGACAGCGAAGTCGTGTTGCTCGAGGCAAATCACGACGTGGAGATGCTCCGCACAGGCGGCTATCCCGCGAGGCTGAAGGCGCGCATACTCTCGGACAAAGGGCACCTCAGCAACGACGCGGCGGGCAGAGTGGCGAGATTGCTTTCGGGGCAGAGCAAGGTGAAGCGCCTCATTTTGGGACATATAAGCGAAAACAACAACACCGAGGAGTTGGCATACTCCACTGTGCGCGCGGCTTTGGATGAGGTCGAGGACGGGACGATACAGCTCTCTCTTGCTCATCAAGGCGCGCGAAGCGAGGTATTTGAGATATTATGAAAAGGACGATACAGGCGGCTGAGAGCGCGTCGGTCTATATGTTGGCGGTTTGCGTGGGGAGCGTATTTTCGCTCTTCCTCTCGCTTGCGCTCTCGCGCGTCAGCGCGGGCTTTGACGGGATGTCCGTGTACAGCTGGGTCGCGTACGCGCTCATGCAGGTCGCGTTTTTAGGCACGGTTCTCGTCTTTGGGCATTTTCGCAAGTGGGATTTCAAGCAAGTTCTGCGCCTCAAAAAGCCATTAAATTGGTGGCAGCTTGCGCTCACTCCTCTCATAGCGATCGCCGCAGTGCTTGCGTTTTTGCCTCTCGCGAATTTATGGAGCGCTTTTTTGAACGTAATAGGCTATCGCGGCGCGGGCGCGTCTATGCCGTATTACTCGAACGCGGGCGTGTACATCCTCTCCCTCTTGCTCATGGCGGCGCTGCCCGCTGTAGGGGAGGAGCTCCTCATGCGCGGCGCTGTCTTTTCGGGACTGTCCACAAAAAACGTATGGTTCGGAGTGCTCATCTCCGCGCTGCTCTTCAGCCTCATGCATGCAAATCCATTGCAGACGGTGCACCAGTTCGGGCTTGGAGTAGTGCTTGCGCTCACCGTAGCGCTTACGGGTTCCGTATTTGCCGCATGCCTCGTGCACTTTTTCAACAACTTCATCTCCATCACCGTGACGGCGTATCTTCCCGAGGTGGACGTATGGTATGTTCGTCTCGGCGCGTACAATTGGCTTACGGGCGCCGCTAGCACGCTGCTCGGCATATTTTTGCTCATCGCGCTCTTCTATGCGCTCTATCGTCTGGGCGAGGGCAAACGCTCGAGCAAGGTCGTAGGCCGCATAGACTATGATTCGTTTTCCATATATTCCGTAGACGAAAGCAAAAAATCCAATCCATGTGCCGATTTCTTCAATTTTTTCGCGTCGCTCTTCACAAAGTCGGGGCTAAAACGCGTCACGTCCGAGCTTACGAGACGCAACGGGATACAACTTGTCAACTCCAAAGCGTTTCTTGAAAGCATGGGGCAGGATATCCCCGCGGGCAAGCTCTTGCTCGGCGTATGGATAGCGATAGGGCTTATGGGCGTGTATTGGCTGTACGCGTTCATCGTGGGGCTTATATGAGCAGGCGGCTCAAGGTAGGTATAATATATTTCGGCGTCGTGCTGATGACCCTGCTACTTCGCGTCTCGTCCGCGCTCGACGTCTATTCCGCGCTCGGCATAGAGGACTCCGACGCATTTTTCACTTACGTAGTCCAACTTTTGATATTCGGCGCAATGAGCGTCTCGTTGTATCTTCTCACCGTCACGCGCAGCGAGGGCGGCGGGATAAAAACGTTTGCAAGAGAGTTTGGATTCAAAAAACTTAAGGGGCGCACCTTGCTTTTGACGTTTGTGCTCACATTCTGCATGATAGTCATCGCGTCCGCGTTCTCGTACGTGTGGCAGTACGCGCTCGTGCTCATAGGTTTCACGCACGTTTCCTCGCCTACGGACTACTCGAGCGTCGCCATACTTTTCAAGGAGCTCGCTTTGACCGCGCTACTACCCGGCATATTCGAGGAGGTCGCGCACCGCGGGCTTATATACGCGGGCTACAAGGAAACGGGCTGGAAATTCGTTCTGGTCTCCGCGCTCTTTTTCAGTCTAATGCACCAAAACATAGTGCAGACGGGCTACACCTTCCTCGACGGCGCCGTTATCGCGCTTGTGATGTACTACACAGGCTCCATTTTCCCGGGCATGATTATGCACATAGTCAACAACGCGTGGTCCGTCTTTGAGGGGTATGTCGCGCAAAACGGCGGCGTGTTCGATTTTATCAACGTAATAGACAAGTTTTTGTCCTCGTCGGGGGCGGGGGTCGCGGTCAGCATAGTCGCGGTATTGGTATGCGCTGGGCTCGCCGTGCTCGTGCTCTTTTTCATGCGCAAGGACGCCGTTAAGTCGCGCGTCATAAAGGACGTGCCGTTCTATTCGCCGTCCGAAGATATGCCCGCGGATGGCGTAGGCGCGCTCATCAAGCCGCTCAAACAGGATATCCCATTCATAGTCACCGTTATAGTCGGCGGTTTGGCGACGCTGTTCAGCTTTATATGGGGGATGCTGAGATGAAGATATACGTCGTCGCAATAGGCAAGATCAAGGAGAGCTACATCTCCCAAGCGATAGACGAGTACGTCAAACGGTGTTCGCGCTTTGCCAAAGTCTGCGTGGTGGAGCTCCCCGAGGCGCCCGCGTCCAAATCCCCCGAGGAGATAAAGCGCATAGAGAGCGAGGCGCTCCTCTCCCATGTCAAGGGCGACCTGATCGCGCTGGACAAGGGCGGCAAGCTTTTGTCGAGCGAGGAGATAGCCTCGTTCATAGACGGCGAGGGGACGAGCGGCGTGAGCGAGCTCACCTTTGTCATAGGCGGCAGCTATGGGCTTACGGACGAAGTTTTGAAGCGCGCGAAACTCGTGCTCTCATTTGGCAGGGTCACGTTTGCGCACCAGCTGTTCAGGGCGGTACTGCTCGAACAGATATACCGCGCGCTCACGATAAACGCGGGGCTGCCGTATCACAAATGACAAGGATATTTTCACTGTTCGGCAAAAAAATATCCGTAGCAAATTGCAAAACACAGGCTTTAACATGTCGATTTAAAGCGTTAAAGTGCGGAGTTTGTTATGTATGAACAAAAATTTATGTTGCGCGCGATAGAGCTTGCAAAGGAGTGTGCCGCCTTGGACGAGGTGCCCATAGGCGCGGTCGTCGTCAAGGACGGGCGCGTCATCGCCGAGAGCGGCAATCTCAAGGAGAGGCAGCTCAACGCTGTCTGCCATGCGGAGATAGTCGCGCTGTCCGCTGCGGCGAAAGCGGTGGGCAATTGGTGGCTGGAGGGCTGCGAAGTCTACGTGACGTTGGAGCCCTGTCCCATGTGCGCGGGAGCGATGATAAACGCGCGCATAGACGCACTCTATTTCGGCGCATATGACAAAAAAGCGGGCGCTTGCGGCTCCAAAGTAAACTTGCTCGAGGCGGGACTTTTCAACCACGACATAGCTGTAAGCGGCGGGCATATGCAGGAAGAGTGCGCCTCCCTCCTTTCCGCCTTTTTCGCAAGCAAACGTACCCGCGTCAGCCCTGTCTGAGAGCGCCTGTTCACGAAGTGCGCTCGGACGGAGGGTATGTTATTTGCCCAGACAAACTTTTTACATTTTCCGATTTGGGCATACCCCTTTACAGCGTTAGTGTAGGAAAGTTTCATAAGTTTAGGGGGGCGGGTGGTGGGGGTCACGAAAAACAGCCCTAGTACAATGCGTGACGTAATTACCAAGACCTCACGCAAGAGTTTTGACCATTGCAAACAATCAAAAAGCGCGAATGTGGACGATGAGAGGGATCCCCGCAAAATTACGCAGTGATTTTGTGGGGTTTAAAAAGAGCCACATTTGCGCTTTTTAGCTTGGGGTGCAGGGGACGAAGTCCCTTGCCGGGGTGTGGGGCAGCGCCCCACCTGAGGCGTTTTGTGGGGTAATTAAGCGCGGAGCAGCGCAGCATTTGCTCGGTGCCCACGCCCATTACGAAGTAAGGGCGTGGGCACCGAGCAAAATGTAAGCGGAGAGCAAGCCTCAAGTCGAGCTTAATTGAGACGTAATATTTGCCGATCAATGACGTCCGATATGCTTGCCTGCACGATTTTCACTTCTTGCTCCGAAGCCGTATCGCCATACGGGCAAAGAGGTCCGCGCGTGCGGATGTCACGCCCCATATGGCAAGTTGGTCGCATTGAGACAGGTTCAAAGCGACTCTACGGCGGCGATATCCGCGGCGCAGTCAGGGACCATATTCCTGAGCACGTCGGGCTCAACGCCGAGCAAGGTTGCCGCCACGCTGATGATAAGGGATATCAGCGCGGTCATGACGAAAGCTATTATCTTTTTCTTTTTGTCATTATCCATATTCTGTCCCCCAAGATTTATTTGCCCTCGGAGACTATACGGCTTGCTCTCGTATGGCAATATAGACCCTCCGCGGTGCAAAATGCAAAAAATTATGTCAAAAAACCGTCACAATTTTTTCAAAAACCGCATACTTCGGGCATATAGTGTAGGTATGTTACGTTTTGTATTTTTAAAATCCGAATATGAGGACGCGCTCATTTTGGGGCGCACGGTCAAGCGGCATATGCTTGACGCATTGGGCGTGAGCGAGTCGGACGCCGTCGTAGTGGGGCAGTATGAGGAGGAGCCCGAAGAGGATACGGCGGTACTTTCGCTCGATATGCCGCTCGTCACGCTTGCGGACATAGAGGGCATAGCGCGCCGCATGCGGGCAAAGGGCATCAAGTCTTTACGGCTGGGCAGCGAGGACAGCCCGTCCAAAATAGTGCTCGGCAGGGGCGAGAGCGGATATTTTGCAAATGCCGAGGCTTTTTTGAAGATAGGGGATACAAAATCCTATTCTATGGTGTATAATCATCTCAGGCGCAGGATAATAGACTCGCTGCTCGCGCGCGGCGTAGAGATCCCGTTTGCGGACAGCGTGGTCATAGACTGCACGGCTGACATTCAAGCAGGCGCAAAGATCCTGCCGTTTTCGCGTATAGAAGGAGACGCGCGCGTATGCGCGGGAGCGACCGTTTCCGCCTCGCGCATAGTGGGCGGAGTTCTATCTGCAGGCGCCGAAGTTTACGCCTCCCACATCGAGCATAGCGAGGTGGGCGCGGGGGCTGTCGTAAACATGTCGCACGTCGCGGACTCCAAGATAGGCGAGGGGACGACGGTAGGACCCTTCGCAAGGCTGAGGGGCGCGGCGATAGAGGCGAAGTGCAGGATAGGCGACTTTGTGGAGGTCAAAGCGTCCGCCCTCGGCGAGGGCGCAAAGGCGGCGCACCTTGCCTATATAGGCGACGCGAGCGTGGGCGCGCGCACGAATATAGGGTGCGGGACGGTGTTTTGCAACTACGACGGCAAACATAAGCACCGTACGGACGTGGGCGAGGACTGCTTTATAGGCGCAAACACCAACCTCGTCGCGCCCATAAGCGTGGGCGACGGCGCATTTATCGCGGCGGGCACCACGCTCACAGATGACGTCCCTCCCTCCTCTTTCACGGTGGGAAGGGCAAGGCAGACTACAAAAATAAGATAGCGGAGCGCTGTCTCCGCTTTGGAGGAGATATGTTGCTCATAGTAGGGCTCGGCAATCCGGGCGCGCGCTACAAAAACACCTTTCACAACGTCGGCTTTATGACGGTGGAGGCGCTCGCAAAGAAGTGCAATATCCGCTTTTCAAAGACGGAATGCGACGCAAAGACCGCGAAGGGGAGCTTGGGCGGAGTGCCTTTCGTGCTCGCAAAACCCGAGACATATATGAATTTATCGGGACAGGCGGTCAAAAAACTCGTGCGCGCATACGACGTCGATGTCGAGAGCGAGCTCATAATTTGCTATGACGACGTGGATCTGCCGATTGGCAAGTTGCGCCTCAGGGAGAGCGGCAGCGCGGGCACTCACAACGGCATGCGCAACATCGTCTCCGAGCTCTGCACGGAAAACTTTTTGAGGCTTAGGATAGGCACTCGCACGGAGGAGCTCGCGGCGGGCGAAGTGCCGCTCATAGATTTTGTGCTTTCCAAAATACCGTACGAGTATATGCCCGCCCTTTTGAAGTCCATAGAGGGCGCGAGTGCTGCGCTCGATGATCTGATAGCGGGCAAGACCTTTGCGCGCGTACAGGAGAGACTCAATCACTATGCGGACGGAAAGTAAGCGCATATTTGGTTGAAATTCGTCCCCAAAGGCGGACAAGAAAAATATGTGCAAAACACATAGGAACAGCAAAAAATGCGCGCCTTTAAAGCAGTAAGAATGCAAAAAAATAAAGTGGCAAAACGACAAAAATGTACAAACGTCGTGAGTTTTAGACAAAAAATGCAAAAAGAGTACAAAAAGTGACGCCTGAAATTTTACAACTTAAAAACCTCGGCCCGCAGCTTGCGCGGCTCACCCATATAGGGGACAAACGTCTTAAGGACGGCGACCTTTCCGCCGTCGGGATATTGCGCGCCTCGGACGGCGCAAAAGCGCACATCATCGCTGAATTGCCCATACGCAAACTCGTTGTGACGGCGGACGCTCCCGCCGCGGACAGCATGGCGAGGCGGATAGCGAGTTGGGGCAAGCGCGTATGTCTGCTCCCGTATCGCGACGAGACGCTGCTCCCGCGCAAGAGCGTGTCCAAGGCGACAGTCTTAAAGCGCGCTATGGCGCTCTCCATGATGGAGCGCGGGGAAGTAGACGCGATCGTCGTCAGCGCGGACGCACTCCTGCAACTCTATCCCGCCCGCAGGCTGGTAAAGGAGTTTTCGCTCGAGATAGCATGCGGCGACATCCTCGCCCCCTCGGACGCGGCAAAAAAACTCGTGCGCGCGGGCTATGTAAGGTGCGATATGATCGCGGACGCGGGCGATTTTGCCGTACGCGGCGACATTCTGGACGTGTGCGCGCCGGACGGCAAGGCATACAGGGTGAACTTTTTCGACGAGCTTGTAGAGGACGTCTCCCGCATAGACCCCACAACCATGCTCTCTTTGGAAAAGGAGGAACGCATTTTGCTCCCGCCCGTCAGCGACATACTGCTCGACGAGGAGGGGTACAGCGCGGCATGCGAGGAGCTGTCTCTCAACATAAATTCCAAAAACGCCGCGTCCGTAAAGGCGGGGCTATGCGTGGGCGCGCAGGACGCGACGGCGGTTTGGGCTACGCCGTTTATGAAGGGATGCGTGCAGTCGCTGCTTGAATATCTTGACGACGATGAGCCGCTTGCGGTCATATTCGACGAGCCGAAAGTCGTGCACGAAAAACTCACGTTGCTCGCGCGCGAATTTGACGGGCGCATAAAGACTTTGCTCGAAGCGGGAGAGATACTGCCCGCGCACAGAGGCGCCTGCCTCACTTTGAACGAGCTCAACAGGCAACTCATGTTCGTGCGAAAAGTCGCGTTTTCGGGCATATCTCTTTCAAATCCGCTGTTTGCGCCGCGCTTGCTCATCGAGCCTGTATCCCGCCCCATAACCAAGTATTATCTCGACCCCAACTCCATTGCGGGGGACATTAAACGCTTTACAGCGGCGGGGAGCAAAGTCATTCTCGCTTGCGGCAATCGCGAGAGGGCGAAGGGCGTAGCGGCGTCTCTTGGCGAGATGGACGTCTATTGCGAGCTAAGTGACGGCGACGGCAACGCAAACGTACAAGCGACCCCTCTCGACATAGAGGTGGGCGTCAATTATCCGCAGGCAAAACTTGTGCTCATCGGCGTATCCGAGTGCATAGGCAAGCGGCGCGGAGAGAGCGTCATTTCGCAAAAAAAGCAGTTTATCGCTCCAAAAGCGGGGGATTATGTGGTGCATCGTGTGCATGGTGTAGGTTTATGCGAAGGCACCGTACTCATGAAAACGGGGGAGTTCGAGCGCGAATATATCGTGCTCAGATACCGTGACGGCGACACACTTTACGTCGCGACGGATCAGATGAACAACCTGCAAAAGTTCATAGGCGAGGAGCATCCTCCCCTCAACAAGCTCGGCGGCAAGGAGTTTGAGCGCGAAAAGGAAAAGGTGCGCAAGTCCGTGCGCAAGCTCGCGATAAACCTCGTGGAGCTGTACGCCAAGCGCATGAAACAGCAGGGGTTCAAGTACAGCGAGGACACCGTCTGGCAAAAGGAGTTTGAGGACGGTTTCGAGTACGAGGAGACCGCCGACCAGCTCAAGGCTATATCCGACATAAAAGAGGATATGGAGAAGGGCAGGATAATGGACAGGTTGCTTGTGGGCGACGTAGGCTTTGGCAAGACGGAAGTCGCCTTCCGCGCCATGTTCAAGACCGTGCTGGACGGCAAACAGGCGATATTGATCGCGCCGACAACCATACTAGCCCGCCAACACTATGAAAATTTGCGCGAGAGACTGAAACCCTTCGGCGTAAGTTGCGGCTTGCTCACCCGCCTTCAAACGTCTGCGGAGAACGCGAAATTGCTTGCGGACATAAAGGACGGCAAGACGCATATGATCGTCGCCACGCATAAGGCGCTCTCCAAAAACGTGGAGTTTTGCGACCCGGGGCTCCTTGTCCTCGACGAGGAGCAGCGTTTCGGCGTAGGGCAAAAGGAGACGCTAAAGCAAAAATATCCGCTCATCAACGTGCTCGCGCTCAGCGCGACGCCAATACCGCGCACGCTCAATATGTCGCTAAGCGGCATACGCGACATTTCCATGCTCGAGACGCCTCCGCAGGGCAGGCTCCCCGTGCAGACCTATGTGCTGCCTTACAGTGACGCGCTTGTCGTAGACGCCGTTACCCGCGAAGTGTCAAGGGGAGGGCAGACGCTGATATTGCTCAACGACATCGACAAGCTGGACGTCTATGCCGAGAGGCTTAGGGAGCAGCTTGACGGCGTACGCATCATCACCGCGCACGGGCAGATGCCGCGCGGGCAGATAGAGGAGCGCGTAGGCGCGTTTTACGACAAGCAGTACGACGTGCTCGTGTCCACGACGATAATTGAAAACGGCATAGACCTGCCCGACGCGAACACCCTCATAGTCATAAACAGCGGCAAATTCGGGCTGTCGCAGCTGTATCAGTTGCGCGGCAGGGTAGGGCGGCGCGGAGTGCTCGCCCACGCTTATTTCACCATACCCGAAAACGGAGCGCTTACGGATACGGCAAGCAAACGCCTCAGCGCCTTGCTTGAAAATACGGAGATAGGCAGCGGGTTCAGAGTGGCGCTGTCCGACCTCTCCATACGCGGCGCGGGCACCCTGCTCGGCGCGGAGCAGAGCGGACACATCGAGAAGATAGGCTACGAGATGTATCTTGAAATACTCGAGGAGACCGTGGAGGAGATAAAGACGGGCGTCCCCCACAAACCTCAACACGATTGCGAAATGAAGGTGGACGTCGCCGCCTACATACGCGACGGCTATGTCAGCGCGCGCGACAAGCTACGCGTGTATCGCCGCATATCCGAGGTATCGTCCACGGCGCAGCGCGAAGCGCTCATAGAAGAGCTCACGCAGGTGTACGGCGCCGTCGACCTGCCTCTTGAAAACCTTATCAACATCTCCTTGCTCAAAAACCTCGCCTCGAGGCAGGACGTCTCGCGCATAGTCATAAACCGCATGGGCGCGGGCGCAAATTTCCGCGACGCGGACGTTTTTTTGAACGAAGCCCTCATGCGCGCCGTATCCGACAACCGCGACAGCTGCGCTCTTACGGACACGATCCCGCCCACCCTCATCTTCGATGTGGACAAACTCACACCCGAACAAAAACTTGCCAAACTCATAGCATTCTTTGCCGGCGTCTGACGCAGTATAAATGCGCAACGACGACTAATCAAGGTTATATACATGCAAAACAGAAATATAAAGCGATGATAATGTCAAGATAAAAAAATAAAAGCGATAATTTTAAAAAAATTCTGGCGTTTTGAGAAAAAATTCGGTCGTTTCGTAATTTCAAAAAAATAAACATTGTCCCGCAAAAAGCGGGACAATGTTTTCCAAGTACGGTTTATGCTATGCGCACTACGGTGAGGTAGGCGTCTGAGAGGACAACCGAGTCTGCCGTCACGTTGTATATGCTAAGCTCCGCAGAGTCTGCCGTGGTGTAAAGCATAGTCCTGCTCACGCTGCCGGATGTTGCCACTCCCGCTTCGTCCGTGACGATAGTGCCCGCGACAGGCGCGTCTGCGTCATACAGCTGGACGGAGAGACTAGTGCCAGTGGCATTCGTGCCGCTCGCTCCGTAACTCACCAGATAGGTGCCTGCAGGGACGGTAATAGCGTTCGCCGCGAAGGTCAAGCTCGTGCCCGCGGGAGCCGCGCCCTGAACCAAGGGTATCTCGGTAGCTGTCGTTACGGTTTGAGCTCCGTTTGTAGCGGACATAGAGTCTGTCGTGACGGGAGCGGGCATACCAAATGTGAAGTCAAACACCGTTGCCGTGCTCGGACCGCTCGCTGTGACGTCCACGGTAGGAGTCGAGCCTACGGGCAGGGTAGTCACTTCCGCCGTAGGAGTGCCAAATCCCGCCGCCTCGCCGGCAGGACCTTGCGGACCCGTCGCGCCCGTCGCGCCGGTTGCACCCGCGGGACCCGCAGGACCCTGCGGTCCGACTGCGCCTGTTGCACCCGCGGGACCCGCAGGACCCTGCGGTCCGACTGCGCCTGTCGCCGTCGTGTTTTATGGGTTGGATTTATTTTGTTTTTCTGAATGTTTCAAGACTTTCGTCCGAAAGAAACTTATAATAGATATTGATTTCACGCTCTCCGGTCTTGGTTTTTTCGCCCACCGTTATGTGGTCGATAAGCTCCCCACACATTTCGCGCGTCAGACTTTCGCATGCGCCGTAACGTTTCAATTTTTTGACATACTCTTCGGCGGCGTCATCGTCTTTGCACATCATTGAAAGCCGTTTTTCAATTTCGTTTTTCGCTTTCAAAATCGTTTCTCTTTCCGACTTGTACTTGTCGCAAAGACTTGAAAGTACGCTTTCGGGCAAATTGCCCAAGACCTTCGCCTCAAACGCAGACTGCAAGAGTTTGTCTATTTCCGCAAGCCTCGTTTGATATGCTCTGAGTTGCTTTTCATCGGAATCCCTGTTTTGTTCGCTCCGCTTCGACATCTCGCGCAAAAATCGTTCTTTGACTTTTTCTTCGTCTATCGCGATGTTTGCAGAGAGCGACCTTAAATCATCCAAAACCAACTGTTCAAGTGCCTTTTCGGTGATATGGTGAGAAGTGCAATACTTCTTTCCTAGATCGACGTAGGTTCGGCAGATGAAGCAAGTATGAGCGTCTTTCGCGGTTTTGAGTTTGAGCTTTTTTCCGCAATCGGGGCAGATTACATATCCCGACAATGCGTGGACTTTTCCCGATTTGTCCGCCCTCCCGCGTGGCGACGCATACGTCGCTTGAACTTTGTCCCAAACATCCTTTGAGATGATTGGCTCATGCGAATTTTCGGTCACGATCCACTCGCTTTCGGGCACGTTTACAATCCTATGGTTTTTGTAGGATATGCGCGTCGTCTTGTGCTGTATGGTGCTGCCGAGATAGGTCGGGTTGGACAATATCCAGCGCACCGTGCGCGGCACCCAGTACGGGGAACAATCGCGCTCCCATTTGTTGCCGTCCAATCGCGTATAGTACGTGGCGGGATTCGGGATGCCCTCGGATGTGAGTATCTGCGCTATCGTCCGCGCCGAATTGCCTTGCAGTCGCAAATCATATATGCGTCGTACAACTTTTGCCGCCTCTTCGTCTATCACCGCGGTGCGTTTGTCGTCGGTACCCGCCTTGTAGCCGTAAGGGTAGTTCCAATTTGTGTACTTGCCCGCGCGCTGACTCGCCTCGAAAACCGCTCGTATCTTCCTGCTCGTATTCGCGGCATGCCACTCGTTGAACACGTTCATGATGGGCATCATGTCCATCGCCGTAGAGCCTCTGTCCGCTGTGTCTACGTTGTCATTCAGGGCAATGAAGCGGATCCCGTAGGCAGGGAAGATGTAGTCGATGTATTGCCCGACCTGAATGTAGTTTCGCCCGAAACGCGAGAGGTCTTTGACGATTATTGTGTCAATTCTGCCTGTCTGCGCGTCCGCAAGCAGCCGCTTTACTCCGGGTCTGTCGAAATTCGTCCCCGAATATCCGTCGTCAACGTACTCGTCTACGACCGTGCCGCCGTTGTCCTCGACGTATTTTGTGAGGATGATGCGCTGATGCTCGATGGACATAGATTCGCTCGCCTTTTCGTCGTCTCGGCTGAGCCTCATGTAAATTCCGATTTTATTAAGTTGTGTTTGCTTTGACATTTTACCTCCTTTTAGAGTCAAAGCAAAGAAGTTATAGCATGTCTATTATGCCATAACGCTCGTAACTTTGCAAGAAAATTGTATTTTGGATCCGTCATAAGCCCATTTCTCTGCCTGCGCGCCGCTCGGCAAGCCCGATAAGCAGCGCGCTTAAATCTTTGTCCCCGACAAAATGCCTTATGATAAGAAACTGTTTTCCGCCGACCTCGCACTTTCTGCGAGAGGTAGGGAAATCCTCATTGATATTTTTGCTTTTATCTTCTTTTTTGTCCGTAGTTCTGCCCCCTGATTTAATTCAACTTTACTTTATACATATGATTTTTCCATTCGCTCCTGTGCGTACCCGTCACTTGCCCTCGTTCCAACGGGACGAGCGGGCAGGCGCAGTTGCCGCGGAAGCGGCTTGCTGTTCTTTCTCATGTTCCGCCTTCATTTCTTCTTCGATCTCACGCAGGCGGTTATGATAGCTTTCCGTCGTGGGGATAAATGTGTCCGTAACCGACGAGAACAGTCCGCCCATGATGCCGCGCACTTTCCGCGCCGAAATTGCAAGGCGGCGTTTTAAGGCCTTGTCGTTCGTCTTGTATTTCCGCTTGGGATTGCGCTTGTAAGTCTGCTCCTGTATCCACTTCGCCCGTTGGAGAACAATATTGCCGAGCCGCCGCTTATAGTCCAACCGCAGGCGCTCTATCGTTTCGATACTCTTCACGCCGTCTGTGTCGGCGGCATCTTCCTTGTATTTTTTGAAAATATCATCCCATCTTTTTCGCGCCTTATAGTAGTTTCCCATAATCGCTTGCAGGGCTTTCTCCTTCTCGTCAAGTTCCCTTTGAAACGCGCTATTCGCTTTGTCCGCTTCGGGGTTAGACCAACAGAGCAATTCTGCGATGTCGTCCACTTCTTTACGGAAGGGTATCATATCCTTGCTCGCATATTGGAAGGAAGCGTACTTCGGGATCTTCTCCGCGAGTTCCTTCATTCTTCGCGTTACTGCATCTCTTATCTTCGCGCTTGAATAGCCGTCCTTCTTGTAGAGTGCTTTCACAATTGCTTTTCTCTTGTTGGCAAGGTCGTCGTCGAGGGTATAGGCATTGAGCCGCTCGGTCATCTTGTCTATCACGTCGAGGGGGATCTTTCCTTTCTTGCGATAGATATATCCCGCCGCGCGTTGGTTCTTGACTTTCGGCTCTTTCTCCCAAAAGACGTAATGGATATGTAGGTGTTCGGGACGGTCTAAATGCAGAGCGCACATCAAGTCCATGTTGTCGGGATCAAAGCCAGCGTCACGAAAGAATTGTCCAAACATTCTCTTGACGAGCGCGATACACTTTTCGGGATCGTCTATCTTGTCCGAGTTCTCCTTATCGAAGGAGATGAACCCGTGCCAAATATTCTTCTCGCCCGTCTGCGCGCGCTTCTTCATTGCTTTCACTTCCGCTTTGGAGAGCATACCGTCTTGATTGAATACGCCCGTGCTTTTTTGGAGATATTCGAGCATCGTGAACTTCTTGGTTTCCTCGCCCATGATTTTGCCGTCCGTCGTGATGTACTTGTAGATATTGTCATCGCCGCTCATGTAGTAGAACGCGCGCTCCTTTGCGTGGGCTTGTCGCTCCATCGAATTGGCGTTACTTTTCAGCCGATACGGCGTGTAGGCAATATCGAATATTACCGGTTGTCCTATATTTTTTCCTCCTCGTTAATATAATTTTTCTTTTGCGGCAAAGCCGCGCGAAGGTGGGTATCCCACTTCGCAACTGCCTTGCAGTCCTTGTGATTTTGCCGTCGCAGACTGCAAAATCTTAGCCTGCTTCCGTTTTTCCTC
>CANPWB010000032.1 GCA_947581925.1 uncultured Clostridia bacterium
TATACACGGAGGTTTTATTTTCCTCAACGCTAAAGCTCTTCCTGCCTCACCAGCTTAGCTGGTGGTTAAACCACAAGGCAAACAGCGGCGAGGGCCGTAGCGGTTTAGCAAGCCCCGCCGCTGTCTTTTCCGCAGGATTCTGCTAAAAAATAGGGGTAAAAGATGAAAAGGCATTTCGCACATTTGAGTTGGACTGCAAGGCTACAAATAGAGTCTTGGCTGAAAGCAAAAATACCGATAAAAGAGATCGCTTCGCGGCTTGGCGTTCATATAAGCACGGTTTATCGTGAGATAAAGCGCGGCGAGTATGAACACAAGTCGAGCTACACTGACTATGTATACGAAAAACATTATAAATATCAAAAGAGATACAGTCCCGATATTGCTCAAGAAAATTATCAATTTAACCTCGCGGCAAAGGGCGCACAGCTTAAAATCGGCAACGATTTTGAGTTCGCAAACTATATAGAGGATAAAATCGTAAATGAGGGTCTTAGTCCCGATGCCGTGCTTGGACAGATACGCAAAGATCATCTTGCTTTTAATACGTCGATATGCACGTCTACGCTTTACAGTTATATTGACAAAGGCATATTTGGTAAGTTGTCTTTGGAGTATCTGCCAAACAAAGGCAAGCGGCGCAAGACCCACAAACGCAAAGTTATAAGCCGTGCGCCCAAAGGCACAAGTATTGAAAAACGTCCTGCAAGCATATTGAGCCGTGATGAGTTCGGGCATTGGGAAATGGACTGTGTTTGCGGAAAAGGCAAACATACATTGCTCGTGCTGACGGAGCGCAAAACGCTGAAAGAGATAATTTTCCATATGACCGACCATAAGGCGGAAAGCGTTATTCGCTGTTTGAACGTCCTTGAAAGAAAATACGGCAAGATGTTCAAGCAAGTATTTAAGACGATAACAGTAGATAACGGCTCGGAGTTTGCGGCGTTTGAGGCTATGGAAAAGTCTATCTACGGACATGGCAAGAGTAAGCGTACAAGCGTTTACTATTGCCACCCGTATTGCTCCTGTGAGAGAGGCTCAAACGAGCGAAACAATAGAGAGATACGTCGCAAAATTCCGAAAGGCTCAAACATCGCGCAGTTCTCGGACAAAGAGATTGCGGACATAGAACATTGGCTAAACAATTATCCCCGTCGGCGGCTCGGTTATTATTCTGCCGATGAGTTGTTCAATAAAGAGTTAGCGCAAATATCCGTTTAGGGAATGATACTACGTATCATATCCCTAACTCGTTGCAAGCTGTAAGCTTGCTATTTTGACGTACAGTGCATTTATAAAAACATCGCAAAATTTGCCTTTGGAGCAGGACAGCGTAAAATTTTACGCTGTCCTGCTCCGTCAAACAGGCAAAATATAAGATTTTTTATAACTTTCTAAAACTTTTTTCGCATTTAATGTTGACATTTTCATTAAACGCTTGGACAAAGCGTACTCAGACGCGCAGTTTGTAGCATATATATGTGACGATGATTTTTGGGTATTGCAAAATGGAGAAATATATTGTATATTTATCTTATTAAAATTTCTTTAATAAGGGTGACTCAATGGAAGATTTCAACGATCAAGCAATCGTTTCCGAGACTCCGTCCTCAGACGCTACCGCGGAAACAAAACAAAAAAAGCGGCTTTTTGCGCGCAAATACGACAAGTTCACATTTGAGAACAAGCTGAAGTCCCTGCCTTTTGTGCTGTTTTGCATCGAGGCGGCGTTTGCGGCGACTCTGCTCGGGACGGGATTCAACTTCCTGTCCGTATGCGCTATTGTGTTCTCGATGGTGTTCGCGCTCTTCCTTCTGCTTCAAGCGGTGAGAGGATACGCGAGCATATGGACGATCGCAAGCTTCATAATGTCCGATCTGTCCCTATTGCTCTACTTCTTCATATGGGGTGCGGGCACAAATGCGGAAAGATTTGGCTATACCATACTTTTCACGCTGATACCTATCGCGCTCGCCATTCTCGTGCTGCTTATGCCCAAGCTCAAAAAGCTCACAAAACAGGGGCTTATCGCGTCGATATGCGCCGTGCTTATGATAGGCGTCACGGTGTTTTACTTCCTCGCATGCAGCTTCAAGGCAAAGCCTACCGTCGAGTCGCTGAAAGCGGGGCACGACGAATATCTCGAATCGCTCAAAGCGCACAAAGACGGCGTAAAGCGTCCCAACATCTTCTTTGTGCTCATGGACGATATGGGCTATGCGGACATCTCCATGTTCAGCTATCTCAAAGACGCTCAACTGCTCAACTCGGGCAAGGAGCCGACGATAAAGACGCCCAACATCGACAGCATAGCGGAGGACGGCATTTTCTTTGACAACTTCTACGCTTCCTCTCCCGTGTGCTCTCCCTCGCGATTCGGCATACTCACGGGCAGATATTGCTCGCGCGGATATCTCGACAACGTTGTTTTCCCGTCCAACGTATCCCTCTCGCCATTCGGCAACACGCGCTATTTCAACCCCTTCCAATTCCTCAACAATGTCGACGGCATTTTGGGCGACGAGATAACCATTGCGGAAGTGCTCAAGGGCGTAGGCTACGACACGGCGCTGTTCGGCAAGTGGAACCTCGGCGACTACGGCGAATATCTGCCCACAAATCAAGGGTTCAACTATTTCTACGGCAGCCACTATGTCAACGATATGACGCCCTACAACTTCGTCGAGGAGAAAAACGGGGAGTATAAAGAGGAGTTCTCGCATGCCGAGATGAAGGACCAATCCATCACAACGCAGCGCGTCACCGAAAAAATGAACCCATATCTCAAGCAACAGATAAAGAATTACAAAGATAGTGGCACTCCCTTCTTCTCCTACTATTGCACGCCGTGGCCGCATGCGCCTCTGTTTGCAAACACCAACGGCAATGGACAGGGCGACACCACAGACGATACATACATCAACTGCATAGAGGAGTTTGACGCCTATCTCGGCACGACGCTCGATATATTGTCCGAAGTCGCGGACGACTCCATCATCATCTTCACGTCGGACAACGGTCCCGGCAAGGAGGGCGCGACGGGCGCGCTCAAAGGCCGCAAGAACACGACTTTCGAGGGCGGACACAAGGTGCCTATGCTCATGAAAGTGGGCAAAAATGTGGCGGCAAACTATGGCAAGGCGTTTGAGACGAACGACCCCGTAAGCTGGACAAATACGAAGGGTGAGAAAAAGAGCGGCTACCGCGTCACGTCAAGCTATATGAACATCGACATCTTCCCCACCCTGCTGGACTATATGGGCATACCGCTCCCGACGGACAGAGTGATAGACGGCGTGAGCATGCTCCCCGCATTGACAAACACACTCCCCGCAAACGCCAAAGTCAAGGACAGAGACGGCAACTATCGCGCGCTCTACTACATCAAGAAGGGCACGGTGCAGAGCTTGCAGATGCCCGCGGACATAAACGGTACGCCGTACGACTTCAAGTATTATCAACACGTCATCAACGAGAACAGCGCGTTCATAGACCAATACTACAACAACTACCTGTTCAATCTCGACCTCGACCCGATCGAGGGCTACAATGTGTCAAAGCAATATGCCGACGTCGCGCTCAAGCTCAAAAATCAACTGCTCGACTTCAGAAAGGGGCTTCAAACCAACCGCCGCGGCATAATAAAATAATAGGATAAGAGGAAAAATTTGAACCTATCCGTGATGCTCAAGCCCGCGTCGGGCAACTGCAATCTGAGATGCACCTACTGCTTCTATCATTCCCTCTCCGGTATGCGCGAGAGCTACAGCAAGGGATTGATGAGCGAGGCGCTTCTCGAGGACATAGTGTCAAAGGCCCTCGCCTTCACGGGCGAGGACCGTCTTTATTTGTCCTTTCAAGGAGGCGAGCCTCTACTACGCGGCAAAGAATTCTTTAAAAGAGCGGGCGAGCTTGTCTCTTCGCACAAGGACACATCCCTCGTCATACAGACCAACGGTACGCTTATAGACGACGAGTGGTGCGAGATATTCAAAAAATACAACTATCTTTTGGGGCTCTCCCTCGACGGCGCGGAGGCGGACAACGCCTGCCGCGTCAGGGCGGACGGCTCCCCTGCCTATCCCGACATAATGCGCGGCGTGGGCTACCTGAAAAAGCACGGCGTGCCCTTCAACATCCTCACCGTGCTCAGCAGAGCGGTAGTCAAGGATATCGCCAACGTGTACGCGTTTTACAAGGCGCAGGGTTTCAAATTCATGCAATTCATCCCCTGCCTCAAACCCCTCGGCGGGCAGCCCTACGACGCCTCGTCCTACCCCACCGAAAAGGAGTACGCCGTGTTCTTGAAAAAGCTGTTCAGCCTGTATCTTGCGGACATAAAGGCGGGCGACTACACCTCGATAAGGCAATTCGACAACTTTGTGAGGCTTGCGCGCGGCGAGGTCGCCGAGCAGTGCGGCATGAACGGATTTTGCTCCCATCAATTCGTTATAGAGGCGGACGGCACGGTGTATCCCTGCGACTTCTACTGCCTCGACGAATACGACATGGGCAACATCAAGGACAGCGATTTTGCCGCGCTCTCCCACCACCCGATCGCCGTCAAATTCATAAAGGAGAGCCTCAAGGTGGACGCGAAATGCAAGAAGTGCGCCTATTTCAAAATGTGCGCGGGCGGCTGCAAAAGGGAGCGTTTAGATGTCGCAAAATGCAACGCCTACAAGGAGTTTTTCGCCTACGCCATGCCCGACCTCAAAAACATCTACTAGCACAAGCGCGCAATTGTCAAAACCCGCGCTTTGTCGCCAAATTTGCGAGTTCCGTATGTCTGCGACGCAGTGCTTCAAGCTCGTTATTTATTTTATGAAATCGCGCTGAAATTCAATATTTAAATCCACAAAAAAGGCCGCATACTTCACCTACAAACAGGGCGTGCGCGGTCTTAAATATTTTATTTGCCCATTTAGAACCACGAAATTTGCGCGGCTAAGGCAAAAAAATGCGTCTCTCGTGTGATGCTAAGAAGATTTTTCACTCCAACGTGAAGTTTATGAGCGGCTCGGAGCCGTTCACAGGGTACACGGCGACATTTTTGCCGTCGAGCACGGCATAGGACGCCCCCGCGTCCACGGGATATATGCCCAGCGCGCCCACGCAGACATAGTGCACTCCGTCCACTATAGTGTGTTTCGGCCTGTGGAAGTGCCCGTAAAACACGACGTCGCCGCTCGACAGTCCCTCTCGCGGCAGGTCGGGATTGCACTTGTGCCCGTGCGTAAAGACCGCGCTGTGTCCGTCTACGGTCGTTGACGAACCCGCATATATCTTGAATTCGCTTATCATCTCGTCCACTTCGCTGTCGCAATTGCCCTTGACCGCGATGATGGACTGCGCATACTTGTTGAGCGCCTCCGCCACCTTCATGGGCGCGTAATCCTCGGGTATAGGGTTGCGCGGGCCGTGGTTGTAGATGTCGCCAAGCAGGACGAGTTTTGCCACCCCGCTCTCAAGCTCGCCGCCTATCTTGTCAAGCAGCGCGTTCAGATTTGTCGTTGCGCCGTGTATGTCGGAAAAGATGTAGTATTTCATATTTGCCTCCGCCAAGATTTTAGCACATCGCGCGCAAAATAGTCAAGCGCGTACTTGCCCCACGGGTTTTCCGACATGTCACGAAATTTTCATATCGACAGCTTAATATTCGCCGTTTTTTTCGCTGTTTTTTAGCTGTTTTTTCGATATCTCGTTGCTTTAACCGCACAAAATTTGATTTTCTTATTGTTATATTGACATTACTATGCTATAATATTAAAAGTATTGGATATTTTTTTCGGAGGGAAATATGGAAACAGTCAGACTAAATACATTATTCAACCCGGGCGAGGTGCCGCTTGCGGAGTATCCCCGCCCACAATTTGAGAGGAAGAGTTATATTTCTTTGAACGGCAAATGGGACTATGCGATTTTGCGTAAGAGCGAGACTTTCACTGGCGCGTATCAAGGCAAGATCCTCGTCCCCTACTCGCCGGAATCGCTTCTTAGCGGGCTTGACGAAGGCACCTCGGTCACGCCGGACGACAAGCTCTACTATCATCGCACATTCGACGTCCCCGCGGAATTTATCAAGGCGCACACTTTCATCAATTTCGGCGCGGTGGACTTTTGGTGCAGGGTCACCGTAAACGGCGCGATCGTAGGCGAACACAGCGGCGGATATATGCCCTTCACCTTTGAGATCACCGACATGATAAAGCCGGGCTCAAACACGATAGACGTCGAGGTCACTGACCCCTCCGACACAAGCTATCATTCGCGCGCCAAGCAGTCGATGAAACGCGGCGGCATATGGTACACCCCTCAATCGGGCATTTGGCAGAGCGTATGGCTTGAGAGCGTGCCCGAGGCGTATCTCAAAGACGTCACGATAATCCCCGATATCGACAACGACCTTGTCAAGCTCAAATTCGTCAAGAGCGCGGACGTCCCCGTCGAAGTGCTTGTGCTCGACGGCATAGACAGCACAAAACAGCTGTTCGCGACGATATGCGATGGAGACGAGATCGACATCCCCATGAAAAATTACGAACTGTGGTGCCCCGAAAATCCAAAGCTGTACGGGCTGGCGTTCAAAGTCGGCGAGGACATTGTCAAGTCCTACTTCGGCATGCGCAAATTCGGCTTTGTGACGGACAGCAAGGGATTTAAGCGCATAGCCCTCAACAACAAGCCCTACTTTATGAGCGGCGTGCTCGATCAAGGCTATTGGTCGGACGGTATGCTCACTCCTCCCGAAAATAAGGCACTCGAATACGACGTCAAGCTTGTCAAGTCGATGGGATTCAATATGATAAGAAAGCACATCAAGATAGAGCCCCTCAGATGGTACTATCACTGCGACAAGGAAGGCATTTTGGTGTGGCAAGACATGGTCACGGGCGGCACAAAATACAATATGCTCTACATCGGAGTACTCGCGTTTGTCGGCATACACATCAAGGACGACAACGAGCGCGCGTACAAAAAACTCGCCCGCGCCGAAAAGGAAAGCCGCGACGAGTTTGAAAAAGAGGTAGACATCACGATGAATTATCTCAAAAACTGCGTCAGCCTCTGCTGCTGGGTGCCCTTCAACGAGGGTTGGGGACAGTTTGACAGCGTACGTATCACAAAGAAGATGAAAGCAAAAGATCCCACCCGCATAATAGACAGCGTTTCGGGCTGGAACGATCAAGGCAAGGACTCCTCGGACATGAAGTCTCAGCACATCTATTTCCGTCCCATCACGGTGCCGCATTTTGAAAAGAGATGCCGTGTGCTCTCGGAGTTCGGCGGATACTCGTACAAAGTGGACGGGCACGTATTCTCGCCCAAGAAATCCTTCGGCTACCGCATTTACAAGACCCCCGAAAAGCTTGCCAAGGCATTCAAAAAACTGTATGAGAAGAGCATTATACCAAACGTCGCAAAGGGCTTGAGCGCGACCGTGTACACGCAGGTCAGCGACGTAGAAGAGGAGATAAACGGCCTCGTCACTTTCGACAGAAAGGAGATAAAACTGCCCATAGACATGGTCAAGTCGTTGAATTCTCAACTTGTCATCAAGGACTGATATCCTCAAAAACGGCGCTTTATTCCGCGCTTTAGCGGCATAAAGCGCCACATTTTGAAAATAGGAGACATTTTATGAGTATTGCGGACAAAATTTTCATATCCACTTGCCGAGATATAATCGACAACGGCGTTTCGGATGAAGGGCTCGCCGTGCGCCCGAGGTGGGAGGACGGCTCCCCCGCTCACACCATCAAAAAATTCTGCATCGTAAACCGCTACGATCTGAGCAAGGAGTTTCCCATCATAACCCTGCGCAGGACGGCTTTCAAGTCGGCTATCGACGAGCTTTTGTGGATATGGCAGAAAAAGTCAAACAATGTGCACGACTTACATTCTCACATCTGGGACAGCTGGGCAGACGAGAGCGGCTCGATAGGCAAGGCGTACGGCTATCAACTCGGCATAAAGCACATCTATCCCGAGGGCGAATTCGATCAAGTGGACAGAGTACTGTTCGACTTGAAAAACAACCCGCAATCCCGCCGCATCCTGACAAACATCTACAACTTTGCGGATCTACACGAGATGCACCTCTACCCTTGCGCGTACTCTATGACTTTCAACGTAACGGGGAAAAAGCTCAACGCAATACTCAATCAGCGCAGCCAGGACACCCTCACCGCAAACAACTGGAACGTCGTGCAGTATGCGGTCCTAGTGCATATGCTCGCGCAGGTGAGCGGGCTCGAGGTCGGCGAATTTGTGCACGTGATAAGCGACGCGCACATCTACGACCGCCATATCCCCATTGTGGAGGAGATACTTTTAAATCCGCAATACCCCGCCCCGACGTTCAAGATGAATCCCGACGTCAAAAACTTCTACGATTTCACGCTCGCCGACTTCGAGCTTGAAAACTATCAATATACAACGCTTGACAAGAAGATCGAGGTGGCAATATGAAACTTATCGTCGCCGTGGACAAAAAATGGGGCATAGGCAAGAACAACGGCTTGCTATTCGACCTCAAGGCGGACATGAAACACTTTGTAAGCCACACCCGCGGCAAGACGGTGCTTATGGGCTACAACACCCTGCGTTCGCTGCCGGGAGGCATGCCTCTCAAGGGACGCACAAACATAGTGCTCTATCCCGAGGGCGATGAAAATGACTCCATTGAGAAGGGCTATATCCTTGCGCGCTCGCTGGGCGAGCTCTCCCGTGAGGTCAAACAGCACTCTCCCGAGGACGCATACGTAATAGGCGGCGCGATGATGTACCACACCATGCTCCCCTATTGCGAGGAGGCTATCATCACAAAGGTGGACGCGGACGGCGGCGCGACGGTATTTTTGGACGATCTTGACGCGCTTGACAATTGGCAACTCGTCGCAAGCGAACCGTCCATAGATGACAATGGCTACAACATCACCTTCTGCACCTACAAAAACGCCAACGTTCTGCCCTTTTAACGCATTGAACCAATGTCTCCGCGACGCTTTAAACGTATGAGCGTTACCGCTTTAAACGCGTCGGCACATCAATATCTGACTAAAATATGGCCGGGCGCCATATTTTTTTAAACTCCGCTCACATTATTTTTCAAAACTTAGCAACGAAAAAAGGGATGACCAAAGTCATCCCGCATTCTTTATTCTCGTTTTTTCGGGACGCACTCGCGACTTTACGCAAGCGCGCCACGAACGAGATGCAAAATTAAGCGTTACTCGTTGAGTATCTTGTTGAATTGCTCGAGAAGGAACGCCATCTGCGCCTGCTCGCTATCTGTTGGCGCCGCGGCTACGGGTTGAGCGGCTTGAGGCTGAGGTGCAGCCTTGCGGGGCTGCTGGGGCGCACTCTCCGTCTTCTTGTAACCTGCGTTGAGCACGACTTGGCTTGGCTGGTCATTATGAAGGATGATGACCTTGTTGCAGAGCGCGGAATTTTTGTCCTGCTCGACAACGCCGGCGACGACGTCTTTGCCGTATGCCTTGAGATACGCTATGAGCGGAGTGATGTCGCCGTGTCCGTAAATGAGGAAGAATCCGTCGATATTGGGGAATTGCGCAAGTCTTGCCGCGTCTATGACCTGTCTCAAATCGAGCTTGCCCTTTCTCTTCTTGGGGAGCGCGGAAAGCGCGTCATAGCTGTTCTCCTGAATAAACTCGCCGTAATCTTTTGTGCGTTTTGCGGAATAGCCATAGAATTTGCAAGCGGCGATCTCGCCGTAACGGGAAAGCTCCTCAAGAGCGGACTCAAACACCGCGAAAGGAACGCGAACGCTCTCGATATCTGCAAGGACCACATACTTTTTAGTTGCTGCCATAATTTTTCTCCTTGGCAACCCGCATGCGAGTTGCACACAATATATTCTTAAATTATTCTAGCTTAAAATATTCGATTTGTCCATAGTTTTTTTTGTTCTTTTGAAATAAAATAGCCATTGTTGCACAAAACCCGAGTATTTTCCGTATTTTTGCACCAATAAAGTGGACATTTTGTCGGCAGGCATATCGGGATAGGCGTCGGCGAATACCTTCTTTATCCACGTATCCACGGGAAACACGTCAAAGCGGTCGAACCCGAAAAGCAGTATGCAATCCGCGACTTTCCGCCCTATGCCGTGCATAGCCATAAGCTGTCGCCTGAGCGACTCGGTGTCTAGGGCGCGCCACTCGTCCAACTTTATGTCGAGCATAGCTTTCGCCACCCTGTCGAGATACGCCGCCCTGTAGCCCGCGCCTATGCTCGCATAGAACTCCTCGCCCGCGCCCGCAAGCGCCTCTAGGCTTGGGAAAGCGTGATAGTCTCCCCTGTCCTCGCCCAGCGCGTCGCACATACGCTCTATTATGCCCTTTATACGCGGTATGTGGTTGTTTTGTGACACTATAAATGAGAAAATTGCCTCAATGGGGTCCTGTTTCAGAATATGTATGCCCCTGCCGAATGCTATCGCCTCGCTCAAAGTCCCGCCGTCCTCAAGCTCGGACTGTATCGCCGCATAGTCCCGCTCGAGGTCGAAATACGCCTTGAAAAACTCCTCGTCGTCCGCGCTCACTTCATAGCGGTCCCCCCTGTCGATTATCTTCGCGACATGACTGAGAGCATGCAATATATATCCGCCCTCTACAGGCGAAAAGCGAAAGACCTGCCCGCACTCCAAAGTGGCGGTGATATCAAAACAAGGGGTTTTGTCAAGCTCAAATGAGGTCATAAAACTCTTATTGCGCAAATTGCAAGAAATTTTCCGTCCCGCGCACGTAAGTGTCAAAAACACCTTTTCGCGCCCTTGACCGCTTATAACTGTCAACAGTCATAAGCGCCCTGTCGCCCTTATATCCCTCAACGGATATAAGCTCCTTGACGCTTAAAATCGCAACGGTTATAATCGCATCGGACGCGCTTATATTCCTCAGCGAATATAAGCTCCATAACGCGCTTAAAAAAATTGCGCCGTCCGTCGGACGGCGCGTACGAGCTTAGTTACTCTGCGGCGTAAACAGACACCTGTTTACGATCCTTGCCGACGCGCTCGAATTTCACGACGCCGTCGATAAGCGCAAAGAGCGTGTCATCCTTGCCGATGGATACGTTGTTGCCCGGATGATATTTTGTGCCTCTTTGGCGAACAAGGATGTTGCCTGCAAGCACAAATTGACCGTCGGCACGCTTGGGACCGAGGCGTTTTGCCGCGCTCTCGCGTCCGTTGTGGGAAGAACCGGAGCCCTTTTTGTGAGCGAACAATTGTATGTTGATAAACATTTTACTTTACCTCCAAAGATATAAAGTCCGAATAAGTTTCATAGAGGTCGGACACCCCCAGATACGCGGTTTTGAGGATCACATCCGCGTCGTGCAAGTCCTGCGCAGAAATATCTTTCGGCAATATCGCCTTCAGATATCCCTTCTCGTCGTCCGTCTCATAGCCTATGTTCAAGCCCAAAATCCTGATTATGCCGAGCACAGCCGTTTGTATGACGGAACTTGCCGCCGCGCAGACAATATCCGCGCCTTCATCGGCATACTCGCAATGTCCGTTGCATTCTATGCCGACAAATTTGTCCCCTTCCTTCAAAAACCGAATCGTGAGCATTACTTAGCCCTCGATCGCCACGATCTTCAGCTCTGTATAGGGCTGACGATGACCTTGACGCTTTCTGATCTGCTTCTTTGCTTTATAGTGGAAAACGAGGATCTTTGCGAACTTGTCCTGTCTTGTGACCACAGCCTTGACTTTGCAGCCTTCAACCTCTTTGCCCGCCTTCAATCCGTCCTCGCCTGCAACAAGCAGTACTTTGAGTTCGACCTCAGCGCCGATCTCCGCGTCGAGTTTTTCGACCTTGACCAGCATGTCCTTCTCGACCTTGTACTGTTTGCCACCGCATTCAACGATTGCGTACATGTTTTACCTCCTCTGACCGGTCTCGCCGTTATGGTGCGCCCAACTCTTTGGACAACTTAAAAAACCACTTCCGAGCGGCTCGACATCTACTTTAACAAACCCCGCGCAAAAAGTCAAACATTTTTTTATATTTAAATAACATATTACATTGTTTTTAATTTCCTTACAGCAAAAATACTCGCTCCACTTTCTAATAAGCTAAACGACAATATTATGCTTAGCGCTGTGATCTGTTTCTTCGAGTCTGGCATTAGTTTTAAATATTCTGCCAAAAGTGCGACCAAAAAGATTGTACAAATGAAAAATATAACGCTGCATATACGCAACAAAAACCATTCCAGGCTAATTTGAGCACTTTCTTCATATTTATTAAATATAAATAAGATAAACAAGATAACGACAAGCATACAGACAAGTACCAAAACTATTATATATAAGCCCATCAAAATATTATCCGGATCATACGCCTCCGACACAATATCCAGCCCGTTAGAATGTAAGCATATCGTTGCCAAACCAAGGCCAAATGATAATGCGAAAAATTCAATGGCAAAAATTGCCAAACTTGCAATAATTAAATTTGTTCTGTTCATAAATTTACCTCCCAATGACTTGCGGCAATATATAAAAAGTGCGCCGCTATGAGCGACGCACTGCAAAATTGCTTTCGCTCATAGTTGCGACACCATCCTACTAAGTGGAAATACTCCTACATTAGGTAAAGAGCTAGGCAATAATGCCAATATCACTCATGTAGAATTATTTCCACAAAAATATCATTTTAAGATGATGTCGCGAGAATATTTTGCCACATAACATAAAATCAGTCAAGACAAATAAAACTAAAACTAAAGAACGAAATGAAAAGCACATCAATTTAGTCAAATATCAGTATATGATTTGCTCTCAGCGCCTTTCTTATATTATAATAGTTAAAGTGCATTATCGCCTTACTATATTGATGTGAGATGAGACTTTAAGTAGTCAAATCTACATACGGAGGATATTATGACAGTCGCAAACGCGGTAGCTTTGAGAATAGAAAAGCTTTTGCGTCAAAAAAATATGACGCAATACAGGCTTGAAAAAAATTCGAGCATACAGCACGGCAGCTTGCAATGTATAATGAACGGTCGCACCAAGACCGTAACGCTGAGCACTGTAATAATGCTTGCTCGCGGATTTGACATGTCGCTTCTGGAATTTTTGGACGACGAAGTTTTCACCTGCGAAGTATTGGAAATCGAGTGACTCCTTTCTTTCTGATTTTTCTAATACATTTTATCAAACTATCCAAACTCGTTTGCTCAAAATTGAGCGTCAGCGAAATTTTCATTCGGCGCAAAAAAAACCCGTCGAAAGACGGGTTTTGGTCTGGGTGAGAAGACTTGAACTTCCGGCCTCATGAACCCCATTCATGCGCGCTACCAAACTGCGCCACACCCAGATTGCCTGTACATTATAATCAAATTCTCGCAAATTGTACAGCGTTTTTGAGATTTTTTTTGCGATTTTTTCAAAATTGTTCAAGTTTTTTTCATAATGTCGATTTTGCATATTGTCAGTGGATTATTTTTTTGATATTATATACTTATAATTTATCAAATAAGGGAGGAATTATGGACAATCAAGATCTTGAAATGCAGGCTCAGTCGAGTCCGGAAGTCGCCGAGACGGGCACTACCGACGTGATGAATGTCGGCGAGAGACTGTCAAAGCGCAACTTCTTTATGTTCCCGCTTGGCACATTCGGCAGAGATTTCCTGTACAACTTCTTCAACGGATTTTTGCTGACGTTTGTGTTGCTTACAAAACATCTTAGCGACGCGCAATTTGCCATGATCACAGTCATCATCGTTTGCGCACGTATCTTTGACGCCTTCAACGATCCTATCATGGGCTCCATCGTCGAGAACACGCGCACAAAGTGGGGCAAATACAAACCGTGGCAGCTTATCGGCGCGATTTTGACAGGAGGCGTGATAATCGCCTTATTCAACGTGCCGCTCTATGGTTGGTCATTCATCGGTTTCCTTGCGTTTGCGTACTTCATGTTCTCCATCACGTTCACGATGAACGACATCTCGTATTGGGGCATGATGCCGTCGCTCACGTCCAACCCCGACGACCGCAACAAACTGACGTCCTTCACACAGCTGGTATGCAGCGCTGGCGGCGGACTTGCGGGATTGCTTGTTCCTCTGCTCACCGTCGGCGACGTAGCGCATGCGCTTCATCTCGACCCGACCAAAGGCTACGGATTGATATCGATAGTGGTCGTAGTGCTTATGGTAGGCTTTCAACTGTTCACCATACTCGGCGTCAAGGAAAAGCCACTGCCTGCCGACTTCCAAAAGACTCAGGGCACAAAGCTCAAAGATCTGTTCAAGGTGCTTTTCCACAACGATCAATTGCTTTGGTGTACGCTTGTCATGCTCATATGGAACTTAATCTCGGGCATCGCGGTCGGCAACATCCTCACATTCTACATATATTTCGAATTCGGATATGAAGGCATGCTCGGCACGGTGTTCAGCATCGTATATGCGATACTGTCCGTAGTGTTTACGCTGTTCTATCCGTGGTTCTCCAAAAAACTCGGCAGAAACAGAACTCTGTACAGTTGCGGAATAACTTTGATAATCAGTTATGCCCTATTGCTCATCGTGGGTCTCGTTTGGCCAAACAACGTAGGCGGCGGTTTTGTGATCCCGATCTTGAATTTGCCCATCACCCCGAAATTCCTTGTCATGGCTCTGCTGTACGGATTCACGGGTTGGTCAACGGGATTCTATATGATAATGCTCATAAATATGGCGAATACCGTCGAATACAACGAGTGGAAGACGGGCAAGCGCGACGAGGCTGTCATCTTCTCGTTACGTCCCTTCACCGCTAAGATGGGCTCCGCCCTGTCGCAAGGCCTCATCTCTCTTGTCTTGCTCATAACAGGTTCTCTTTTATACACGAATCAGATTTCCGACCTTGAAAATCAAGGCACAGAAGGTTTAAAAACAGGCGAAGAGGTCATTGCAGGCATAAAGGAAGTCATCGCCGGAATGGATGAGAAAACAAAGATGGGATTGCTCGCCTGCATGTGCGTAATACCCATGGTGCTCATGGCGATAGCGCTCATCATCTACAAGGCGAAGTGCAAACTTGACGAGCCTACCCTCGCGAAGATGATCGAGGAGACCGAGGCGAGAAAAGCCGCCGCGCAAGAGACTTCCGACGAGGAGCTGTATGAAGAAGCCGCCGCAGAAGTTGACGGCGTAGTGACGACGGAGGAAGAGCCCGCCGCTCCCCTGCTCGTAGGCGAAGAGGCGGATGAGAAGATAGAAGAGCTCGCCGAGGAAGAAACAGCGGATATTGTAGAGGAAGAGGCGGATGAGATAGAAGAAGAGCCTGTCCCCGAGACAGAGGAAGAGCCCGAAACTCCCGCCGAAGAGCCTTCCGAACAACCCGAAGAAGTGCCCGAGGATGAGGATACCGTGCCCGAAACATCCGACGAGCAAGAGCAACAGCCCGCGGAGGAAGTGTCCGAACCCGCCGAGGACGATGTACCCGAGGATAGCGAGGCTACCGAGAATGTAGATACAGAGGACGTAGAGACAGAGGAAGAGGCTCCCACAGACGAAACCCTCGCGGACGAAGTCGAAGGTCATGAGACGGAAGAACCCTCTTCCGAAGAGCCCGAGACGGCAGAGGAAACTGTTTCCGACGAAAACGTCGCTTCCGACGTCGAAGATGACGAGGACGAGGATGACTCCGACGACGAAGATGACGCGGCTGACGACACTCCCGCGGCTGACGACGGCGCTCCCCGCTACATACTCACCTATCTTGCCAAGCTCATTCAAGCGCCCGACGAGGTCAAGGCATATTACAGCGCTGTAAAGAACATCTTCTTGAGCTACAGGGGCGTAGACACCCGCGTCACCCGCGCTCACGAGAGCATATTCATCGGCAGAGTCAAGCTCGCAAAATTCGTCATGCGCGGCAAGACCCTCGAGTTGCAACTCGCCCTCACCACGCGCGACATCAACAAGAGCAAGTACGCCATAGAAAAAATAGAAAAGAACAAGAGCGACTACACCTGCCGCTACAAGCTGAACGGCGTGCGCCGTGTGCAATATGTCGGCGAGCTCATCAAAATGCTCATGAAGAGCAAGGGCGTAGAGCTTGCGACCCGCCATAAGGATCGCGACTTCGCCGCCGAGCTCCCCTATGAGGAAATAGAAACGCTCGTCGAAAAAGGCCTCGCCAAAGTCAAGAAGTGACCTAAGGCTTAATCACCAAACTTAAAATCAAAAAGCGCGGACCCGCCACTTTCAGTAGACGGGTCCGCGCTTTTTTAGCTTGGAGTGTAGGGGACGAAGTCCCTTGCCAAGGTGTGGGCGCGTAGCCCACGTCTTATAAAAAATCATTTCTCGCTCTTTTTTCCTTTCTTTGCACTCATATGCAGAGAGGGAGCGGCGAAGAGAGTGTGCGTTTTTGTGCGGACGACTTGATTGACTATGTAGGCCGCGACAAAGACGACAAGCGTACACGCGAAGATTATCCACATCTCCTTTTCGTATATCGTTTTGCCAAATGCGTCCATCTGCATGGAGAAGCTCTCCATAAGCCCCTGCTTTACGGGTTCGACCGCGGGCGCGGGCAAGCCGGCGACGACGCTCTCCATAGCGCCGCGCATAAACAGGTTGCGCAGCACTCCCGCCGAGTACGAACCGGGCATAAACAGCACGAAATACTGTATTGCCTTCGGGAAAATGGCGATCGGCATATACGCGCCTATGAAGAAACCTATCGCGGCGCTCAGAATGCCGCTTGCGCCGCCATGCGCCGACTGTGTGCGGAAAAGCATACAGATGATAGTCGTAAACAGGCTCGCGGACAGCACGGACAAAAGCAGCATGCCGATTATCTTGCCTACGTCCGCGCCGCTGAGATACCAGCCCGTAGCGGCGAGATATACAAACGCGAGCGCCGTGATTATGCCGACAATGACCGTCGTGATGACGATGTTTACGATGAGATAGCTCACGCTGAGTACGCCGCGCTTTATCGGCGACGTCAGCATATCCTGCATAGCGCCGCCCTCGCGGTCGTTTATCATGAGATATTGCGCGCAAAACGACACCGTAATGCAGGATACGGCAAGCGCGCCCGCCATCATCCAGCCGTCTATGAAGGCGTGGACCGCGTCGTCGTTTACGGCATAGTCACTCAATTTGGCGACGACGGAGTCATATTGGATGTCGCCCAAAAACATCAGATACAAAAACAGTATGATAAGCGGGGACAGTATGGACAAAAAAACCGCCATTTTGTCCGACAGGTACATTTTCAATCCGCGGCGGATGAGATTTCCAAGTATCACAAGATCGTTTTTCATTCCTCCCCTCCCGGCTTTTTGCCCGTAACATTCAAAAATACGTCGTCCATATTGCCCTTGACAAACTCGAAATCCTTCAATATGTCGCCGTTTTTCACGATAAACTTGCGCGCGGCTTCGCTGTCCTGTACATATATCTTGTACACGCCGCCGTCATACTCATATCTCATGCCCTCAAGCCTCTCGCCTATCTCGGGGAGCGCGGGCGAGTACAGCTTTATGCAGTCGTTGCTGTACTTGTTTTTGAGCTCCACGGGAGTGCCCACCGCGACTACTCGCCCCTCGTCCAGAATGACGACCTTGTCCGCGCCGTCCGCCTCTTCCATGTAGTGCGTAGTCAAAAACACCGTCATTTTGAGGTTTTTCCTAAGCCTGTCCACGATCTCCCACACCGTACGCCTCGTCTGCGGGTCCAGCCCCGTAGTCGGCTCGTCGAGGAAGAGTATGCGCGGCGAATTTATAAGCCCCCTCGCCACGTCCACGCGCCTGCGCTGTCCGCCGCTGAGTTTGCCGTACGGCCGCGACATAATGTCGGTGAGCTCCAAAAGTTCTTCAAGCTCTCTGAGCCTGTTCTGTTTGGCTTCTCCGCTCAAACCGTAAAAAGACGCGCGCGTAGACAGGTTCTCCCTCACGCTCAGTCGCGCGTCGAGTGCGCTACCTTGAAACACCACGCCTATGCGCGAGCGTATTGCCGCCGCGTCCGTCTTGAGGTCCAGCCCGCAGATGTTGACGTCGCCGCCGTCCGCCTCGAGCAGGGTGCACAGTATGTTTATCGTGGTGCTCTTGCCCGCGCCGTTCACCCCTAGGAAAGCAAACAGACTGCCCTCGTCCACATCAAAGTCGATGCCCTTGACAGCCATCACGTCCTTATAACTTTTTTTGAGTCCTTTCACAACGATAGCTTTACTCATAAGTTGCACATTTCCCGTTTTAAGTGTTTGTTTTGTATGTATAAAGTGCCGATTTCGGCGCTTTTGCATATTTATTTGTTTCCCTTTTTCGCGTCGAATATAGCCGCCGCAAAGTTGACGTAGTCGTCGTATTTTGCAATAGCGATGCCGCGCTCTTTGTCTCCGAGCAGGATGAGAGTGTCGCCTTCCTTGATGTCGAAAACGTCCCTCGCCTGCTTGGGTATGACGATCTGCCCTTTTGCCCCGACCGTAGCCGTCCATATAAACTTGTCTTCGCCCATATTGCCTCCTATAATATGCAAAGCGGCGTCAAAGATGTCATATTTTTCCTACTTTTCATACCAAATATACCACTCCCTCCCGCCGTTTGTCAACGAAATTTGCAACTTTTTTCCGAACGACTTTTTCAAGCTTTGTATTGCCAATTTAAACTTGAAAGGCGTCCGCTCAATGAAAATTATTATAGAAAACGCCGCATTTTACAGCAAAACATGCGCCGTAAAAAAACAATTCATACATTGCTCCAAAATCATTGACAAACATACTTTTTTGCGCTAAAATGCAAATACAAAATCAAATGCGGTTATGGCGGAATTGGCAGACGCGCTAGATTCAGGTTCTAGTGAGCAATACGTTCATATGGGTTCAAGTCCCTTTAACCGCACCACATATCGGGGGCTTGGCTCAGTTGGTAGAGCGATGCGTTCGCAATGCATAGGTCAGGGGTTCGAATCCCCTAGTCTCCACCAAAAACCTGTGAAATGATAAAATTTCACAGGTTTTTTTGTGGCGACGTCGGGATTTCGAACCTGCGTGTT
>CANPWB010000033.1 GCA_947581925.1 uncultured Clostridia bacterium
CAAAAAATAGCGAACTATACGAGTATCTTGGAGCGTCCTCTTGCTACTTCTTGCATACGAAGTATGTGAAGCGTTAATTTTTTTTGTATTTAACGAAATGTTTGTCCGAGCTTTCTTGGGGTCCCCGCAAAATTACGCAGTGATTTTGTGGGGCAAGTAAGCGGAGTGGCGCAGCAGCTTGCGGTGAGCCCTTATAGACCTTGCTCCGCAAGGGTCGCGGGCTCTGAGCAAATGCAAGCGCGAGCGCAGCCCCTTCCCGCCCTGCCGCGGCGTTACGCAGGGGCTGTGTTTGCGCTCGTAACGTACAGTTTGTCCGAGCGACTTGGGGTCCCCGCAAAATTACGCAGTGATTTTGTGAGGTATAACAGGGGGATGCTTCGACAAGCTCAGCATGACACGTTATATATATTGTCATTTCGAGCGTAGTCGAGAAATCCCCTTAGTCCGAGCGAATTAACGTGCCTTCTGTCCAATTGCCCTCATATTTGCTATCTCAAATTATTTTCCGTAATTCTCCCTTATGAACTCCGCGATGAGAGGCGCAAGCACATTTTTGTGGAACTCCTGCGAGGGGTGCAGACCGTCCGAAAAGCTCTCGTACATTTCATCCTCATAAGGACACTTCGAATACAAGTCCAACACCGGTATCTCGTACTTCGCGCATACGGTCTTTATTGCAGTCGCAACGTCCGGCAAGGCATAGTAAAGATTGCCCGCAAACCATTCCGCCCTCGCTGGGAGCGGAGTCATAAAGAAAATGAACGCGTTCGGATATTTTTCCTTTAAGCCCTTCGCTAGGATGTTTAGCGAACCGTATATCGTGTCATGACCCGTCGAATTTATGTCGCCGAGAGGCGCATTAGAGCCGCAATCGTTTACTCCGCCAAGCACGGACACAATGTCGAAACCGTCCGCCATATCCACGTATCTGCGGGACATCACGCCCCATTGCCCGCGAATATCGGAAAGACAGGTGCCGCTTATGCCGTAATTCGTCACAGACTTTAGCCCGAGCAAAGTCCCTACTTCCGTACAATACGGCGCGTCCATAGCCTCATATCCTCGTCCGTAGTCCGCCCCAAACGTGATACTGTCCCCGAGCGCGGCGTATGTGAGGGCTGAAAAATCTATCTCTTCCTCTTGCGGCGGAGTGTACGGTTTTCCGTAATTCTCCCTTATGAACTCCGCGATGAGCGGCGCGAGCACGCTCTTATGGAACTCCTGCGACGGATGAACTCCGTCCGAATAATCTTTGTACATTTCATTTTCAAACGGACATTCATTGTACAAGTCCAAAACAGGAAAATCGTTCTCTGCACAAAATTCGAGCATTGCATTTCTGCATAGCACCCTATTTGGATTTTCGTTCGCGTTTTTGAGCGGGGTCATGAAGAAGATGAACGCATTCGGGTACTTCTCTTTCAACCCTTTCGCAAGAATATTCAAACCGCCGAAAAAGGTATCTGATGTAGAATCGGTTATTGTGCCGATAGAAGTACCACGACTGCTATCATTTCCACCGCCCATAACGGAAACGATGTCAAAGCCGTCAGCCATATTCACATAACGCTCACACATCGGGTCAGAACCTTTTGCGATCGTAGAGCCGCATCTACCATAGTTATAAACCGCTTTCAAACCGAGCGTGTCTTTCACGATTTCACAGTACGGCGTTTTCATAGGCACATAGGGCTGTTTCGGTAACTGCGCAAAAGTTACGCTGTCGCCGAGCGCGGCGTATGTGAGGGCTGAAAAATCTATCTCTTTATTCTCGTCGTCGTTCGGAGTCCCCGTCTCATCGTCGGCGGGAGAATTCGCGGGTGGGTCTGATGGCGTGCCCGAATCGCTAAAATGCAAAATCAGCCCTATGCCGAGCCCCAACACCAGCGCCGCGCAAAGTATGACGGCGATCAAAACGACGATTTTCCTTTTCATAAGAAGATGATATCACAGTCTCCTTCCTTAGACAAGTGAAAACGTAATAGCCTGTCCGAGCTTTTATCTGTCCGAAGTTACGGCACATAAAACTCCCCCACACCACTATTCGTATGGACAAATTTCTATAATCGTTTTCTTCTTTTGCTTTGCGTACGTTATCGCCTCATACGCCCCGCCCCAATCCCTGCTCACGCCCGAGATGACGAAGTCCGCAAGGTCGACGAGGGCTTTGTTCGTCTCAATTATGGCGTAGAGCGGCGGCACTTTGCGCTCTAAAATATAGACGCTTTCATCATATATTTTCGGCAACTCGAATGCTTTTGCGGGATGATAGGACAACACCAAAATATTTTTGAGTTCGGAATATTCGCGCTTTAATTCATAGACTATTCTCGCGCAAATGATGTCGAAATCGCCCCTGCCCCCGCTGTAAAATTGCGTTACGCCCTCATTTTCGATAAGTTCTATCATCACGCGCCTGATTTTTTCCTTAAACGGCGCGTAATCCGCGGTCCTATGCCCGAACACCGCACATATTTTCATGATTTTCGCCTCCGACCGAAAAGTATACTACACTTTACTATTTCGGTCAAGTATGCTTGACCTTATTTTACGCTTTTACGTCGTAATATTTTGTTATATGGAGAACATCGGAGGCGATAATGAAACTGAATAAGGCCATAGCAAAAAGGCTGGATGCCATTTTGAAGGAGAGAGGGCTGTCCGCGTACAAACTTGCGCGCATGGGCGGGCCGTCCAAGCAAGTGCTTTACTCATTGTTGAAATGCGCATACGAGCGCGTCTCCATAGACGTTATTTATGACATCGCCGTCACCCTCGATATGACTCTTTCCGAGTTTTTCTCCGACCCCATATTCAATAAAGTCACTGATTAAGCTGTCGTTTTTTAATACCCAAACTTTTGTTATTTTATATTTCCGTCCTGTCCGAGCGTAGGCATACCCCTTTACAGCATTAGTGCAGAAACGTTTTACCTGTTTAGGGGGAGGCTCCGCGCTACCGCGCGGTGGTGGGGGTCCTTCACTAGGAGATTCCTCGACTTCGCTGCACTACGCTCGGAATGACACGTAATATTACCTGTCATGTTGAGCCTGTCGAAACATCCCCCTGTCCGAGCGCACTTATACCCTATGTCCGCCCTAGTCCGAGCGCACTTATCTCGTCAACAATTATAGACAATTTACCCCGTTACGTCAACAGTTATTGACGTTATTTTCATGAGGCTATTCTATAATCCTTTTGAAAAACGTCAATGATAATGGACGGTAGCAATGAAACTTACAGAAGCGGTCGCGCGCCGCATTGAAAATCTGTTGAAAGAGCGCGGACTCACGCAATACGGGCTGTCAAAGCTGGGCGGAGTCCCGAGGCAGACGATAAATATAGTCGTCAAGGGTCAACATAGCCAAGTTGCCCTCGACACGGTGTATCAAATCGCCGCCTCTTTCGGTATTACCCTCGCGGAGTTTTTCGACGACCCTATATTCGACGAAGTTACAGACTGACCCTCGCCTTGTTTTGCAATTCAATGGTAAAAGACCGCGCGTAGGCGGTAAGGACAAGCGAAAATAAATCGACTCGACAAGCCTAATGCACCATAGACTTACATACCTATGCCCCATATCACTCGGACAAACCGGATATTTGCAAAAAATATGCGCGTAGGCGCAATATTTGGATGAAGAACAAGAAAGCCCCTTTTTCTGAACACGAGCGTACTTGTTGTACGTGACGTGAAGAAAAAGAGGGCCGACGAAGTTATTCGCCAAATAGTGCGCCTACGCGCGGTCTTTGATGAAGGTGCGGCACTTCGTGGAAAACGCCGCGTCCCGCACGTCAATTTGCTCGTTGGCGCAAAGTCCGTTGTTGTTGAAGGCGCACTCCGCGGAGCATTGCACAAGGGATTCGAGGTCGGTCTGCATGACGTCGTCGCCCGCCTCGATATCAGCGAAATTCTGGGCGAGAGCCCCGCCCTCGCGCTTGATACGGCTTATACACTTGGCGCTTTCGCTTATGGATATGACGCCCGCGAGGCACTTATTTTTGAGGTTGTGCTCGCAATTTGAAGTTGAACAATTGATCTGTTTCATATTTTTGCCTCCCGCGCAGACGCGCTTTTGAGGTTATTATGTCCAAATGCGCAGAATTATATCTATGCGGACATAATTTTATTGAAAAAAGCGGCGGGCTATGCTAGAATATTTAAAAACGCTCAAGAGGAGGCAAACAATGAAAGTCATTTTGCTAAAAGACGTCAAGGGCACGGGCAAACAGGGCGAGCTTATTGAGGTAAACGACGGCTACGCCCGAAACTTTTTGATCAAGAAAGGGCTCGCTCAGGAAGGCACCCCTCAAAACATCAACACATTTGAACAGCGCAAGCGCGCTCAAGCGGCGAAAATAGCGCAGGAGAGAGCGGCGGCGCAGGCTCTCGCGGCAGAGCTCAAGGGTAAAATCATAACAGTCGCGGCAAAGGGCGGAGACAATGGCGGAAAGATGTTCGGCTCCGTCACGGCGGAGATGATCTCGAACGCGCTTGCCGCGGCGGGCTATCAAGTGGACAAGCGCAAAATAGACATCAAGGAGAGCATTCGCGAGTTCGGACCCGCGACGGTAACGCTGAAACTGTATGCCGAAGTGTCCACTACTCTCGAAATCAACGTCGTGCGCGCGTAACCTGCCCCGCGTATACGCCCGATTTGAGTGGTATGCCAAAATAAACCACCAGCGCACGGGCAATGTCAAAACGCGGATATATCGTCAAATGACAAAATACGACGTTTATCGACGCATTTTGCGCCCAAAAACATACGTTTATGGAATTTGAGACTTCGCTCGATATAGAAGACTATGTCATATTGCAGGACAGCGACGGATACACGTTTTCGCAGGACTCCGTGCTGCTCGCAAATCTCGCGCGGCTCAAAAAGGGCGCGTATGTGCTCGATCTCGGCAGCGGGAGCGGCATACTCTCTACTCTCGCCGTCATCAAAAAGGGCGCGGAGCGCGCGGTCGGGATAGAGATCGACGCGGACGAGGCGGACGGAGCTATGCGCAGCGCAAAGCTCAACGGGCTTGAGGACAAGCTGTCCTTCATATGCGGCGACGTCAAGGATATAAGATCGCTCGTGGGCGCGGGCGAATTCGACGCCATACTCTGCAATCCGCCCTATTTCGAGGCTAATCGCAAGTTGCCCTCGGACGGAAAGAGGGATGTCGCGCGCAGGGAGAGCACCGCTACGCTTGCGGATTTCGCGTCCGCCGCGGCATACGCGCTCAAAAACAGGGGCGAGGCGTGGTTCGTCATCAAGACGGCGCGCGTCGCGGAGCTTATCGCCCTGCTCGTCAACGCAAGCTTGCAACCCAAGGAAATGATATTGCTAAAACCCAAGCCGTCCGTGGAGGCGGACGCCGTCGTGATACGCTCCGTCAAGGGCGGCGGCAAGGGCGTAAAGCTGACCACGTTCACGTGCATGGACGAAAGCGGCGGCTTTTCGGAGGCGTACAAAAAACTGTACGGCATAAATGACTAGCGCACTGCGGCGCAAGCAGGTGAAATTATGGCAAAATTGTATATTGTCGGCACCCCTATAGGCAACCTCGGCGACATGACTCTGCGCGGTATAGAGACCCTCAAAGGCGCGGACGTCATCGCGTGCGAGGATACGCGGCACTCCCTGCCCTTGCTTGCGCACTTCGACATCAAGAAGGAGCTTGTCGCCTACCACAAATTCAACGAGGCGGAGTGCAGCGAGAGGCTCATTGAAATGATACTCGGCGGCAAAAACGTAGCGCTCATCGCGGACGCGGGCATGCCCTCGGTGAGCGACCCCGGCGCGGAGCTTATATCCAAATGCCACGCGCGCGGCATAGACGTAGAAGTCGTCCCCGGGCCTACCGCCGCCATGAGCGCGCTCGCCTTGAGCGGAATAAAGAGCAAGGGCTTTGTTTTCCTCGGTTTTTTGCCCGAGAAAAAAGCGGAAATTAAAGACCTGTTGTCGAAAACGGCGTTTTCTGGACTGCCACTCGTGCTGTACGTCGCCCCGCACGACCTCAAAAAGACGGCGGCGATTTTGCTTGAACAGCTCGGCGACCGCAACGTGTACGTCTGCCGCGAGCTTACAAAACTGCACGAGTGCGTAGAGGTCACCACTCTTGCCGCCTTCGAGTGCGAGGAGAGAGGCGAGATAGTCCTCATAGTGGACTCCGCTCCCGCCGATAACCCGCTGAACGCCCTGCCCGTCGCCGACCACGTGCGCCACTACCTCTCGGAGGGCTACTCCAAAAAAGACGCCATAAAGCGCACCGCTCAGGACCGCGGCGTCCCAAAAAACGACATCTACCAAGCCTGCATCGACATTGAATGAATCACTAAAATAAAATTTCCTAAACTTCGCAACAATGTTTTTTACATTGTTCTCTCACAAAAAAATACGCCGTCCCTCACCCGGGCACACCGTATTTTTTTGTACAAAACTCACTACGTTTGACAGATTTTGGAGTATTTTGATTTTAAACGTCAACGCTCAAGCAGAAAATTTATAATGTTTTTGTGTATGATACCGTATGCGGAAAAATCGTGTCTGTCGCCGCTTATAACGTATTTTGGGAAGTTGTCATCTATCTTGAGGAGGGGGCGAAATTCGCGCTCCACAACGGAGCTGTCGGCAAGCAGATAGGCAACTTGTATATATACCTTTTGTCCATTCTTTACGCATACAAAATCTACCTCGCGGTCGCCCATTTTGCCCACGCTTATCTCGTATCCGCGGGAGAGCATCTCAAGATAGACCACATTTTCATAAAGTTTGTTGTAGTCAACGACTTCGGAGCTTTTCACGTGATTGCGCAAGCCTAAGTCCGTTGCAAAATATTTTTCGCTGGTGGACAAAAACTCCTTGCCGTTTAGGTCATAGCGGCGCGCTGTCATGACTATCATTGCATCTTTCAGCGCGGAAATATAGTTCATAAGTGTGGTGACGGTCGTAGGAGTGCCCTCTGCTTTCAACTTTTTGACTATGGACGTCGCGGAAAAAGTGTTGCCTACGTTGTCAAGCAAGAACGCCGCCAGCCGCTGTAGCAGGTCGATATCCGATATTTTGTTGCGCGCGATCACGTCCTTGACTACGATTGTGTTGAAAACGTCCGCGATGTAGGCACGCTTTGGCTCGTCGCCGTCAAGCAAAAAACGCTGCGGCAGCCCGCCGTACTTGAGATAATCCTCAAACAAAGCCTCCTCTGACGTTTTGAAACCGAGCGGAAAGCCCTGCGCTTGCGGAGAATTTTCCTCGTAATATTGCTTTACCTCGGCAAAAGTGAACGGATACACCGTGAAATGTACATATCTGCCTGCGATGTAAGTCGCAAGTTCGCCCGAAAGCATGTTGGAATTGGAGCCTGTCAAATAAATGTCGCAATCAATATCCACCGTAAGCGAATCTATCACCTTCTCCCAATCTCGCACCTCTTGTATCTCGTCGAGGAAAAGATACAGTCGCTTGCCGCATATCGCCCTGCTCTTTTCGATGATATATTCGTATAGGCGGTCGGGGTCCGACAGCGCTCGGTTAATAAACGACTCGAAATTGAGGGACACTATCTGCGCCTCGCCTACTCTTTGCGCGACTATGCTTGCGATCTGCGACAGCAGGACTGTCTTTCCGCTTCGCCTGACTCCGATAATGACCTTTATGAGAGGCTTGTCCACAAATGGGATTATTTTATCCAAATATTTTTTTCTGCAAATCATTTTACACCTCAATTTTTATCTAATCATAACAAACGAAAATATAAATGTCAAGATTTTTGTCTAGTACAGACGTACAAAATTCAAAATTTTAAGTTTTTGTCTAGTATAGACACACAAAATTGTAAAAATCCGAATTTTGTCTAGTGGAGACACAAAAATCGCAGATGCCACCACTTCACTTGGGGATTTCTCGACGTTGCTCGAAATGACATTATAAATATTCTGTCATGTTGAGCGAAGTCGAAACATCCCCCGGTTTTGCCAAAAACGCTTGAACTATGCGTGACAGCGTGTATAAGTGCGCTCGGACAAGGCAGACGGCGTTATTCATCCCACAAAAACATTTCATATTTTTTGCAGGGACCCCGTCTTTACCCCATAAAATTCGCTACGCTCATTATTATGGGGACCCCGACGACGCTCGGACAGAGGTAGCGTTAATTCGCTCGGACAAGGCAAACGCAATTATCAAGCTCTCACGCAGGAGTTTTGACGCTTGCATACAAATCAAAAACGCGAGCGACGGCAAGAATTTGCCTAGCTCGCGTTTTTAGCTTGGGATTGCAAAGGGCAAAGCGCCCTTTGCCGGGGCGTGGGGCTGCGCCCCACCTGGGGCGTGCAGGGCGCGCAGCCCTGCGTGGGGCGGACGAAGTCCCTTGCCGCAGTGTGGGCGAGTAGCCCACGAAAGACGTTTCTCTCAATACTCGTCGAGGAAGGTGTGTTTGACGCCGTGGCGGTCCTTGTAGGCGAGGATGGTGGCGAGGTGGACGTTTTCCGCGCTGCTGAAAATATTCTGCTCGACCTGCGGGTCCGTCTTTTTGAGCGCGCGAATGAGCTCCTTTGTCTGCCGCCGTTTGGAGCCCGTATTTGATGTCTTACACGCCTCCGAGGTGCAGGTGTCCGTGAAACGGCAGGCGCATTGGATAAACCCCAGGTGGTAAAAATCGCGCCACGCCTTTATGTCGTCCTCGCGTATCAAGTACATGGGGCGGATGAGCTCCATACCCTCGAAGTTTTGACTGCGGAGCTTTGGCATCATAGTCTGCATCTGCCCGCCGAACAGCATGCCCATAAGCGTGGTCTCGATTACGTCGTCGTAGTGGTGCCCGAGGGCAATTTTGTTGCACCCGAGCTCCTTCGCCTTGCTGTACAAATAGCCCCTGCGCATGCGCGCGCACACGTAGCACGGCGACTTGTCGATGTTGTAGACATTCTCGAAAATGTCCGACTCGAATATCGTGATGGGGATATTGAGCACGCGAGCGTTGCGCTCTATTATCTCGCGATTTTCCCTGCTGTAGCCGGGATCCATAACCAAAAACACAAGTTCGAAAGGAAATTTATTGCGCCGCTTTAGCTCCTGAAACAGCTTCGCCATAAGCATGGAGTCCTTGCCGCCCGAGATGCACACCGCGATCTTGTCCCCGGGCTGAACGAGCTCGTATGTGGCGATAGCCTTGCCGAATTTGCTGAAAAGCTTGCGCGCGAACGCGCCGCTGCGAAGACCCGCCTCCACCTGCGCCGCCGTATCCGACAGCATGTCGCCAATGTGCAGCCTGAGCCACTCCGCGTAGCCGCCCTCGATGTTGTACGCCGCGTATCCCTGCGCGCACAGCTCCTCGGCGATGTCCTCGCTGATAAGCCCCTTGGCGCAGCACACAAATATTTCCTTATCCCGCGGCAGATCCGCCTCCGAAAGCCGATCCTTAGGCACGTTGACAGCGCCCGGGATATGCCCGCACTCAAACGCGTCCTCGTCGCGCACATCAATCACGATGTATTTGTCCGCCTCTCGCCGAGACAGCTCCTCTACGCTTATCCGCATAATCCTTCCCTGCCATCTTCGCAAAAATCTTTATCGCCCAAATTATAAATTATCCCCGCCGCCCTGTCAACAAAATGCGACGCCGACCACGCGGATATAGATAAAGGGCGCGAGCGCGGCGTCAAGTGAGCCAGCTCAGAGTGCCCTCGTTGTAGCGGATATCATAGTACTCCGTGACATCTTTGCCGTTTTCGTCAACTATTTTGACTGTACTCCTATCGACGGTGTTAAGCACGCTATCCTGCGAGTCATCCAGCACGGCATTCAGCTCATAGGACAATTCGTGGCCGAGCTCGGAAAGGAGCCCTGTTATCGTGGCTTTGCCGTGATCCTTGCCGTATATGGTACTTCCGCTTTTACGGACGGAGACTGTCGCTGTCTTTATGGTGAGCAAGCGCCGCATTATGATGATGACGCTCTTTGTCGCTACAAAGTCCAGCCTGTTTCCTTCGGGGATATGTGACGCTTTAATACTCTCGTCGGCGATTTCGTAGACGGGGAGCTCCCCGGGGTCGGTCAAGCTACCCACAAGATTTATCTCTACGTCTTGTTCTTTCACATCGGGCGGCAGCACCATGATAAAACTTTCGCAATTATCTTTGAGCGTCGCCTCCTTGCCGTCGTATCTCTTTGAATAGGTGGAGACCATCACCTGTATCGGCGATTTGACTCTGAGCTCGCCCGGCGTCCACTCCACTTCATAATTGTTTGTGCGGTCTATGCCCTGTTCATCAACGATCATATACTCGGTCACTTCGTTTTTGCGCGTCCCTACCTTGGTATATTTTTTCTGCACATTGTCCCAAACGTCCGTTATTTCGGACGCCACTGTTGACGACAGAACGGTGAGACTGTGCCCTTCAAGCAAGCCCTCTTCGCCGGAGCGCGTTTTGACGGTGGCGCTATGTTCGGAATATTTCCCGCCCTCGGTGTACACCCAAGTATTATCCCCCGACGTCGCGGAAACCTTGCGCTTTGCTATCGTAAGCGGCGTCCCCGCGACATTGTCTGTGATGTCAAAACACTTGGCAACATCGTCTCCATAAATACGCCTTATAGTTATATTATAGTTGAATTTTCCGTCCCCTGCCGCATAGCTTCCCGCTTCCGTAACATTTTCAAAGCCGCTTACGCTGAGATAATGATTTTCAAGTTTAGGGTATGCAATGGGATATTCCACTTCAAAATAGTCCGTAGAGAGGTGGCAGGTGCCGTCGTACGTCCACTCAAGTTTGGCACCCTGTTTCACTTTTATAGTTATTGGGCGCGGTGTGATGTTTATGGTGCCTTCAACCCATGTTATGTCATAGTTGTTCTTGTTGAGAGAAGTCGTGTCCCCTTTTTCCGTTATAGTGTAACTTGTCAAACGGTTGACCTTGTCGGACACAAAGAATCCGCCTATTGCCGTTATGGTCATCGTCTGCCCGATTTCTTCCAATTTAAGTGCGGAAGTGATCTCAAACGAATTATTGTAATGTGTCACTCCGTCATAGACTGCCTCAATAGAGCCGATCTGCACTGTCATTGCGCGCCTTAAAATGACAATCTTCCCGTCCACCCACGTTATATCATAATTGTCTGTGACATCGTTCTTATCCCCGTTCGCGACTATCCACTTGCCATCTATGGGAGTGTTTGGATATGCGCCGCCGTCCTCCTTGACGTCCTCGAAGGAGGGATAGAAACTCTCCGTCCCCGATTTTACGACGCTGTGCCCGTCCACAAAATCTATTTCGCCGCTGACATTATATTCTTCTTTTGAATGAGTCTGCCCATCATAGACAATGTCGTCGCTGCCCGTCGTGAGGGTGACCGTGCGCCTCGTTATCTCATAGGTGCCGAATTTCACGGTTATATTGTAATTGCCCGTGACGTCCTTGTCTTCTCTCGAGGGCGCATATATCTTGTAGCCCTCATCTTTGTCATACACGTCGGTATTTTCGGCGACATCGGCGACATTCGTGAATTTTTTGAACGTTATTTTCAGTTCCTCGCCTTTCGCGAGGCCGTCTCCGCCATAGGAAACATCTTTAATTTCAAAACCGTGCGGCGTGGCGTCGTACATGACGGACGTATTTGCGGTCGAGAAAGTCAGATCGCGCTGCGTCACGGACAATGTGCCGCATATCTGCGATATGCTGTAGCAATCCGTCACTTCATCTGCGCCCGCCGTTATTTTTACGGTATAGTTGAAATCATTGTTCACCGAGCCGCAGTCGATCAACTCTTCTATGTCGGTAGTATGTACGCATTCAAGTCTCTGCCCTTTGACGAGTCCCTCGTTTTCGTCGCCTTCAAGCGCGGTCACGGTGTAATCCGAAAGCGGGGTGCCGTCGTATTTTCTGGATTTTGTCACGGTCGTAAGCGTAACGGGTCTTTGCTCTATTATCAATTTGCCGTTATTCTGTGCCGCAATCTTATAATTGTTTGTCGTATCATCTTTGCCGCCGTTCTTGGAAACTTTATATTGGAGTTCAAACGCTTTGTCGCCGACTCTGTTGAGCGCCACGCTGTTTTCGACGGACAGACTTTCGCCGTCTGCAAGCCCGTATCCTTCTCCGTCGCTCTGCTTGGAATACGAATAATATTCGCCATCCAGCGTACCTGCGCCCTGCTCCTCTCCGTTGTAGACCAAAGATTTATTTTTTGTTATCGTCACATTCAACGTGCGCTTTTTTACGGTTATTGTGCCCAAGTTTTTGGTGATGACATAGTCCAATTGGGCTACGTCGGTAGGCGCACCGTCTCTTATCGCCATTATTTTGATTTGCGGATCGTTTTTATAGCCTTCCTCGTTTGCCGCGGTCATATCCTCATATGTCAGCTCAAACTCGTCGCCCCCGACAAGCAACCCCTCGAGATTCGATATTGCAACCTCACTTGTGGTAGGCGCGTTGTTTTTGCCGCTATAAAAGACGGTCATATCCTTTGTCAGTACGGAAATATGACGCGGCGTCACCGTAAAAGTGCCGCTTTGATAAGATATTTTATAATTTCTTGTTACGTCGGCGCCGTCCTCGTCATCCACCTTGAAATCGAGCTCTATCTCGTAAATGTCCACGTCGATAGCCTCAAACGGTTCCACGACTTTGAGTGTGTGTCCGTCTGCGAGCGAAGTATCGGAAATTATCGAAACGGCGTTTCTGTCAAAAGTGTAGTTCTCTCCTTTATACTCTTGCGTACTGTCGGAAGTGGAGAGGAAGAGAGGTCGCAAAGCAATTTTCACTGTCCCCGGCACGACCAAAATGTCATAGTTTTCTGTCACGTCGAGGCCTCCCTCCGTTTTCACGGACTTCGTCAACGGCTCGTTTTTGTATTCGCCGACATCCTTCCACGCGTCGTATGACAGCGACAAACTTTGTCCGTTTGCGAGTTTAAGGCGCCCGCTTTCCTCCACTATATCGTAGCCTTCCGCTCCGTTTTGCGCCCTGCCGTCGTAGACTGCGACGTTAGAGCGCGTGTCTATCCTTATCGGGCGGCGCGCTATGTTGAGCGTGCCGTACTCCCACGCAACGGCATAGTTTGACGTGACAGTCTCGCCGTCCGCGGTTATACTCCAACTCTTTGCCGGCTCGTTCGTGTGCGAGCCTACGTCTGTGAATCCTTGATACTCGATGTTTAATTGCTGTCCGTCGGCGAGGGGCATGTTGCCGTCCGTCAAAACAAGTTCATATGAATTTGCCTGTTGCGCCGCTCCGTCATATATGACTTCGCTTGAGCCCGTCCGCACTTTGATTGGGCGCAACGATATCTCGACGGTCCGATAGTCCCAAGTCACGTCGTAGTTGCCGCTCATATCCTCGCCGCCGCCGTCAACTATCTTCCAGCCTTCCTCGGGCTTATTTTGAGATGTGACGACCGTATTGAACGTAGGAAATGTCGCCTGCACCTTATGCCCGCTCACCAGCTCCCCGCTCACCTCGTCAAAGACGTGTCCATTGCCGTCATAGATCATGCTGTAGCCCTGAGTAGCGAGGTTGACGGCGCGCTTGGTGACTTCGAGGGTGCCGTAATTTACATTTTCATAGTCTATGGCATAGTTTTGAGTCACATCTTCGCCGCCGTACAAAACCACCGCCTTGAATTTGAAAACGTTTTTTGTGGGAGCGCAAGCGCCATTGAGAGTCGTTACGTCGCTTATATCCGTCGCCGAAATAACGTGTTGCGATATCAGCCCTTCCGCGCTGACTACCGCAAGAGAGTAGTCCTGCCCGTCATATATATGCGTGCCGCTTGCAGTGCTAAGCTCAAGCGGCCTCTGCGTGACGGACAGCTTACCGTAAGTATTGAATTCGTCGCCCTGTATATAGTTTTGAGTGACGTCAACGCTCCCGCGCATAACGGTGACCGTAACGCGATTTTCAGCTCCGCTTTCCGATACGTTCTTTATTGCCGTACGGGTTTTAATGACGGTCTGTTCTCCCTTGGCAAGCCCGTTTCCGTCGCTGTCGGCGGCCGAGACGGCATACTGCTCCGAAAAATGCTCCTCTCCGTCATAGTCAAACGTCGCGTAGCTCGTAGAGATATGCAACGTACGACGTTTCACTTTGATCTTGCCAAACGTATAAGCCGCGTCATAGTTGCCCGAAGCGTCTTTCCCGTCCGCGTCCACAATCGTGATATCGGGCGCGTTTTCATAGCCGTCCTCATTCGCCTGACTCATAGTGACGTTGCCGTAGGCTATTTCAAACCTATCCCGCCCCACAAGCAAGTCCTCGGCACTTATTATCGCCTCGTCCTCAGATGGGATATTAGGCGCGCCGCTGTACCACCGCTCGTAAGAGCAGGTCTTTACCTCTATCTTGCGCTTAGTAACGGTGATGTTGCCAAAGTCGCGAGTCACGGCATAATTTTGAGTGATATCGGCGCCCTCTTCGTCAACGATAGCAAAGGACGGAGCGTATTGATACACATCGGCATATAGCGCCTTGCAAGGCGACGTGACCTTAAGCTCGTGTCCCTCGACGAGAGGAGTACTTTCGGATGTCCGCGCCTCGCCGAATGTGCGCTCCTCTCCGCTGTATTCGACAAAAATATCCTCTGTCGTGACAGTGACGGGCCTTTGCACTATCTTCATAGGCGCGAAATTTGTTGTGACGTCATAGTTTTTCGTGACGTCGTTTTCGCCGTCATACACGGCAAATTTTGCGGTATTTTGATAGCTGCCGACATTTGTCCCCGATATGAAATCAGTGACTTTAAGCGTATGCCCGCCCGCGAGAGTAGTGCCGTCAAGCAGCTCCCAGCTGTCGTAGACGTGCTCCTGCCCGTCGTATTCTATGTCCTTAGGAGCCGCGCCCACGCTCAGCTTGCGGCGCGTTATGTCCACCTTGCCCGCGACCTGCCTCACGTCGTAGATGTCGGTTATATCCTCCCCTTCCTCGTCGAATATCCTGCAATTGGCGGCGGAGTTTATGTGCGTTCCCGCCTCTTTAAATGAGTCCGCAGTCACATTAAAGGTATGCATAGGCAACAGCCCGTCGTCCGCTTGCGCGTCCGCAAACGAGTGCTCCTCGCCGTCATATTCTATCTCTACTGAGGGCATAGTGATCGTCACGGGGCGTTTGACCACGCTCAAGATCTTGTCCTCGGGCAAAAATTCGTATGAAGAGGTCACGTCCTTGCCGTCCTCGCTGAACACAGCGATATCCTCCGCACGGAAAGTCACTACAAAATTGCCGTCCGCTCGGCTGACGTCATAGTCGCGCACTTGCAGCGCGTCTTTATAAAGCAGGTCCGCCCAAAACACAACGTCGTCGCCAATGCGGTGAGTGTCGCCGAAAACCTTGACCTCCACTTTTTTTGGAAGTATCTCAAATGCATGCGGCTTGCCGACTCGCGTCGTGCCGAATACGGACGCAGTAACCGCGCGGCATTCGTACTTGCCCGCATACATCGGGCGCTCCCCCGACCATTCGAGGGCGCCCTCGGCGCGATATTCAAATGCAACGTCGCCGAAAATGCACTCTGCCTCCGGCAAAATTTGCTCGCCGTAACCCATTTCGGAGGGTATGGAAAAATCATAAGCGACGCCCTTTATCCCCATCAAAGTGCCGCTCAAAGCAAGCGCGAAAAGAGTGACCGCCAGAATTAGGAAACGAAATTTCCACAAGCCGTCGTAGATCTTTTTGCGCTTATAAAGTTTTTCCTTATACTCCTGATACAGCATATATCCCTATTTCCATTTGATCGTCAGTGTGCCGAATGTAAGCTCGACATTGTAAAGTCTGGTGACGTCGTTGCCCTTTTCGTCCACTATTCTGTAAGTCAATATCTCGTTCGGTCGCGAGCCCGGTCCCGATTGTCCTTCGTCAAATTGGACGTCAACGATCTTGTGACCCGTAAGCAGTCCATCGCATTCAAATTCTTCGCATTTAAGCACCTTATCCGGATCGTCCGGGTCGTACACTGCTTCCGCGCTTTTTGTAGTGATTTTAAGCGAGCGCTCCGTCATTGTGAGGGTGCCGAATATGAAAGCGTCCTTGTCGATATAATATTGCGCAGTCACATCATTGCCGTTTCCGTCCACAATGACCGCGACGCCATCGCCGAAACTGAAAGTATTTGCCCGAGAGCCGAATTGGAACCAATCGTCGAAGTCCGCCGCTTCTGTATTTATCTTGTGTCCGCTCAAAAGTCCCGCAGAGCCCGCCTCTGTCGCCAATGTCAGCTCTTTACATTGTATCGGCTTGCCGTTGTACTCCTGCTCCGAGTCGGCGCTCTTCAAGATTATGCGATGTATGTTGCAAACTTCGCAAATGCCGTCGCCGCCGAAAGTATGCTTGCCCGTAGGCTGGATATCGCGTTCGATCTCCTTGTGACAGATGGTGCAGATGTTGTATTCGACGCCCTTTGCCCCGCATGTGGGAGCCTTCCTCTCTATCCACTCCACGCTCTCGTCAAACTCGTGCTCGTGAGACCACGGATAGAACCCCTGCAAAACGTCGCTCGGCACGAGGCTGGGATCTATGGCAAACCACGGTATAGCCAACAACGGATACATTTGCGGCGGGATAGAATGCCAATCGAAGTTTTTCCAGAACTCCGGCGGCATATTCTGCCACGGAATACTTGCGTATGGGAAGTCATCAGGCAGGTCGGTCCAACGGAAATTCCGCCAAAATTCTGGTGGCATATCCTGCCAAGGTATGCTTTCGTACGGGAAGTCACTCGGCATGTTCTCCCATTTGAAATTATCCCAGAATCCCTCGGGCATGTTGCCCCACGGTATCTTTTCGTACGGGAAATCTTCCGGTAAGTCGGTCCAATCGAAGTTGCTCCAAAACTCGTCGGGCATCTTATCAAAAGGCAGGTCCTCGTACGGGAAATTATTCGGCAAGTTGCTCCAATCAAAGTCTTTCCAAAATCCTTCCGGCATGCTGTCCCAAGGTATACTGCTATAATCAAAGTCCTCGGGTAACTTGCTCCAATTAAAGTTATCCCAAAACTCTTTGGGCAGCTCGTCGTACGGCAGCTTGCTGAAATCGAAATCCTCGGGAATATTCTCCCAATCGAAGTTGTCCCAAAAATCTTCTGGCATATCCTTCCAAGGTATACTGCTGTAGTCAAAGTCTTCGGGGAGCTTGCTCCAATCAAAGTTGTCCCAAAAGTCTTTGGGCAGTTCGTCGTACGGCAGCTTGCTGAAATCGAAATCCTCGGGAATATTCTCCCAATCGAAGTTGTCCCAGAAATCCTCTGGCAAATCATTCCAAGGTATGCTACTGTAGTCGAAATCTTCGGGGAGTTTGCTCCAATCAAAGTT
>CANPWB010000034.1 GCA_947581925.1 uncultured Clostridia bacterium
TCCAAATCATATTTGCCTTCAAAATTGTAGGTCGCGTTTTGATCGTTGATCTTCACCGTGACATCCTTCTTGTTGACAGTATAGGTGCCATTCACCTCGTGCACGTCGTAGTTCGTCAGCGACTCCTTGTTCAAGACTGTCACCGTTATGGGATAGCCGTCCTCATTATAGGGAGATTGTGCATTGACGCTACAATCCAATTTGACTTGTATGGACGCGTCGTCCGAAATGTCCTCGTTGCCCGTCACTGAATAAGAGAGCTCGACCTGAGCGTCGCCGTAAGTGGACTGTTTGTTTTCAGCAGCGACCGTGATAGAACGTTTTGCTATTGAGTATGCGCCTTTGCCGTCCGTGAATTCGACCTTGTAATTGCTGTCCGTGCACTCGCCCTCGATGTCGTACGTGCCGAAGTTCTTGACGTCGGCGGACGACGCAAACTTGAGGACGATCTTAGGCGCGACGCCTTGCGCCCAGTCGCCGCTTGTCTTTTCCCACTTGTCTTGAGCGAGCTCGGCGACTTTACCGTCGTAAACCTTTGTTTGCGGCTGTATCTTGACGGTGACATTGGCTTGCGTTATCTTGTACGTGCCGTCGTTGCCGAATGTGACCGTATAGTTTGTGGCGCTTGTTTTTTGCGTGCCTTTCACCGCGTAGTCTTTGACGTCCTTAGCGGCGTTTTCGATCGAGAGCTCGACGATATCCTCCAGCTTGTCGCCCTCGCCGAGGGTGCTGTCCGTATGCAGAGTAGGCTCAAGCTCGCTTGCTTGCGGGACGGTGCCGTCGTACGCTCTTGTCTTGCTTGGCAGATCGACCGTGATAGCGCGCTTGTTAATGGTAAGCGTCAACGTGATATCCTGGCTCTCATAGTTTGCGAGGCTCACAGTAGCCTGCAGCTCATATGTGGCGGCGTTGGTGGCGCTTGTGAACGGCTCGGTGTATTGCTCGCCTTTCTTGAGCTTATAGGTGACGCTTGCGCCTTCGGGAGCGCCGTTCATCTTTGGCGTATGCGGCTTGCCGTCGTAGGTCACGTTGACCTCGTCGAAAGTTATCGCTCCGAATCCTGCCGCGACTATGGTGTAGTGCCCGTTATTGAATTGCGTCACTTCGTAGTTTTGCGGTCTGCTGCTGTCCTTCCACTCGACCGTAATTGTATAGTTGCTTCCGACGGGGCTGTCTTGCGTGGCGTCCGTAGATATCTTGATAAAATCGTTGATATTTTCTCCTTCCACCAGCGTGTTCACCTTGAAGGTAAGCGGTACGATCTGTTTGCCAAACTCGGATTGCTTATCCTCGGCGGTGACAGTGACCTTCTTCTTCGTTATCTCGTATGTGCCATTCTTGAAGGTGTATTTGTAGTTCTTATCCTCATTATCCGCAGTTTGACCATTGATTTTTGCGGTGACGTCATATTTCCCGACGTTCTTATCCGCGCCATTCAACTCAAGCGTGATGAGGTCCTCAAGCTTATCTTCATATCCAAGCGCCTTATTTGCTGTAGCGGCTGCGAGGTCTCCTACCTCAGGCACATTGCCGTTATATTCGCGATTGTACGACGGCAGCGTGACTTCTATCTCCATTTTTTGGACCGTGAACGTACCCTCTGCTTCCGCGATATTCGTGATATTGTAGTTTTTGTTCGTGTTCGAGCCCTGCTCTATCACGAAGGTATATACCCCCGCGTCGTGCGGCGTGGCTCCGTCCTTGAACTTGAGCTTAAGCCCGATGACATCATCTCCGCACTTTCCATTGATCGTGAAGGCGGTGTCATTCAGCTTTGCGGTCTCGCCATACACGCACCCCTGCGCCGTAAGCGTGACCGTGATATCCTTGGGCTTGATGTTGAGAGTCAGCGTGTTTGTCGATTGATATTGATCGCCAACAAGCCAATATGCGTTTTCCAGCGTGACAACAACTTCGTATCCGTCCTGCGCGTCTTTAAGGATAGCGCCGTTGTTCGCTTTGAATGTCGCCTTGAAAGACTCGAGCAACTTCTTGCTCGGCTCTTTCTCAAACAGCGCCTTCAACAGCGCAAGCAGATCCTCCTCGCTGTACACCGCGCCCTTGTACGTTACGTCTCCAAACGCGCTTATCGCATACAACAGCTCCTTCTCCTCGGTATGATCGCAACCGAGCTCCGAGCATTGGCGTGTCAACAACTTGTGCAAATTACCCTCACTCAGGTCGCTATATCCGTCCTTTTCGTTTGGAGTCCAATCTATACTGTGATTGTTGTGCTCAACCATCCAGCTGCCGTGCAACTCTTGACTGAGCTGCAACTCAGACGTCTGCGCGCCGCCGCTTGTCGAGGCATAATTCAACTTGTCCAGAGTGAAAGCGTCGCCCGAAGTCGCCGTATATGTCTTGCCCGCCTCCAAATTGCCAAAGCAACTGTGCGCCTTGTCCCACACGCGAGCGGTTGTCGTATAAGAGAAATAAGTTCGGTTTTCAATACCGTCGATAATTGTTGCTTGCAAAATAGTCTTTTCGGGAATTTCAATTTTGCCGGTACCGTTTGTCTGTACAACGCCGAGGAATGTAGCAGGTATTTTCTGCGGTACAAATGAGCTGCTGCCACTACCGCCAAAAAGACTACCAAAATCAAATCCTTCCACGGTGGTTTTTTGACCGATTCTCAACGTGCCATCGACAATAAGATTGCCGTTCTTGGAATAGCCTGCATTCTCCAATTCGTTAGCCTTGGGATAACTCTTGCCGTCAAGCACACCTTGCACCATGCCGTCAAAAATCCAAGCATTAGCATTGAGCGTAAGCGTTGCACCTGTACCAACCTTTACGGTTGCACCGGGCATGATCATGAAGTCCGTTTTGGTTTCGTATACTGCATCCTTTCCGTTCATCTCAACTTCAAAGTTGTAAGGAATGGAGAAATAAACCGAGTTCGTAGGAATTTCCAGCCCCATAGCGGAGAATAACATATAACTGAATATTGCACCGCCATCAAAAACCAATTTGGTTTGGCCAATGCCCTCAGTACAGTTTGTTGCAACCTCGCTATGCACGACCTTTTTACTATTATAGGTAATTGTTACCGACGCTCCCTCGGTAAGCATGATGATAGTATCGTGTCCAAAGCCGTCACCGCCCATATCGGATCCCATGTCATAGGAAACAAAGGGTTGATCAAGGGAGAAAAATGCGCTAAGAGCATACAATGTCGCATGACCGTATAGCATGCCGCCATAATTGATTGTCATCGGACACTCAATGTTGATCATTGCATACCTCTTAAACGGCGTTTGCCCGGCAGAAAAGATACCAAGAGTATTTGTGCCACCCGCATAGTCAAGGATAAGGAAAGGTTCATAGAGTTTTGCGTTTTTGTTTACCACGATAGAGCCGTTTCCTGTGACATGCCCGTACACATCCATAATTCCGCCGTCATTAATGACAATTTTTCCATTGTTGACTATTTCGGAGTACGCGCCGGATGTGTGACCTTGATATGTCTGCGAAGGATAATTAACAACACCACCGAGATACAATCCACCCTTAACTGTTAAAATAGATTCCTCTGCTATGGTAACTGTAAAGTATTTGTATGTGTCCCCATCCACAAGCCACGAGATTTTTTCTTGTACATCATCTTTCTCATCGGCGGAACCGTGCAATCTGTTTGTTTCGTCAAATGGAATAACCAAATTTACATTCGGAGCAATTGTAACGCTCGTTTTGATTTCGACAGATCTTAAAACATATACGTTTGCACTACGTTCCGCCGCAATTGCCAATGCGTTTTCCAAATTATTTTCATCGTAAAATTCACCGCCTGTACGATAAGAATACGGCTGACCTATGGGAGCAAGAACGGCGTAAATCTTTGTTTCGCTCGATCCGTCTGTTTTGCCTTTTACGATGTAAGAGAATTCTTTTTCGGTCGAAAGAAGCTCTGCGCCGTCACTCCAACCGTAGAACTTATAACTAACGTCATCGTAATTTATAGAAAAATCTATCATTGTGCCGGAAGTCAAGTCGGTCTGACTTGCTTCTTTGCCACCGCTTTGTGCTGAAATAGTTCCCCAACCGGACTTGTCACCATTGGCATTGTCGTAAATATCCCACGAAACATTGCTGTGACCTTGGTAGTAAGCAACGTTGCGAACAGACATCGCCGTGTGAGGACCAAATATTGTTCCATATTCTGCATTATATGGATACGCAATATGTGCCACATAAATATCTGTCACAGTATCGTCGTTTTCTGCCATAACTGCAATCGACGCGCGACACCAATCGGTTACTTCATCAATTCTTGTAACCTTATCTACGGCTAAAATTGTGCATGGATAATAGTGAATATCCGTCAAGGAACCCACCACGGTGTTGCCTTTTGCAAGCGGCGTGGTGTTATCACCGAAGCTCCCGCTTGTAATGCCATTTTTATTGATTTGAGATCCTGTTCCATAGACCGCATACGCCGGCGGCATATATGGCTCCATTCCTGCTCCGTCCAAGTAAAACTCAAACGTGAATACGCCGGAGCCTTTAACTTGGAAGTGAAGTTGAGAATCACTCTTTTTGCTTAAATTGACTTGATAACTAATTCCCGATGTAAAAGTGTAAACGCCGTTAGATGTAAGTTGTGGGTTAAAATACCAATCATCACCACTTACGACAGTAACAGCTTCCGACTCTTTGGATACGATATCTTCAAACCCTTTTTCCGTCACAAGATCAATAGCGATTGTGAAAGTATCGATATAATATTCCTCTCCGTAATTGGGAATTATAGTTATCGTGCAACTATTGTCAATTTCAGAGATATTAAACCCGCTTACCGTCCCCATCACTTGCGTAATGGGAATTGTTTTTGATGTGTACTTGCCTGTAGTACCATCAAGCAAAGTTTGCGTTACCTGATATTCCGGTTGCTTTACCAGTTGATCTGAATTCACGAAGATAGCGTTTATGGAATTTTTTTGCCCGTAATAAAACGTAATATGTTCCGTTGACTCACGATCGAATGTAATCGGATCTTTCATTTCATCGTTTACATATGGTGTAACTTCTATTTCGGGAACAATTGCCACTTCTTGAAACTCGGCAACAATAGTTTGCTGCTGAACGGTTATAGTGTTTCCGTAAGTATACTTCTTGTCAAATGGGTTAATTAACCAATTGGAATAGGTTGAGTTGTAGACCGGTTCCGGTTTAATGCTATCTCTGCCAACCGCCAGAGAAGGAATGACCCAGGTCTCATCTACGGGGGTTCGTTGATTCGGAAGATAATCTATGCTCCCATCCTCCGGATTCGTTGAACTTGTATTTTGGGAAGTATCGCAAATATTGGGAAGAGGGCGGTACTCTTCACTTAATGCCGGTCGCCCCGATGCATCCGTTGCACTATATGTTGCCGACCATTCTTTGAAAACTGCCGATGTTTTTCGAGATAAATCAATTGTTGAATCGATTTCGGTTTTCGGAATTGCAGCAAAAGTTAGATTGCTTACCTCTCGAGATGTAGTCGAAAGTGTTGCCGGTTCTTGCCTTGTGCTCCATACCTCACGTTGAATAAACGGAATATCTATCAATTGTCCCGACGGAATAGGCAGACCATGCTTTTGCAAAGTCTCGTTTTCAACGTTTTCTTTTCCTGAGAAGAAATACACGTCGCCCAATGTATCATCATAAGTTATTTGGAACTGCGCAGCTGCGCGTACGTCTTCACCCAAAATCGGGACAAAAAACGCGTAAAGCTCTTTCTCTTGGAACGATTGAACTTCTTCATAGGTAAATGTGTCCTCAGACCTCATTGAAACGATGTTTTTTGCCTCCGCGTCGGTAGCCCAACAGAAAAAGAGAGAGTCTTGTTGCGCTTCAGCCTTAACTTGCAAACCTTCTTCTGTTATATTAGCCGTGATTGTTTTTTCAGGTGTATTCTTTGCATCCTCCGCGGTAATCGTTTCGCCGCCATAGGTTACACTACCATTACCTGAACGATAACGCCATTCCGAAGTACGTTGACTCTCAGTAGAATAAATCTCTCCATTGCCCTTATTATAAATGGTAATAGAGATTTCTTCTGCTCTTGCCGCACCTGTTGGCACATTCACAAATGCAAATGTCAGCGCTGCCGCCACAACCACAAACAGCAAAACCACAAAAATTTTGCTCAATCTGTTTGTCTTTGCCATATTCTCCTCCCTGCGCGCTCATCGCGCACACTTCGTTGAAATTTTGTTTTTTATATTGTTTTTATTTTGTTTCTATCTACGTTTTTTATTTATATACGCACATACGCGCGCAAACGAAAAATAGAGGGTCTAGCCCTCTATCTCATCGCGTTTGTATCTGTTTTGTTCGGATTTTACTTGGAGAGTCGTCTGTGCGGCATATGCGACAACAATACCCCCCCCCCGTGTATGAAGGAGCAGTCACCTTGTTCATCACTTTGTCCGCTATCTTTGTCATCATTCTCTCCATTCCTTTGATATGTCCCCTCTTCCGCTCAAATCCCACTGTCATTCCGAGCTTGTCGAGGAATCCCCTTGATAAAGGCACTTTCTCTGCACTAGGGGATGTTTCGACTCCGCTGCGCTCCGCTCAACATGACACCTTATATCAAGCTGTCATTCCGAGCTGTTTCGGGGTCCCCGCGAAAAGTATTTTTCGTGGGGTATTGATTCGAGGTCCCCGCAAAAATGCGCAGTCGTTTTTGTGGGGTACAAGGAGGAATCCCCTTGTCCGAGCCATTTGGGCATACCTCTTTTCGCGCCGTGCCTTCCTTTGCATACGGAAAACACGTATATATCGCTACCATTTGCCATAATATTGCACGATTGAACAAATTTCAAGCGTTTTACACAAAATTTTTCAATTCTAAAGAAATCTTAAGATTTCGACCCCTATTTTGCCCCAATTCTAAAGATTTCTTTAGATTTCTGTGTCAGACGTGACAAGTGACGGTCTTTTAAATTTCACAGAAAATCGCGACTGGTCCAAAACTAAACAAGAAATTTATTTCCAAAAGTCGGCTTGGCGGGAGAGCATAAGGTCGATGTTTTTGATGTATTCGAGAGGTTCTTTATAATTGGCGCAACGGGTGATGAGGTTTTTGTCCGCCTCCCACTTTTTGGAGATTGCGTTTGCGCCGCTTGCGATGATGGAGGTGTCCTCCTCCATTATGTCGATGTTGTAGACGCACTCATGCCCCGGCTTTGAGTAGCCGACGTTTTCAAGATTGCCGCTCGTATACTTTTGGCGATACATATAGTACGGTTTGTAACCCGCCGCGGACAGTTTGTCATAGGCATAGTCCACCATGCGCGAGGCGAGGTCGAACCCCGCGTCCTCAAAGCCCTCGTTTTTGAGGCGGCTGCCCTTCTTCATGTACAGCGTGTGTACGGTGATGTTTTCGGGCGCGAGCGCACAGGACATGTCTACGCTACGCTTGAAATCATCAAAAGTCTCATTCGGCAGCATGGCGATAAGATCCATATTGACGTCCATTTTGCCCTTGACGAGCGCGTAAGCGTTGTAGATGTCCCTCGCCCTATGCTTTCTGCCTATGAGTTCGAGCGTGGCGTCGTTGAAGGTCTGCGGATTGACGGATATCCTGTTTACGCCGTGGGAGAGCAACATCTCGACCATTTCGCGGTCTATGGTGTCGGGTCTGCCCGCCTCCACGGTAAACTCGGGCGCGGAGTGACAGTGCGAAAGTATTTTGTCCAAATTGTCCACGCCTATGGACGTCGGCGTACCACCGCCTATGTATACTGAGCGGATGTGGATATTTTTAGACTTGATAAGCTCATTCGTCTGCTCGAGCTCCCGCAAAAGGCAATCCACATACGGCGAAACCAGCTTCTTCTGCTTGTCGAGAGGCAGGCTCACAAACGAGCAGTACGCGCACCGCGTGGGACAGAACGGAATGAACACAAACGCGTCCATATCCCGCTCGGACTTATTGCGGAGAGGCTTTTGCACCTCGACTATGCGCTCTATAAGCTCTATTTTGCGCGGGCTCACGTCATAGTCCTCTTCAAAAACTTCGCGCGCGCTCTTACCATACATCTCGGGCGAGGATTCTATCTCGGCATACAGTTTTGTGGGACGTATGCCCGTCAAGCACCCGTACGGCAAACGCACACCCGTGAGAAAGACGAGAGAATTGTAAATAGCCATTTTGAGGAAACGTTTTTCCTCGCGCTTACGCAAAAGATCGCCGTCAGCCTTGACGGGATATATGAATTTCTTTGAAAAATTTTCAAGCTTGTCCGAGCGGACGGTGACGGAAAATGCGCGCGCAGAGCGTGAGTAGTTCACGTCAAGCGAAAACTCACCATCGACGCGGCTGTCGAAGAGACGGATAAGCTCCATCAAATCGCCCGCATATTCCTCATTGCAACAAGTAAAATGTATCATAAACTCAACAAATTTTCCGCCTTTTACACCCTAAAATCTACCGGCTTTAATGTCATAAAACTCACGACTTTTGCACGATTTTATAGATTTTGCAACTTCAACCGCATATTAGTTCAATTTTCGTCCTCACAAAGTATAGGGTTGTTTTTCCTCTCGAAATCGAGAGTGGTCTCCTCACCATGCCCCGGCAAAAGCCGGTAGTCTCCTTCAAGCGAAAACAGCTTCTTTGCGCTGTTTTTGAGTGTCGCGAGGTCTCCGTCAAAGAGGTCTGTCCTGCCGTACGTTTTAAAAAATATAGTGTCGCCCGTGAATATTTTGCCTTCATCTTTCATTATGTAGCAGACTCCGTCCTTCGAATGTCCGGGGGTGTAGATGACATCAATATCAAGCCTCGCGATGTTCAGCCTCTCTCCGCCTTCAAGCAATACGTCGGGCTCGAACGGCTCCACCTTTACGCCCATATACTTGCCCAAATTCTTTTTGCCGTGGATATATTCGACGCTCTCTCTGTGCGCATATACTTTGGCGCCCTCATACAGCTCTTTCAGTCTTGCGACTCCCGCAATATGGTCGAAGTGGGCATGCGTGATGAGTATCGCTGTCACCCTTGCCCCGAACGCGTCAAGTTGCAGCTTGATAGTTTCGGCGCATGCGTTGTCTCCGGGGTCCACGACGATAGCGCTACCTCCCTCGACGGCAATATAGGTGTTTGTATTCATCATCGAGCTTGTCTCTTGATATATCTGCATATGCCCCTCGTTTTGCAAGTTACAAATTGCGTATTTCGTGCAAAAATGCACACCTAAGTGAGTTTTCAGCGTTTTATGCTTATTACACCGTTGATCGAGCGGAGTTTGAGTACGAGATTTTCAAGCTCGCTCGCCTTCTTGATGCGCACGGTCATAGTGATCTCGCCCGTGTCCCCTCTGTCAAGGACGCGCACATTTGCCGCGACGATCTCAATGTGCATATTTGACACCGCAAGCGTGATAGCGGCAAGCAGTCCGCCCTTGTTTTCGCAATATATTGTGAGTGTGGAATTGAAACTCTCGTTGCCTTCGAGGTCCCACGACACGTTGATGAGCCTCTCCTCCTCCATGCCCTTTATGTTTGGGCAGTCCGCCCTGTGCACGGACACTCCCCTGCCCCTCGAGATGTAACCTATTATGGGATCCCCGGGGACGGGCGAGCAGCACTGCGATATGCGCACCGTAAAATTCGCGTTGCCGTTGACGAGAATTCCGCTCTTTGAGTGTTGACGAGGTTTGTTGTCCGGCTTTAGCGTAACTGTCTCGTCCGCGAGCGATGTTACGGCGGGTTCCGTGCGGAAACTTTCGATTATCTTGCTTAGGACTTGGTTTGTAGTGAGTCCGCCGTAGCCGACCGCCGCGTACAAGTCGTCCTCGCTGCCTATGCCGTGGCGCGTGAGTATGGCGTGCAGCGTCTCGGGAGTGAATATCTCGCTCAAGTTGTAGCCTCTGCGCTTCGCTTCCCTCTCGAGCATATCTTTGCCGCGGGCAATATTCTCGTCCCTGCGCTCTTTTTTGAAGAAGGCGCGTATTTTTGCTCTCGCGGACGCGCTGCGCACGAACTTGAGCCAATCCAAACTCGGACCCTTCGAGGCGTTTGAGGTGATGATCTCAACGATGTCGCCCGTCTGCAATTTTGTGCTTAGCGGTACTATCTTTTTGTTTATCTTTGCGCCGACGCACTTGTTGCCTACCTCAGAGTGTATCTTGTAGGCAAGATCGACAGGCGTTGAGCCTACGGGCAAGCCGTGCACGTCTCCCTTTGGAGTAAAGACAAACACCTCGTCGTCAAAGACGTTTATCTTGACGGCGTCCATAAATTCTTTTGCGCCGTCGATGTCCTTTTGCGCCTCCATGACTTCCCTGAGCCACTTGACCTTGCTGTCAAGCTCGCTGTCCGTGCCTATAGTGCCTTCTTTGTACTTCCAATGCGCCGCGACGCCGAATTCCGCCACACGGTGCATCTCGTACGTCCTTATCTGAATCTCAAAAGTCTCGTTGTACGGCGTGACGACGGTGGTGTGCAGGGATTGATAGTTGTTCGCCTTCGGCATGGCGATATAGTCCTTGAACCTGCCGGGCATAGGTTTCCACATAGTGTGGATCTCACCAAGCATGGTATAGCAATCTTTTATGTTTGTCACGATTATGCGCACCGCAAGCAGGTCGTAAATCTGGTCTATGTCAATGTTGTGATTTTTCATCTTGCGATAGACGCTGTAAAAGTGCTTTGGCCTGCCGTTGACCTCGCCCTTTATGTCCATTTCCTTCAGCTTTGCCTCTATCTGCGCGATAATGGTGTCAAGCTGGCTTTGCCTCTCGCTGCGATGCTTCGCCACGCTCTCGCTGATATACTTGTACTCCTCGGGCATGAGATATTTCATGCTGAGGTCCTCGAGCTCGCACTTGAAGAAGGATATCCCTAACCTGCCCGCAAGCGGCGCGTAAATGTCCAAAGTCTCGCGGGAGATGCGCTGTTGCTGCTCATGAGACGTACAGCCGAGAGTGCGCATATTGTGCAGCCTGTCCGCAAGTTTTATGATTATCACCCTGAGATCCTTCGCCATTGCGACAAAGATCCTGCGGAAATTTTCCGCCTGCGCCTCTTCCTTGTTGACAAATTGAAGTTTATCGAGCTTTGTAACGCCCTCTACAAGCTCAAGTATCTCGTCGCCGAACAGCGCCTCTATCTCCTCGGGAGTGTGCGGGGTGTCCTCAAGCACGTCATGCAAAAAAGCCGCTATGACAGTAGAGCTGTCAAAGCCGAAATCCGCCAAAATCTCCGCCACCGCGCACGGGTGCACAAAATAATCCTCTCCCGAAATGCGTTTTTGTCCCTCGTGTGCAGCCTTGGCAAAATCATACGCCTTCTTTATCTCGGCGTATTTTTCGGGATAACATTTTCTGAGTTTTACAAGCAATTCATCCATACATCTATCCTCCTTTGCCATTTAGTCCTTGTTTAGGCGTTGCTGCCGCTATATTATATCGGTATAATTTTATACTTTTATATGTAGCTTATATATTATATTGTTATATTTTAGTCCAACGCGCCCCATAAATCAATATGCATTTTAAAATCTTATGCGATTTAGTGGCGCAAATTGCGATATACCGCGCTGTCATCCAGCTTGACGCGCTTGTTTGCCACGCTGAGCTGCCCCCTTTCTGATATACTCAAAAGCCCCAGCTGCTCGAATATGCGAATCGCTATGAGGAAAGTCTGCTCGCTAACCTTATATCTCGAACATATTGAAAGATACAACTTGCGCATATTGCTTGCCCTATCCGTACGCCTCGACTGTGCGGCGAGTTCTCTGTATATCGCTCGTAGCGTATCGTCGCTTATGTGCGGCGCGTTTATCGTTACGCCGTCGAGCGCGTAGCACTTCGCACTTTTCGAGATGTGCGCAACGTATCCCTTTGACAGAGGGTCTCCCGCAATGACCACCTGCGCGTAAAATCCGAATTCAAACACGCTGCAGGGACATACGAGCACGGCGTTTTCGGGGTTCAGAGACGGCATTCCTCCCACATACACGGGGAGAGACTCTACCTCGGGACAAATGCTTTTTAGTCTGTCCACATCCGCGCGTCTGAAACATACAAACAGCGTCCCGAACGGCTTTTTAAGCGTCTCTTTTATGGTTATGGCGTCAATGGAGGATATTCTGGGCGTCCCCTCGAAGTCGAGCTGGTGCACATTGAGGCAATCCGCGGCGGAGTCCTCAAGCGTGAGTTCGCTGAGTTTGAAGGAGCGGATGAGCGCCTGCGCCGTCACATTGTTTTGGAAGGTATTCACGCCAAGAGAGACTTCGATATCCAGCTTGCCCGACTTGTAGCCAAGCGCCTCCGGATAGCGCGAAAAGCCCAGAATGTCCAAATTTTTGCCCGAATATTTGACGTGTTGCGAAAAGCCTATCCTCTCAAAATCGAAGTCGCCGTCCTTGATAAGGAAAGTCGGTTTTGGGTTTTTGTAACCCGTAGGCTCCATATATTCAAGTTCCTTTGCAAAGCTCAAAAAATCTATATCCCTTGTGAGCTCCATCTCGCACTCGACGGGCGGGATGAAGTCCGTGAGCGGATGCTCCGATAGCACTCGCCTGTTCGCCTCTTCTCTGAACGCCTCAAAATTTTCGGGGCGAATACTTATCCCCGCCGCCTGCGCATGCCCGCCGAATGAGGTATAATATTCGCTCATGCCGCTGAAAAGCTCGAATATGTTGACGCAAGGCACGCTCCTCGCGCTGCCTTTGAGCTCCTCGCCGTTTTTAGCGAACAGGACGGCGGGACGTTTGAATTCGTCCACTATCCTCGCGGCGGCAATACCGAGTATGCCTGCCTCCCAATTTTCATTGTACAGCGCGATGAAACCCGTCGAATCAAAGTCCACGCCTTTAAGCATGCTCTTTGCCTCTTCTACGATGACTTCACACATATCCTGTCGTCTCGCGTTGTCCCTTGCGAGCTCCTCCGCGAGCGTCTTGAGCATGAAATAATCGCTCTCCAAAAACAGTCCGACCGCTTTCATGGCGGAGCCCAACCTGCCCGCGGCGTTTATGCGCGGCGCAAGTTTGAACATGATGTCCTGCGAAGTTATGTCCTCTGCCCCGACAAGCAATTTTATTCCGCGGCGCGGGCTTGTAAGCAGCGCTTTCAATCCGAAATACGCAATAATCCTGTTGTCCTTCACGAGCGGAACGACGTCTGCGATCGTGGCGATCGCGGCTATATCTATATACTTTCTCGCCTCTTCCGCGTTTGAGAGCGCCTCGACAAGTTTGAAGGCGACTCCTGCGCCGCACAGCTCAAAAAAGCCCTCTCTTTCAAGTTTGGGGTCTACGATGAGGCAATTGGGCAAAACGTCCTGCGGCTCGTGATGATCCGTGACTATGACGTCTATACCCTGCGATTTGATATATTCCACCTCACCCACCGCCGTTATGCCGCAATCCACTGTTATGACAAGCGAAGGGCGCTTTGCGGCGAACATCCTCTCGAGCGCGCTCACGCTCATACCGTAGCCGTCGCGATTGCGATCCGGGATGAAATACCATACGTCCGCCTTATCCCTGAGATACAACATCAATATGGAGATCGCGCATATGCCGTCGCAGTCGTAGTCGCCGTATATCAATATCTTTTCCCCGCCGCGTATCGCCTTTTTGACGCGCTCGGCGGCTTCTTTCATCCCCTTTATGGCAAAGGGAGAGCTGAGCCCGTCGAGAGACGGGTGCAAGTACCCCTCTATCTCGGACTCGTCTATCCCACGCGCGAGCAGTAGACTTAAAAATCGCTCGGATATGCGCAAGCGTTTTGCAAGCTCCTTCTGCCCCGGAGAAAGTTTTTGGGATAAGTTTTTGACAGCATAGTCCATATTGTCTCGCCTCGAGTCAAATTGCTTTCAAAAGCATAAAATTCGCCCTTACAGCGTGCACTGTAAGGGCGGAAATTTGTTTGTTATTTTTTCTTTGAATTGAGATTTTTCTTGGAGTATTTGTGGATAGTGTTGTTATTCGCCTTGTTGTTTGCGGGTGCCTTCTTGGGCGCCTTGTTCTCGCTTGCGACTTCGGACTTTGTCTCCTCGTCGGAGTTGCTTACGGCGACGGTTGCGACGCTCTCCTCTTCCTCATCATTCTTTTCGTAGGTGACGTCGTTTCTCTTTGCATACTTTGCCTTTGTCTTGTCAAAGGACGCGGACATTGCCGCCCAAAGCGGAGTCGCGAGGAATACGGACGAGTACAGACCTGCGATCAAGCCGAGGATGATGGGCACGCAGAATTCTCTTATGGATTCGCTGCCGAGTATCGCAAGGAAGATGACCGTGATCATCGTCGTGAGCGTGGTGTAGATGGAACGCGTCATAGTGTCGCGTACAGCGGTGTCGCCGATGCGCTTATAGTCGATGTTCTTTTCTCCCTTGAGGGGTTTCAACATCTCGCGGCAACGGTCGAAGATGATGATGGTGTTGTTGATGGAGTACGCGATGATGGTTATCATTGCGGCGACATAGGAGCTGTTTATCTGCACTCTACAAATGACAGTGAGAGCAAACATGATGACTACGTCGTGTATGAGCGCGATGATGGCCGCAAAGCCGCTCATCAAAGTAAATCTGATGATGATGTAAAGCAGGATGAGCGCGACGCTGACCGCAAGCGCTATGCCCGCCTTGGACAGCAGGTCTTGCGCCGCCGTTGCGCCGATGGACTCATACTTGACATTGCCGGGCATATTGGGATAGAGCGCGTCTACCGCGTCTCTTATCCTCTCATTGAGCGCGCTTATCTCGTCGTCGTTGTTTGAGATGTTCTTGTATCTGAACGCAATGGACGAATTTGCGACGTTGCTCGCCTCCTGCTGTTGCACATAGCTGACCGTTACGCTTTGCCCTTGCTCCGTTTTGATGCCTTCTATCGTTTTGAGGATGCGTTCTCTGTTCTCGTCGTATTTTTCGCCCAAAGCATCCTCGCCCAAGGTGACCGTGATGACGGAGCCGCCCTCGAAGTCGATGCCGATGCCGACTGCGTCCGAATAGCTGCCGCCCGTTGCTCCGAGCGCGATGACGATTATGACCGCGATGAGAAGTATTGCGAAAGGCACTACCGCAAACATTTTTGCATGCTTGCTTACGCTGAAGGTGTTGAGCAGATTTTTGAATTTCACTTTACTCATATCACTTCACCTCCACAGCAGTTTTTGCATTTGCAAGGTCGGTCGTATCCTCCTCCGCGCTCTTTCTCTTGAGCCCATAGAAGGACGGATGAGAATTGTTGAGCGCGATAAAGCATTTGAGCACGAGCCTCGTGATTACGAGCGATGTGAACATCGAAAGTATGATACCGATGAACAGCGTGACCGCAAAGCCGACGATAGCCGAGGAGCCCAAGATCCACAATACGACCGCGCCGATGAGCGTCGTGACGTTTCCGTCGATGATCGCCGCCGTGGAATTCTTGAAACCGTCCTTGATGGAAGTCTGTATCGACCTCGACCCGTTGGACTTGTAGAGTTGCTTTATCCTCTCGAATATGATGACGTTTGCGTCAACTGCCATACCGATAGAAAGCAGTATACCCGCGATACCGGGGAGCGTGAGCTGTACCCAAGGCAGGACTGCGCAGAACCAAAGCAACAGCACGATGTACACGCACAGGGCGATGTCCGCCGCAAGCCCGAGCCCGCGATATACGACGCCGAGGAAGAGGAAGATGAGACCTACGCCGATAGCGCCCGCGATGAGAGCGATACGCACAGCGTCCTCTCCCAATGTAGGAGATATGTTGCGCAACTCCGTGACTTTGAGCGTGACTCCGAGGCTGCCCGACTGGATACGCGTTGCAAAGTCGTACGCCTCTTGATAGGTGTAGCCGCCGTTTCCTCGCGTGATGATCGCTTGACCGTTGGTGATCTGCGTGTTGACGGTGACCGAGCTCACAAGCTCGTCCGCGTCATAGATGTAGATATCCCGATTCAGATAGTCTTGCGTCATTTTTGCAAATACTTCTGTGCCCTCGGTGTTGAATCTGAGACCGACCGCAAATTGGTTATTTTCGACAGTGACGAATGCGCTTGAGATATGATCTCTGCCGACGATTATCGACTCCGCATTCGGATCCTGCTCTCCCTTAAAGGAGATGGATGCAGGTCTGCCGATGAGCTCGAGCACTCTTTCGGGGTCCTCGACGTCGGGGACTTCGACGCGTATCGACTGATTGCCGTTGCTGTTTGTGCCTTTCGTAACGGTGGACTCTGTATAGCCCTTGCTGACAAGCAAGCTTTGTAAAGAATTGATGGTACCATCAACGCGGGCGTCCAGATCCTCAAGACCGTCGTCCTCGACTTCAAACACCGCCGAAACGCCGCCCGACATATCAAGACCCAGCTTGATGGTGCGGGCATATCCGTTGTAATCATACACTGTGTCGGCAATCGGGAAGGAAACCACCGCGAAAACCGCCATCAGTATGATGAACACGCTCACAACGGAAAGTATGACAATTGATTTTTTTTTGTTCACAGGAAGAACCTCCATACAGTAAAACAAAGAATATTATAATGAGAAAAGTATATTAAGTCAACAAAATAAAGCAATCCTCTGAAATTTTTATGCGACGCGTGCGCCGATTTTTTGCTTGTGCGGTATATTTGCGCCGTCAAACTCATAGTCTTTGGTATGGAAAGAACCGCAAATCTCAAAGGAAATATTACAGATGTCTTGAAAGCCGTACTGCTTTCTACGCTCATATCTTTGGGGCTCGTCCTCATTTTTGCCGTAATAATCAAGTTTGCCGCCCTGCCCTCGAACGTAATAATGCCCGTAAACATCGCCATCAAAATAATTTCCGTGCTGCTCGGCTGCCTCATAGGTTTCAAGACGCCTGAAAACGGGTTGCTCAAAGGCGCGGTCACGGGACTTATCTTCATGCTGTTCACTTTTTTCATCTTCGCGGCGCTGAGTGGCTTTAAAGACGTGAAATTCAGTTGGATAGACCTTATCACCCTGCCCATAGCGGGCGCGATATCGGGCGTCATCGCCGTCAATATCAAACATAAAAAATGAGTTTTTCAAAAGTCAGAACCACCAGCTTAGCTGGTGGCTTGCTCTGCGGCCCTGCCGCCTGTTCGTGGCGGGGACGCAAAGCGTCTG
>CANPWB010000035.1 GCA_947581925.1 uncultured Clostridia bacterium
CACAGTGTAGGTATAAATGCCAAAAAAGCGGTTACCTTTTCAAGTAACCGCTTTGGCAGGAGCTATAGGAATCGAACAGATAGGTAGAGGCAAACAAGTTGCCACACCCACAGTGTAGGTATAAATGCCAAAAAAGCGGTTACCTTTTCAAGTAACCGCTTTGGCAGGAGCTATAGGAATCGAACCTACACTGTGGGAGTCAGAGGCCCATGTGCTACCACTACACCAAGCTCCAGTGATGTTTGCATTATATAACATACGAGCGAAAATTGCAAATACTTTTGCACTATTTCTAAAAACAAATTGTTAATCCTTGACTTTTGCCGCGCAAATTGTTAAGATGTTCTAGCATCAAATGCATAGTTTGTGCGCATAAATATAAACCACGGGGTGTAGCGCAGTTTGGTAGCGCTTGACATGAGTGACGCTACGCTACTCCATGCGCGCTCTCACTGCCGAGTATATGCGGAGTAACGCAGACAATACGTAAGAAATGTAACAACTGAATATCTACCCACGGGGTGTAGCGCAGTTTGGTAGCGCTTGACATGTAGTGACGCTACGCTACTCCATGCGCGCTCCCACTGCCGAGTATATGCGGAGTAACGCAGACAATACGTAAGAAATGTGACAACTGAATATCTACCCACGGGGTGTAGCGCAGTTTGGTAGCGCGCATGGTTCGGGACCATGAGGCCGCGAGTTCAAGTCTCGCCACTCCGACCATAGCAAAAGTCTTGTCGTGAGACAAGGCTTTTGCTTTTGTAGGTTAAAATGAAAACCTACACTGTGGGTGTGGCAACGCAGTTGCCTCTACCTATCTGGCCCAAATGGTTGCAAAGTTATAATCGTTATTTTATAATTTATGTATGAATGACTTGATAAACGGATACATCCCTATTTTTGCAATGGCTCAATGTCAAGTATGCGGCGCGCCTACGCCCGTCGATCGGTTTGGGTGTGGCAAGTGCCGACATTGCGGCTGGTATCAAGAATCTCATGGCATACAGGACCCCGACGACGTAATATATCCCAACGTTGTTTCCTACAAAAAGGCAAAGGCGCTTGTTGCGCAATGTCTGCCTCTAACGCCCTCTTTTGACGACTTCATTGAAGGGCTGAAATATTATAAGGAAATGGAATTTGAATATGGCGCGATTATGTATGCTGTTTGTTTTAGAAGAGACGGGGTCTACTTTTCCACATATAACGGCGAAGCCCTTCAGCTTTACGCCACATGTGCCGACTTCAAAGCGCACGCACATATCGACGACAAGTTGTTGATCGACATTTGGGACAACGTGCAAAACGCAGACTACATGTAAATCTTTGATCCGCAAACTCGGACTATACGTCCGTTGATATCAAATTCTCTCGCTGGAGTTTGGCACTTGCAACAATCAAAAATACGAGCTAGGTGAATATTTGCCTAGCTCGCGTTTTATTTTGGGATCGCAAAGGGCAAAGCGCCATTTGCCGAGGGTGCGGGGCGAGTAGCCCTGCGTATTTAATTACCATATTGTAGGTTCGTTTTTTTCGTTGAAGTACCAGAAGTCGGAGGCGGATGCGTCGGGTTTTACCGCACTGAAGTAGTAGACCTTTGTCAAAGTGCCGCCTATGTTTCCGTCCGCTATGGCGATGGTCTTGAATTGCTCCTCCGTCGTGCCCATATAGTACACGCTCCTAAGCGCCGAGCACTGAGCGAACGCGCCCTTGCCTATGGTTGTGACGCTGGCGGGCAGCACCACGTCCGTGAGCGCAGTACAGCCCGCGAATGCGCTCTCGCCTATCCTTTGAAGCGAATATGGCAGTTGGATACTTTCGAGATTGGCATTTCCCGCGAATGCGCTCTCGCCTATCTCCTGCGCCCCGCCGAGCTCCACGCTCTCGAGTTGGGATTCGACGAGACCCGTATACCTCATGGCGTTTTTGCCTATATATGTGAGCGTGTCGGGGAGTTTTATGGATTTGAGATTTGCGACGTTTGACAGCGCGCCGTCCGCTATGGCGACGGTGCCGTCCTGTATCTCGATCTTGCCCGCGTCGTCGCCCGTAGTCGGGATCTCTCCCTTTATCCCTACGAAAACTTTGCCGACATAGACTTGCCCGAATGTCTCTCCCTCGACAAGTTCAAACAGTTTTGTGCCGTAGAAAGCGGACTCGCCCACTCTTGTAAGCGCCGTAAGCCCTTCCGCTCCATCTATCGTAGCGAGAGCTGCGCACCCTGCAAACGCCTTGTCCCCTATCGCCGTGACGGTGGCGGGCAGCGCTATGCTTGCAAGTTTCTCGCAGTTTTCAAACGCGGACGTCCCTATGCTTGCAGTGCCCGTAAGCGTCACGCTGTCCAGCGATGCGCAACCCTTGAAAAGTCCCTCGGGGAGTTCCGCCGCGGCGAGCGTAACGGACTTAAGTTTCTCGCAATTTGCAAACGCATACTTCCCTATCTCCGTCGCGGGGCAATTTACGCTTGTTATCTTGTCATATCCGAAGAATGCGTACGCGCCGACTTTGCTTATGCCCGTGAGGTCAAGCGCCTCCGCAACTGCCGCGTTATTCAACTTTAGCGTCGCGCCGAGCGAGAGCGGGTTTGCGGAGCACTTGTCCATATCCGTCTTGCCCTTTGAAAATTCTATGGCGCACCATTTGGCGAGGTCGGTGATGTTTACGGTGATGCCCGCGTCCTTCTTGAACGCGCCCTCGAACGCGCGGTAGCCTATGCTCTTCACGCTATCGGGGATATTGACTGTCTCGATCGTCCCGAACCCGTAGAACGCATATTCGTTAACGGTTTGCGTGTCCGCCGGGATTTCCAAAGAGCCGCCGAGTTTGGTATTGCCGAAATATATCTCGCTTGCCACGTGCATGGGGTTTGAGGTGTAGTTGTCAAATGTAATGCCCAGCCATGCGCCGAGGCTTGCCGCCTTCACGGTATTAAGCGCGCTCGCGCCCGAAAACGCGTCCCTGCCAATGCTTTTGACGCTTGCGGGTATAGTCACGGAGCTGATTTTGGCGTTGAGGCTGAAAACTCCCTCGCCTATGCCGAGGACAGCCGCGCCCTTGTAAGTCGCGGGTATGACGACGTTTTCCTCTCCGCCGTTATACTTTGTGAGAACATATCCCTCGCCGCTCTTTTTGTATTCGAACTTCGCATATGAGCACACGCTGCACTCGAAGTCCTCATTCAAAGTGTGCGCCGTTCCCCCGATCGCCCCCGCTGCGTCGATCTTCTCTCCGCAACGCAAGCACTGATGCCAATGCTCCTCGCTGTCAAAGCTCCACACAGCATTTTCGTCCGCGTCCTTCTCGAACTCGTGTCCGAGGGCGGGTATTTCTTCATCCTCCGTCCTCGCGCCGCAGAGCGAACATTCGTCATGGCTTGTGCCCGCCTCGGTGCAAGTCGCCTCCACGTCAACTTTGGTCGTATACTGATGTTCATGGTTGCACGCGCACAGCGCGAGAACAAGCGTCAACGCCAAAACGATCATCAAAATAATGCGGGATCTCTTCATATTTCCTCCGTCGAGCGCCGAGATGTGACGCCCGCAACAAAGGCTTTGCATAAATTTGTGACAAAGCCCATTACTGTCTACATAATAAAATATAATAGCACATAGCTAAATAATTTGACAAGCTATTTTGACTCACAAATAGAGACATTAACCCTATTGTAAGTTTTACTATTAAATGAAACGGGATCCCCTTCGCCTTTGAGGTTGGGTCATTTCAATAATTATGTCCGAGATACAAACTCTTTTTGTGCAGGAGTTTTGTAAACCTGTGTTCGCGCTTGAACTCTAGTGACCCCTTGTCCGAGCGTCCCCTATCCCCGCCGTCATTTCGAGCGCAGTCGAGAAATCCCCTAGCCTCTTGTTGTCATTTCGAGCTTGTCGAGAAATCCCCTAGTCCGAGCGGATTAACGCCCCCTCTTTCCAAGCGTAGGCCTCCCCCTTCCGCAACATAAGTGTAGAGGACATACATCTATATAGGGGGAGGCCCACAACGGATAGTCAAATCTTGTCCGATCGATATGGGGTCCCTACGAAAAGTATTTTTCGTGGGGTAAATCAAGGGGTATGCCCCCAAGCGGATAGTTAGTAGTTTGTCCGTGCGTAGGCATCGCCCTTCGACAACGCCTGTATAGAAACGATATCGGGGTCCCCATAGAAATGAGCGAAGCGAATTTTATGGGATATTTGATCGGGGTCCCCGCAAAAATATGTAATGTTTTTGTGGGGTGATGTATAGGGGGGGGGGAGGCTCCGCGCTACCGCGCGGTGGTAGGGGTCACTGTTATATAACGCAACGCTAGATAGAGGTATTCGGGGTCCCCGCAAAATTACGCAGTGGTTTTGCGGGGTAAAATTGGGGTCCCCGCAAAATTACGCAGTGGTTTTGCGGGGTAAATGAGCGGTGGTCTTTTGAGGACCTTACTTCGTAATGGTGCCCAGCCCTGAGCAAATGCAAGCTGGTGGTGGGGGTCACATAAAAACGACTCTCGGACAAGGCGGACGGCGGGTATATACTCACTCCTCGTCATCCGAATCCGCGATTATGTCGTATTTGACTCCCTCGCGCACGGCGTTGACGATGGCTTGCTCCGTAGCTCTGACCGCCGCCGCCTGCAATATAGCGAAGCTGGGCACAAGTTTGCTCCCGCGGCTCAGGCAGAACATGGTGTCGCCGTCGTAGTCCGTATGCACGGGGCGGATAGCCCTTGCAAGCCCGTTATGCGAGGCGCTTGCGAGCTTGTTTGCCTGCACCTTGTCGAGTTTCGCGTCCGTAATTATGCACCCGATCGTGGTATTTGTGCCAAAAAGCAGCTTGCCGTACTCTCCGTCCGCGAGGCATTTTTCGGTGTCGATGAAACCTTCTTTGCCCTTCGCGCCCGCGATGATATTGCCGCTCGCGGGGTCTATGACGTCCCCCATGGCGTTGACCGCGACGATAGCTGTGACGTATGCGCCGAATGCCTTGACAGTAGCCGCGCCCACGCCGCTCTTACACGCGTTTTTTATACCTCTAATCTTGCCTACCGTAGCGCCCTTTCCGACGCCGATATTGCCGAAATCGGGAGTTTTTGACGCGTTTTCGCACGCTTTAAACCCGTATTCTGCGCTTGGATAGTGATACTCATTTTGGTTGAGGTCAAATATGACCGCGCCCGTCACAATGGGTACGATCTTGCCCGCCGTCCTATATCCAAAACCGTTCTGCCTAAGATACTCCATAACGCCGCACGTGGATGCAAGCCCGTATGCGGAGCCTCCCGACAGCACGACGGCATGCACCTCGTTCATCATCTTTTCCGGGCGCAAAAGGTCCGTCTCTCTCGTCCCGGGAGCGCCGCCTCTGCAATCGCAGCCGCCCACCGCGCCCTTTTTGCAAAGTATGACGGTGACCCCCGTAAAATCGTCTTGAAAATGCCCGACTTCAAAACTTCTCGGAATAAAGATGTCCATATGTCCTCCACTGTCCATGCGACCATTTTAACCCGAAACGCGCAAAAACACAACCTCTTTAAACATTTTGCGCCGCGCAGCGTTAAATTTTGCCAAAATTAGCTTTTAAAGCAATTTTTTCTTGACTCAAACGGGCTTTGCGCTTAATATATTTTTATAAACCGAAAACGTATATAACGCGCGTGAGTGCCCGCCCGAGGGCGGCGCGTACGCGTTTTCGCACACAGGAGGTGTCAATTTGACAGCGTCCCCATCCAAACTTCGTCTTGCGTTCTCGCTCATGCTTGCGATACTCACGGTGCTTGTCGGCGTCGTATTTATAGGCGAGATAGCGGATGTATATTATTCCTCGCTGGGCACGGGCAACCCCGCCTACACACCCGACGCGTTGAGGGGGCATTTGATCGCGCCCTTCGTGTTTTTGTTTTTGTGGATAGGCGTGGCGATCGCGGCGTACATAGTTTTTGAGGTATATCCCGCGCCCAAAGCGCGCGCGACCTCCAAGGACGACTCCCGCACGCTTGCCCGCCTCCTCCCGAGGGTTCCGGAGCACGGCTCGTCGGACGCCTTTATTGAGGCGAGGAGCAACATTCTCGGCATGCGCCGTACGCGCGCCGTCGTGTGGAGCGCGGCGATTGCCGTATGCGTCGCGGGCGCGATATACATGCTTATGTATCTCATAAACCCCGCGCATTATCATCCGAACGCCCTTCACGACGACGCCATGGAGCTGGTGCGCCACGTGATAAGCTGGACGGCGGCGAGCCTCGTCGCCTGTTTCGCCGCGGCGGGAGTGGAGATGTATGCCGTGAGGCGGGAGCTTGACTTTGCGAAGATAGCGATAAAGGCGGGGGACAAGTCCTCCCTTCCCGCGCCGCACGTTGCGCGCCCCCTCTCTAAAAAGACGCGGACTGCGCTGCTTTGGACAGTGCGCGCGGCTGTCGCGGTCATAGCGATATCCTTCATCGTCCTCGGCGTAGGAAACGGCGGCGCGGACAGCGTGCTTGTCAAAGCGATAAATATCTGCACGGAGTGCATAGGACTGGGGTGATATCATGAAAAGCGCATTTTTGAAATTTTCAAATTGGATCAAAAATCACCTTCCCACAAAGCGTAGGCTGATACAGGTGTACGCCGCCCTTCTCTTCAACGCGAATTTGAAGGGCTACATATCTGGCAGGATATACACGGGCAAGACAAAGTACGCCTGCGTCCCGGGTATGAACTGCTATTCCTGTCCCGGCGCAGTGGGCAGCTGTCCTTTGGGCTCTCTGCAAAACGCGCTTGCCTCGAGCGGCAACACCGCCCCCTACTACGTCATAGGCATACTCGCGCTCTTCGGGCTCATACTCGGGCGCACGATATGCGGCTATCTCTGCCCCGTAGGCCTCGGGCAGGAGCTCCTCTACAAACTGCACACGCCAAAGCTGAAAAAGAACAAGTTTACCCGCATACTCTCCTATCTCAAATACGTTTTGCTGATAGGCTTTGTCATAATTATCCCCATTTTGTACGGACAGCAGGGCATCGCCGTCCCCGGCTTTTGCAAGTACGTCTGTCCCGCGGGCACTTTCGGCGGCGGTCTCGGGCTGTTGCTCAATCCCAACAACCAAGATTATCTCGATATGCTGGGACCCATCTTCACGTGGAAATTCAGCCTGCTCATGGTGATCATGGCGGCATGCGTATTCTGCTACCGCGCGTTCTGCCGTTTCCTCTGCCCGCTGGGCGCAATATACGGCTTTTTCAACCGTTTCGCCTTCATAGGCGTACACGTTGACGACGACAATTGTACGGATTGCGGGATGTGCGTGAGCCACTGCAAAATGGACATTAAGCACGTAGGCGACCACGAGTGCATCAACTGCGGCGAGTGCATATCCGTCTGCCCCACAAAGGCGATAAGCTGGAAGGGCGGCAAACTTTTCCTGCGCCGTAACGAGGTGGACGGCGGGACGGAACAGCCCGTCCTCAAGCTCTCCCCTGCCAAAAATGAAAACGCCTCGGACAATATGTCGGCAACTCCCGCCGCGGACAGCTCCGCTATCACCGCAATTTCAGAGGCGGACGGCAAAATGCAAGGCGAAACGGCGGACGGCAAAATGCAAGGCGATACAAGCGCAAGATTTACAGTCAAAATAGACGGCTACGCGGGGCTGAACCCTATGCCCGTCCCTACCCTCGCGCTTGAGAGCGCGGGCATATCCGCCCCTGCCCTCGCCCCCGACACGGGTATTCCTTCGGGCGGCAGCGATGATGAAACGCCAAAAAACGTACAAAATGCGGCATTTTCCGACAAGAGCGAGGATAATGCGGCAAAATCCGACAAAAAAAGCGAACCTGCAAAAAAAACCGCCAACGGCGGCGAAGATTTGACAAAATCCGACAAAAGCGGTGCAACTGCGACGTCAGCCCCTTCAAGCGGAGGGGGCGTAGCAAAGCTCAAAGCCGCCGCGCGCACCCCGAAATTCTGGATGCAATGTACAGCGATACTGCTTGCCCTCGCCCTGCTTGTAGGCGCCTTCGTGTATTTCGGCTTGCAACCCGAAGTCGCCGCCATCAAGATAGAAATTGGCGCCCCATGTCCCGATTTCTCGCTGAATTTGTACAAAAAAACAGCGGACGGATATGAATATTCCGAGGATAAATTCGTCCTTTCTGAGCATAAGGGCGAAGTCGTCATCATAAATTTCTGGGCAACGTGGTGCGGTCCCTGCGTTGCGGAACTTCCCTCCTTCGAGCAGTTGAAAAAAAACTACCCTGACATAGTTGTCGTTGCAATACACGGCGAATGTACCGATCCAAAAGGATTGTCTCCCGAAGAATGTGTTGCCAACAAGATTACGGAAGAAAAATGGCAGTACGTCTCGTTTGCTCAAGACATCGTGGAAAATCGCAACTGCCTCACCTATCAGCTACTCGGAGGCAAGGACGCATGGCCCATGACCCTGATATTGGACAAGGAAGGCACAATTTCTTTCATTCGTCAAGGCTCGCTCACATACGAGACGCTTAAGGCGGAGGCGACAAAATTGCTGTGACCGCATCTCTCTCAACGGCGGACGCGCCCCTCTCCGCGGTAGATAGAAACAAGGATAAAAAGGTCAGCGCAACCAAAACACACAGCCTAAACAGTCAAATAAAACAATAATCGGAATGACAAACAGGACATTCAAAAACAAATGCCGTACGCTCTGTACGGCATTTATTTTTTACTTTACTATGCGCGATTACTTTGCGCGCTCAAAACCGCCGCCTTACTCGCTCTTTGCGATATCCCACTCGATATCCGCCGCCGATGTAAAGCTCACCGCGATAAAGTAGTTGTTTTCGTCAAGCTCGAAAACGTAGGACAGCGCGTCCGCCTTGCTCGTAAAGACAAACAGCGGCTCCGCCTCTTCGCCGCTCTCGACAGCCATCCAGCCGTCAATGTCGTACACAGCGAAAGTCATCCCTGCCCTGTCCGCCGTAAACTCGAATTTTCCGGCGGCGTTCACGACGCTGTACCAGATCTGCTCGCCCGCATTGACATGCTCGCCATAGCTGCCCTCAGGTTCTTTAAGCTTGTACGGCTCCGATACGCTGCCGTCTCCCGTGACCGCGCTGCCCACGACAAGCGTGACCTTCCCTGCCGCGCCGCCTTTGACGGAGATATTGAATTTCTTGCTTTTGGCGGTATCGTCGGGGTCTATCGTCGCCGAGAAACCGCTTCCGTCCGCGCCGTAGGTCTGCCCGTTATACTCGAGCGTCGCGCCCGCCGTAGCGGATGAAACAACATACGCGCGCCCCGACTCAAAGTACACTTTGCCGCCGGCGGGAACGTCGATCTCAAAAGTCCCTTCCCTAAGCAATATATAGGGCTCTATCTCCGTGCCCTTGCCGCCGAAGTCCTCCCCCTTGTACTCATCGCCGTAATATCCGCAGAGGAAGAGCCACTCGTATCCTTCGGGCAAAAACCACGTAGTACCCATATAGTTGTCGGGCGTAAAGTAGAAGTTCTGTATCTCGATATCGTTATACAGCAATGTCAAAAACTCGATTATTTGATCATTCAGCGGATAGTATCCGTCCGAATTGCACTTTGTGGAGTTGTTGTTTACAAAGCCCGTATTCTCGTTTTTCGCTCCGGGAGCTACGGGAGTGCCGTCGCTGTCTATGACATACCCCACGTGTTCGCACAAAAACGGCAGCCAATTTTCGCCCTTGTTTCCCTCACTGCTCAGCGTAGTGACCCAACGATAGGGATTTGTGCCTCCCGAAATGCGCGATATGCAAGTCATAGGCTCCCCGCCCTGCAGCGTCGCGCCGCGCGGCCACGGTCCGTCGAGGTTGGCATACAGCAAAGGTCCCGTCTCGCTGCTGAGGTGGTACGTGCCGTCCGCCGCCTTCACGACTATGAAGTTTGAGCAGTTTGCGGGTATCTCATGCCGAATCCCAACTCCTTCTCCCGCCTTTGTAGGCGAGGGAGAGGCATGCACGTCGGTATACTCGGTCGGAGGTTTCGGCACATACGGCTTGTCGAGTTTTTCAAACGTCACGGCAAACGCCTTGCCGACGTCCCCCGCCGCTTTGAGCGCTATCTCAAAATAGAACTCCCCGGGAATGGAATACCCCATCGTAGCGCTCTCGTTGTTTGAAAACTCCAGCTCGAAATTCTTGTCCGACAAAGACTTATTGTCGTTGAATTGGGCGCGGTCGTCGTTGTCCCTTGCCGCCTCGCCCGGGTTGAAAATGCCGCCTATGACAGAGCCCGTCAACATCTGCACGGAGACGTCCGCGCTTCCGCGCGAGTAGACCCTATACAGTCCCGCCTGGCTGCTTTGCGAATTAAACTGCAAATATATCCTTTGCTCTGCGCTTTGAAATTTGAACTTATAGTTGCCCTCGACTACGACATAGGGTTTGAAAGAGGCATACTCAAGCTGTCCCATACTTCCGCTGACGTATTTCGCCGTACCGCTCCCCGAAAGCGGATCGCTGTATTCGAGGTCGGGCGAATCGTCGGGTATCGCCTCGAGGGTGACAGTGGCTTTGGGCGCGTCCTTTGTGAGGCGCAACGTCCGCTTGCCCTCGGGCACGACGTATCCCGCGGGTATATCGGACAAAGTCACGTCCACGGGGTTTCCTTCCTCGGACTTATAGCTAGCCACGCCGTTTTCGTTTACGCTCGCGACGACGGGCTCATGCGTCTTACCCTCCTCTATCTCGACAAAAGAGGCTTTTACGCCCGCGGCGGGAGCGTTTTCGGCGGTGAGGACAGTCACCTCATAGGTTATCGCGCTGTCCTTTGGCTTGTTGTCGTTGGGCTTATTGTCGCATGCCGCAAGAGCAAGCGTAGCGCCCAAAAGCGTCGCGATCAACAGGAGTATCGCTACACTTTTAAAATTTTTCTTCATAAATTGCTCCTATAGGCAAATAAACCAATGCCCCCTTATCGGGGGTATGATAAAATTTTATGTTTCTTTTAACTTTCGCGCTATAGCTTACTTCTGCTCAAGCGTGATCACGACAAGCTCGCCCTTTTTGATTTGTTTCTTGGCGTCGCTGTCCTTCATCTTGTATCCTTCTGGCAGATTTTCGAGGTGAATCTCCATCAGATCCTCTGTCCATTCCTGCACTGAAACACCTTTATCGTCAATATCTTTGCTCATATAGCAAGCTCCCAATCCGCCCGGTTTGGTCTCGTCAACCACGCAAAGCTGCACTCTGACTCCCTCTGCGGGAGTTCCGTCTGGGAGCAGCACTTGAACTGTAAACTTGCCGGCGGTTGCTTTGACTCCGTCGTCCTTCGGGTCGCAGGCGACAAGCGCGCACATTGTCACAAGCAGCAGCGCGACGATAAGCAGGATCGTCAATTTTTTGGTCATAGATTTCATAAACTCACTCCTTTTGAATTTCCTTGTATCAGCGAAATCCGAATATTATTTTATTTTCTCAGCCCGCATATGGACCGATATATTCATAGTGGTAGCAAAGCCTCATCCAATCCGTATGAAGTCCCGTCCAACCGAAACGCTGCGCGAACAGCTGCAATATCTTGCAAAGCGTCTTGTCAAGTTTGAGGCAGCCCGCGTCGAAACCGACTCCGCCGTACGTCTCCTCGCTGTGATCCGCCTGCGTTTTGGCTTTGGCTTGTTGGAGGTATTCCTTGATGTCCTTCGTGTAATCCTTGAGGTCGCTCTCGCTGTCCATGCCGAGATACTCCCACATAGGCACGCTCACTGGGTTTCCGTTTGCGTCCATGATGGGATCGCCGTTTACGTCAAAGTGCACTATAGACGCACCAACCCAACCGCTGAAATCGAACGCGTTGAAATAATATGTCTGCAACAGCTTTATGATGTCGCGCACTCTTATGCAACCTTTGAGCTCGGCAAGAGTCACATTGTCAAAGCTCACGGTATCGCCGTAGCTCACGCTTATCTGCGCCGCAAGCCTCGCCCAGACCTCGTCCGTAAGCGGTGCGCCGCCGTTTATACTCATGAGGCGATCGCTTGCCCCGATATCGCTTGGCAAATTTTCAAACACTTCGGGGAAGATCTCGTTTGTGAGCCTTGCCAATATATCGTTTGTATCCGACATCGCGATTATCCTTTCAATAGACTGCTCCATAAAGCGTGTGCCGTGCAAGAAGTCCACATAGATGGGGTCGCTCCTGTCCGGAGTCATATTGCCCTGCGCGTCGAGTTTTGGCGAGCCGTCCTCATTTCTCACGGCGTCGTAATAATAGCCGTCCTCCGCAAGCACGGGATAGGCGTTATTGTAATTCTTCAGCTCGCCCATTTCGCCGTTTTCGCCCTCCTCGAAGGTGACGAGCGCGCGCGATACCGCCTGCCAGCTGTAGAACTTGTCGCCCAGATACTCCGTGGTGAACGTAAATTCGCCCGTGCCGCCGACGTCCGCCAAACTCACGGAAAGATAGTACGTCTTGTCCTTCTCGAGGTACCAGGTCATGACAAAGTTCCAGCTCGCGTCGGGGTCCTCTCTCTCCTCGCCGAACTCCGTGAGGATGTGATTTACGTCCATGCCCTCCGCTCTCAGCCACGCGGTGGTGTCGCTGAACTCGCTGCTCTGCGAGCGGAAACGATACGCGCCGCTCTTGTCGGGAGTAAGCTTGAAGATGATGCCTCTCGGCATTATGACGCGGTCGATGACGACTTTGTTCTTGTATTTTGCGTCTATCGCGGACGTATCCGCAAACCTGCCTTGATGCACTTCCTTCATGGGTATAGCGGTCGCCGCCATAAGTCCGCGCACAGGGTTTCTGTCGAAGGTGCTTATGCCCTTGTCGCTCGGGTCGGAGCCGTAGTGCTCGAACCAGGTACAGAACTCCAGCCACGCGTTGTCGTCGCACTCGCCGTGCGCGTCCTTAGCGTAGGCGTTGAGCAGGTCGTGCAAAGTCTTGTCCACGACGGTCAGCCCTGACAGCTCGGAGTTGTTTGCCGCCTGCAGATACGGCGTGATGGCGCTCGCATTCGCAGATATCTCCTCGCCGAGCTGGGGCTTGAATATGCCTATACCCGCCGTAGCCGTCTCAGAGACGTTTCTCTGCTCGCCGCGCATGCGCTGATACGGCATGAGAGCGAACAAATTCGCAAGGATGTAGGGCCCGTCCTGGTCTTGATAGTGATAATATCCGTCGGGAGCGAGCACCGTTGGCGCATAGCTTTCAAATTTTTTGCTTGTGGCATTCCAATTCTTCGCGGCGTCGCGCGGCATATCCAGCGTCGGGCTATCCGCGTTGACCTCCGCCTTAGAGAGCATACGCACGTTCTTGACGTACACTATATCCTCTCCGCCGCTGTTCATCTCGTCCTTATTGTAGAGCAGCGCCAGCTCGTATTCGCCCGGCTCGTCCGCCACGAGAGCGTAACAACTCTGCCAATCGCTCCAATGCTCCGTGCCCGTAAAGCTGTACACCAGCTCGGAGTTTATAAACACATAGAAGTAGTCTCCCCAATCTTCGGTGGAGTATTTGAGGTCGAACGCCAGCGCGACCTTGCCTCCGTTTTTGATGTCGTCCTCGGTGATGGTCACCTTCGTCTTTATCGTCGCAAACGAGTAGTCCTTATAGTGGTTTGTGGGTCTGAGCACCTTGACGTTTGAGGCTCCGTCCTTGACCTCGGCGATCTCCCACGGCCAGCTGTACTCGGCGTCGTCGCCCTGTTCGGGATACCACTCCCCGCCGAAATTATCGCCGTTTATCGCCGCCTTTATGACGGAGCTGTCCGCCTGTTGCACGTCGGGTTTGAGCCTCTCGATCTCGGGCTTTTCGTCGCCTCCGCCCTCGCCCACGCCAAAAGTCTCCTGCACATAGTCTTTTGCGGAATATTTTTGAAACATCGCCTCAAACACATTTGTGCCCGACGCGCCGCTCTCTATCTCCGCGATCATGCCGTAGCGATCTATGACGACGTTTGTAGGAAGCGCACTGATAGGGATATATTGCACAAACTGTATTTGTCCGAGTTCCTCCCACGGACCGTCCGCAAACAGCGGGAAGGCAAGCGCGTTGTCCCCCGTGTATCTCGCGGCGAAATTTCTCACCGCCGCGTCGCTGTCCCACGATCCGAGTATGCTGCTTATCGCAAGCACTTCGACGTCGTTTTTATACTCCTTGTAGGCGATATTCAAGCTCGGCATCTCGCTTACGCAGGGGCTGCACGAGGTATTCCAAAAGTTGATGAGCACCATCTTCTTGTCCGCAAGGATCTGAGAAAGCGTATAGCTCGTGCCCGTGACGGCGTCTTTTATGGTAAAATCAAAGAATATGTCGCCCTCGCGATACGTCCTGTCCGTGCGCGGCTCTTCGGTGACTTTTGAGGGATAGGACAGCGTGAGCTTTTTCTCGCTGCCCGTCTGCCCCGTCGCGTCCGCGGGATCCGCAAAATAGTATCCGTTTGGCAAATTCGACACTTCGTATGCGTAGTCCGCGCTCGGCACGCTGAACGACGCTATGCCGTTCGCGTTTGTGACGGCGGGCTCGCCCACTTGTTGCCCGTCCTTTTTGAGCGTGATCGTCACGCCCTCCAGCCTCGCGCCGCCCACGCTCTTCACCGTAAAGTTCAGATCGTTGCCGTCCACAAAGCTGAGCTTGAGCACAGTATTGCCCTCTGACGCGTCAAAGCTGAATTTGCCGTCGTTCGTAAGCGTAAAGTTTGACGGCATATCGGAGAGCTGCACGTCGTATTTTGCGCTCTCTCCCTTGAAGTTGAACTTGCCGTCCGCTCCCGTCTTGCCGCTCGCCACCTGCTTGCCGTCCCTGTACGCGGTGACAGTCACGCCCTCTATTGGCGCGCCGCTCATGCTCGTAAGCTCTACGCTCAAGGACAGACCCTTATTTTTATCGCAGCCGACAAAAACCGCCGCCGCAAGCAGCACAATAAGCGCTACGCACAAGATGATGTTCACACTCTTTTTCATATCTTCCTCTCTTTTAAACACGTCCTTGCAATTTTTCCGCAGCGTTCGCCCGTCAACGCGCCAGTAGGTAGTCCCGCGCCCGTCAGTAGTCCCAATCTCGTACTTTCGTTACATCTCCGATCTACAAACCACGCGCCCCGTCGTCCGAGCCCTCACTTGTCAGTAGTCACGTCGTCCGCTCACACGTCACCGCGCCCGTCAGTAGTTTCGCGCCCGTCCGACGGTAACTGCGTACGTCCCTCACCGCGCTCGTACGCCAAAGGCGATATCCACGCTATAGCTATATCGCGACCTATATTCTATTATATAATATCAAATGATAAGGCAACTTTGCATTTCTGTCAACGGTATTTACATAAATATTCAAACATTAAACTCAACTCCTCTCGCGAATTCGATATTTATTCATTTCTCAAAATTTATACGGTATATTTATGCAAGTTTTATACATTTTCTCTCATTTTATCCTCAAATTATCTCCCAAATCACCCCCCTCCCCCGCTTTTTACTCTTTCATTCTGAGCGTAGTCGAAGAATCCCCTTGTCCGAGCGAATAAACGCACCCTCTGTCCGAGCGACATCGGGGTCCCCAAAATAATTACGAAGTGATTTTTTGGGGTAAATCGTCGAAGAATCCCCCTGTCCGAGCGTCGTTTTGCGGATAAAATAGAAAAGTCTGTCTGACCACATAATGAAATCTCTGTCTGGGCGTATAACGCACCCTCTGTCCGAGCGTCCTCACCACGCAAAATTATGCAGTGTTTTTGCGAGGTGAATACACGTCATCCTTTCGTATCCAAGTGTGACCAAACAGACTTTTTAATTATCGTGATATTATTTGTTGAAGTCAATTTTCGATATTTTGTTGCTATGCGCACTATATTTTGTTATAATAACCAAAAAAGGTGGAATATGTTGTGTTTTTGGCTTGAAAGTTTTGATGAAACAAACATCTTCGTCACGCTTTGGGACGAAGTAGAGTCGCCGAGGGGCGTCATTCAGCTCATGCACGGCATGGGCGAGTACGCGGGCAGGTATGACGAGCTCGCGCGTTTTTTCAACTCCCGCGGCTACATCGTGTTTGCCGACGATCATCGCGCCCACGGCAGGACTGAGACGGATGAAAACAGGGGCTACCACCCGGGCGATATCTTCACCAAGACGCTCAAGGACGAGCTTTTCTTCCGCGAGTGGCTAAAAAAGAAGTACGAGCACCTGCCCGTATTCCTGCTCGGACACAGCTACGGCAGTTTCCTTGCGCAAGCGTTCGCGCAGGCGGGCACGGACGTAAGAGCGATCGCCCTGCTCGGCTCGGGATATATGAAAAAGAGTTTTTCAATGGGCAAGTGCGCGCTCGCGCCAGTTTGGCTGTTCGCAAAGAAGTGGCGCCCGAAATTCACGGAAAAAATATCCCAAAACAAGTATCAATATGAGGGCGACAGCGGCAAGTCTCAGTGGCTTAACTCCGTCAAGGCGCGCCGTGAGGAGTTCGACGACGACAAGTACGTTCACGTCCCCATGAGCGTAAACTTCGACTTTTGCATGATGCGCGCGGTTAGCAAGCTCTATTCCAAAAAGGCGCTCGCCCGCCTCAATCCGCTCACCGCGATAGGCATATTCTCGGGCGACGGAGACCCCGTCGGCGGCTACGGAAAGGGTGTCAAAAAATTGTACGATATGTACAACTCCCTCGACCTCACTTGCGAGTTCCATCTCTATGAAGGCGCCCGCCACGAGATAGCCTATGACCATTGCGCCGACCAAGTCCGCGCCGACATCGCCGACTTCTTCGACAAATTCATCGTCTACCACCAGACCTCCATCGAAGAACTCGTCGCCGAAACCTCTTCCCCGTCCGAGGAAGAGTAATTCTATGCGGGGCGCTGCCCCGCTTGCATTTGCTTAGGGCTTGGCACCATTACGAAGTAAGGTGCCTAAAAGCTCACCGCAAACTGCTACGCCACTCCGCGCGCAAAAATAATGAGCGTAGCGAATTTTATGGGGTAAATTAGGGGTCCCCAAAATAATTACGAAGTGATTTTTTGGGGTGCAGACCCGCCCTCACTGCGTACTTAACGTGAAACCGCTCGCTCCGCGAGGTCGCTCGGACAAGGCAAAGT
>CANPWB010000036.1 GCA_947581925.1 uncultured Clostridia bacterium
ATTTCGTGGGGACCCCAAATATCCCTCGGACAAGCGTTATTATCGCTGCACGTAACGAAGGGAGAGGTTGGGTCTTTCACTTCAATGTCCGAGATACTAACGCATGACGTGCTTGAGTTCTGCAAACATTCCGTCCGAGTGACATGGATTTTCCATAAAATCGCTACGCAATTTTGTGAGGTTAAAATCACAAGCGTCCCACATAGGGACGCTTGCATGCTGTTTTTCTTTTTAGCCCGACTTACGCCTTGTAGGAGTCGGCTTTCTTCTTGTAATAGGCGCGCTTGTCCGCGGCGTCTTGCTCGTTCTTTGCGAAGAGGGTCTGCGCCGCTTCGGGGTTCATCTTTGCGAGGGACGCATAGCGGGTCTCGTTCATCAAGAACTCTTGATAGTTGCCAGTAGGCTCCTTGCTGTCTATCGCGAGAGGACCTGCCTCCGTGCCGACGAGCTCGGGGTTGAAGCGGAACAGCTGCCAATATCCGCACTCTACTGCTTTCTTCATCTCCATCTGGGAGTTGTCCATACCGCCCTTGATGCCGTGGTTGATGCAGGGCGCGTAAGCGATGATGATGGACGGTCCATGGTATGCCTCCGCCTCGGCGAACGCCTTGACGACCTGCTGCATATTTGCGCCCATAGACACCTGCGCGACGTACACATAGCCATAGTCCATAGCGAGCAGCGCGAGGTCCTTCTTCTTTGTGCGCTTGCCCGTCGCGGCGAATTTTGCGATCGCGCCCGTAGGCGTGGACTTGGACGCCTGTCCGCCCGTGTTGGAGTACACCTCGGTGTCGAGCACGAGGATATTGACGTCCTCGCCGCTTGCCAGCACGTGGTCGACTCCGTTGTAGCCGATATCGTATGCCCAGCCGTCGCCGCCGACGATCCATACAGACTTCTTGACGAGGCAATCCTTCATAGCCTCTATCTTGCCGAGGAGCTCAAGCGCCTCGCCGTTTGCCTTCTTCTGCTCTGCGCCGAGGAGGGCGAGGATCTGCTCCGTAGCCGCCTTGGACTGCTCCGCATTCTCCTTGCCTTCGAGCCACGCGTTGAGCGCTGCCGCAAACTCCTCTGATACGCCGAGAGCGATCAGCTCCTTGACGGCATTGGTAAGCACGCCGCGGCGCGTCTCATATGCGAGATGCATGCCGTATCCGAACTCCGCATTATCCTCAAACAGAGAGTTTGCCCATGCGGGGCCGTGACCCTTATCGTTGACCGTGTAGGGGCAAGTAGGCGCGCTGCCGCCGTAAATTGACGAACAACCCGTGGCGTTTGCAACGAGCATCCTGTCGCCGAAAAGCTGAGTCATCAACTTGACGTAAGGCGTCTCGCCGCAGCCTGCGCATGCGCCCGAGAACTCGAAGAGCGGTTTCTTGAATTGGCTGTTCTTCGCATTCATAGTCTTTATGGGCGCGGAGGTCTCCTTAAGCGACTCGGCATACTCCCAATTTTCGGCGTCCTGCTTGATGGACTCGTCGAGCGGGATCATCTTGAGCGCCTTCTCCTTAGCGGGGCAGACGGCGACGCAGTTGGAGCAACCCGTGCAGTCATAGGGGCTGACCTGTATGCGGAACTCATATCCCTTGAATCCCGTAGCGGGCTTTGTCTCAAAGCCTTCGGGCTTATTTTCAAGCTCTTCGGGAGTTGCGAGCACGGGACGTATCGTCGCATGCGGGCATACGAGCGCGCATTGATTGCACTGTATGCAGTTCTCCTTTATCCAAGCGGGAACGTTGACGGCAATGCCGCGTTTCTCGAACTTCGTGGTGCCCGTCGGGACAAATCCTCTCGGGTTGAACGCGGAGACGGGGAGCTTGTCGCCTTCCTGCGCGGTTATGGGCGCGATGAACGCCTTGAAATATTCGTCTTGAGGCACTTCGAGAGGAGCCGCGCCGTTTGTTGTGGTCGCCCAGCTCTCGGGATACTTGACCTCTTTGAGCCCTTCTATAGCCTTGTCCACGCAAGCATAGTTCATTGCGACGATAGCGTCGCCCTTCTTGCCGTAGGACTTCTTGATCATTTCCTTCATATAGCGCTCCGCGTCCTCATAGGGGATGACGTTCGCGAGCTTGAAGAATGCCGCCTGCATGACGGTGTTTACGCCCTTCTTCGCGCCTATCTCTGTGATGACCTTGAGACCGTCGAGGGTGTAGAACTTTATGTGCTTTTTGGCTATCATATTCTTCATGCTTGCGGGGAGCTTGCTGTCCATCTCTTCGGGCGCCCATTGCGAATTGAGTAGGAAGGTGCCGCCCTCCTTGAGGTCGGAGAGCATGTCGTAGCGGAGCACATAGGACTCGTTGTGGCAAGCCACGAAGTCCGCCTGGTCGATGAGGTATGTGCTGCGAATGGGCTTATCGGAGAAACGCAGGTGAGAGATCGTGATGCCGCCCGACTTCTTGGAGTCGTATGCGAAGTATGCTTGCGCGTATTTCTCGGTATGGTCGCCGATTATCTTGATGGAGTTCTTGTTTGCGCCGACCGTGCCGTCGCTGCCAAGCCCGTAGAACTTGCAGGAGATAGCGCTTGCGTCCGCGGCGTCGATCTTCTCCTTGACCTCGAGGGAGTGGAATGTCACGTCGTCGTTTATGCCGACTGTAAAGCGATCCTTCTTCTCTCCCGCCATATTCTGATATACGGCGTTGACCATGGAGGGGTTGAACTCCTTGCTGCCCAGACCGTAGCGACCCGTGAGCACCTGGAGTTTCTTGCCGTACTCGTTGAGCGCGGACACGACGTCGAGATAGAGCGGCTCGCCCTGCGCGCCGGGCTCCTTGGTGCGGTCAAGCACTGTGAGCACTTTGCAGCTTGCGGGGATAGCCTTGACAAGCGCCTCCGCCGGGAAGGGACGATACAGTCTGACCTTGATGAGTCCGACTTTCTGTCCGCGGGCGTTGAGGTAATCCACTGTCTCCTCGACCGCCTCCGCGCCGCTGCCCATGATGACGATGACTCTGTCCGCGTCCTTTGCGCCGTAGTAGTCCACAAGATGATACTTCCTGCCCGTGAGCGCGCTTACTTTGTCCATCTGCGCCTGCACGATGGCGGGAACTGCGTCATAGAACTTGTTTGACGCCTCTCTGTTTTGGAAATAGATGTCGGGGTTTTGCGCCGTGCCCTGCTGATGAGGATGCTCGGGGTTGAGCGCTCGCGCGCGGAACTCGTCTATCTTCTTGAAATTGACAAGCGACTTGATCTCGTCATAGTCGATGACGTCGATCTTATCCACCTCGTGCGAGGTGCGGAAACCGTCGAAAAAGCTGAGGAAGGGGACGCTGGACTCTATCGTGCTGAGGTGCGCGACGAGAGCGAGATCCATGACTTCTTGCACGCTGTTCGATGCGAGCATTGCAAAGCCCGTCTGACGGCACGCCATAACGTCGGAATGGTCGCCGAATATGTTGAGCGCATGCCCCGCGACGCTCCTCGCCGAAACGTGGAAAACGCTCGGGAGCAGCTCGCCCGCGATCTTGTACATGTTGGGGATCATGAGGAGCAGTCCCTGGCTCGCCGTAAATGTGCTTGTCAGCGCGCCCGCCGCAAGCGAGCCGTGCACAGCGCCCGCAGCGCCCGCTTCGGACTGCATCTCGGCGATCTTGAGCACGTTGCCGAAGATGTTCTTTCTGCCCTGTCCCGCCCAATCGTCGCAGTTTTCTGCCATGGGTGAGGAAGGAGTGATCGGGTAGATGGCCGCAACATCACTGAAAGCATACGCGATATGCGCCGCAGCGGTATTGCCGTCGATTGTCATTTTTTTCATAATCGGAATAACCCTCCAAAAAATTATCGTCTATAATTTGCGCGCGCACGTATGCGCACTTATGGTTATTATAGCTTTAATAAAAATCTAAGTCAACAAATAAACACATAAACGCAAAATTTTTAGCCCCTCGCACTAATTCGCTCGAACAGATGTTTGTAAAAACCATGACAAACAGCATTAGCGTCTTGGACAGATAAACTCTCGGACAGAGCGCATATAGAACTCCTACACATCCTGCGTTGGTATCTCAGACACAGTTATTGAAATGTCCTACCCTCTCCCTTCGTTACGTGCAGCGATGATAACGTTTGTCTGAGACACCAACGCAGGACGTGCTTGAACTAGTAACCCCGTGTCCGAGCTACCTTATACCCCCGTCCGCCTTGTCCGAGCACCCTATACACGCTGCCCTCCTTGTCCGAGCGTAGGCATATCCCTTCTTCAACATAAGTGTAGAGGATAAACATTTATATAGGGGGGGGGAGGCTCCGCGCGGTGGTGGGGGTCCCATAAACATCAACGCTCGGATTAGGGGATGTTTCGACAAGCTCAACATGACACTTTATTACCCTGTCATTCCGAGCGATACGGGGCCCCCGCAAAAATATGAAATGTTTTTGTGGGGTAAAGTGAGGAATCCCCGGGTTTTATAGTAAAACCTCAAACAATACTAACGTCAATATCAAGCTCTCACGCAGGAGTTTGTACCATACACACAATCAAAAAACGCGCAAACGTCGCAACTTTTCGTTGCTAGTTCGCGCGTTTTTAGCTTGGGGCGCAGGAGACGAAGTATAAAAAAAGCGGGCGAAGCCCGCATAACCGAGCGCAAAAAATAGCGAGCCATACGAGTATTAAACGTACAATTTGTCCGAGGTAAATTCGGGGTCCCCGCAAAATTACGCAGTGATTTTGTGGGGTAAGTAAGCGGAGCAGCGCAGCAACTTGCGGTGAGCCCTTATAGACCTTGCTCCTGGGTGGTCGCGGGCTCTGAGCAAATGCAAGCGGGGTGCGGGGCGCGCAGCCCTGCGCGGAGTGCGTGTCTGCACTTCACAAACAAATCACTTCTTCCAATGCGCGGTGAGGATCATATTGCGCGGCCCCGTTCCGTCGGGGAGGCGGGTGACGCGGTTGCCTTTCTCGTCGTACCAGCCCAAAAACTCCTGTCCGTCAAAATTCAGCGGCTCTACAAGTTCGATATCGTCCTCGACGGTGTAAGTTATTTTTATCTTGCCGCCGTCCAACTTCTCGTAGTCATATTCGACCTTATCTATAGATACGATGCCGCCGTTTGGGTCGAGGATGACCTCGAATTTCTGCGCCTCACCATTTATCTCGTGCACGGTGATGTCCTTCGTAACGTTTTTGAGCAACGCTATATCCTCGGGATCCCACAGCATTTGCATGTAGCCCGTTTTCTGTTTGTTTGCGGGTATTTGGGTTTCGGGCAGGTCATATCCACGGTACACCTCGCGCGTCTCAACAGTGCCGTCCCAATGCACAAAACTCACGACGTATGCGCGATTTTTGATCGTAAGCGTCGCCGTAAGATCTCCCACGGGCACATAATTTTTGCCGAGAGTGATGTGCGCCGTGACGGTGTATGTCCCCACGTCCGTAGCGGCGAATGCGCCCGTTTCCGTCTCGCCGCCGCACTCGTAGGTTACAATGGCGCCGTCGGGCAGAGCTCCTGTGACATAGATGTTGTGCGGCGCGCCGTCCCATACAAATGTGGCGTCCGTGAAGCTCACTTCCACCGTCGCGGGCAGTATGGTAAGCGTAGCGTAAAACGTCTCCGTCTCATATCCCGAAAGCTCGAGAGTGGCGACGACTTGATGCTCGCCGACGTCCACAAAATCCTTATACAAATATGTCACGCGCGTCCCGAAAGGCGCGCCCTTGGGCTCAATGATATGCGGATCTCCGTCATAAACGACGCTTTCGTCCTCAAACGTCACGCCGTCGAAGGTCTTGAGCTCAGGCTTTTCTTCCTCGCCCTCTTGCGGTCCGCCCTCGGAGGGAGCGTCGCCGCCCGAACCTACGTCGCCGTCCGAAGCGGGAGGATCCGCGTCATCTTTACCGTCGCACGCAACAAACGCCGTCAAAAGACATGCGCAAAGCGACAGAACGACAAAAATCAATCCCAGCCTGGCAAGCCGCTTTTTTACATTCTCAACATCGCGCCCACAAGAAGTCAATCCCCGCGACCTCCTTTGTCTTTTATTTGAAATTTACCACCGCGCGGGGGTAATGTCAAACGTTTTTCGACTATATTCGACGTATTTCGCACTTTTTCACCCGCGTTTTAAAAGGCAAACAAGGAAAATTGCCCCTTTGTGCGTTATGAAATATTTTGCCTCCGCGACTTAACTCTGTATCATTTAATTGCATATTTCAAGTTCCGTCCCGCTGGCCCGAGGCGCCATTTTATTCGCCAAAAACCGCATTATTACGTCCATTTCCAATACATTTTCAGAGATATGTACGGTTAAAAATTTGTTTTTCTCCCTTATAAATTTTACCAAAAAGCACGTATATCTTGACAATTATCGACATATGGTATAATGTTTCATTGTATCAGGATGCGCGCTTAGGCATGTCGGTGTAAATCTCTATGGAGCAAAAAGTTTGGGCGGCGCACTTTTATCGGATACGACTTTGCTCTTGAAGAGGTCACTTAATGGGAAAACTTTATACAGGCTTTATGCGGCTCATCGCAAAATGCATATTCCGCAAACCCGAATTTATATATGAAGAACCGCCTGCGAAGGGCGAACCCGTAGTCTACACCGCCAACCATTCCCAAGCGGACGGCCCCGTTATAACGTCGTTGTATTTTCCTCAACCGCTGAGGCCGTGGTCAATAGCGCAAGTGCTCAACAAGGAAACGGCGGCAAATTTTATCTATCACGACGAATTTGCGGGCGAAAACAAGAAATGCAAGTGGTTTTGGAGACTTTTGTCCCACCCGACTGCGGCGCTGCTGAGACCCCTTCTCCTCGCCGTAAACTGCATCCCCGTATATCACGATCGGCGAGTGAGCGAGACTTTCGACGAATCCTTGAAGGCGCTTACTGACGGCACAAGTCTCGTCATTTTTCCCGAGTGCCCCGAAAAATTCACCGAGCATATAAACGACTTCTATGGCGGCTTTGTCAAAATTGGCGAGCTGTACTACAAAAAAACGGGCAAACTGCTCAAGTTTTACCCAACCTATATCGTCAAATCTCTTCGCAAAGTCCTCGTCGGCAAGCCTATCGAATATTCGCCCGACGTGCGCGGCTCGCTCGCGAGAAAACAGTTTGCCGATACTTTGCGCGACAGGACGGAGGAGCTCGCAAACACCCTCCCGCCGCACAAAGTCCCGCCCTTCATAAGAGAGGAGTGGTACAGATCGTACGGTTACTATTGGACGGAAAACCGTATGCTCGAGTATTGGCGCCTCAGCGAGGTGGAACTCGAATCCCGCAAATCCCGCAGATCCCGCAAAAAATCAAACGCCTAACCCCCGCCCTCATGTATATATCCCGCGCATCATGAGGACGCTGTGCCTTTACACAAAAACCGCAAATGAATTTTTGTGTAAAGGCTATGGGGTTTTTTATTTTGTCCCGCAAAACATCGCATATTTTTGTAAAAAATAAAAAATTTTTCCTTTTATTTTAGGATTTTCGCATTTTTCTTCGTATATTCATTATGGACGGAAAAGCGACGCGCTTTACTTTCCAAAACAATGTCGCCGTTTACGACAAAAACAGCCACAAGATCAACTTTTCATTTTCGGAGGAACAAATGCCTTTAAACATCATACGACAGGACATAACAAAAATGCCTTGCGACGTCATTGTCAACGCTACCAACAGGCATATGACGTGCGACCAAGGAGTTGCCGCCGCCATCTTCGACGCCGCGGGAGATGAATTGAGCTATTATTTGCAAGGCACAATACAAATAGGCGAGGTGCGAGTGACGCCCGCGTTCAAGCTGCCCTGCAAATATATTTTCCACGTCGCGGGTCCCATTTGGCAAGACGGTGACCTCATGGAAAAGAAACTGCTTGCGCTCTGCTACAAAAACGTGCTTAAAAAAGCGGCGGAGTTGGGCGCGACATCCATAGCGATCCCGCTCATATCCTCGGGCTCGCGCGGATTTCCCAAAGAGTATGTGCTTGATATCGCCGTCGAGACGATAGCCGCCTTCCTTATGGACGAAGAGCTGAACGTATATCTTATCGTATACGACAAAAATTCGTACTCCATCGGCAAGGAGCTATTTGGCGACATAACCGAATACATCAACGACAACTATGTCGCCGAGGACATAATTCGGCAGCATCGATTCCTCGGACTCCCGCAACGTTTAAAGCGCATACAATATTTGGAGGATCGGAGACCAAAAAAACAAGCCTATCGCATAACGTCGGACGAGGTGCTCTTACCCAACGTAGGCGACGAAAAGCAAAACGCGCGACCTGTCGCGCATGAGGATGAACAATCAGCTCCGAGTAAGGATAAAAAGCCTGTATCACACAAGGAAGAGATCCCGCCCGAAGCCGAACCGTCCGCTCAACATCGGAAAGAACGCCCTGCCCCACCCGAGCAGAAAAAGGACAGACTCAAGATATCTCAATTTGACGAGAGCGAGGGAGAACTCCTCGGCGATTTCATACTGCCCCGGGAGCAAGCCGCGCTGTTTGAGCGTTCGACCCCTTGCAAAAGCGCCCCCGCAAAGTATGCGGAAAAGCCAAAGTCATATGACGAGTCGGACATAAACGCCATACTCAAAAATGCGGACGAAACTTTTGCCGAGACGCTTTTCAAGCTTATCGACGCACGGCATATGACCGACTTGGAGTGCTACAAAAAGGCGAACGTAAGCAGGCAGACCTGGCACAAGATAATCAGCGACGAAAACTACCGCCCAAGCAAAACGACTGTCATCGCCTTTGCCATCGCCCTCAAACTCAATTTGGACGAGACAAAGCATCTGCTTGAAACGGTGGGCTTTGCGCTGTCCAAAAGTATCAAATTCGACCTGCTCATAGAATATTGCGTCACAAACGAAATCTATGACGTCTACAAAATAAACGACATACTCTACCAATTCGATCAACCGCTTTTGGGCGTCTGAAATTGTCAACCGACGATTGACCAAACTTCCCCCGAAATGTCCTACAATATGGGTGTAAGGTCATAAGACCAAAATAAAAATTTCGGAGGTACAACAATGAAAAAAGGTTTGACGGAAATGGTTTTCATTCTTGACAGAAGCGGCTCTATGAGCGGGTACGAGCAGGACGCTATAGGCGGATTCAATTCGATGATCGAGGCTCAAAAGCGCGTTGACGGCGAAGCGTATGTCTCCACCGTGCTGTTTTCAAATTACTCCAAAGTCATCCACGACAGAGAAAATTTGCAGGACGTGCTCCCCTTGACTCAAAAGGAATACTATGTCGGCGGCACCACCGCGCTCATCGACGCCATAGGCGACGCGGTATACCACATCAAAAACGTGCACAAGTACGCCCGCGAGGAGGACGTCCCCGAGAAAACAGTGTTCATCATCACGACGGACGGCTATGAAAACGCAAGCAACCATTGGTCGAGCGAACAGGTCAAATTGCTGATAGCGGAACAGGAGGCAATGGGCTGGGAGTTCATTTTCCTCGGCGCGAACATAGACGCCGTAGAAACGGGCGGCGCGTTTGGTATGCGCAGAAGCAGATGCGTGAATTACGACAGAAGAGACGCCCGCGCCATGTCCATGTACGCCTCGGAGCGTATCAGCGACTTCCGCGAAGGAGAGTGCCTCGGTGATTTCGTCGATATAGACTTCTACAAGTTGACTCCCGAAATGAAGGCGGATATGGAGAAATTATCCCGCAAGCTGGAAAAGGAAGCCAACAACAAAGCAAAAAAAAACTCCGCAGGCAATGCGAACGCCACCGGCGACTAAAAAACGAGTTTGCCCATGCCTATTTGCTGGCAACGGCTTTATATCAAGTCGAATCCAAAATAACCGCCGAAGCCTTGCAAAAACAATATCCAACGGCTATTATAGAAATTGTTGAGAACGTAACAAAATAAATTAGCTGAGTCAAAATTAAAAGCCCAAATCTGAGGAGGGGTACGCATTATGTGGCAAAAATTGAGTCATGAAGAGTTTATGGACAAGGCGAAGGCGGTGGTCGTTGGGCACGCGGTGGGGGACGCGGTGGGAGTTCCGTACGAGTTCCGCGATCACGAATACATGGCGCGGCATCCCGCGACGGATATGGTCGGCTATGGCACATACAACATTCCGAAGGGCAGCTGGTCGGACGACACAAGCATGTCGCTTTGCGAGCTGGACGCAATCGCGCGCGCAGGCGCCGACGAGATAAAGTTGCACAACTATACGCTGGCGAATTTCCGCGCATGGCTGTCTCCCGAAGCCCAATTTACGCCGACCAAGCTTGTGTTCGACGTCGGATGTACATGCTCTATAGCTATAGAACAAGGCTACGGCGAAGAGGGCGAAAACAGCAACGGCAACGGGTCTCTTATGAGGATCCACCCCTATGTCCTCAAAAATTTTTACGACATCAACAACAAGGACGGACAACTCTCGCCCGAGGACGTATCTCGCTATCTCAAGGTCATCGCGGCCGGCTCCAAAATGACGCATGCGCACCCGAGGAGCGTCCTCGCCTGCCTGCTTTATGCGGGTATTCTGACAAAGCTGCTCGTCTGCCCTCAAAAATCATCCGTACAAGAGGGACTGAACGCGGCGGTCGAGGCGATAAAGGCGGACAAGGAAATATACGACTTTGTGAGCTATGAGCTTGAGAGCAAAAAAACCTACAAACGTATTTTAAAAGGCATAAAAACCGAACCTCGCGAAACGATAAAAAGTGGCGGCTACGTCGTGGAAACCTTTGAGGCCGTCGTCTGGTGCCTTCTCAACACGGACAACTATCGCGAGTGCGTGCTGCAAGCGGTCAATCTCGGACACGATACGGACACCGTCGCGGCGATCGCGGGCGGACTTGCGGGCGCGCTCTACGGCTATGACGCCATTCCCGAGGAGTGGCGCTCCTCCCTTCTCGAACTCGACTATATAGAATCCCTCTGCGACCTCGCCTTCCCTACTTAGTTTGATTTTTCAATGGCAAAATCCGGACGCTACAACTCTAAAATTTCCGCAGAATAGTTACATTCTGCGGAAATTTTATGACGCTACGCAAAAATACCAATGAACCGCCGATAAAAGTCTATGAACGCATCAAAACTTATCATTTTCGGCTGTCTGTTATGGTAAAGAATTGTCTTTGCTTTTTATCCTTTTTTCTTGTTTAGATCCTTTTCAAGCTGCCCAAAGAAAGCGTCCTTTTCCTCTGGGGATGCGTTTTCAAGAGCGTCGAAAAAAGCGTCGATTTTTGCATCTAATTCCGCATCAGAATCCTTCGGTATTTTAGTTCCGCATTCGGGACAAAATTTCGCGTTGCCCACAGACTTTTTACAATTTGGACAAGTAGCCATACAATATTTCCTCCTCAATAATTTATGACATCTGCATTCGCGCCATTTGGCATAATAAGTGTAGCATCTTTCAAAGTAAAAAGCAATACTTGCATTTAAATACGCCAATGACAAGGAGTATATTTATTTGAGTTTAACTTTCCCAGAGCGGAGCAACGTTTGCGCAAAATTGAGCGTAGCGAAATTTTCATTCGGCGCAAAAAATTTCTGCTAAACCCAAACTACTATGTCCGCTTTATGATGCGGGGATTTGTATTACAGCGGAGCGTATCGCAAAGTCGGTCTGAGCAACTTTATCCCCTGTCATCTCGAGCGCAGTCGAGAGATCCCCGTGCCTGTCATCTCGAGCGCAGTCGAGAGATCCCCATGTCCGAGCAATTAAACGCAATATTTTTACAAAGACCGAATCTTGCAAAGCAATGCGCGCAATTTTTTATGAAAATTGTGCAGGTTTAAGTCCCCGCATACTCATACTACATGATGCGGGGATTTGCTCCGCTTGTGTGGTGCTTGCCGTCCCGCCCGAACGTGGGGATAACACACGTCACGCACAGCATTACATTCACTGCGCTCAATTACCCCGCAAAACCATTTCATATTTTTGCGGGGACCCCGTTTGCCGGGGCGGGGCGACAATTCACCGGATTGTCGCCTTTTCCGCCCGTTCAAATCCCCGCATCTCCACCATAAAAAAAATTTCTGCGAAACCTAAAGGTCTCACTATGTCCGCTTTATGATGCGGGGATTTGTATTACAGCGGAGCGTATCGCAAAGTCGGTCTGAGCAACATTGGGGGCCCCAAAATAATTACGTAGTGATTTTTTGGGGTAAGAAAGTGCAGCCGGTCCGGGACCGGGCAACCGTAGGTTGCGCGCAATTTTTTATGAAAATTGCGCAGGTTCAAGTCCCCGCATACACACACTACATGATGCGGGGATTTGCTCCGCTTGTGTGGTGCTTGCCGTCCCGCCCGAACGTGGGGATAACACACGTCACGCACAGCGTTACATTCACTGCGCTCAATTACCCCGCAAAACCATTTCATATTTTTGCGGGGACCCCGTTTGCCGGGGCGGGCAAACAATTCACCGGATTGTTTGCTTTTCCGCCCGTTCAAATCCCCGCATCTCCACCATAAAAAAAATTTCTGCGAAACCTAAAGGTCTCACAGAAATTTTTGGTGGAGATGCGGGGATTTGAACCCCGGTCCAACCGCCCATCCTCGGCACTTTCTACACGTTTAGTCGCTGATCAGATGTTTCGCGCCTCGGCTCAACGACAAGCCTTGGGTTGATGAGCCCTGAGTGACAGCGGTCCTAGCGGGCGATCGGACCGTGTTGTCTGTTTTTCTGACGCCGCTTGCCGAGGGAACAGAAAACCTCGGGGCGACGTGCTGACTAAATTACGCAGCAAGGGCGAGTGCCGGAGCACTCTTTTGGGTTTTGTTTGCGTTTAATTTTAACGTTCCGTTTTAACGTAGCCGAGCCTACGACGTGCTTATACCGCCTCAAAACGATTGTCGAATCCGAAACACCCCCATAGGAGCGCGGGACGCAAACTTCTTTCAGCCTCGCAATTATATACCATATTATTCGCAAAATCAAGGGGGACGCGCACTATTGTAAAAATTTTTCTCAAAAATTTTTTACCCGCGGCATTTTTTAAAACTGCATTTGTTTTTCGCATATCGAATGTTTAAATCATAAAAATGACATTATAAACCGCTTGTTTTGCGATTTAAATTTTGAAATGCCGTTTGAAAAACAGATCCGCGACATTCTTTCCTATTGACCTTTTGCCCTGTTTGGGTTTATATTTATTTAAGTAAATAATAAGCGGGGATCGATTTATGAAAGAGAACATACTTATCAAAGCGTTTTGGAACAGCACCAAAAAGAAAGACGACGCGCGCATCGCGACGCTCGAGGAGCCGAAGTTCGACGAGGCGAAGCTGGATACCGACTACGTTGGCGACGGCAACCCCATGCACACGCTCAACGTATATCGTCCCATAGGCGCCGAGGGCAAACTGCCCACCATCTTCGACATCCACGGAGGCGGCTGGTACTATGGCGATAAGGAGCTCAACTCCTACTATTGCCGCTCGCTTGTGCGCTACGGGTTCGCGGTGGTGGACATAAGCTACCGACTCGCGCCCGAGGCAGACCTCAAGGGCATGATGCAGGACACTTTTGCGGCAATGACATACGTGAGCGCCCACGCGGACGAGTTCGGGCTGGATATGGACAAATTTTTCGTCACGGGCGACAGCGCGGGCGGCCACATAGCGGGCCTTGTCGCGAACATCGTCAAGAGCAAGGAGTTGCAGGAGTATTACGGCGTCACCCCAAGCGCGGATATAAAAGCCGTATGCCTCACCTGCCCCGCGTCCGATCCTCTTGCGCTCTTCCCCGTGCCGAAGGGCATGATGAAGTTCTATTATAATCCGCTGCTCGGCAAAGGCTTTCTCAAAAACGGCGCCATGGAAAAGGCGTCCTTCACGAGCACCCTGCAAAAGGACATCTGCCCCTGTTATATCATCTCCTGCTATGGCGACTTCCTCAAAAACAGCGCGAAAGCCACCTATGAAGCCCTCAAAGCGCAGGGCACCAAATGCGAGCTGTTCTTCCTCGACGAACCCATGAACGCGGAACACAAGCTCGAGCACGTATTCAACATCCTCTATTGGAATTGGGAGGAAGCCGAAGCCGCCAACAAGGGTATGTGCGATTTCTTTATGAGCTGCGTGTGAAACGCGCAACTTCCCACTGTGGTGTACAATAAAAACGTAATATATTTTGCTACCTGTGTTACAAAAAACAAGTTTTTTATTGTCGTTGCATAAAAAGGATATTTTCAAAGCGAATATATGTTGCGCAAACAAAAAAGCGGGGGTACCCGCCTTTTTGTTTTAGTGTCGTTTACTTGCAGTCCGTGCAGTCCTTTGCGCTCTTGGAGCTCTTGGACTTTGTCTCTTTCTGCTTTGTCTCGGTGCAGTGGCAGTCGCTGGGCTGCTTCTTTGTGGCTTGTTTGCTTGTGGAAACTGATTTTGCCATGTTTATTCTCCTTTTTTTTAGGCTTTCGCCTTTTGAGGATAGTATGGCTCAAAATGTATGCTTTCATACCTTGCGCGGCGAGAAAATTATGGTATAATATTTTGTGTACGCCACGGGCGGGCAAAAAGGAGGAGCTATGGTCAACATCGGCAACAGCTGGGACGATATCCTGAAGGAGGATTTTGCAAGCGAGAGCTATCTTGCCCTTCGCCGTTTTCTTGCCGAGGAGTATCGCACCCACACCGTATATCCCGACATGCACGACATCTTCAACGCCCTGAAGGCGACGCCGTACGAGAAGGTCAAGGTGGTATTGCTTGGGCAGGATCCCTATCACGGGGCGGGACAGGCGCACGGCATGTGCTTTTCCGTCAAGCCCGGGGTGCCCGCGCCGCCGTCGCTGCTCAACATATTCAAGGAGATATACGACGACGTAGGCGTCCTCAACACCTCGCCCTACCTCGTCAAGTGGGCGGAGCAAGGCGTGCTGCTTCTCAACACCGTCCTCACCGTGCGCGAGGGACAGCCCAACTCGCACAAGGGGCGCGGCTGGGAGACGCTCACGGACAGCATAATCTCAAAGCTGAACGCTCGCGAAGTCCCCATAGTTTTCCTGCTGTGGGGCGGGAACGCACGCTCCAAAAAGTCGCTCATCACAAACCCTCGGCACCTTATTTTGGAGTGCCCTCACCCGTCGCCTCTCAGCGCATACAGCGGCTTTTTCGGATGTCGTCACTTCTCGAAGTGCAACTCTTTCCTCGCAAAAAACGGCATGGAGCCCATAGATTGGAGCACGAGATGAACCCCATTTCGACCGCAAATTTGCGCCCGTAATAACTCTGACAAAACATCACAAACGCGACTTTAACCGCCGCAAATGAATGTATAAATGCGGTTTAGCGCAAAAGGAGAAAAAATGGCAGTTGACGTCAAACGCATAAACGAGCTTGCAAGAAAAGCAAAAGAGGAAGGGCTGACCCCCGCCGAAAAGCAGGAACAAGCGAAACTCCGCAGAGAATATATCAACAGCGTGACAGGCGGCCTCCGCGCCCAACTCGACAACACCTACATAGTAGACGAACACGGCAACAAAACCAAACTCAAAAAACCTTAAATAAACTATTCCCCCGCCCTGTCCGAGCGCTGCTTGTTTTCATTTGTCATTCCGAGCGCAGTCGAGGAATCCCCTAGTGCGCTCAAGCGCCGCCGTCTCCCCTTTGATAAAGGCGCTTTCCTCTGCACTCGGGGATGTTTCGACTCCGCTTTGCTCCGCTCAACATGATATTTTCCCCTTGTCATCCTGAGCCTGTCGAAGGATCCCCTTGCCCGAGCTTTCGTTTTTCTAGTATCGTATAAAAAACTTTTCCCCGTCCCTTACAAGTTTTTCAACACCTTTGCGGGGACGCCTGCGACGACGGTGTTTGCGGGGACGTCTCTTGTTACGACTGCTCCCGCCGCCACGACTGCGCCGTCGCCTATCGTGACTCCCGCAAGTATCGTGGCATGCGCGCCTATCCACACTTTATTGCCTATCTTCACGGGAGACGGGCGCATACTTCCGCGCTTGTCGGGGTCAAGGTCGTGGTCGAGAGTCGCGATCACCACCTGCTGCCCTATGAGCACGTCGTCGCCTATCTCTATGCCGCCCTGGTCTTGAAAACAGCAGCCCGAATTGATGAATACGCGCTTGCCGAGCGTGATGTTCATGCCGTAGTCCGTGGAAAATGGCGGAAACAACCCAAACGTATCGTCCGCTTCCTGCCCGATAAGCTCAAAGAACAGCCGCCTCAGCTCCTCGGGCGCGTGGTATTTGCCGTTGATCTCCGCCGTGTAGCGTAGCGCCCTCTGCGACATCTCGTGCATATGCAAGTGCGCCTGAGACCCCGCGACGATGTACGCCCGCTTTTTCATCATCTCAACAAACTCATCTCTATCCATACCTGCCTCACATTTACCCGGTTATTAGCTGCTTATACATTGTCATCAATGCGGCGACGCACTCCGATTCGGTGTGAATGTTGCCCCAAAAGCCGTATGCTTGCA
>CANPWB010000037.1 GCA_947581925.1 uncultured Clostridia bacterium
TATATCTTGGACCTCTTATTTTTAATATTCGCCTGCGCGGCGGCAAGGCGGGCGATTGGGACTCTGAAGGGAGAGCAGCTGACATAGTCGAGGCCGATGTTGTGGCAGAACTCGATGGAGGACGGGTCGCCGCCGTGTTCGCCGCAGATGCCGCAGTGCAGATCCTTGCGGGTTGCGTGTCCCATTTCGACTGCCATCTTCATGAGTTTGCCTACGCCTGTGGTATCCAGTCTTGCAAACGGGTCGGACTCATAGATCTTCGCTCTATAATAGCTGGGCAAGAACTTACCTGCGTCGTCGCGGCTGAATCCGAAGGTCATTTGAGTGAGGTCGTTTGTGCCGAAACAGAAGAATTCCGCCTCTGTTGCGATCTCGTCGGCGGTGAGCGCCGCGCGCGGGATCTCTATCATTGTGCCGACTTCGTATTTGAGGTCGATGCCGGACTCCTTGATGATGGCGTCAGCTGTCTCGACGACCGTCTTCTTGCAATATTTGAGCTCCTTGACTTCACCGACGAGCGGGATCATGATCTCGGGCACGACATGCCACTCGGGATGGCGCTTCTGGACGTTGATGGCCGCTTTGATGACAGCCTTCGTCTGCATGACCGCGATCTCGGGATATGTGACGGCGAGACGGCATCCGCGATGACCCATCATAGGATTGAACTCGTGCAGGCTGTCGCAGAGCAGCTTGATATACTCGACGCTCTTGCCCTGCGCCTTGGCAAGCTCCTCGATGTCCTTCTGCTCGGTGGGAACGAACTCGTGAAGAGGAGGATCCAAGAAACGGATGGTGACAGGTTGTCCCTTGAGGGCTTCCATAAGTCCCTCGAAGTCCTTCTGTTGCATGGGCTCGATGGCGTCGAGAGCTTTGACGCGCTCCTCGACTGTCTCCGCGCAGATCATCTGACGGAATTTATCTATCCTGCCGGGGCCGAAGAACATATGCTCCGTCCTGGTGAGGCCTATGCCCTGTGCGCCGAGCTCCGCCGCGCGCTGCGCGTCCTCGGGAGTATCGGCATTCGTACGCACACCGAGCGCCTTATACTTGTCGGCGAGCTTCATTATCCTGCCGAAGTAGCCGCTGTTGGGGTCTGCGGGAACGGTCTTGATGATCTTGTCGTAGATGTTGCCTGTGGAGCCGTCCAAAGAGAGCTCGTCTCCCTCGTGGAAGGTCTTGCCCGCAAGCTCGAAATATTTCTCGGCTTCGTGCATCTTGATGTCGCCGCAACCCGAAACGCAGCAAGTGCCCATTCCGCGCGCCACGACTGCCGCGTGGGAGGTCTGTCCGCCGCGGACGGTCAAAATGCCTTGAGCATACTTCATGCCTTCGATATCCTCGGGAGAAGTCTCAAGCCTGACGAGTACGACTTTCTTGCCCTTCTTGCCCTGCTCGACTGCGTCCTCTGCCGTAAATACGATAGTGCCTGCCGCCGCTCCGGGAGAGGCGGCGATGCCGTGTCCGACGACGTTGTTCTTGTCCGCCTCTTTGAGCGCTTTTGCGTCGAAGGTGGGATGCAGGAGCATGTCGAGCGTCTTTGCGTCAATTTGCAGCAGAGCCTCTTGCTCCGTGATCATGCCCTCGTCAATGAGGTCGCATGCGATGCGGATAGCCGCCGCCGCGGTACGCTTGCCGTTTCTTGTCTGGAGCATATAGAGTTTTTCGTTTTCGACGGTGAACTCCATATCCTGCATATCGCGATAGTGATTCTCAAGTATCTTGCAAACATCTTGGAATTGCTCATACACTTTGGGGAACACGCGCTTCATCTCTGCGATAGGCATAGGAGTACGCACGCCCGCGACGACGTCCTCGCCTTGAGCGTTGGTCAAGAACTCGCCCATAAGCCCCTTCTCTCCCGTGGCGGGATTTCTTGTGAAAGCGACGCCCGTGCCGCAATTGTCGCCCATATTGCCGAATGCCATCATCTGTACGTTGACCGCCGTACCCCAGCTGTAGGGGATGTCGTGGTCCATACGATAGACGTTCGCGCGCGGGTTGTCCCAGCTGCGGAAAACCGCCTTGATAGCCTCAAATAGTTGCTCCTTGGGGTCGGACGGGAAGTCCTTGCCGAGTTGCTTTTTATACTCCGCCTTAAACTGATTTGCGAGATTTTTGAGGTCGTCCGCGTCGAGCTCCACATCCTGTTTTACGCCCTTTTCCTCTTTCATCTTGTCGATGAGAGCCTCGAAATATTTCTTGCCGACTTCCATAACGACGTCGGAGAACATCTGTATGAAACGGCGATAGCAGTCCCACGCCCATCTCGGATTGTTTGACTTTGCCGCGAGCACTTCCACGACTTCCTCGTTGAGGCCGAGGTTGAGGATGGTGTCCATCATGCCGGGCATTGACGCCCTCGCGCCCGAACGCACGGAAACGAGCAGCGGATTTTCCTTGTCGCCGAACTTCTTGCCTGTGATCTTCTCGAGCTTTTCAACATACTCGAGGATCTCTTTTTGAATGGACGGATTGATTTGCCTGCCGTCCTCATAGTACTGCGTGCAAGCCTCGGTCGAGATGGTGAAACCTTGAGGGACGGGGAGACCGATGTTGGTCATCTCCGCAAGGTTCGCGCCCTTGCCGCCGAGCAATTCACGCATATTGGCATTGCCTTCGGTGAAAAGATATACATATTTTTTTGCCATTATAAGACCTCCTAAAGTTTTGCTTATAAATTTATAGAATAATAATAGCAAAAAAAGCTTGCGTTTGCAAGAGAAAATACAATATCCGCCAAAAAACATATTCTTATGCGTCGCCGCCGCACCTAGGGCGACTATTTTAACGTCCGCAAAAATATTTTGGCGAAAACGGCAATTTCGCGCGATAAACGGTTGCCTAAAAAAAATTATTTTGATAGAATAAAGTATCAAATACTTTACGAGGTGCAAGTTATATGGACGCAGACCCACGAAGTAGGCTTTCATACAAATAATCGCGCACGTTTCGGGTCCTGCCGAGGCGTGGCGCGTGCTATGTCAAAAGGAGGACCTATTTATGCTTCAGGTTTTTAAAAAGCTGAACAAGTCGCTCGTCGAGATCGACAGCGAGCTCATTGTTGACGGCTTCGATTTCACGGATCACTGGATACATATGTCCAACCCCACGGACAAGGAAGTGGAGTTCATTTCGCGTGCGACGCTAATTCCCGAGGACTACATCAAAGCCGCCCTCGACGCGGAAGAGCGCGCGCGTATAGAGAAAGAGGAGTTCGGCAAAGAGGATTTTTCATTTGGGACGGAGCTGACGGAAGACGAGGCTTCACTTCTTCCGCACACCGTACTTATGTCCGTCACGGACATTCCGATCACGGAAGAGGACGACGACAAGTACGCCTACGCCACCCTCCCCTTCGGCTTTATAAGCACGGACAAAGTGGTCGTCACGGTATGCTTGAACGAGACATCAATCATCTACGACCTTATGGCGGGACGGTTCGTGAAGGATTTCAACATCCACAAGCGTACCCGCTTTTTCCTGCAACTTCAATACGTCATTGCAAAGAAGTACCTGCAATATCTGAAACAGATAGACCGCGCGAGCCAACGCGTACAGAACGAGCTTGAAAAGTCAATGACAAACCAAAACCTCGTCGAGATGCTCTCGCTTGAAAAAGCGCTTGTCTATTTCAGCACGTCGCTGCGCGCAAATACCGCCGTACTTGACAAAGTGCCCCGCCTCATCAAATTTTACGAAGAGGACGAGGATTTGTGGGAGGATGTGCTCATCGAAAACAAGCAGGCTATCGAGATGTCCAATATTTACCGGGAGATACTTTCGGGCACAATGGACGCATACGCCTCGCTCATCTCAAACAACCTAAACATCGTCATGAAAGCGCTTGCCGTCATCACTATTTGCATAGACGTGCCCGCGATGATAGCGGCGTTTTGGGGCATGAATACGGGCGTCCCATTCGGCGACAAAAATTGGGGATTCTGGGTGGTCATAGGCATATCGATCGTCATACTTCTCATCATCTTGATCATCTTGTGGAAAAAGAAGATGCTCAAGTAATTCGCGCGTTTAGAATACTAAAAACAGCAAATTTTGCACGACAAGGCAACTCGCGGCATACGCGTCTCGCCGCGCGTCTAATCGCCTTGAATTTCAAAAATATTGAACATAAAAAGACCTTCGCCAAAACGGCGAGGGTCGATTTTTTACTTTGATATAAGCTATTAAGCGCGGCGGGCATTACAACTATTTTCGTCTCATTGTGGCGCGCGTTGCACCCCATCGGCAAGACACTTTACCCCTTTGATAGGCTTGCGATGAGTTTCTTCAGACATTCGATTAAGATAGCCTTTTCTTCGGGAAAATTCTTATACTTGTTGTATTGTTTGAGCAGCAACATCGCGAAATTCATTCTCACCGATTTTGACAAGTTCTTGGTGAGAATTAAGTCGATGAGGCCTGGCAATTTGGCGAGTTTGGGAGTCCCCGCGGGCTTCTCCGCGCTTTCTGAGAGGAGCGGAATATCCTTATCCGCAACAAGCTCGTCGTCGAGAGTTTCAATTGGTTCTAGCCTCCCGTATTTCCCGACGGGCTTGAGCTCCTCCGTCGTATCTGCCTCTTCTACAGGCACAAGTACGGGCTCTTCGATTATTACGCTTTCGCAATACACCTTTTCACGCGGCTGTGCGACGGGGACGGGTTTTGGCTCCTCGCTTATGATCTCGCTTGCGAGGTACAGCTTTTCGGGGCGGTTTGCGCGCCGAATAGGCTCGGGCGCCGCAGGCTGCGAAGTGACGTAAGCAGCGGCAAGACGTCTCTGCTCCTCCAGTCGTCTCTGCTCCGCAAAGGCAGCGTATCCCGGCTCCTTCCTCTTCACCGCAAACATAATTATCCTTTTTTATCCCCTTTTCGTATTGTATGACTTATGCCGACTGCAAGTTGTTGATTATCTTTCTCAGGCATTCTATGATGATCGCCTTCTTCTCGGGATCATCCTTAAATCTGCTGTATGCCCCGACCAAAGATATAGCGAAGTTCAGCTTCATAGATCTTGACAGATTCATCGAGAGCATCATATCGATAAGAGCGGGCAGCTTTTCAAACTTCTTGGGATTCGGCTCCTCGGCAGGCTCTTCCGTGGGCTCTTCAGTGCCTTCGTCCGCAGATTCTTCTTCGCCTTCGCCTTCTTCATCGGCAAGCTCTTCTTCAGACTCCTCGATAGGTTCGTCCGCAGACTCATCTGTAGGCTCGTCAGTAGGTTCTTCCGTGCCCTCCTCGTCCGTGGACTCGTCAGTCGGCTCTTCCTCGCCTTCTTCATCGACAATCTCTTCTTCGGGCTCTTCGCCTTCTTCTGGCTCTTCAGAGCCTTCGCCAGCGTCCTCTTCTTCGGGCTCCTCTTCTATTTCAGCGGTATCTTCTTCCGCCTCTTCCTCAAGCTCCTCTTCGGGTTCTTCTTCAAGCTCCTCTTCGGGCTCCTCTTCGAGATCTTCTACAAGCTCTTCTTCAAGGTCTTCTTCAATATCGTCCTCGGGCTCTTCCTCTGTCTCCTCTTCGAGGTCTTCCTCCTCGATCAGTTCGTCGTCGGAAATCTCCTCTTCGGGCTCTTCACCTTCTTCTTCGGCGCCCTCTTCTTCTGGCTCCTCCTCGGGCTCCTCTTCGAGTTCCTCGTCGGAGATCTCATCCTCTTCTTGCTCCGCCTCTTTTGATGCATCCTCGGCGGGTTGAGGCTCTTCGGTTTGAGGTTCTTCCTCTACGGTTTCTGTTTTGCCTTCCTCAATCAACTCATCCTCCGGGAGCAAACCTTCCTCGTCAACATATTTGGAGGTGTTGCGCGCAACGATCTCGTCAAGTATTGCGGATATCTGCGTGATGGGGGAAGAATCGACGGCAAAGTTGCGTTCTACTTGCAGATTGACTTTTGCGTCGAGGTCCTCCTGCATATTGTTAAACGCCTCGAGCGAACGCTTGTATTGTCTGCGTTCAAGCATGACAAGGACAAAATACAAAATGCCGCAAAGCAAAAGTCCAAGGCAATGGATGACGCCCATCTCGTTGCTCTCAAGCGAGCCGAAACCCCAAAATGCAAACGCCGCCACAAGCGCGAGCGCGATGAGTACGAATACGTTTGCCCTGACGTCGTGATGCCTCTTGACCTCTTTGTCAAACACATTCTGTTCGCTGACGATCTCGCTAGGATAGCCAAAACGTATGCCCAAGAACTGAACCCACGCGTCTCTCATGCTTTGGGGCGCCTTTGATGAAAAGCAATGCGTGGTAAAGTCGCCGACGTTGTCATCGTCAACGGAATCCTTATCGGCGAGATATTTGATAATACGCTTGCTTGCGATTTTAATTTTGCGGCAATTGGAACCGAGCAGCGTAAGCGCCACAATGACCGCCGTACCGATTATAGCGGCAAGTACGACGATAAAGAACGTCTTATGATCGATTTGTGGTAATTTTTGCGACAGTCCCGCAAACCACGTAAACGCCTTTGAGAAAAACTCCACAATGAACTCCTTTCATAACAATACTATTATGATTATACAAAGTATGAGTTAAAAAAGCAATAAGCTTTTCAAAAAAACTTTGTTTACCGAGCTATATTTTTTAAATTTTTTACTAAAATGCTTCGATGATCGCACTTCCCGACCAAAATAAGGAAATTTTTCAAGTCAGATCCCCCTCAGCCTTGCCTTGCGAAGGGGGATCGAGTTCATAGCAGCTATGTTTTTTTCCATCATTTTTTTTTCATCATATATTTTTTCTTTACGCCGCTCTTTTAAACAAGATCCGCGGACGGGAAAAGACGTAATCCGGCGCGTCCTTTCTGGCCGCATAATGTATACGGCGCAACAAATTTCCGCTTTTTCGAGATATCTCACAGCGGAGCGTTTGCAAAATCGAGTTTGACCGTCTTTCCCGACGCGAAACTGTAGATGTAAACGTCCTCCACTTTTGACTTAGTCGCGGCTTCAACCGCCATTTTATACAGATAAAGTTGCTTTTTGTAATGGTCGGGCACTTTTTCATCCGTCACATAGCCCGTCTTGAAATCCACGATGGCTCTCGCTTCGTCTTTGATGTAAAGGTCAATGACGCCTTGCACAAGCACCTCGTCCTCGCCCTCCCCTATGCCGAGCTCGCGCGCGGGCTTGAGCATTGTGAATGGCTTCTCCCTTTCGACCTCGCCTTTAAGATACGCCCCGGCCGCTCGGCGCATAACGGGGCTTTTCAGGCATGCGAGTATGCGCCCCGCGTCGATGTAGGCGCGCTCTTCGCCTGTGAGTTTGCCCTCTTTGCACATTGCGTCAAGCTCGCCGACTACTTCCTCTTCCGAATTTACTGTGAGGTCTATGAATTGCATTACCTTATGGTATGCCGTGCCTATCTTCGCGGCGTCCTTATCTCCCTCGGCGAACAGCCTCTCGCTTCCGTCCTCGAGCGCGCCTATCTGCGAGACGGTATATTTCATCGCGAGCCTTGTCGCCTCCGCGTTGGCATATCTCTCCTGCCTCGCTCTCAAAAGCTTTGCTTTGAGCTCCTCGTCGGCGGTGAAGTTCATGACGGGAGCATGCGCGCTCGACAAGTCGCGTACGGGCACGGGTATGACCTCGGGCTGTCTAAACAGACTCTGTTTGAGGCGCGCCACGGACAGCATATCCAAAGTGTTCGTGATGCCGCTTATACACGGCTCCTTGCCGAAATCCTTTTCCACATAATCTTTAGAGACGCAAGCCGTGACATACAGCAACTGTTTCGCCCTTGTAAATGCGACGTACAGCAATCTCATCTCGTCCTTGACCTGCTCTGCCTGCATAAGTTTTTTGAGTGCAAAGCGCGAAAAGGTCTCATGCGCCGTCTTTTTCTCGCTGTCGTAATATTTGAGCCCTATGGCGCCGTCCCTCGCAATTATGGGATCCTTGCTCTCCTCTCTTATGCTTCCCGCCACGTCCAGCACAAACACGACGGGACTTTCGAGTCCCTTATACTTGTGTATGGTGGACACCTTGACGCTGTCCGTGCCCGCGCCCACCGCCTTAGCCTCGGACGAGGAGTAGCCCTCCAAAAACCTGCCTATGGACACTTCGTCCACGGACGCGACAAAGTTTTTGAGCTCCGCTATCTTGCCCTCGCCCAAACTTTTGACATAGGCGTCGTACATAGAGTCCGAAATTATGCCCTGCAAAAGTTCGCGCACGTTTTTAAAGCTCGCCTTCAGCCTGTATTCGTCCAAAGTCGCGAGAGTGGCGCGGAGCTTTTTTGCGAGTTCGCCCTTCTTGCCGCTTTGGGCAAGGAGTTTGTCATAGAAACACTCGCCGTCGTTTGAGGCTATATCCGCGAGTTCCTGCTCCGTGTAGCCGCCGAAATAGGACAGCAGATACCCCGCTAGCGGGATATCCTGCCGCGGATTGTCTATGACGCGGAGCATGACGATAAGCTCCTTTTCTACGTCGGACGCCTCGCCGCCTACATTCGTCTCGTCGAGGGGGATACCCGCCTCTCTCAAAACTTTTAGCACGTGGCGGAGTTTGGAGCTGCTTGCCGCGTTGTATCTTGAAAGTATTGCGATGTCTCCGTATGACAGCTTTCTGCCGTCGTCCGAGTCCTCTCGCATAGCGTGTCCCACAAGGCTGTTTATCTCGTTGAGTATAAATGTGGCGAGACGGTCTGCCTTTGACAGTTCGGACTCTCCCCCGTCGTCGCTCTCGGCGGAAGTGATGTCATACAGCCCCTTCGGCGCGGAAGGCTTTTCGCCGTCCTCGCTCTTTTCGGGGGAGATGTACGGCACAAAGCAAAGTCTGACATGTTTTTGCGTAATTTCGCTATCTTCTGCGACGCCCGAGGACTTTTCTTTCCTCATCTCATCCGCTTTCGGGACGCTGAACGCGCCGTCGTTTTTGTAGTCCACATCCGCGCTGTCGAGCGTCATGACCGCGTCAAACACCTCGTTTACAAAGTTCAAAATATCTCTGTTGCTTCTGAAATTGCTTGTGAAATCTATCGCCTTGCCCTCGCCCGCCTCGTACGCCGCGCGCCTGCTCAGAAGTATGGTGGGGTCCGCAAGCCTGAATCCGTAGATGCTCTGCTTGACGTCGCCGACCATAAAACACTCATCCTTTATGAGCCTTGCAAAAATTGCCTCTTGCAACGGATCTACGTCTTGATACTCGTCCACGAATATCATCTTGTATTCTTCTCCTATGTCGTCGTTCTCGGCAAGCAGTCTCTTTGCAAGCAAAAGCAAGTCGTTGTAGCCAAGTACATTCTTTTCGGATTTCAGTGCGTCAAGCGTCTCTAGCGTCCTCTCGGCAAGCTCTACGAGCTTTTTGACATACGCCACGTTTTGCGCGTGATAGCGCCTGAATCCATCCCACTTTTCGTAGACGTCTTGCAACGTGGCTTTGACATCCTTCATATCGTTTACACAACGTTTCGCAAGATAGAAGAGGTCTATCTCCTCGCCGCTCATTCCGTCGTTTTTGCTTCTGTTTTTGTGCGTCGCAAACGGAGGCGCCCCCGCCGCAAACTCGCACATAGCCATAAAACTTTCCGCACGCTCTATGCCCTCGGCAAACTCAACCGCTTGATCCATGGGTACGTCGATGAGTTTTTTGCACACCGCCTCGGACATCTTCACGCTGTCGCGCACGGGGCGCAATATCTCGAGCGCGCCTCTCATCCTGCGCCTGAAGAGGTCGGCAAGCTCGTCGTGCAGGGGGCTTTGATCGAAGTCGGCGCATATGCGGCGTTTGAAATCTACTCTGTCCTCTTGCAATATCATGCGCTCACAAAGCTGGAGTATGGTATTTACTAGCCCGTTTTCGTTTCTGTTTTCGGAAAATATGTCTATGAGCGTGAAGAGCTCATCGTCGCCTCTGCCGGCGAACTCGTCTATGACGCTTTCCGCCGCCGCCACCGAAAGCTCGTTCATCTCCGCGTCGTCCGCAATGTCGAAGGTGGGCGATATGCCGAGCTTTTCAAAATTCTCCCTGATGAGCGAGGAGCAAAAGGCGTGTATCGTGCTTATGCGGCAAAACGGCAGGTCGTCCACGGCTTTAAGCAACCGCTGTCTGCGTACGCCGTCCGTCTCGCGCATAGCGGCGTCAATAAAACTCGCGCTAAGCCTCTGTTTCAGCTCCGCCTGCGCGCTGTCGTTGTACACGCACACGAGCATATCTTTGAGAGTCGCCGTGCCTTCCGCTATGGTGATGAGTATGCGCTTCACAAGCGTGGACGTCTTGCCCGAGCCCGCCGCCGCGGACACCAAAAGCCTGCCCCGCTCAAGCACCGCGCGCGCTTGCGTCTTAGTGAGCGCAAGTTTGCCGCTGCCGTCTCTCAATATGTCGAGGCGCGGATCCTTCAAAATATCATCGCTTGTCTTTTCGTATTTTGTATCAAAGCTCATCTTTTCCCTCCGTGCAGCCCGCCTCGCCACGATTGTCCTCGACCTTGAAACTCTCGGGGCTTACCTTGCCCGTTTTTCTCTGCTCGCAAATATCCTCGTACGGGCAAATATCTTTAAAACAACAATATGGGCTGCATTTCACGTTTGAAGGTTTGATGTAACCCTCGGCTATCTGCGCCGCGCCCAGCCCCGCAAGTCTGAAGGCGTATTCGCCCATACGCTCTATCGCCGCCTCGTCCATATACGCGTTTTTGTCGAGCTCGCCCGTCCTTTTGCTCCTCGCAAGCGTGATGACGGAGCCTTCGCTCCCCGCCGCGCCGTCTATGTGCGTCAGCAGCTCCTCGTCGTTTGAGGCGTGTCCCTTGTACACGAGTTTTGTCTCGGAGTCCGTATAGCCGTCATAGATGGGCAGATAAAATACGCCCGCGGGTCTGAGTCCCAAACCCTTCTCGACCGCATACATATAGATGTACAACTGCAACTTCTTCCCAAAATAAACGTCGTCCAAAGACAGGTCGGCGGACTTGAAAGACTTGTAGTCAATGATGATAAATCTGTCGCCGTAGACGTCCACCCTGTCTATCTTGCCCTCGAGCACGCAAGCTCTTTCGCCGAAACTCACCTCTATCTTGGCGAAATCTTCAATGCGCCCCTCAATAAGCAAAGGCTTGAAGTCGGAGCGCGAATATATCTCGAAAAGCTTTGTGCAAATGCGCGCGCCTTCCTCTTTTACTCGCGCGAATTGTCTGCCGATCTTCGGCTTGGCGGCGAGCTCTTCAAACCCGTATTTTTTGAGCTCCTCGTCGAAATATATCCCCGCCATACGCGCCGCCTCTTCCGCGTCCGCTATGCGACCCGCTTTCAAATCTTTAAACAGTCGCTCCAGCACGCCGTGCAGAAGTATGCCGTTTTCCGTGCCCATAAGCTCGCCTTCCTTGCGCGGCTTGAGCGCAAGTATGTATGTGACAAAATGGCTGTATGGGCATGCAAAGAATGTCTCCAGCCTGCTCACGCTCGTAGACGACGGCAACACGCCTTCGGGGAGAGTTACGCGCTCGGGCAGGCTCTTAGGCGCCATGCGCGCCCTGTCCTCGTCCCGCATGCACTCGTATGCCGTGCCCAGCACGTCGTCTGAGCCCGCCCTTCCGAAATAGGATATCGCCGCATAGCCCGCCCCGCGTTCGGTCAGCAAAAGGCTTATGCTGTCCTCTTCGGACAGCGCGGCGGGACTTGAAAAGTCTATCCTCTCCACGGCTAGCGGCTTGCCGCCCTCGGACAGCATACCAATAAGTTCGTCAATGACGGACGAGCGGCGCATAAGGCTTGCGCCTCCCGACTCCGGATAGCTGATCACAATGCCCCCACGTGGCTTCTTGATGAGGTCGAGGATCTTGAACATCTCCGCATACGCCTTTTCGGAGCAGTCGGGGATGATCGGCGCAGAGAGCGCTTTCATCATCTCCTCGTCGCGCATATTCAGCACCGCGCCCCCGCCCGTAATGCACGGAAAAGCGTCGTTTGTCGCGCCAAGAACGTATATCTTCCCGTCGCCCATAAAGCGGCTGTCGCCGTCGCCTATGAACACGCAATCGAGATAGGTCGGGACGAGAGATATCTTCAATGTTTTGAGCATGCTGTTGAGCACTCCCTCGAATCCTTGCAGATCTGTCTCGAGCTCCAGCACGTCCTCGATCTCGTCGAGGACGGAAGAGAGCTTGCTGTCCACCTGCTCCGCACACTTGACATAGTAAGAGCTGAGCTTTGCAAGCTGCTCCACATGCGTTTTAGACGCATTGTCCGCATCATTCAAAATTTGCCTCGCCGCGCTCACGAGAGCCGACATATCCGCCTTCTTGCTCCCGCTCGCCCCCGCTACGTCGATGAGCGGAGAGAGCATCTCAAAAAGCTTTTTTCTCACTACTTCGGGCGGATACGTTTTCAAATTCGGCGCTTTATCATCACATTTCGTATGTTTAAACTGCTGTTTTGTGTCAATACTCTCAAAAACTTCGTTTCCGGGGCATCTTTCGAGCGCATGTTCAAGCATATAGTTTTCAAATTGGAAAACGTTCTCCCGCCCGTCCTCGAGCCCTTCCTCGAACAGCGGGTTTTTCACGAAGTCCAGCGTCTCCCGCCTTGCGAACCCGCTCCTCACGCAAGCTATGGCGTCAAGTAGATATCTAGTCTTTGTCTGCTCGGTGAGCAGCGCGCGCTTGTCTATGAAAAAGGGTATGCCGTAGCGCGCGAATACGCTCTTTAACTCTATCTCGTAGTCCGCGATATTCGGGATGTACACCTCGAAATCTTTGTATCTTCCGCCGCCGCGCACGTGATTTAAGATGTCGAGGGCAAGCCTGAGCGCCTCGTCCTCCCTGTCCTTCGCGCAGCGTATGCGCACCTTGCCCTCCGCCTCAACGCGCTTTTCGGGAGGGCGATAGGAAAACAGTCTTGCGGATATCGCCTTGACAGCCTCGGACAAATTCTCATCCTCATACCTCTCTATGGATATTCTGTCGGGTATGCGCGCGCTCAGCCTTTTAAGCGCCCTGTGCGGGTATATTCGCGCGTTTGGGGTGTCGGACTCGCTCTGTATGCCCAGCGTGAGCTGTCCCGCGCTCATCGCAAGCCCCTCGAGTATGTCATACTCCGGCTCCGAAAAGTCGTTTATATCCGTGCTGAAAAAGTGTATGCCCTTAAACGCCGACGGGTTTTCCTTGATGTATTTCGCAAGAAGGTTGAGCCTCGTCGTGGAATCGCTGTGCTTGCCCTCGAGCGCGGCAAGATAGCCCCTATATATCGTCACGATGTCTTTGAGCTTGCGCTTGAGCGCGACGGAGCTTGCCGCGTTCGCGGTCTCCTCAAGCTTTTCCGTCGATATGCCGCTGTTTCTTATCGCCGTGAGCGCGGCGTACAGCTCGGACGCAAACCCCTCCCTGCTTGCAGACTTGCCGTAGTAGGACAGCTGCCCCGCCTTGAGGCAGTCGTCTATGACGCGCGCGATGAGCATGACACTGCCCTCGGGGGTAAGGCACTTTTTTATGTCGGAGCCTATGAATCTGTCCGCCATCCTCGTGAAGGACATGACCTCTATGTCAAAGCTGCTCGTCTCGCCCAGCGTGAGCAAAAGTCCCCTCTCTACGGACGCGGTGAACCTGTCGGGCGCGATGACATATATCTTTTCGCCCGCCGTCCTCGCCGCTTTCATTTTTTCGAGCACTCTGAAATAGGCGTCGTGAGATGAATTTGAAATTACAATCTTCATGCTTTGATTATAGCAATTTGAATGTCCCATTTCAATCCCACACGCGCTTTAACAAAAAAATTTTTGATTTTGCGCGCATTTTTTTACTAAAGGCGCCGCCGTCAAAACAGGAGTATTATGCAATGCGCGAAATGTCGCCGCAAAATATCACATATTTTCGTCAAGAGCGCGGCAATATGTTTATTTTGCTTGCGGGAAATAAATTTTATGTTATAATAACTATATTATGAAAAAGATATTACTTACCATATTTACATTGGCGATGATCTTGTGCCTCGGCGTAGGGCTTGCCGCGTGCAACAATGCGACGACTCAAGGACAGCTTGAAAATCCGCTCGGTTTCGACCATAAGAGCGAAGTGTTTGTATATGACGCCCTCGACACGAAGAGCGGCAACCTCGGCACATACACCGTGCGCATAGTTGGTCATGACGCGGGCGAGACGATTTCGGACTTCGGCAACGCAGAGCTTCCCAACGTCGAAAAAGGCATACTCGTCACGGGCAAGCTTGAAATGGGCGACGACGTCTCCTCTACGGGGTGCTACTTCAAGCTTGTCGGCAGTTCGACGACGTATATGGTGCCCGTCGCGTCCTATACCGTGCACACCGAGGACGGCAAGGAAACTTTCCGACTGCAAGCGACTTACAGCACAAAAACTTACGACTATGAGCGCACGGTTGACGGCAAAAAGGACAGCGGCAGCATAAAGATAAGCGGCACCTGTTTCGACAACAACGAATTTCATCAGATGTTGCGCACGGTCAGCACGTATTCAAGCGGGCTTTCCCTCGCGTACAACATGCCTCTCGTCACTCCCACCGAGGCGCTTTCCGTGAGCATCACCGCGACAATGTCCTACTCTCAAAAGGTGGCGACAAGCTTTACGGACGCTCTCCTAAAAGATGACGGCACCCAGCTCTACCCCGAAGGTATGGACTGCTACGTCGTCAACATAAACCGCTCCACGGAAGTCGCGGGCACAAGCCAAAAACTGTACTACGCCGTAGACAATGTGGCAACCGACATTTCGCACCCCAACGTGCGCTTTATGCAACATATCCTCGTCAAGATAGTCGAGCCGTACAAAGTTGACGGCAAGGCTACGTTCGCCGCGACCGACGCGGACGGCAAACAGGTGGAAAAGCCCATCCAAATGGAGTACATCCTGCGTCAAGCCTATATCCCCGACCCCACGATGTAAAGACTTGCAAATATTAAACTTTCGCAGCAAAAAGCACATCTTAGCGATGTGCTTTTTTGTTCCTATTTCACCTATTGACTGCCCGCCTGTCGCTCATAAGATCTCGTCATTGCTTCTTTTTGCACTTTTTGATCGCTTTGTAATAGGCATTGAAATCTATGCGTTTTATAGTTTCAAATTGCTTTGAAACTATCGCGAACGCGGGCACGTTGGCGAGTCTCCCGTCGGAGCTTATGGAAAGCGTAAAGAAGTCGGTACCCTTTTCTTGGTCTATTTCCTCTCCGTTTATCCAAACGCATCCAAGTTCTTTTGCCCATTGCAAGAAGAGCCTGCCCTCTTTCACTTTGTCCGAGAGCGTAAACCAAACCTCTTCTCCTGCGCAAACGTCTCTGTAAGTCATAAAAAACACCTCCTTTTGATATTCCGCAAAGAGGTACGAAAAAGCCCATCGCCACGATGAGCTTTACGTTTTATATAGCCCATCGTTCAGCCTTTAGCACCTTGCCTATCGGTAGGTTGCTGTGCGGTCACAGGGGCTGTCCCTCGCGCACTCTTTATGGTGATTTCATTGTAGCCATTTCATTTGAAACGGTCAAGCGTTCTAGACAATTTCTCAAATTTTCCATATCAAAAATTTGTCGAACATGATTACATGCTTAATTTAGCCTTTGAAAATTCGTGGGCGGCACACGATTGCGCAAAATTGAGCGTCAGCGAAATTTTCATCCGGCGCAAAAAATCACAAAAAAATAAGCAAAAATAAAGCAATTATAATATTGACCTTTGTCTGAGTGATCCCAAGCGCAAAAAATAGCAAACTATACGAGTATCTTAGGACATCTTCTTGCCACATGACTGCCTGCGTTCTCTCCCTCCGTACGTAACTAAGTATTACATTACACCGTAAACTTTTAAATCCTGTGAAGTGGGGGTTCCCGTCACTTCACAGCCCTTACGGGAGTGGTGGCGGCATAGTCGACAGCGGGACGCAACTCCCGCCGTGCAAGACTTCGCCATAGGCGAATCGGCACACGATTGCGCAAAATTGAGCGTCAGCGAAATTTTCATCCGGCGCAAAAAACCCTCGCAATCGCGAGGGTTTTGGAGCTGCTGACGGGACTCGGACCCGTGACCTCGTCCTTACCAAATATATAAAGCCCCTAAAATATGGTTTATATGGTTTATGGGCTTCATACGCCACAGGAGT
>CANPWB010000038.1 GCA_947581925.1 uncultured Clostridia bacterium
CAGAAATCCTCTGGCAAATCATTCCAAGGTATGCTACTGTAGTCGAAATCTTCGGGGAGTTTGCTCCAATCAAAGTTGTCCCAAAAGTCTTTGGGCAGTTCGTCGTACGGCAGCTTGCTGAAATCGAAATCCTCGGGAATATTCTCCCAATCGAAGTTGTCCCAGAAATCCTCTGGCAAATCATTCCAAGGTATGCTACTGTAGTCGAAATCTTCGGGGAGTTTGCTCCAATCAAAGTTATCCCAAAACTCTTTGGGCAGCTCGTCGTACGGCAGCTTGCTGAAATCGAAATCCTCGGGAATATTCTCCCAATCGAAGTTGTCCCAGAAATCTTCAGGCAAGTCGCCCCAAGGTATGCTGCTGTAGTCAAAATCTTCAGGCAGCTTGCTCCAGTCCAGGTTGTCCCAGAAATCTTTGGGCAGCTCGTCGTACGGCAGCTTGCTGAAGTCAAAGTCCTCGGGGATATTCTCCCAATCGAAGTTGTCCCAGAAATCTTCAGGCAAGTCGCCCCACGGTATACTGCTATAATCAAAATCCTCGGGCAGTTTACTCCAGTCCAGGTTGTCCCAGAAATCTTTGGGCAGTTCGTCATACGGCAGTTTGCTGAAATCAAAGTCCTCGGGAATATTCTCCCAATCGAAGTTGTCCCAAAAATCTTCTGGCATATTGTCCCAAGGTATGCTGCTATAATCAAAATCCTCGGGTAGCTTGCTCCAATTAAAGTTATCCCAAAACTCTTTGGGCAGCTCGTCATACGGCAGTTTGCTGAAATCAAAGTCCTCGGGAATATTCTCCCAATCGAAGTTGTCCCAGAAATCTTCAGGCAAGTCGCCCCACGGTATACTGCTATAGTCAAAATCTTCAGGCAGCTTGCTCCAGTCCAGGTTGTCCCAGAAATCGTCGGGCAGCTCGTCGTACGGCAGTTTGCTGAAATCAAAGTCGTCGGGGATATTCTCCCAATCGAAATTATCCCAAAAGCCCTCGGGCAAATCATTCCAAGGTATGCTGTCGTAGTCAAAATCCTCGGGCAGTTTGTTCCAATCGAAATTTTCAAAATAATTGTCGGGAAGATCCGCCCACGGCACATCGTCAAATGGGAAATCTTCGGGGATAGTCCCCCAGTCAAGTTCATTCCAAAAGTCGTCGGGCAATTTGTCAAAGGGCAGCTCACCATATGGAAAATCGTCGGGGATATTTTCCCACGGTATATTTTCGTACGGGAAGTCCTCGGGCAAGCTCGTCCATGGCAATTCTTGATATGGAAATTCATCCGGCAGCGCTTCCCACGGAAAGTCCTTCCAATTCTCGCCCAACCAATCGACGCTCTCCTCCATTATGTCCCAAGGCAGCTCGTCGTACGGCACAAGATCCCACGGGAAATCCTTGGGCAATTTTTCCCACGAAAACTCCTCCCACGGGAAATTTTCCCAATCCATACGCTCGAACACTTCGACCCACATCGCCCTTGTCATCTCCTCGCGCATAGCCATGCCCGCTTCGGAAGTGCACACCAAAACGACCGTCATCAAAACGGCGATGACGACAAACAGCACTACCATGAGTTTGACAAGAGTTCGAGAAAACGGAGATCTCATTTTTGCTACCTATTGTTTGCTCCTTATTGCTACCTATTTAATGAGCGCGCGTACGCATATGCGCGCGTCACTTTGTGAGCCGCGCAAGATATTCGCGGCATATTGGCATTTTTCCTTCGCCGAACAGCTTTTCGAGGTATTTTGAAGTCGCTTTCAGCGCCTTTTGTATCTGCGAAGTATCCTTGTACAAAAGCTTTCTCAGCACCTTTTTGCAGATTATATCGTCAAGCGCCTCAAGCTCGTCCCCGCCGCAAGCGACATACACCGAGACATAGCTGTGTATCTGTCTCAAAATACGGTTGCCATAGGCGATCTGAAATTTATCCGCCAGATATTCGCCGAGCTCGGCAAGCCTTCTCTCGTTGCGCCGCGTAAGCTCATAGCAGCGCTGAACGCTTTGCGACAAGCGCACAAATTCGTCGTAGGTCATATGCGGAGGCTTGACTTGAGCGTCCACGGCAAAAGGCTGTGCGCGCGTCTCGAGGTCAATTATCATGGCGCGGTCGTACACCTTGTCGGATATGGAAAACGTTGAGTCGTCGTTGTTCGCGGTGCCCAAAAACCACATATTTTCGGGCAACTTTATCCTACCGTCCTTAAGCCCGGGCGGATCGCTGTCCCAGACGTCGGCGACGACTTCGAGATATCTGAGCTCGGGGTCGGGTATTTCCAGCAAGGACAGAAACTCCGCGAAATAGTACTCCATTCGCGCCACGTTCATCTCGTCGAGAACGGTTATGTAGATCTGATTGCTGCCGTTTGCCTCGTATATCTTCTTCAAAAGTGGCGTTTCGTTGTACTTTTTGGTGAATTCGTTGAAATATCCAAGCATATCGGAGCGCTCTTTCCACGACGGCTGAACGGGAACAACTGTGGACGGATTTCCCAAAAATTGCCCGTACGCGTACGCGAGCGACGTCTTGCCCGTGCCCGACATACCCTGCAATATGATAAGTTTTGACACGGCGAGGCTTGCGATGAAAACGCGTATTTGCGCTTCCGTATAATAGAGGCGATGCTCCTTTGCGGCGTACATGCGGAAAGTCTCGCAGAGCTGTTTGAAGGATTGCACTTCGCCCGTCTCGGGTACCCTGGGCGAGACTATATCGTTGAGCCCGCTGAACCGCTTGCTGTGCAAAAGCTCCTCGCGCTTTGCCTCATACGACCTTCTTTCCGCCTCTATGGCGTATTTTGCGGTCTGCTCCCACGTCATTCTGAACTCTTTGAATTTGCGCATGCGCGCGACGCTTATGATGAGGATAAACAGTAGCACTAAGGGCACGGGCAGGAGCCAAAATACGATAAAGCTGACGTCCAACTCCCGCGTATACAGAAATTCCTCAAGCATGACTTCTAGGATGTCCAGCATGCCCATTCTTTGCAGATGCGCAACAAAGGCTATAGCGGTGCCGCCGACAGCAACGGATATCGCAAGCAATATCAAAGACAGAGCCATCCGCAATTTGCGGCGCCTCTTAAAACGCGCGAGCTTTTTCAAATACTTGTCGTTTGTCTTTTTTGCCATATATCGCACCGTTACGGCTTTGTCCGCCTCGCCCTGCGCTTATGCGCCCAAATCCGCGTCGCCGTCTCCGTCGCCTCCCTCGTCCACTTCTGCCAAAGTCGGTATTTTGTCTCCCGCCTCTGCCAAAGTCGGTATTTCATCTCCTGTCCCTGTCAAAGTCGGTATGTCGTCTATTGCCTCTGCCGAAGGTGGGACGTCGTCTACTGCCTCTGTCAAAGTCGGTACGTCGCGCCCCGACTCTACAAAATCCTTCAACTCTTGATATCCTTTGCTCTTTTGCCTTTTGCGGCGGGCTGGACGTTTGCCCAATATCTCCTTGCGCAACATTGTCTTTACGTCTTTCCACTCGTCGTTGAGCAGTTTGCCAAGCACTTCGAATTCGTGCTCGAGAGCGTTGAATCCCTCCTCTGTGGTGAAGTCGTCCGCAGCGGTCAGAAGTCCATGCTCCTTGCGTATCGCGGTGAGCCGCGCCTTGAGCACGTCTCTCTCCTCCGCGGTAAATTTGAGCTCCTTATTCGCTTTGGCGAGCGACTCGATAGTATCTGCAAGCTCTTTTGCGCTCTTGTCCGCCTTGCCCATGCTAACCGCCAATTGTTTTTCGTGTTCGGCGCGCGTCCTTTGAAGTGCTTGCGCGTGCTCGTTTTGCAAAGCCTCGAGCTTGCTTTTTTGCTCGGCGCGCAGGTTTTCCACCTCTTTCTTGTGCGCCTCTTTCAGCTTTGCCGCTTGCTCTTCCGCCTGTTTCTTGAACTCGTTGAGTTTCTCCTGCGAGCGCTGCTTTACGGCGTTGAGCTCGCTTAGGTGCGCGGCGTTCAGCTCCGCCAGCTTTTTCGCATGCTCTGCTTTGAGCGCAGACGTCTCCTGCTCGTGCCTCGCCTTGAGCGCGGACATCTCCTCTTCGAATTTGCGTATCGTCTCCTCGAGCTGCTTTTTATGCTCTTCTTCGGCGCGGAGCATATCGTCCTTGAGCTTTGCTATCTCTCCGTTTAACTCGTCTATTTGGCTTGAGAGCACGTCTATCTCGCTTTGCAACCTGCTCATATTGACTTCGAGGTCGTCTATATCTTTGAGCGCGTCCTGCCACAATTTATAGCTGTTCTCGATTATGGCGTTGCGCTTTTCCAGCATCAAAATGTAGTCGTCAACGCTCTCGCCCGTTCTTTCCAGCCTGTTTTTGAGCGCGGTAAGTTTACGCTGGATTGCCTTCTGTTCTTCTTCAGAGCGGCGCAGCTCCTCTTTTTCAAACTCCGCCTGCAAATACTTTTCGAGCCCTAGGCCGTTTTTGTACACGGCAAACGCCGCAAGCAGGGGCGGTATGGCGATCTCCCGCTTAAATTTCTCGCTCAATTCGGGGGAGTCTACGCGCTTTTCTATGGTGTAGCCGTCCGAGTCGTATGCGCGCAGATATTCGTACAACTTCAGCGCTCCGAAAAAGTTCTTGTTCATAAGCAGGATGTTCGTCTTGGTGATCTTGCCCTTGATCTTGTCCGTCTTTGAGACTTCCTGCATTATCGGGGTGCGCAAATAGAAGTTTACGCTTGCCGTGATATTATTTAAACGCGAGATAGCTGAGGCACATTCGTCGTCGGAAGGGGCGAACAGCGCGTCGTCCTGCTCATCGGTCATAGTGAAGGAAAATTTCAGCTCGCGGGAGGACAATTTGACTGTTTTTGTAACCTTGTACTCCGCGCTGTACTCCTTGTACGCCTTTGCGATCGCCTCATAGCGCACGTTTACGAAATCGCGTATGAGGCAAAGCAGCAGGTATAAAAACTTGTTTTCGTAGACAGCATAATCGCTCTCCTTCTCGATCGTATAAAGTTTGTCGGGGATTATGTCGTCTTTCTGCTCGCGGGTGATGAGGTCGCTGTGGCGGGAGAGATATCTGATGGACTCCTTTGACACGTGCTTGACCTTTTCTATCGGCTTGACCTCACCGTCGGTACGGATAAACTGTCTGTCCTCGCCGAGCGCCTTTTCGACGAAAACGAGCCCGCGCTCTATCTCGGAGATCCACTCGCTATCTACGTGGCATACGTTGTGCGTGACCGTGACAACGTCGCCGTCGGGAGCCCCCGCGACAGCGTCTACGGTTTTCAAAGAGTTTGCGTCGGACGCAAGCTCTTTGAAAAGTTGTCCGTATGCACGGTAAAAGACATCTTCTTCCGTCATAGTTGCACCTATCAGTTGTGTACGCTGCGCCTTATCGTATCGAGGCAGCGCGGCATCTTGCCCATACCGAAATATTCATTGACCGTATCGCAAAGTTTTTCGAGGGTAGCCTTGCGATAGGTGGTATTTTGAGTCTCGAGTTTTCTAAGTATCTTGCTTGAAAGTATCTCGTCCAAAGCGTCGAGCTCCTCCCCTCCGCAGGCGACATACACGGGGATGTACGTGAGAATCTGCTTCATAATGCGGTTTCCGAAGGTTATGCCGAAATTTTCCGCGAGATAATTGTCAAACAACTTGAGTTTTTCAAGCACAGGCTCCGACACGGAAAATTCCTTTGTCGCGCCTTGAACAAGTTCGTCGAATTTTTCCGCCGTTATCGGCACCGCTCCGCCCGAGGGCGCGAGGAAGGGTTCCGCCTTTGAATTTATGTTTATGACCATAGCGCGGTCATACACCTTGTCGGATATCGCAAATGTGGAGTCGTCGTTGTTCGCGGTGCCCAAAAACCACATATTCGGCGCGAGGCGGACGCAGCCGTTTTTGATGCCCGCGGGGTCGTCGTCCCACCGGTCGGAGACGATCTCGAGGTTTCTGGAGTCCACGTCGGGTATCTCCAGCAATGACAAAAACTCCGCAAAATAGTACTCCACCCTCGCTATGTTCATCTCGTCGAGTATGACCATATACATATCGGGACAGGCGTTCGCCTCATATATCTTTTGCAATAGCGGCGTCTCGTTGAACCGCTTTGTGAACTCGTTGTAATAGCCCAAAAGGTCGGAGCGATCCTTCCACATGGGCTGTACGGGTATGACCGTAGAGGGATTTTTCGTGAACTCGCCAAAAGCGAACGCGAGCGACGTCTTGCCCGTGCCCGACATGCCCTGCAAAATGAGGATATGGGATATGGCAAGTCCCGCAATAAATTCGCGAATTATGTCAAAATCGTAGTACAGGTGCAGCTCGCCCGCGGCAAAATTGCGAAACGCGTTGCAAAACGCCTCGAGGGTGATGTCGTCCGCGAAATTCTTTTGGGGGCGGGAGCCCAGCTCCTCATCAAGCCTCACCAGCATATCGAAACGGGGACGGCGCACCTCCTCCTCTTCCGCCTTCATCGCGCTGTCCCCTATCCTGTTGACGAATGAGGAAAAGCGTTTCTCGTTTACGAGGATGATGACCGCAAGCCCGATCATAAGCAATACGACTGCGACAACGTAAATTATTATTGTCTGAGGCGAAGTGAGAGAATCCCACAAGCTTGTTCCATCTTCAAAACTATTCATCTTCGCCTCCTTTCTCAGCCTTGACAAACTCGGCGCACTTCACAAGTTTGTCCTCCCCGAAAATTTCTTTCAGCGCGTCGGCAAGCGAGCCTTCGGACGCGGCGTCGTCCCAAATGGAGTACATCCACGGCATCAGTTCCGCCGCCATAGCGCTGTCTATCGCTTCCTCGCAGTCCAAGCCGCAAGCGATAATGACGGAGGAGTGCATCTCCAGCCTGTTCCAGACATTATTTGCGATACGCCCCGACATACAGCGCTCATCCAGCTTATCGACGCGCTTCCAGCACTCCTCGTCGAGCGGGTGCTCGTCGCGCACCGCCCTGCTCATAGCCGTAATACGCTCGAATCCTACCGTCTGAACGATCGTCCTGCGCTGAGCGGGCTCGCAATCCTCGCACACGGGCGCCAACACCGCGGCGATGCCTGCAATATCTTCGGGCAACTCGACCCTGTCGCTCTCCAACTCCGCCACGATAAGCACGTTTGCGGGGAGGGATACGCTCCTCTCCCCTACGGCGACCGTCATCTTTCTCCTCGCTATCACGTCCGCAAGTGGGCTGAAAAGCGTCTCTACAATATTCTTGTCGATATGTCGTACGAGAACAGTATGCAGATAGGCTGTCTCCTTTGCCGCCTTTTCGATGGCGACGGCAAAATTCGTGGGAGTGCTGACATATCCTCCCGTATGCCATTCCCAAAACAGGTCGTCAAAGCGGCTGTATTTTTCCGCATTGTCAATATACGCTTTCCTTCCGAAATATTCCGACGCGGCTTGACACAGCGCTGCGCCGCCGCCTTTGGGCACGAAAATGAGCTGCGTGGACGAGAGCGCCGCTATATAGTCCACGATATCCTTGTCCGAGGTTTTCACGCCGCTTTCCGACACAAACTGTCTGCAATCGGAGAGCATCTGCTCATACGTGAGGCGCGTATCGTAAAATTGCGGCACGTCCGTGACTATCTTTGGCGAATCGTCCTTTTTCTCGGACGCTCTCGCCTCGCGGGCGGCGTCCGCGGCGCGCATAGCAAACTCAAAATCCTCATCGGAAGTTATCCTGTCGCCCGTCTCGCGATCGAAATAATATTTGTCCCAACTGTTCTTGCCTTTCTTGCTCTTCCACAGTTGCCTATCCAGCACCGCGGCGATAAGCGCGACAAGCGGTACGCCTATGGTCATGCAAGTCAGCGCTTCTATACCTATCTCGGTGCCCCGCGCATTGAGCTTGCTCTCGATTATGCAATAAAGCACAAGCGCTATGAGCACAAACGGCAGGAGCACCAGGGCTACGTTGCGTATGCGCATGAGCCTCTTCCTGTTCAGGCCTGCGAGGAGGGGCACAAGCAATATCATCGCCACGGCGGCAATAAACATCGTCTGCTCCACCGACGCCAACTCATACGTATTCAGCATAATGAAGTCGAAAGCATATGACAATACAAACACGGACGTCGCCAAAAAGAAGAGCATCGCAAACACCGGGAAAGCAAAGATCGCCGCTTTGCGCCATTTGCCGAGATCGCCGGGCAGGTCGTCCCTCTTCTTTGCGACGCGGTGCTCTTTTTGGGTTTTTGACACGTCGCCGTAATCGCCGTTTTGAGTCAGCTCCGCGATTGATCTCGTATCCTTCTCGCGCACGACGCCGTTCACCGTCTTTTTGCCGCGCAGGCGTATGTCCAGAGGAGACGCGCCCACAAATATGCCGTATGTCCCCTTCTCCACGTTGTCGGTGTACATGCTCGGGTCGTACGTCTCGAGATCGCTCGCGCCAAGCGGTATCTCGATCTGTTTTTTCTCGCCCTGTTTCAAAAACACTTTGCAAAACGCCCTCAGCTTTTTTGCGCCCGAAACGGCGTCGTTAGGCGCGCCGATATAGACCTGAACGACTTCGCAACCGTCCCTGTCGCCCGCGTTTGTCAACGAGAAGGATATGTTGCCGTTATTGACTGAGAGCTCGGAATATTCAAATTTCGTATAACCCAACCCGAAACCGAACGGATAGCGGACCTTCGTCTTTTCGAGTCCGTAGCGCAGATATCCCACATAGGAGCCTATACGCATCACTTTTGAATCTCTTGCCGCGCGATATTTGCGGAAATATTCGTCCGCGTCGTCATAGTAGGTGCGCGTGAGCCTGCCCGTAGGCTCCCTCTCTCCGCAAAGTATCTCGGCAAGCGCCTCGGCGCAGTAAGGGCAGTCGTCGGGCGCGACTATGAGCGCGTCCGTCATCTCGTCGAAACTCAGATCCACGGGCGTATCGCCTACCACTATCGCGATCACGCTCTTCTTTGCGTTTTTGAGCGCTTGCAAAAGCGCGAGCCTGTTTGCGGGGAGCGCAAGTTTTCCCGAATCGTCAGGATACAGGAAAACTATCGCCGCGTCCGCGTTTTTCGTAGCTCTCACCGCCGCAGGTATGAGCGTATCGCTGCGCTGAGCAAAGCGGTCGTAGCCTTTCGCCTTGCCGACGACGTTGAACTTTTCGTAAAGCGCTTCTTTGTCACTGTAAGGCTCGCCCAGTACGGCGACTCTCCCGCCGCTAGGCAAAGGCAACAACTTATTGTCGTTTTTCAAAAGCACAAAGCTCCCCGCCGCCGCAGTTTTCAATATGGGCTCGGAAAAAGTTTCTTCCGCGGCAGCTTCAGCCTCGAGCGGCGCTACTTCTTGCCCTTGCTCGCCGCCGTTTATGCAGTCCGCGACTTCACTCAAACCATTTGACGGTATCTCCTCAAGAGCCCCTGCTCCGTCCGACGGCGCTTCGCTAAGGAGCATGGCAGGATCTGAACCCGCGACGGCCGCGCCGTCAACTTCGGCCACCTCTTCCATTACAGGCGAAACATCTTTGTCTCCGAAGGGCAAAACTTCGGGCTCCTCATTCGCCGCCGCGCCGTCCTGTACGCCGCTCCCTGCCTCGTCCTGTTCGCCGCTCGCTTCGCCGCGCGTTATGGCTTGCTCCTCCCGTATCAAGTCAAGCCCGTCGAGGGTAAGCGCGAAATCTATGACGCTGTCCACAATTTTATCGAGCGTCTCATCGTCTATCGCGTTGCCGTTCTTCAGCGCCTCGGATATCTCGCGATGGTGTATACTCCCCTCCGCCTCGTACGCGGTAAGTTGAGCGTATCTTCTCACCGCGCGCTCCAAAGGTATTGTGCAGCCGCCGAGCGTGAGCTTTGGGCACAGCGTCCTCACTGCGTCGAGGTCGAAATTCTCCCCTTCGCAGATCATAAACACGTCCTCGCCCAAGAGGCCGTTCTGCACTTCGCCGAGAAGGGTGCGGTTCGTATCGTAATAGCCGTGCCCCTCGCGGGACGGATTCATGAGCACCGCGTCGGCGCGTCCCTCTTCCGTAGCCTTCAAAAACGGCTTGATAAACAGGTCGTGCACGCAGCCGTAATCTTCGTCGGTGTCTATATATGCGATCTCGTCCTCGCCTATAGACAGGCGGGACAGTCCCACCGCCGCTCCCACGCCGTGCGCCGCGCGTATTATCTCGGCGCCGACTTTGCCGTTGAGCAAAGCGTCCTCGGACAGCCCCTCTTTTGAGGGACAGACCGCAGTCTTGAGGTCGGGCGTGACAAACAGGTTGTTCTTTACCCCCTGCCTAGCGACTATCTCCGCGGTCATCTTTCCGATGAGTTTCGGGTCCCAGGAGCGTACCGCGCTCGAATATGCTACGGCGTCGCTCTTGCCAAGCTCGTCAAGCGCGGCGATACGCACGGGCGGAAGTCCGACGCGCTCAAATGGTTCGGGACTCAATGCGGAGGCGACGATCGCCACCTTTTCGAGTTTACTCAGATTTTCAATTATATCTTTATGCTTCAACATACAAGTCTCCGCCGCTTATTTGATAAATTATTGCAGATTCCGTATCCACGGTATTTCTTCGGACTTTGTTCAATATCCCCATTCTGACCGAGAACCCCACAACGACTGCGGTGACGCACGCCACCACAAGCACCGCGAACACCACATACCATTTGCCGCGCTTTTTCACGGAGCAAGAGGGCTTATTTTTGAAATAAAAATCGGACGTCGGATCGCTATCGCCGTATCTGAGCTCGACGCCACCCGCGTCGTCAATGACGTACTCGTACATATCCGACTTGATCATTTCCACGCGTATCTCGACCGAGACGCACCCGCGCGAGACATCCGCGTCCGCGACCCCAAATTCCGTGCCGCGCTCGGCAAACAGCCCCGTCCTCTCCTGCTTTCTGACGTCGAGCACGTCGCCGTTCGCGTCCTTTTCGGTGAGCGTAAATCTCAGTCCCGTCACGAGTATGTCGCTCGCGTTGAAAAACCTCATGGCGAGTTTTCGCTTGCCATCCGTGATTATGACATATTTGCAGCAGTATACGGGAAAACCGCCGGGATACGGCAGCCTTTCTCCGTAAAAGCTCATATCATTCTGACTCTGTTCGGAAGGAGACAGAGGCAACTCTCCTTTTTTGATCTGCTTTTTGATAGCGTTCAACTTTTTGAGCGCTGCCCTTTTCTTCGCTTTCTGCCTGTCTTTTTGCTCTTTATTCGCGGTCCTTTGCGATTGCCTGTCCCTTTTATCGCCAGCCGAAACTGCGGCGGCAAAGTTTTCGGGCTTTTGTTCCGCGTTTTGCAAAGCCTCTTCTTCCGCGGAGCGGGTCGTAGCGGCGCCGTTTAGTGCGGGCGCGGACGCTCCCCCATTTGTTTGCTCGTCGTCAATGGGAACAGGCGCGCCAATATCGGCTTGCTCGTCGTCAACGGGTGTGAGCACATCCTTTTCTACAGGCTTCTCGTCGCCTAAGTTAAGCGCGCTTGCCACCGCGCTTTCGACTGCGCCCTCCGCAAACGAAATGTTTTCTTTGCCGTCTTTTGCCGATCCGGCTCTACTTTTACTCATTGTAATCACCTCTGATCCTCGTCAAGGCTTTGCCTATGCACAGACAGCAAACGACAAACGTAACTACGGCAGACGTAATGCCAAAGACCTTCGCCCATGACGAAGGGGGAAGAGACACAAGCGCGTCAAAGCCGTAATCCCAGCGTATCAAATAAGACAGGATAAGCCAAATAAGAATGTCCGTCATCGACACAAAGCTCAAACAAAGTAGCGCGAGCCACAGAATGTATTTCGCGCCGAACTTCTTCCTTTCGTACGAAATGGGCTCGTCATCAAGATAGATGAGCTTTATGCCGACGTAATCCGTTTTTTGCGGAAGGCGTATGACGGACGTCTCGCCTGTATCGTTAAACTTTTCTTTCACGCGCAAAATCTGGATAACTTCATTTTCCGCATTGTAAATGATAAGCTCATACTCCGCATACGCCACTTTCATAGCCAGATCGCCGACAAAGTAAATGCCGTCTTTGTCGTGCCCGACGCGGAATCGCCGTATGTAGCGCCCGACCACTTCAGAAGGCACGTATGTGACGACGTCACCGAATTCGCCCTTCGAGCGATCCACCGCCTTGACCCGCACCGCGAGCGTTGACGCATAAAGCTTTGCCATGATCTTCGGGATGACGAGCACAGTAAAAAAAATTACTCCGGCCACGCCGATTATTAACCACACTGTCCAAACTAACATGGGTGTATTGTATCAAATAAAGGTATATGTGTCAAGCGCTGTTGGATATATATATTATAATTATGTAATGTAATATTTACCAAAATCATGCGCGTCCCTATACCGCCAATTTGCGACATATATCGCAAATTTCGCAAATTATCGCCCCGCTATGCCATGATTCGCCCCGCCCGATTTGCGCCTTTATCCTCGCGAGGACATAAAAAAGCCACCCGTCGGGTGGCGTTGTCTTTGACTCACTAAACGACTGCCTGAGTTATCCCCATCCGTACGTAACTAAGTACTACATTATACTCGGAACTATTCTCCGCTTCGAGGTTTTTTATTCGGAATTTTCACTTCAAACCTTTCTTTTGAATGCTCCTCCGTCAGAAACTTGAAATATTCCATAGTGATGCGCGAATCGCTCAAAGGATTATGTCTGTCATGATTTAATTTCAGAAACTGCGATACGTCTTTCAAATTTTTCGGGATTTTTTCATCGCAATTTCTTACAAACCCTTCAACATTATAAAATGTTCCACTCAATGGCTCTATCCCATTTGCATACAGCTGATTGTTTAATGCCGCAAAGTCATCTTTTCCAAAACAAACGCTTCGCGATGTTTTGATCAAAGGAACTATAATTTCGGCAAGCTCGCGAAAACCGTTTACTTTTGTAGCCACGCTATCAAGCCTCATAACTTTGATTTGAGGAGATTTTCGCTGCGATATATCAACAGCCGTGTTGATTAAAATTTCCTCTTTAATAGTTTTGCAATTTTCGTCCGTGAGAATATAGCCAAGCATATATATCTGCGAGCCTTTTTTCTTTCGGTATCCCAAAACAAATACGTCATATTTTTTTCTCTCCCCCCCCCCAAAGGTATATATCAAAACAAGATTTGAACAATCTAGATTTTTAATTTACCGACAGCCATTTTTTGAATAAACGATGTCTTTGACTCATCAAATAACTGCCTTATTTTCACCGCCGTTCATCACGTTACACTTCAAAAAACCAAGAGTACCGCAAACTCTTAAATTCTGTGAAGTGGGGGTTTCCGTCACTTCGCAGCCCTTACGGGAGTGGTGGCGGCGCAGCCGACAGCGGGACGCAACTTCCGCAGTGCAAGACTTCGCCTCAAGCGAATTGGTACACGATTGCGCAAAATTGAGCGCTAGCAAAATTTTCACTCGGCGCAAAAAACCTACAAAAAAATAAGCAGGAATAATGCAATATAATGTTAACCTTTGTCTTAGCAAACCCAAGCACAAAAAATAGCGAGCCATTTGCGCATCTTGGAGCGTCCTCTTGCGCCTTCTTGCATGCGCAATAATGCGAAGCGTATATTTTTTGCGCGCGGAGTAGGCGAAAAATGTATATGACATCTATGTGCTTTTTGCAAAGCAAAATGCACATCATGTCGATGTGCATTTTTCGCCTGGTGGAAGTAGTAAGACTCGAACTTGCGACCCCCTGCTTGTAAGGCAGGTGCTCTAACCAACTGAGCTATACTTCCGAATAGAATAACCGCATAATGCGGTTATTTTTGGTGACCCTACCGAGGTTCGAACTCGGGTTACCGCCGTGAAAGGGCGATGTCTTAACCACTTGACCATAGGGCCGAAACGAATATAATTTGCGCAAAACCGCAGGTTTTGCGCGGCTTTGTGGATTGCATAGCCCTGTGCTTGCACAAAGGGATATGTAAGACTCAAAGCCCAGCAACACGCAGTGTTGCGTGAATTATTGAGTTGACACCCTATGGAAGGACGGCTTGCCGACCTACCATAGGCGCCGCGGCACTAACCGCAGGTTTTGCGCGGCTTTGTGGATTGCATAGCCCTGTGCTTGCACAAAGGGATATGTAAGACTCAAAGCCCA
>CANPWB010000039.1 GCA_947581925.1 uncultured Clostridia bacterium
GCGGATAAGCTCCTGCTTGAATCCGCCTGATATGCCTCTTCCCAACACGGGCTTAACGCACCAAATCGTTCTGCGGTTTACTTAACTTGTGAACCGCTGTAAAACAAGCGTGACATAACGCATAAAATGGCAAAAGCGACGTTTATTATATTCTTTTGTATATTACAACAACCGTTTTTGAAAAAATGTAAGCGTCTCAGCCAATACTTAATTCGCGTGTTTTCCATCTTTTCCCCTTTTATCCCCGGATATGGCGCCCGCTCGGGCGCCATATCCATACCTACTTCAAAATGTTTGCGCCAAACTCGAAACGCGTCAAAAATAAAGCTCTCAAACAGTAATTTTCACGTCAACTTGACGCTGCTTTGAATTTGCGAAAAACCGACCCCCTATGCAAATTCGCAGAGCAATCTTTAATTTGCTGCCGCTTAGTGCAAATAAAATTCAGGCTGCCACATTGAGGAAAAACACGTCGTCGTCGCAGCGCACCGTCTCGCAATTCGCCATACGATCGTTGATCATCACAAACAAATTGCCTCTCGCCGCGCGGACGTCCTCGTTTGACATACACGCGGTGGGCACTATGCGTCCGTCCGCTTTCGGAGCGGCATAAAGGATAGTGCTGAGATACCATTCTCCTATGGCGTTGTGCCCGAATGCGGAAACGGGCATGCTCACCCCGTAAAAATACGGCCGCACGACGACAATGGGACAGAGCTCCAATATCTTGTTTGCATAGGGAGCGTTTGTATTCTCGAATCCGCGAATGGACTCGTTGTATTTTGCCATCATCAAAAACGGCACTACAAACTCCTCGTTACACACAAATTCCGCCGCCGCGCCGAACTTGTTTACAAGCAAGTCGAGCGCGGGGATATAATTGCAACCGCTCAGAGTATCCGTGGGCGCGGCATACTTTTTGCCCGACCACGATATCGTGAGTTCCGAGTTGCTACTTGCGCCCAAATAACTGTCCATAAGCGCGAGCCTTGACGGAGCAAAGCCGATGTCGAGTTGACCGTCCTCTTGAAGTAAGTTCAAAAGCGTGCAGGACGCAACTGTGAGCACCCCGCCCATAGAATGACCCGCAAAGCGCACGTCCCGCTTCACTGCGCCGTAGGTCGGATAGACCTCCTTCACCGCCGCCGCCATACGCATATATTCCGCAGCCAGCCATTCCGCCACGCTGCCGTTGACGGCTTTGTTCGGCTCGGTTATATATGTTTTACCATCTCTCATATATACGGCTTGCACGCCTGTATCTCGCGACCAGATCCGCTCCTGCACTGCAGCGGGCGAGCCTACCGTATCCGCAAGTCCTCCGCCCTTATAGTTGTCCGCAAACATCTCCCAGTGAAAATAAAACACGTTGTAGCCGTTGTCAAACCAATATTTTGCGAGGTCGTACTTTTGCAGGCTGTTCTTATCGGATTTGAAATAGTCTATATCCGTCTCGGCTCCGAACATCTCAAGTTCGCCAAGGCGGCTTTCGCTCAGCATCTTCGTATTTTTCATACGTCCCGAATTCATCTGAAGTCCGTTGATAAGGACAAGTATACCCTTGCTAGGATCAAAATGCTGCCTTATGACGTCTGCGTCGTCCGCTATGCCCTCCTTCGCGAGCGTATAATCGAGGCTGTCATAACCCGTAACAAGCCTAAGCCCCTGCCTTTCAAGCTCGGGATATTCCTCCGTATTCAAAAACACCTCGCCCGCGAGATCGCGATATTCCTCCGCGATGAGGAAGTCATACGACGGCTCGTACTTATCGAGCGGCGGCGCACTGTCCGTTTTGCCGCATGCCGCAAGCAAAATAAGCGCGGCAGGCACGCTCACCACAAGGAGCACAATGAGTATTGTCGTCTTTGCTTTCTTTTTCATAATTCTCTCCTAACGGCGCATTGATACGTATAGCGATCATAGCTTGCCAAAAAAGCGATTTCAATATATGCGATCTATTTCCAGACGTTATAACGTATCGGCGCTTTTGAGCGCCTTCCCTATCGCACGTACAGTCATTTCAAATACAGCTTTTCCACCTTTCTCTGCCAGCGAATGACCGCCTTTTCTTCAAATTTTTTGGGTATGCGCCTGCCCAATTTCGCGGCGCGCGCCGACTTTTGCAGGACGGAGTTCAACTTGAGCAACAGCGGGACGCGGGTATAGCCTTTGACAAGCTTGCTCATGAGCTCGCCGAAGGACAGCTTGATGAGCTTGCCCGTCGCGCCCGCCTTCATCTCCTTTTTGCCTACCACTCCCTTCTCGAACAGCCAATCAAGGTCGTTCGGATCCGCGGACAGCAACCACCGCTTGAGCACGTCAACGCCCATGTGATCCGCACCCAATGCGAGATAATACCTCACTTGATACTCCCAAAGCGACTCCTTTGAGAGGTCGTCCGAACTCAGTATGACGTCAGCAAGTATAGTTGCCGCGTCTATGCTGTTCGCGATGCCGCTGCCTATCATGGGGATAGTCATAAACGCGCTGTCCCCGATCGCGACATAGCCGTCATAGACCATGCGCGACAAAGGGTGCCGAATGGGTATCTTGCATATCTTTCCGCCGCGCACTATAACATCGGAAATGTTCGGATTTGAGACTTTAAGCGCTCGATATGCGTTGATAAAAGTCTCTTTTGACAAACTTCCGACGCGTCCGATGAGCACGTTCACGCTTCCCGACGGATCGAGTATGCTCCAGCTTATGCCCGTCTCGCCGAGGTGTTTCAAATATACGCGATTTGTGCTTTTTGGCGCGGGGACTCCCTCCTCTCTCTTCATAAACGCGCGATACGCCGCAAATATCTCGCTGTCCGCGGGATTTAAAGTTACACCGCTGCAGGCGGGCAGTTGCGCCCTGAGTTTTGACAGCGCGCCCGACGCGTCTACGACGAGATCCGCATATATCTTCTCTCCGCCAGCGTTTACGCCGACCACTTTGCCGCTTTCTATCAACAGGCTGTCCGCCGTCGTCCCGAACTTGAAATTTACCTGGTCCTCGGCGCGCTTTACGTATTGCTCCGCAAGCGGTCTGCGCTCTATGGACAGGTCGAGCTCCTCATCGGGGATATCCAAAGTTATCTCCACCCTCTCGGACGGCGGGATAAAAGTCCAATTGCGCTTTAAGAAATATGTGCCCTCTTCAGGCATTGGGAGTCCGTTTCTCTCAAATACGGTGCGCTCAACGTCGTCGTGCCAATCGTAGGCTATCTCCTCTCGCGGGCACTTCTCAATGACCGTGACCTCGAATTTCCCCGAGCGCGCCAATTTTTCGGACGCGACAAGCGTAGCCATTCCCGCGCCCACAAACAATATTTTCTTCATAATAACTTCTCTTCCGCCTTTATTTTAGTATAAAAAACACGAATCGTCAACCCGAATCTCGAAAGATCGCGTTAAACGCTTGGACATGTAAGTTTTACTATTAAATGCGAAGGGATTTCCCTTTGCATTTTCATTTGTTTGAAATGCCCCGCCCCGATAGACGGCGGCAGTTGTCTATCCCCCTATGATGTAAAGCGGAAAACGCTTTATAAATATATTTGTTCGGGTTTGTTTCGTTCCCGAAAAGGAGTAAGAAAAAATGAAAAGATACCTTGTAACAAGTGTGCGTACGAGCACAGACAAACAAAGCGGCGACCCGTTGCTCTTCATCAGTCTGTACAAGCTTCCCTCGAAGATGAACACGGGCGGGCTGTGGTTCCCGAAGAATGACGAGGCTCTCGCTACGGCGTGTATCAACGGCAAAAACAATAAGGAAGAATACGACAAACACAAAGTCTTGCTTCCTGGCGCACTCGTTGATGTCGCTCTCGGCGTAAACGATTTCAATAATAAAACGTATGTGGCGAAGATTGACCTTGTCAAGCAGTCGCCATATAAGCAAGACGAGATATATCTGTGAGGGTTTGAAGATGTTCGTTGAATTTACCACTATAAACAAAAAAGAGAAGTTCAAAGTGAACATCAATAAAATCTTGATGATATTCTCTCTCAAAAACGGTACTCGCGTCGTGTTGGAGGACGGCTCTCAATACGACGTGAGCGAAAAGTACGATTACATTTGTAGTTTGCTGTCGCGGGGTTGATATGTTCTTCTTGATAAGAGTTGTAAAAAACTTTGCAAAACGTATAAAACGTATAAAACGACAGATAGCAAACACAAAGTAAATCAAAGTAAACAGCGTAAACGCAACCGCCGCTTGGGGCTTGTCCAAGCGGCGTTGCCAAAACGTATAAAAACGTATAAAAGTTTGCAAAAAGTTAGGGGTTAAAAATGCAATTACGACAAATGGAAATAGTGACCGACAAAGACAAGTTGTCGGTCGATATACAAGCGACGTGCATGAAGTATAAGACAATCAAGCAATGGGCTTATATCCTGCACGACAAAGACGACACTCGTCCGCATTATCACATCTATTTGAATTTCGGCACGTCGTCTTGTGATACGTCGCTCGTGGCAAAATGGTTTAATCTCCCCGAAAACTTTATTGAAAAAGTCAAGGGGCGCAAAGTAGATGTTCTGCTGTATCTCACGCACGGCAATGATACGCAGAAAAACAAACATCAATATTCGCCGTCGGAAGTGGTCGCGAACTTTGATTTCGGCTCCGAGATCGAACAGTCAAAGATTATAGGCGATTTTGAACATTACAGTTATGCGGAGCAAGTGGCATACGTCAATACTCTGCCAATAAGCGAAAAGGCGACAGCCTTTACGCGGCTAAAAAAATTGTGGGAGTTGGAGTGTCAATGCGCAAGTTTGATTACGGATAGACAGATTAAAGTCGGTTTCATCGACGGCAAGGCGGGAGCGGGAAAAACGTACTATGCGAAACAGTTGTGCAAAAGTTTAGAGTTAGATTTTTGTATAAGTTCGTCCTCGAACGACCCGTTTCAAGATTACTTGGGTCAAAACGCAATCATTCTTGACGACATGCGCGACAAGACATTTAAGTACCTCGACGACCTCTTGAAAATCATAGACAATAATACGTCGTCGAGCGTGAGCAGTCGATTTCACAATAAAGTGTTCAACGGCAAGTTGATTTTGATAACATCGAGTGTACCACTCCACTATTGGTATCCCGAATATAAATACAGCAGTTTCGACACGTTGACACAGCTATACAGGCGCATATCGTTTTATGTTCATGTAGACAGAGAGAGTATTTATTACTATGACGGCGGAGTTGATGACAGCGGCAAGCCGAAAGGCGAGGCGAGCGTGTTCATCAACGGCATAACTGAATTAAAGCGCGAGCGATCTGTGGACATAGACATCTTGGGCGCGTTCGGAAAAATCGCGCAAACAAAAATCGTCTTTACAGGCCCGGACGGGTTCGCGTAAAACAAAAAATAAACTATAAGGAGTATCAAAAATTATGGCTTATAACAATAGGTCACGAAGAAGCAATAGGCGCACTTATAACAGGAAGCGCACTTACAATTATAACGGTCGTAGCAGACGTTATAGCAGGAAGAGGAAAACCTCTTGTAGATAATAAAAAATAAAATGCTGTTCTAACGGCAAAGGAGTAAAAAATGACACACATCAATCAAAATGCAAAACGTATAATAACACAAGTTCTTTGTATTATCCTCGCTTGCGCGGTCGTCGCGGGCGGTATCTTCGGCGTTGTGAAGCTCGTGGAGCATTTCAATAGCGAAACAAAGACACTCAATCTCAAATTCACGCAAGGCGCGCTTGACAGCAAAGGCGAGTATGTGGAAACAAAGGGTTCGCTTTACACAAAGGAAGCCTTTGAGTGTCAAGGGCTGTCTATCTCGCCTGCCTTTGACAATAATATCTCATACGAAGTATTCTTTTATGACAGCACGGGCGAATTTCTCTATTCGAGCGGCAAGCAGCTGAAAAACTACACGTTTACCTCTTCCGAAAGGGACATACAGTCTATGCGCGTATCTCATGCGCGTATCGTGATAACTCCCGATGACGACGATGAAATCAAATGGAATGAGAAAAGCGGCTATGTGAAACAGCTTAAAGTCGAAGTCAAGAGAGCGCAGGAAGCATATACTATCGTAGAAATTGATTATGAAGTCGAAACGTTTCAAAATTTAATTATCGACTTTGAAGGTAATCAAGGTTCTGCTTCCAAATACTATAATACCCGTGCAATAGACGTTTCGGGATATAGCAAGGTATGTATTCTTTCGCGATATTCCGTTGGCGTTGCGTTTGGCGACGAAAACAGTAAAAACGTTGGGAAATTGATTGTCACGCATGATGGTGGCACTGTTTTGGATGAGGCCGTTCCCTATTACGTCGATATTCCCGCAACTGCTCAATTCCTCCGTGTTGGCTGTACGGATAATGGCTATGACCTTCAGCCTTATCAAATCTATCTCATAAAGTGAGATTTATCTTGTATAAGCAATAAAATTGCGCTATAATTGTCCTATGATAAAGAAAATTATTTTAACAGTAGTAATAATACTTGCGGTTGCCGCTGTCGCGGGCTTTGGCGTTGTGATGTTTGGACATCTACATAATGAAGTGCCGGCAGAGAATGCCTCTACAAAAGTAGATTTTTCCAAACTCACATACGCCGCGCTTGGCGACAGCATAACTTTTGCGCAGTTACCGAAACAGCCCTATGTGCCTATGAAAACGCCGTATTGTGAAATCGTGAAAGACACGCTCGGTTTGAAAGCGGTTAATAACTATGGTATATGCGGCTCTACAATCGCAAAAGGTTACGAGCCGATGTGTGAGCGTTATGTGAATATGGCTGACGGCTTTGACATCGTTTCCGTTTTGGGCGGTGGAAATGATATCGTTTATGGTGTTCCTATCGGCACAATAACCGATTCTACATCAGATACCTTTTTCGGCGCGTTGAATATTCTTGCGAAAGGGTTGAAAGAGAAGTACCCGAATGCGTTCATCTTCTTTATGACTCCGCTCACATTCGCGAACGAATATCCAAACAGGGTGCTATACATAAATGCAATGCTTGAATTTTGTGCAGAGAACGATTTCCCTGTCTTGGACTTGTACAATGAGTGTCCGTTTGAAGATGAAATGTACAAAGATTTCTCGGACGGCATTCACCCGTCGCAGGACTTTCATACAACTGTCCTTGGACCTATGATTGCGGAGTTTATAAGGGACAATTACGGCAAGTAAGTAAAGGCTTACAAAATAAAACAAAAAATAGGGGTTAAAACGCTGTGAAAACGGCTTTTAACTCCTATTTTGTTTTATAGGGTGACGATATGATGATTAAGAATGAAAGGAAAATTTATATATGGGTTGTGATATTGCTTGTGTTGCTCGCGGTGGTTTTGCCCGTATGGGCGAATAGTCAAGCGCGGATCGCGTATGCCGCCGAAGCGACATACAGCAATGTGCTTGACGACCTCGAAAAAGACAGCACATTCAATGCGGAAGATTATCCCGCAATTGATGACGGCTCTGCCGAGTCTAAAACTTTGAAATTGATACAGATTGCGGAAAGTACAAGCAAAGAATTGTTTTTGTACATTTACAATCCGAGCGCAAATACAACTCCATTGTCTGCTAAAAGTGTAAGGATAAGTACGGAAAGCACTACCCTGTCTTATAAAGATTACGCTCTAACTCGTGTAAATGAAGAGGGCGTTTTTGCAAAATATGTTGTACAGGGACTTGAAGTCAAAAGCGACGGTGTCCGTATATATGATATACCTTGCTTGCACCGTGATGTCAAAGATTTTGACGATGAGGGCGCGGCGGATAATGATTTGAACGCAATCGCGGTCGAAGTTGCTCAACGGTGGACAGTCGTCACAAACGGCGACGAAGTCATTTATAAAATGGACACTACCGACGTGGTGATTATTGAACATCAATGGGTCGGCTTGTTGCGTTTTAATGACGGTGTTGCTTGGCTTTATCCTGCCGCTGTTGGTAAAACTGACGTGCATTTTGTGAGTTTCAAAACTAACTATGCTATTGATAAATTATTTGAAATAGATATAAGTTATTTGTCGCAGGCAAGGGCTGCTGACGGTAGTTATGGTGAATGGGATAGACCCGCTCTTGTAGACGGTAATGGGCATACTGCTGAAGTCGAAACCGTTCAAAAAACTATACATGCAGATGACGAAGATAGTAACCCCGCAAATCATCCGTTCGGCACAAAACATAAGTGGAGTTGTATTCGTACAAAAGATGATTTTGTCGCGCAAGAGGACTTGACTGCTGAGGCAAAGGAAAATATCAAAGATGACCAGTTTGTTGTGTGTTTCGCCACGACGGAATGGCAAAAAGTAGGTTTTGGCACATCATATCAAATAAACTATACAAAAATTTCCGAAGTCACAATAATGCGCTTGTATTTTGAATGCGAGGGCAAGCCTTATAATTTGGGCGTTGTATCGAACAAGCAGACGGGCGACAATAAGCCAGATAACAATAACACAAACGAGTGGAACCCAGACATCGGCGAATGGATAAAAAATTGGTGGGAAGATTTCTTAAATAAAAACGGTGATTTGCTCACCCGTATTATTAAGATAATCGCCATAATCGCGGGCGTGGTAGTCGGTCTTGTGGTGCTTGGGCTGTTCGTGCGCCTCTGCCGCTTTATAAAGCGGCTGTTCGGAAAACGTAAAGCAGATTATAAATATCAATATAGCAGGAAGCGAAGAAAATGAATAAAGGAAGAAGTATATTAGCCGTTGTACTCGGCGTTGTCGTGTTGTTAATAGTAGGATATTTTATATATACAGCAAAAGTTGTAAGTGCATTGTGAGATTATGAGAGAGAGAATGAAAAAACTCTGCGCAATCGTAAAGGGCGCAGATTACAGACATTATATTTGTATAGCAATATTGATTTCGTTTGTCGTCGTTGCCGCCTGCGTGTTCCCCCACGCAGGCATGCGCATAGTCGAGGGGTTTCGGGACATCTTCAATAGCCTCAAATTTTATTTTAGTCAGTTATTCGGGATAGAGGCTCACGGGCAAATTACCGTCATGCAAAGGAGCGTTGTCCCGTTTGTTATGCCCTTTAATTTGCCGTCCACTTGGGACGGATTTAAGGCGGCGTTCAAAGAGTATTGGCATTTATTCTTTACGTCGGAAAACTTCTTCGGCTATATGGGTGCGCTCGGCGAAGTGATGTATTACATCTCAAAGATATTGCTCGTCGTTATGCCGCTGTTGCTCCTGTTTATGGTCGTAAAGCTGTTTTACGGCGGCAAGCAGAATAATGACTACGACAAAGACAGCCGTATGCTAAAAGGCTTTAAGAAGTACGAGCGCAAAGTGTGGTTGCCCGTCAAGGCGTGGTTTAAGAGTTTCGGCGCGTTTGTCGGCTCGCACAAAATATACGTCTTTCTGTGGTGCTTGGTGTGGGCGTGGAATTTCAACTTCCTCGCAATCATATTGGAGTTCTTCGCGTTCTATTTTTACTTCGCAAGCAGTTTTCACTTCTCGGACATCTATTTCCAACTGTTCAAGCTGTTTTTAGACCTCACGCCTATGCTGAATTTTATCCCGACAATCGGTTGGATAGTTATACTTTGCTTGATATTAAACGTCGTTCGGCGGCGTATCGGGCATAGTAGGCTCGAACATATGGAAAACAAAGATAGAGGCTTTATAAATGAGCGACCTATCGTATTGATGTTGTGCGGCACAATGGGCAAAAAGAAAACTACGGTTATAACGGATATGGCGTTGTCGCAGGAAGTTATGTTCCGCGATAAGGCGTTTGAGAAGATACTCGAAAATGACCTCAAATTCCCGTTCTTCCCGTGGATAAATCTCGAAAACGCAATCAAAAAGGCAATAGAACATCATACCGTGTATAACTTGGCGACGTGTCGGCGTTTCGCGCAAAGCAAGCGCAAAAAATTTGAAAAACGTCCCCGCCGTTCAAACATCTTTATGTATGATTTCAAACGCTATGGAATGACCTACGACGACAATCTGACGATCGCGGACGTATGGAGCGTGATTGAAGTCTATACGCAATTATATTTCATCTACGTTATGGAAAGTAGTCTATTGATAAGCAATTACTCCATACGGACGGACGTCGTTATTGACGACGTAGGCAATTTCCCGCTGTGGGATAATGATTTTTTTGCGCGGGATAGCCGTTTAATGCAAGCGTACAGCCGACACGCACACATCCTCGATTTTGACACTTTGCGCTTGGGGCGCAAAATGGTTGAAGATAATAAGTTCGCAGACAGCTTTGAGTTCGGCGTGATATGTATAACCGAGATAGGCAAAGAGCGCGGAAACATGCTTGAAAACAAAGGCAAGAAAAAGACGGACGACGAGGCAAATCAACTCAACGATCTTTTCAATGCGTGGCTCAAAATGGTGCGCCATAGTGCGACGGTAGACAACTTCCCGTTCGTGAAGGTCCTGACGGACGAACAGCGCCCGGAGAGTTGGGGGTCGGATGCGAAAGACCTTTGCGAGATAGTCTACATAGACGAATGTGGCGAGATGAAACTCTCTATGCCGCTGTTCGCTTTGTCAGACCTTGTTATAAATTGGTGCATTGGAAAGTTCTCAAAGTGGTATTACGAGCGGCGGCACGATCGCGGCGATAACACGCTCCCGATGTATTTACTTCGTGGCGCAATAGGCTTGCTTAAAAAGTATCAGACACACATATACAATACGTTCGGCTATTACAAGCTGAATGTGCTTGTTGAGGCGGGTACGCAAGACGGCGAGGCGAAGAAAGGCAATTATTATCTTATGGCGAAAAAGATATATAGCAAACGCTTTTCAACGGACTGTTTCTCTGACTTCTTCAATGAAAAAGCCCTGCGTTCGCCTGTCGGACTTGCGGACTTGCCGTCGTTCGGCTCGGTGAAAGCTACCTTTGACGAGATGAAAGCGGAAAACAGCTATTTCTTCAATGACCTCTCGAAAATACGCAAAAAGGAAGATGAAGAATAAATACTCTCTCGGTTAGGGGCGGTAAAAAATGATAGTCAAGGATAGGTGAGCGTAGCGAATAGGGAGAGAGGATTGACTATACGAAAACTCCCGCCGAGTGGCGGGAGTTTTATGCATTGCGCGGATCTACTTTTATGCATTTATGCAATTTTAGCTGTTCTGCGCTGCTTCGAGATTGTCCATCGCCTCGTCAATGGCGTCGCAAGCATATTCGAGGCTGTCTATTGCTTCTTGCATACGCTCCGCGCGGGTGCTTTCTTGTAGGTTGTCTGAAAGATTGTCGAGGCTCTCTTGCTCCTCGTCGCGAAGTGCCTCAATACTGCTTTTTATGCCGTCTAATTCGGTGATGATGTCGTCAATGCTCTTTCTGCGTTCCTTGTTCATAGAAAACTCCTTTGCGGGGGATATACCGCCCCCGCTCGGTTATATTTCAGTTAGGCTCTTGCAATAAGCCCTCTTGTCTGTGCGATGTATTCCGCGACGGCTGTCGTGAGTGCCATACCCTTGACAATTCGGTTCATATATACTTGCCCATTGCCCGTGTTGCGGAGTGGCTCGGCGTGGCTCTCGTAGTCGCTGACGGCGCATATCACGCGATATGCGTTGTTAGCGTAGTTCTGCACGTCGTCGGCATTGTAGGCTTGGAGCAGTTCGCTGACAACTTGGTCTATGCGTTCGTGACCGCGTTCGCGCTCCTTGTCGTTTTCGACGAGTTTCTTTTCTTTGATAATAAGCGGAATGACCTCTTTCTCAAATTCGGCGCGGGTGAAGTGCGCAGATTTGAAAAGTTCGGCTTCGCGCTTGATAGCTTCGATTTCCTCTTCGCGTTGCAGCACAATTTTGTTTGCGCGTTTGATGCGCTGTTCCGCGCTCTGCGTGTGGGCAATGTTAATCTTGATTTGGCTTTTTGCGCCACCGAGATAGCGCACCATACCATTTTGGCAGACTACGCGCATACAGACGACGCGATACATAACGCCTGTTGAGCCGTCAAAGCTGTTGTTGAAGATGACAAAGCTGTTGAATGTGTCGTCGCCTGCGGTGAAGTCCTCGCCACGCAATACGAGGAATGAGCGAGAGAAGTCTACGGCGTTTTTGCTTTTCAAGGAAGGTCCGCCGACTTCGAAGTCGGCATATCCTTCCGCGACAATTTCCTCAGCGACGGCAAATGCGTCGCGGTTAGACACGGCTTGATATTGATTGCCGACGACACCGAGGATTTTGGAGTGGTCGTCCGATTTGAGGACGGCAAAGTGGTCGTCCACTCTCTGCCCCGTTTCGAGAAAAAGCGGTGCTTTTTCGGCGGTGTAGTCAATTCCCGCCATAGTGAGCGCCTCGTCGTAAGACGTGGCTTGCGATAGGTCAAGCCCTACGCCGTCAAACATAGAAAAGCGTTTGAGAATGATGTCGCGGGTGTTGCTGTTGGTGCGATAGTAGTTGCTCATAGTTGATACTCCTATGTCCCTTATCCCCATTGGGCGCGAGGTATTTTTCGATTTTCGCAAGCTCGCTTGCGCACCTTCTTATCGGAAAATTTGAAGAGTGGCTGCAAGGTCGCCTTGCAGCCGCTTAATTGCGGCATACGTGTAATCCGCCGTCGGGAGGCAAAATGCAAGGGCAAGCACGAAATGACAGCGTTGTGAAACAAGGGTGTTATGAGGGCGCAGTTCATCGGTGCGCTTGCGCAAAATTTTGTAAAAAAGTTTTTTGATAAAAAGTTTTTTATAAAATTTAGACCCTTGCATTTATGACGAGCAGGCAAGCAAATTCCAACGTGTCGCGACTGCGGCGCGTTGACGATAAAAGTCGAAGTTGCATAAAATAACGTTCTGTATGTCAATCGAAAAATGTGGTTGTAAACTTCCGCAAAAGAATGTATAATGCGTGAGGAAAGTCAGAACCACCAGCTGAGCTGGTGGCTTGCTCTGCGGCCCTGCCGCCTGTTCGTGGCGGGGACGCAAAGCGTC
>CANPWB010000040.1 GCA_947581925.1 uncultured Clostridia bacterium
CAAGAAGAAGTCCTAATATACTCGTATAGTTCGCTATTTTTTGCGCTTGGGGACGCGGGCTTACGCCCGCTTTTTCTCTTTACTAGCGTTTGAATGAGAGATTGCGGGGTCCCGCAAAAATATGAAATGTTTTTGTGGGGTGCAGACCCGCCCTCACTGCGTACTTAACGTGAAACCGCTCGCTCCGCGAGGTCGCTCGGACAAGGCAAAGTCCTTGTATAGGTGCGCTCGGACAGAGCTGACGTTAATATCAAGCTCTTACGCGGGAGTTCATACTATATACACAATCAAAAACACGCAAACCAGGCACGAAAGTGCCGACGTTTGCGCGTTTTTAGCTTGGGACCCAAAGGGCAAAGCGCCCTTTGCCAGGGTGTGGGGCAGCGCCCCACCTCTAAAATACTAAACCTCACATCTCCTCGGGGGCGTCGATGCCGAGAAGGGAGAGCCCGGTGCCTATGGTATGTTTGACTGCGGCGGTGAGCATGAGTCGGGCGTTGCGGGTGCCCTCGTCGTCAACGACTATTCGGTGCCCGATGTAAAAGCGATTGAACTTGCCCGCGAGATCGACGATATGGCGTGTGACGAGACAAGGCTCGCGCAGTTTTGCCGCCTGCCTTACGCTTTCGCCGAAGGAGAGCAGGCTCTTGACGACCTCGTAACCCTCGTCCGTCGTAATAGCGCCGAGGTCCGCCTTATCGGGATAGAATGCGCCGCCCTTTCTCAGCGCGCTTGCGCAGCGAGCGTATGTGTATTGCACATACGGTGCGGTCTCGCCGTCGAAGTTGAGCACCTTGTCATAGCTGAACACGATGTCCTTTATACGGTTGTTCCAAAGCGCGCTGAACACCACCGCGCCGACGCCTACGCTCTCCGCGACCTGCGCCTTATTTTTGATGTCGGGATTTTTTTCGCTTATTATCCTTTCCGCCTTTTCGACCGCCTTATCCAGCACTTCCTTAAGCCAGATCACCCTGCCGTTTCTTGTGGACATGGAGCCGTCCTCCATGGATACCATACCGAAAGCGATATGCTCCATATCGTCCGCACCTGCAAAATCCATAAGTTTAAGCACCTGAAACAGTTGTTTAAAGTGCAGATTCTGCTGATATGCGACGACGTACAGGCACTTATAAAAATCGTAAGTCTGTTTCCTGTAATATGCGGCGGCGAGGTCTCGCGTAGCGTACAACGTAGCGCCGTCCGCCTTGACGAGGAGGCACGGCGGCATGTCGTACTTGTCCAGATTTACGACCTTTGCGCCATCGCTCTCCTCAAGCAAGCCCTTGTCGCTGAGTAATTTGAGGCAGGGCTCCATCTTGTCGTTGTAGAAACTCTCTCCCGCATAGCTGTCAAAGGAAATTTTCAGCCTGTCGTAAATTTTGCCGACCGCCTCCATGGTGACTTTTTTGAAAACGTCAAAATATTTTGTCGCCTCGCCATCTCCGTCCTCTATGCGCTTGAACCAGGCGCGCGCCTCGTCGTCCATCTCGGGATGCGCCTCCGCCTCCTTATGATAGCGGACGTAGAGGGAGTTGAGGAAATACTCGTCGTTTTTTGCGACTTCCTCAAGCGACGACCACTTGCGCGTAGCGACAATGAGCTTTCCGAATTGCGTGCCCCAGTCGCCGAGGTGGTTGATGCCCACGGCGTTGTAGCCGAGGTGCTTGAATATCCTGTACAGCGCGCCGCCTATGACCGTAGTGCTCAAGTGCCCGATATGGAAGGGTTTTGCTATGTTGACGGAGCTATAATCGATGCATATCGTCTTGCCCCTGCCCTCGTCGCTTTTGCCCACGATGTCGGACGTTGCAAGCGGAGCTATCCCCGCCGCGACAGTATTACGGTCGAAGAAGATGTTGAGGTATCCGCCCACGACTTCCGCCTTTTGAACGAACGGCAGGCTTTGCACGTACGGCGCGAGTTTTGCCGCTATGACGGGCGGAGCCTGCCTCAACGCCTTTGAAAACTTAAAGCACGGCAGACAAATATCCCCCATCTTTGCCTCTTTGGGCACTTCGAGAGCGCAAAACACATCCTGTACGGCGAGTCCCTCTACGGCGAGAGCTTTTGCGATATCATTCTCAAACATATTAAAACCTCACAGCGCGTCGCGCGCGATCGCGCGATATCATGCAAATATAATAGCGCAAAATCCCCTTCCTGCGCAACCTAAATAACGCAAAATTTGTATGCGTTTGAATTTTGAGTCGGCTTTTGGGTTATTTTTGGAGCTTTTGAAAAAAATCTCTTGAAGTTCGCGCCATTTGTGCTAGAATGTTTACTATGACAAAGCGAATGATCGACTACTTTGAAGTTTTTGGCGACGACTATCAAATGGGCGTACTCATCGGACGCCATTTTCGCGACTACCTCTTGAGCATTGAGGCGGGATTTGCGGCAATGCTCCCGGGACACATTGAGCGCGTTAAAGCCCTCGAGGCGCACCTCGCCAGGAAGTTGCCCCACTGCCTCGACGAGATCTACGGCAGGGCGGACGGCTCGGGCGTCAGCCGCGACGTAATGCTCCTCATCATGTTTCCCGAAATATACGGCGGCACGGACGGCTGCACTTCCGTCTACCTCAAGACCCCTCGCACCGCAATGCTTGCGCACAATGAGGACAGCGCCACCATGAACATTGACAACGTCGCGCTTGTAAAATACGATTATGGCGATCTCAAGCTTGTCGCCTACACTTCCGCGATACGCCTTGCGGGCAGCGCGTTCGCGTTCAACAACAGCGGTATGGCGTTTTCAAGCAACCATATCTTCGGCGGCGAGCGCGACATGGACGAGATATCCCGTTTCATTCTTCTGCGCGACGTCATCAATTCCACATCCATTGCCGAGGCGGAGCGCAAGGTGCGCACGGTGGATGTAGCCTCCCCCTTCAATCTCAACCTGCTCGACATGAACAGCCTCACACTCTGCAATATCGAGCGCGACCTGCACGACCTGCACGTTGAATATATTTGCACCCCATATACACATTCCAATCACTTTTGCACAAAACCCTACGATACTGCGCGCGTGCCCGTGAATTCCGTTTTCCGCAGGAAAAAATCGCTGGAGCTGCTCTCCGCGCTCGACGACGACGCCACCCTCGACTCCCTGCTCGGCGTGCTCTCCTATGAGGGCGACAGCTACGACAGCTCCGTATTCGAGCGCCGCGAGAAGTATCCCGACCGCATCTGCACCGTCGCCTCCCTCGCCGTAGACCCCGCCTTAGACGATATCCGCGTGCTGGACTTCATAGGCAACGCCGTTTTCCGTTTCTCCCGCGACTGCACTCTCTTAAGCGCCTCCCCTCTTTGATTTGTAAAATGTGGGCTACTCGCCCACCCCTCGGCAAGGGACTTCGTCGCTTTACGCGGGGCTGCTCGCCCCGCCCCCTCGGCAAGGGGCGATTTGTCCTTTGCAATCCCAAGTTAAAAACGCGCGAACGTCGTGACTTTTGTCACTAGTTCGCGCGTTTTGGTTTGTATGCAATGCCCAAAACTCCTGCATGAGAGCTTGATATTTACCTTACGCATTGTCCAAGCGATTAACGTTGCCTTTGTCTGAGCATCATCGGGGTCCCCGCAAAAATATGAAATGTTTTTGCGGGGTAAAAAGTCGAGAAATCCCCTATCCCGAGCGTCATACTCACGATGTCTCGCGCCACGCTCTTGACTTTGGGATCACGGCTGATATAATATATATATATTGAAAATATCGCTAGATGAGGTGCAATATGGAAGGATACTATCCCATTGACATATGCGACTACAAGACGGAACTGCCGATATTGCCATTGCCGTCGGGGGTGCGCATATGCTTTTTCAATCTGCACGGCGACCAGGAGCTGACGGAGCATTGCGGCAAGCAGCTGGCGAGACTGCTTGAGGGCGAATGTGACGTCATTATCACGGCGGAGTCGAAGGGCTTGCAACTTGCGCACGTGGTAGCGCGTGAGCTTGGGCAGCGCTTTTACGCGGTATGCCGCAAGAGCAAAAAGCTGTACATGCAGGACGGCATCGAGGCGTCCGTACAGTCCATCACGACGGGCGAGGAGCAGACGCTGTATCTCAGCAAGCACGACGCGGAGCTCATCAAGGGCAAGCGCGTGGCGATCGTGGACGACGTCGTATCCACGGGCGGCAGTCTGCTCGGCATTGAAAAAGTCGTTACGCTCGCGGGCGGCAACATCGTCAAAAAGGCGTTCGTACTTGCCGAGGGCGACGCGCGCGACAGGACGGACATAGTCTATCTTGCGGGCATCCCCCTCCTCAAATGATCATATGCTTGAGCTTTTGATGCCTGCGGGCAATCTCAAAAAACTCAAATGCGCCATACATTTCGGCGCGGATGCGGTATACATCGGCGGCAAGGACTTTTCATTGCGCGCGTATGCGGACAATTTCAGTGGCGATGACATTCTTGAGGGCATAGCCTATGCCCATGCGCGCGGCAAAAAGGTGTATGTCGCGGTCAACATCTTCGCGCACGACGCCGATATAGCCCCCGCCGCCGACTATTTCCGCTTTTTGCAAGCGGCGGGCGCGGACGCCGCGATAATATCCGACCTCGGGCTCATATCGCTGTGCCACGAAGTGGCGCCCTCTCTTGCTATACACGTATCCACGCAGGCGAACACGCTAAACACGCGCACTGTCCTACTGTACAAGTCCATGGGCGTAAAGCGCATAGTGCTTGCACGCGAGCTCTCCCTCGCGGAAGCAAAAACCATGTGTGACGCCTGTCCCGATATGCAGTTTGAGGCATTCTGCCACGGCGCTATGTGCGTAAGTTACAGCGGCAGATGCCTGCTCTCCTCCTACTTCACGAGGCGCAGCGCGAACAGGGGCGAGTGCGTACAGCCCTGTCGTTGGAGCTATAAACTTGTCGAACAGCAGCGCCCGGACGCGCCTTTGGATATAGAAGAGGACGCACGCGGCACATATATCCTCAACAGCAAGGATATGCGCCTGCTCTCGCGCATACCGTCGCTCGCCGAGGCGGGCATATGCTCGCTCAAGGTGGAGGGGCGCATGAAGAGCGAATTTTACATCGCGACCGTCGCGTCCGCCTACCGCGCCGCAATAGACGAGTACCTGTCCTCGGGGCATATTACGCATGAGGCGGAGCTGAACGCCAGACTCGAGCGCGTCTCTCACCGCCCGTATACGGAAGGATTTTTGTTCGGCGCGCCGCTTGACAGCATAAGCTATGACAGCACGCGCACCCGCGAAAAGGAGATATATGTCGCGACCGTGCTCTCCTACGCGGACGGCGTAGCCACTGTGGAGATGCGCAACCGTTTCAGGACGGGCGACGCCCTCAACATCCTCTCCCCCTCCCCCGCGGACGGAAAGAGCTTTACGCTTGGCGAGATAACCGACCCCGCGGACAGCTCCGCCACGGACGACGCGAAACTCGTCCAACACACCTACTCTTTCGCCTGCCCCTATCCCCTGCTCGAGGGCGACCTGTTGACTAGGGACGCGGAGTGACGGCACATTTTCCAAATTACACAAAAACCCGCCTGCAACATTTGCAGACGGGCTTTTCATTATTTGCCGTAAAGCGTTTTGACCAAAATGCCGTTGCTCTCAAGCGTTTTCGCTCTTTGCGGGTTCGGACTTCGTGACGGTCACATTGTCCGTATCATAGCCGCTGACAGTGTAGGTCGTCTCGCCGTCTGTGACGGTAAAGCTTTTGCCGTCCTCAGTCCACTTGACTGTGCCGCAGAAGAAGTTGCTCACCCAGCTGTCGTCCTCATAAACGCCGACCTTAGTCTTAGCTTCATCCAGCCAACTGAACACAAACTGTTTTTCGCTTCCGTCCAATGTACCCTTCTTATGCTCTGAACTTGCGCACTTGAATGACAGCTCCACTTCATAAGAGGAGTCTTTCTTTGTCACCTTTACATCAATATTCGCCGTCCAACCATCGGATGAAGTGAATGTGTAAGTAAAGTTCTGTGCCTGCCCGCTAAGTTCGTACATGCTAAAAGGCTTGCCGTATTCGTTTATAAACAAAACATTATTGCTCACATATGCGTTAAAACTGGGACCTTCACTTTTAACAGAGTCTCCGCTTATATTATACACGCGGACATACCCATAGGATAGCAATTGCTCAAACGGCTGTTTGCTTATGGCAGCGGTGCTATCGCTTGAGCCACTGTAATAAACAAACATTCCGTATCCTTTATCTATGTTGAGCTTGCCCTTAAGCGTTGTGCCTTGATGACCATCGACCGTAAAAGTTTCAAATGTGCCGTCTTGACCGAGAGAATAAGTGTAGAGACTATAATCATCGCCCGTGAAGTAAGCCAAATTGCCTTTTCCGTCGATATACACTTTGTAGTCTCCTGATGTGGTGGTGTAATACACATCCGCTTCGGGCGCTGTCGGCTCCGCAAATGTCTTTTTCTCGAGATCAAGATTGTACATCGTCACATCGTCGCCGTCAAACAGAAGTATGCTCGTTCCGAATTGATAATAAGTGCAATCTTTTTCATCCAATTTAGCATTGAAATAACCATCGAGAGTGAGTTTGTCTGTACCTTTGTTGAAAGTGCCGTTTGTCCCTATTGAAACTACTCCGAATTTGAGATTGTATTCATAATCTCCGTAATAACCCGTGCAAACGTCACTTGCAGTTTTACTGAAAGTCCAATCCTTGTCAACATCATTCAACTTGAATTTCAACTTTTTGCCGTCTATCGTATATGGCATTGTATCTGTTTTACCATTGAACACCAAAGTCATTGTCCCCGACGCGTCGTCTTTCGGCTTGCCGTCCAACTTGAGCATAGCCCTGTTTGCGAGGTCGTAATATATGCCCGCCTCATCGCCCAGTGCGTTGAGAACTTGTGAATTGTATGTAATGGCATGATTTTCTATGTCAACATCAATAGAAGTTATACCCTCAATACCCGTTACAGAGAGTATCCCGTTTTCGGCTTTGTAGGTGCCCGCTTTGACCTCGCCGCTTTGAGTATGATATTCGACATTGCCAAAACCGTCGATGACAAAATATTCCTTGTCTATATCGCCGTAAATGCCGACCTCTTCGCCTCTCAACGCAAGTTTGCCGTCGCCGAGTATTCCGAACACCGTTATGCTTTGCATTTCTCCGTCTTGAATGCCTGTAAATATCTGTATCTTGAGCGGAGCAGTCGTATCGTCGTAATACGAAAAGCTGTAGCCGACAGTGGGCACCGCGCTGAAGTAGATGTAGCTTGAGCCTTTATAACCGCTCTTTTCATCAAACGTGATGTACGCATAACCCGTGTTCGCGCCTGTCATTGTGATAGTGCCGTAGTCGCTCTCATAAGTTTTGCCTTTTGCCGCAAAATAGCTCGTTTGCAATGTACTGAATTCGGACGTGCTGTAGCTTACGGGTTTTTCCTCGCTGTCGGGAGTATCTTTCATCGTACCGAGCGGAAGTCCTTCAAGCGATTTTACCATAGCGTCGAAAAACGGTTTTCCTGCCGCCTCTCCCCAAAATGACTCTACGGGATCTACGGTGTATATCTTTGCTGTGCCTCCATAAAATACTAGGGTATTTAAAGTCATCGGAACATACGCCGTATCAAGCATATCGCAGAATGCACCCTGTCCTATGGTTGGAGCCGTCGTGCCCTCGAAGATGAGCTGCGCAAGAAAGCTGTTGTAGAAAAATGCGAAATCGCCGATCTCCGTCACTTTTTCGCCTATAGTGACGCCAAACAAATTTCCGAACGCGAATGCGAAATCGCCGACCTTTTCAACATCGTTTCCTGTATCCAAAAATCTTACGGAGGTATTGTTCGAGGCGGCTCCGCCAGCGATCGCCGTGATGCCGTCGGGCACAACATAGGTCAATTCGTTGCCGACATAGTCATAAAGGACATTATCCTTGATGACTTCGCCGTTTTTATTAGCGGTTAATGTGGTAATTTCTTTTGTCTTTCTATCAAGATGATAGGTCGTCTTTGGGCTTGTATCATAGTTGTAGAAATGGTCGCTCGCCTCTTTGCCGTCGTAGATGTCGGCAAACGTGACGTGTCCGTCGATGATCACCGCGACATTCAGTCCAAGGCCGAGATACGCCTCGAATTCATCGCCCGTATAGAAACCGTGCGACGCTATGCCGCTTTCCATCATCTCATCGCTCCAAGTGAAGATGCCGCCCGCCAAAAGCCCTGTCGACTCTTGTACGCGCACATTGAACGCCTTTGTATCGTCCGTGCCTTCGATGAGCTTGTCCCACGCCGCCTCGGACGCGATTATAGAAAGGTCGCTCGTGCCGTCGCCGAATACTTTTTCGCCGAGCGTCGGGAAATCTCCCTCGAAGTCTATTTCAATAAGCGCCTCGTTTTCAAGCGCGCCCTTTGCGCAGCTCTTGACCGTCGCAGGCACATACAACATCTCAATATTGCTGCCCAAAAACGCGTATTCTCCAATAGCCGTCGTGCCGCCAAGTATCGCAAACTCCACCGCGCTGACGTTGAATGCAAGATCGCCTATCGCGCCGCCGAAATTTGACATATCGACGATAGTTACGGACGCATTTCTTGCAAATGCCTTCGCCGCAATGCTCTTCACGCTTGCAGGTACGGTGACTTTTGTAGCGGAAAGCTTGCTCATATCGCCAATTTCCGAGACGGCCTTGCCGCCTATTGCGGACGGGAAAACGAGCTCGGCGGAGTACTCCCCTCCCCATGCGGAAATGGAGTAGGTGCCGTCAGACAAAGCGCTCACTTTGAAAACGTCCTTTTCGCCTTTTGTCACCCAGACCGCGCTCGCCGTAACAAGCGTCGCACTGCTCCAGCCCGCGGTAGATTTGCCGTCCGCGCCCGTAAGCATAGCTCCGTCCGCCTCCCAGCCCGCGAAGGTCAACGCTTCCGAAGGCGCCGTCGGGACGGGAAGGGTATAGTTTTCTCCGCTCTTTATGTTAAATTCGGACTGTACCCCTTCGCCCATCGCGCCGCCATTCGCGTCAAGCACAAGATTTGCCTTGCCCCACGCGGCATGCAAAGTCAAATTTTCATTGACAGGCAAATCGAAATCCCAGATGTTTCCGTCCGCGTCATACCAACCGACAAACACCCAGTCGTCTCTTGTCGGCGTATCGGGCTCGGGGACGGTGTTGCCTTTTTTCACATTCACCTTAAATGCCTCTATGCCCTCTCCCTCGAAAGTGACCGTGGCAGTCGTCTTTTTGTCGCATGCGGCGAGTATACATCCCGCGATCGCCAACACCAAGATGACGGAGAGCAAAGCGCATAAAATTTTTCTGCGTTTCATAAAAATACTCCTTTATATAAAAATTTTTTGTCGATTTGAACAATTGTAGCTATTAATATCGGTATGTATTTCTATAATACCCCCCCCCCGGCAATATGTCAACCAAATATTCATAAATTTTTTATAAATTTGCAAAATTTGCCACATTTTTTATCAAAATACTTGCAAGATTGAATATTTATGCGATATTTTTGTAAATTTTATATCGAAAAACCCACCCGAGTATGCTTAAACGCAGTCCCGCTTTTTTACTATCCATAGCCTTTTCGGCTTATCCACATTCGCTTTGTGCGCGAGGGTATATTTGTCTCATAAATCATAATATTGCGCATATATCGTGAGTTAGGCAAAAGATCCGGCGCCTCAATTCGTCTGCAACAATAAAAAACAGACCCTGTCGGGTCTGCCTTTATCAAATAGTTTTTTTTGTTATTTTGCCGCTTTTACGCCTGCTTCGGAGCCAAAAATGACGATCTTGCCGGATCTGTAAACTTTTTCAACGCCTGCCAAATCGCCTAATATGCCCGCTGCCTCAAGCGTCTTATTCAAATCGCTCTCTGCGGCTTTCGCGTCGTCTGTTTTCTTGTATTTGATGACTGTGACAGTATCTGTCAGCGACTTGGCGCCTGTGACGCCCCATTCGATCTTGCCCTCTTCATCTTTCTCGGCTTTATAGCTACTCACAGTGTAGCCCGCCTTCTCCAGCTTCTTTGTGTAGCTGTCCGCGTTGCAAGCGACGAGGCACACGCCGAGCACCGCTACAAGCGCAATGATGGCGACAACCGCTATGATCTTTTTGTTTGTTCTCATGATGATATCCTCCCATTGAGTTGTTACCCAAATTATATGCCTTTTACAAAAATTTGTCAATATACAAACAAATCGGCATACCGATGCCCCACGCTGTGCGAGCCCTGCGTCCTTGATGATGCCCCATGTGGGCTGCTCGCCCACGCCTCGGCAAAGGGCGACTTGCCCTTTGCAATCCCAAGCTAAAAACGCGCAAACGTCGGCACTTTTGTCACTAGTTCGCGCGTTTTGGTTTGTCTGCAAGTGTCAACCCCCGCTTGATAGCTTGATATTGATGGACGCTTTGTCCGCGCATACTTATACACGGACGGACGTCTTGTCCGCGCGACCCCGCGGAGCGAGCGGGATATACCCACGTACGCAGTGAGGGCGGGTCTGCACCCCACAAAAACATTTCATATTTTTACGGGGACCCCGCAATCTCTCACTCAAACGCTAGTAAAAAGAAAAAGCGGGCGTAAGCCCGCGTCCCCAAGCGCAAAAAATAGCGAACTATACGAGTATATTAGGACTTCTTCTTGCTACTTCTAGCATACGAAGTATGTGAAGCGTTAAATTTTTTTGTATTTAACGAAATGTTTGTCCGAGCTTTCTTGGGGTCCCCGCAAAATTACGCAGTGATTTTGTGGGGCAAGTAAGCGGAGTGGCGCAGCATTGTGCGGTGGGCTTTATGGCACCTTACTTCGTAATGGTGCCCAGCCCTAAGCAAATGCAA
>CANPWB010000041.1 GCA_947581925.1 uncultured Clostridia bacterium
CTTCGACTACGCTCAGAATGACAGTGGGTATATAAGGTGTCATGTTGAACGGAGCGCAGCGGAGTCGAAACATCCCCAGGTGCAGAGGTATTGCCTTTATCAAGGGGATTTTTCCTTATACTCCACAAAAATTCTTTTTGCGGGGACGTCCGTATCGTTTAGTATGACATGGGGGTTAAAAACGCAAGTGCAGGTGACGTTGGCGCCGCGGCGTAGGCGGTATAGGCAGGGCGGGGCGTTTTGCGTGAAAAAGTCGAAAATGGGGGTACTTTTGCGCTTTTTGACACGATAATTTGCAAAAACATGTCGAAATCTTAAGATTTGTTAAGATTTCACGACTTTTCTAAACAAATCCTCACATTTGGATTTGGGCTATTTTGTTGACTTAAAAAATGCGGATAAACTATACTAAATACGAAAAATCACATATAACGCTTGGGTTTGCGCAACCTAATAAAAAGTGGCAAAAGCGACGTATGCGAGAGGGGGGGGTACAGCGCCCATAAACAGAAAAATTCGTAAAGCCGCCCTTGGACGGCAAAACGAATAAAAATATTGAAATAAAAAACGGAGAAGAAGTAAATGCTCGAAGTAAACAGTTTTTCAAAGAAGTATCGCAATAATCCAAACTATTCCGCGCATGACATCAACTTTACGGTGGAGGCGGGAGAGGTCGTCGGCTTGGTCGGCAGCAACGGCGCAGGCAAGTCCACGATCATCAAAAGCATCATCGGCGTGCTGCCATTCCAGGAAGGCACGATAACGATCGGCGGCTACGACGTCGCGAAACAGCCGGAGAAGGCGAAAAAGCTTGTGGGATACGTGCCCGACGATCACACCGTATATGAAAAGTTGACGGGAAGAGAGTACGTCAACTATATGGGCAGCCTGTACGGCGCGACGAAGGCGCAAAAGAATTATGTCATAAACGAACTTGCCAAAACGTTTGAGATACAGCACGCGCTGGACATGCAGATAGCGGGCTATTCGCACGGCATGAGACAGAAAATTTGTATTTTGGGCGCGCTCGTGCACGAGCCCAAGCTTTGGATACTCGACGAGCCTATGGTCGGCCTCGATCACCAGACGATGGTGCTGCTTTGCGATTTCATAAGGAATTACGCAAACGCGGACCGCGCGGTGCTGTTCTCCTCGCACAACCTCGACGTCGTGCAGAGGATATGCGATAAGGTCGTGTTCATCCGCAAGGGCAACCTTGTGAGGATCGTCGATCTCAAGACGGAAAGCATAGATTTCGAGAAATACTATATGGAGCTCAACAGCGATAATAACGCGGACGAAACCGAGACGGAGTCTAAATGAGGTAGAATAATGATAGCACAATTTATTCGTCTTCAGCTCAAGCTCAAATGGGGCTTCAATCGCAACAACGACAAGACAAGCGCTATCATGACGGCGTTTGCGTCCTTTTTGGCGGTCGCGGCGGCGCTCGCGCTCGTTGTAGTGCTGACGTTCGTGCTCAAAACAAGCTTGAGCGTGGACGTCAAAAAACTGTCGCAACTTTACATCACAGTGATAATGTTGGGGCTTACGGTGGTAGCTACGGGAATGCAGGTCAACAGGCTTTATAAGCCGGGCGATCTGATGATAACAGCGCGTTTCCCGCTCAGCCCATTCAAGCTGTTTTTGAGCTATCTCATCCTCAACTATATCGATCTGACCATCTATTCGGTGATTTTGATGCTGCCGATCATGGTCGCATACGGGGTCGCGGCGCAGTGTATAAGCGTGGTCTACATCATCGGAGTCATACTCGGCGCGCTGCTTTTGCCGATGTTCCCGTTTGCGCTGTCGGTGTTTTTGGCGATACCGATCGTATACCTCGGCACGTTTTTGCAAAAGTACGGCGCGATAAGGCTTGTCATCTTCATCGCGTTTTTGGTGGGCTGCTTTGTGCTTTACTACTATATACTTACGGCTCTCGCGAAATTCTTCATCCATAGGGACTGGGAGACGGGCACGCTTGAGATTTGGGAGAATTTGCTCAACGGCCTCAACGGCTATTACAATCCCGCCTACTATCTTGCAAACGTCATTTTCTTCAAGGATTTCGGTATCGGTTTCGGCGGGCTTATCGGCGCTAGCGTAGTGCTTACGGGTATGGGCGTCGCTTTGGCGAGCGTCGTCTGCACGGACATCCGCACAAAAGCGCTCGAGAACGGCTTCGGCGGCTACAAGCGCATGAGCAAGATCGACGATTATTCCAGCACACGCGCAATATTCAGATACACTTTCCGCGAGATACTGCGCACAAAGACCTACTCCTATTTCTATCTGGGCGTGGCGATATCGACGCCTGTCATGGTGTTTTTCTGCAACAGGCTTGTGACTATGGTCGGCGAGGCGCAGATAGGCAAGGGCATCAACTTCGGCGCGTCCATACTTGTCATCTCGGTTTTCATGGCGATGATATGCTCGTTCGCGGCGACGGTGCTGAGCGTGGAGGGCAAAAAGTTTTACATCACAAAGCTCGTCCCCGTGCCGTATCGCAAACAGCTTGTCATCAAGGGCGTACTGAACGTCTGCGTCAGCCTCGTAGCGCTTATCATAAGCGCGATCGTTATGGGCGCGCTCAAGTTCATAAGCGGCAAGGAGATAGCGGTGCTGATCGTGTCGCAGGTGTTGCTTGCGATAGGGCTCGTATTCAACGGCGTAAACATGAACCTCGCCAACCCGACGCTCAAACCCAAGGCGAACGGCGAGACGGAGGAGATCAACATCACCTATATGCTGCTCATCGGGCTTGTGATCGCGGCGGGACTCGGCACGGCGAGCATACTTTTCCCGCGCGTGTACGAGAATAACAACGGCGCGCTTTGGGCGTACCTGTTCTGCGTAGGCGTGGCGTTTGTGTACGCGCTTGTGAACGTGCTTGTGTTTGTGTTCACGGCAGACAAGAAATATCAAAAAATCGAATGCTGACGCCCGAAAAAGAGAAAAAACAGGGGATATGAAGTTGTCCTGTTTGGAAAAAGGAAAGATAACTTCAAAAAAGGAAATAAATAGTAACAAATAAATATTCGCTTTATAGGCGAAAAAGAAAAGTAAGTTGTTTAGGGAGATAAAGAAAGATGAAAAAGTTGATGGTATCCACGATCATACTTTTGCCGCTGCTTATTCTGCTCATAATGCTTGTAAGCGGCGCGATCATGAGCCTTGTGACGCACATTTATGTGGAACAAGTCGAGTTTGTTGACGATGACACGCTCGTACTTGTCCTCAGTGACGAAGGCAACCCGCCTTCCGCAAAGTGTGAAGTCAACATATTGCCGCTCAAGGCGAGCAATCGCGACATAGCGTTCAAAAGTGGCGACGATCAAATCGTGACGATCGACGACAGCGGCGTTGTGAAAGCGCAATATTTCGGCGAGACGTTCGTTACGGTTTCCAGCATAGAGAACAAGGCGGCAGTCGCACAGCGCAAGGTGCTTGTTACGGACAACAAGGTGCACGCTGTCAAGATACAGTCCTTTGAGGACAACCTGTACAATGGCGACACAAGGCGCCTTGTGGTCGATATTGTGCCCGCGGAGGCAACGAACCAAGGCATAGAGTGGACATCTTCCAACCCCGCAGTGCTTTCCGTATCCGCGACGGGCGAAGTGATATGCCACGGCGCGGGAGAGGTGACTGTGACCGCGAGGTCTACCGATCAGCCCGACGTAGAGGACGCCGTCACTATCCACTGTTTCCAACAGCTGGAGAGCATATCTCTTGAAGGCGGCGCACACAATGAAGCGGAGCTCACGACCGACCGCGAAGCGCAATTTCCGACCGTGCTCCCATCTCCTGCCGACGCGACCTACACTGTGGAATATACGACATCGGATGAAAACGTCGCGACAGTAGACGAAAACGGCAAGATAACATTCAAAAAAGCGGGCTATGTGACGATAACGGCAACAGCGTCCGACGTCAAGGGCAACACCGACGCCGAGTCTGTTTCATATCATTGCACGGACGGCTATTTTGAGATGGGTTCGCTTTTCCCGAAAAACAGCGACAGCATAGATTATGACGCATACGCAGGCAAGCCGCTTTCCGCTATCAAACTTAAGATAGTGCAAGGCGTAGCGTATCGTGAGATAGTCAGCGTGGCGTATGGATTCAATGGCGAGTCTTATGACAACGACGGCGACAACAAATTCGATCTTATCCACTATGACGACAAGACAAACGAATTCACTCTTGCGACCGATTACAATAAAAAGCTTGGCGATGTGACCATTACGGTCACTTCCAAGAAATACAACAGAGAAAACGCTCTCATCGAGGTGTACAAGGACACCTGCACGGTGACCGTAACGCGCAAGGCGCAGTCTATAAAGTTTGTAGACGCAAACGGCGACAACCCAAGCCAGACCGTACAGACGAAGAGCGTCACTTTTGCAGAGGGCAATGTGACAAGCGGCATAGGCATGATCGTCACGCCCGCAAACCATACGGATACTCTTGTATGGACGGTGAAAGAAGAGGACAAGGCGACAGCGTCCTTTACATCGGCAAATACGCTCACATTCGAAAAAGAGGGCACCGCTACAGTCGTTGCGACCATCGTCGGAAATGAAACTGTAGAGAGCAAACTCACCTTGACGTACACCGTGCCGAAAGCAGAGGACAAGCCCGTCAAGGTGGGTGGCAGCAGTCCCGCGCCTCAAAATATTACGTTGAAATACAATGACAATGGCGAATGTGGAGATTGTGTTCTTGATGTCACTCCTCCCGAGGGCATGAAAGCCGTGTGCGAGTCCGACCATGAGGACATCATCAAAGTAGATCCCGAGACATTGCATCTTATCCCCCAAGACAAGGGCGGATTTGCGGAAATAACAGTGAATTTTGTGGCGTCGGTCGTGAAGATGACTGCATATACCGCGGACGAGAGAGTACAACCCATCAAATTCAAGATATATGTGGACAAGCCCGTTGACGCTTCGAATGTTGAGATCAAGCCTACTATCGACCTCACGCAAAACGAGTCCGTCGGCTACACCGTGACATTCAAAAACATCACGGCGGACGCTCTCGCGGGCAAGGAAGTCACAATTGACGGCGTAAAAGCAACGATGACGGAAAGCGATGGATTGAAGGCATACACAACAACATACTCCTTCAAACCGACAGAGGACGAGCATGACATCAAGGTCGCTGTGAGCTATACCTCTGAAGCCGAGGCATGCAACCCCGAAAAGAAGGGCGAGCTCTTCACCGCGTCTCACAAAGTCAGGACGACGCACGGCAAGCTTAAGAGCGTGCCCGTCGTCAAAGTGAAGGGCGGCGCAACGTTCAACAAAGACAGCGACAACGTGATTACGTTTGCCGACCTCGATCAGACGATAGAGCTTGAGATCTCGACAATACCCGACGCACAAGCGGGCGATCCTTTGGACTTCACGCTCACGGAGGAACAGATCGCGTTTGCATACAGCGGGCAAAACCTCACCTATAAGATATTGAATGTCAAAGACAACAAAGCGACGGTGCAGATCACATCCGCAAACGTATTGAACGGCGTGACTGAGAACAACGCAACTTTGACGGTCGCAAACAACATCTTCAACGTTAAGGCAAAGGTCAACTCTCTTGCAAACAAGATAGAAGTCAAATACAAAGACGCAGCGCTTTTGAACACAAACACTTACAATACCTTGCTCAAGAAATTGGCGCTCAAAGTGATCATTTCGCGCACTGACAATAAGGCCGTGACGCAAATGACGGCAAGCTGGTCAAAAGGCGGAGCGGGGCAGACCGACATCAACATTACAAACAATCAAGGCACGCTTGAGGGCGACGTTACGCTTGAGTTGGCAGGCGGAGAGAATACTTTCACATTCAAGACGGGCAACACGACGTACAACGTCACGATCGACCGCCATGTTCTGTCGCAAGATGACTTCAAGTCCTTCATTCTCCAATACCAGTCCGGCGGCGCGACAAGGCAACATGGACCTTACAATTTCCCCGACGAGCAAAGCATCAACTTCCCGTCAAACATACAAGGCGCATTTGAGCTTTTCGTACAAGTCCCAGCGCTTGAGGGCGAGGATGTGTCCGAGGGCGGCAATGTCATCAAAGGTTTTGACCTCACCGGGAATGACAGCGAGATCACGAGTCTCCTCAAGGTCACATTTGAAGATACAGCGCATACGTGGGCGACGCCTACAGTGCAGGTCACTCAAGATGAAGAGCAAGGCGCGTGGAAGATCACATTCACTGTGACGATCCCCACTGACGAGGTGTTTACAAACGTTCAAATGAATTTTGCTTGCGGCAACAATGTCGCCAAATTGACATTGGGTCGTGTGGAACTTGTAAAAATAGAGTTCCCCGATTATGACATGTCCAAGAAAAACAATGGCGGCGACGTGTACAAGGGCTATCAACAAGTCCGCGTGTTTGCAAAGCACAGCGACTATGGCACGGATCTCATTGGCGGAAATATCGTCGACTATTTGCGCATACCCGTCAATGCTGTCAGCGAGATAGTGTTCAACACCCCCGCAAATCCCGAGTCTATCATGTGGAAACTTACGGCAGTCGATGATGAGACCGAGCAAAGCACCCAAGAACTCGTCTCACAACAGGGCAAAAAATTGACCTATGGAGGAAATGAATACACCATCACGCACGATACTGACGGCGATTCCATTCTGAAGGACGCAGAGGGCAAGACCATTGCCCAAAACGGCAAGTATGAAGAAGGCGCGGAGCAGGTGCCATGGGTGGACGTATTTGCCGAGGACGGCTACGCACACCTCTACTTTGGCAACTTCGTCGGACTCTCCGAGACCGATGTGCAAAATGACTTTTTCGGCAACTTCGCCGAGGAAGCAGAATGGGCGGCGGTTGCTGACAGAAAGGACATCGAAGGCAAAGATGTCACACCTTCCGAAGGTGCGTTCAAATATCTGAAAGTTGAGGCAGGAGACGGAAAGTCTGTCAATACTCACTTCAATTTCAATGTCTTGCAAGATGACGCGCTTGTCAACGTGTTCAATGCAACGGGGTATTACAAGAACAATAAGGTTGTGCTGCATACAAATCTGTATGGTGGAGCTACAGGTAGCAACTTGAGCGACTATGATGTAAAGGAAGCCGCACCCGATGGGACGCCAGAAAACCAATATATCAATCAAACTTCCGAACTTGATAAAGATTTGATCTATGGCAATGGCAACTTTATAACTTATAATGCAAGAAACGAACAGTTGAAGAAGGATATGGGAACGAATATTGGCAACTACGGCGGCGTTAGCGTCAGAGGTGCATACAATGTTACGCTAAAAGGTCGTAACCCGTCGGAAAAGTTTAATGAAATGGACACAGGCGTCGTCTTTGCATTCCAGTATTGCTATTACTCCAATATCCAACACTATTATAAGTGCAGCCCGTATGGTGCAAAGAGCGGATCCAACAACACGGGCAAAGAGGGCGACGGCGGTATCTCTTACTTCAAAAACTCAGTTGTCAGCAAGGCGATAAAAGGCATACAACTGTATTACACAGGCGCCAAAGTATACTTAGAAAATATGGTGATTTATAACTGCGTAATGGCTGTTTGTTGTGAGGGCGCCGGTGGTCCGGACTCAGGCGAAGGACATAATCTTACCGCAATTTTCCAAGGCGATTTTAACGACATATTGAATTATCAGTCGCTGACGACATTAAGTAACGCTATGAATAAAAATCCAATGGTTGGTATGGCGTTGGAAAGTGCATTGCAATCTGTTACAGACTACGGCGAATGGTTTGGAAAAGAGTCTGTAAATACACAAGGTAATAGTACTTCAAGCGGAGTGCAGAAGGCTCGTTTTATCAATCCTGTTGTATTTGGTTGCTTTTATAGCACATCTAATGCAGATGATCAACTACAAAAAGCAGACCAAATTACAGTTACCGGAATGGAGAAGATTCTTGACATGAAAAACAAGCCCGTGTTTTATGATGATTGGGGGAGACTAACACCTTCACCAATTGTTGGCTGGTCGTATTCAGACAAGATAACTGTTGATGGAGGTAGATTAAATGGGCAAATCTGTACGCGTGATGATTTCAACAACTACTTTACTGAGGACCGTTATATCCGTCTTTTGTGCGAATATTTAGATGCGGATGTCGATTTAAATATAGATAATAAAGGAACCTACTACTCATTATCATTCACGGGGGATGGAACGCCTATTCCAAACAATGATCATATCCTGTGGCATACGCAAAAAGTATATCGCGATCTCAACCTTATCAAAGGCAGAACGGAAAATCATATACAGGCACTCAAAGAGTCTTTGCAAGCGGCAATTGATCGCGATGAGTGGGACGGCGTATGGCCCGACGGCACAACTTATCAGCAGGCTCTGAATGACCAAGCCGCAGCCACCGCTCAAGCCGCGTCAAACCTCCTCTCCTCCGCTCTCCCCGAGAGAAGGCAATTCGCCGCGTGACCACTGTCACGGAATGACAGAAGGTATCACGCTGTCATGTTGAGCAATTCGGGGTCCCCACAAAAATATTAAATGTTTTTGTGGGGTAAAAGGAAACATCCCCTTTGTAGAGGACGAACCCTTGCACCGGGGGATTCCTCCTTTTACCCCAAAAAATCACTTCGTAATTGTTTTGGGGACCCCATCCGCTCGGAATGACAAGGTATTTTATCTGTTGTCACTTTCGGTTTCAAGCAAGTCCAAAAATTGTCGGGGAGTATAAACATCTATCCCCGTGGTATTGAAATCGCTTATATTGCGCGTAATTATGCAATCCGCCTCGGAGCGTATGGCGGTTTCCGTCATCACGGCGTCCTCAAAGTCGCCTTGCTCGTCAAGGAGCGCTTTTTTGCAATCTATGCCCGCGGTGTCAAGCACTTCAAACAGGGCAAACAGCTTGCTCAACACGCTTTTTGAGGCGGTATTGTCGTGACTGAATCTGTGCATTATGTAGTAAATGTCCGTCGCGGATTTTGCCGTGATACAGCCGATAAAGCGATCGTTCGCGCAAAGCAAAAATATCTCTTGCGCCTCTTTTGAAAAGCCTTCGCGGTTTTGCAACGCGTCTATAATGACGCAAGTGTCAAGTACGGCTCTCATATCTTTTTTGACCTCTCTTCGCGCGATTCTTCAAGCGACGCGTCGTTTGGAAGTATTCCAAACAATGACTTTGCAATATCGACGCGCTCCTGGAAAGGATTTGTCAGCTTGGATATTATCTTGCCGTTGCGCGTGATGTAAATATCCATAGTCGCAGACAACAACAAATATTTGCTCAAATTGGCTTTAAGTTCGGTTGCGGTAATAGACATACGATTTCACTCCTCTTTTATTTTGTACTATTATTATATCCATTATGTGCGATTTTGTCAATAAAAATGTGCGATTTTACAATATGTGTATGTCGTCCGCAAATTTACGGAGTGATTTTATGGGGTGAGGACAGGGGGGATGTTTCGACAAGCTCAACATGACAAGCTCGGGCAGGGGGATGCTTCGACAAGCTCAACATGACAAGTTGTTTAATGTGTCATTCCGAGCGGAGCGTAGCGCAGTCGAGGAATCCCCTAGTACAGAGCCTGTCATTCCGAGCGTAGTCGAGGAATCCCCTAGTACAGAGCCTGTCATTCCGAGCGCAGTCGAGGAATCCCCTAGTGCGAAGCAGACGTCCTCTATAAAGGGGATGTTTCGACAAGCTCAACATGACAAGTTGTTTAATGTGTCATTCCGAGCGCAGTCGAGGAATCCCCTAGTACAGAGCCTGTCATTCCGAGCGCAGTCGAGGAATCCCCTAGTACAGAGCCTGTCATTCCGAGCGAACCGGGGTCCCCGCAAAAATAAGCAGTGTTTTTGTGGGGTATAGTGAGAAATCCCCTAGTATTGAAGGTGTGCCCTTATAAAAGGGGGATTCCTCACTTTTTACCCCAAAAAATCACTTCGTAATTATTTTGGGGACCCCGATTTTACCCCACAAAAACACTACGTATTTTCGTGGGGACCCCGTGTGCCGGCCGCTAAAAACAGTCCACAGGACTGTTTTCTTAACGCGGCATTCGAGTCCCTACATCACATCCTGTGACATCCTCAGGGACTCGCTCCGCTTGTGTGGTGCTTGACGTCCCGCTCGAACGTGGGGATAACACACGTCACGCACAGCGCTACATTCACTGCGCTATCACGCCGGCCGCTAAAAACAGTCCACAGGACTGTTTTCTTAACGCGGCGTTCGAGTCCCTGAGGAGCAAAAAATTACAGACTGCATGAGGCAGTCTGTAATTTTTTGGTGCATCCTCAGGGACTCGAACCCTGGACCCACTGATTAAGAGTCAGTTGCTCTACCAACTGAGCTAAGGATGC
>CANPWB010000042.1 GCA_947581925.1 uncultured Clostridia bacterium
CGCCGCGGCAGGGCGGGAAGGGGCTGCGCTCGCGCTTGCATTTGCTTAGGGCTGGGCACCATTACGAAGTAAGGTGCCATAAAGCCCACCGCACAATGCTGCGCCACTCCGCGCGCAAAAAATTTAACGCTTCGCAATTCGCAATAAAATGTTCACAAAACTCCAACTAAATAATGTTCATATCTCGCTATTTTTTGCGCTTGGGGATGCGGGCTTGCGCCCGCTTTTTCTTTTTACTAGCGTTTGAGTGAGAGATTGCGGGGTCCCCGCAAAAATATGAAATGTTTTTGTGGGGTGCAGACCCGCCCTCACTGCGTTCTTAGCGTGAAACCGCTCGCTCCGCGTAGTCGCTCGGACAAGGCAAAGTCCGTTCATTCACCCCACAAAAACATTCCATATTTTCGTGGGGACCCCGATGGCGCTCGGACAGAAGGTGCGTTAAATTCAAAGACCCCTTGTACAATCCCCTTTTTTATTTTATTATTTCGCCCGTTTTTGCGGATTGATAGATGACCCAATAGCCGACGATCTCACGAGAGGAGACGGGCAGCCACACGCACATATCCTCTATTTCGGCGGGCGGGCGGCGGCAGGAAGTGCGCTCGGGCACGGCATAGCAGATGAAAGCGGGGTCGTCGCCGTCGTACAGTATCCCCACGGCATACGCGCCGTCCGAGGCGTCAACGCGCACCCACTTCGAGCGCTCCACCGTCGCGGTCAGTAGTTGCTCTTCGGGATAGCACACAAACATCTCGTCGAGTTGCGGCTTGACTGCGTAGTAGAAGTTGTTGCCGTCAAATCTGTCCCTTTCGCTCATTATGTCGCTCAGGGCGGAGCGCGCTCCTTTGTTTTCCGCAGTTTTGAATGGAGCCTCTTGCCCTACGTCATATTGAGGCGTATCGGCGTCCGTTTCGCGAGGAGGAGCCTCCCCTCCCGCAAAAGTATGCTCCGCGCTTTCGTTTTGCGGTTCTTTGGAAATATCGTTCTCCTCTTTGCCCTCATCTCGCGCAGCCGCCGAGGAGCCGTTGTCTGTCGCCTCGTACGGTCGCTCCGATTTTTGACCGTCGCTCGCCGAGTTTTGTGCGGGAGCGGGTTTTGTCGCATTTTTGATGTAGGAGTCCACCTTTTTGATTATCTCGCTATGCGGGAGCGCGCCTCCGAACATAGTGAGCGAGCTCGAGCGCACGAGGCAGCTCGCCTCGCCGTTTGAGAGGAAGGGCACGTCAAAGAGCGTATTCATATCTTTGAGCGGTATTTGCGCAATGCCGTCCCCAACGAGATATAGCGTAGCGCCCGCGGGGCGGAAGTCGAGCGAGCACGTGCCCTTAGCGTTGCCCGCCATCGCCGTAAGTTTGACAATACCTTTGCGCCCGCCGCCCGAGAGCACTATGAGTTGTTTGGAATTTGTCATTATACACCTCTCAGAAAGTTTATGACGTTCTCCCGCGGCAGATGATAGCGGCTATAAAAAAATTAAAAATATAGTGGAAAATGCTTTGTGTATTTGATATAATGTTCAAAATAGCAGGAGACAGAGCATGACGCATCAAAAGATAGGGCTAACGCTCGAGGGCGGAGGCGTGAAAGGCGCATATGAAGCGGGTATACTGAGCGTGCTTGACGAAAAGGGCGTGACATTCGGCGGCGTCGCGGGCACGTCCATAGGCGCAGTCAACGGCGCGCTGTACGTGCAGGGCGGCGTAAAGAAAATTGTTGACATGTGGTCGCAAATTTGGGCGGGCACAATAATAGACGTCGATGAGGCGGTGCTCAAACGCATCAAGGAGCACGGTATAGACTTCGAAAGCGCAGCGAGCCTCGGCAAGAGGGCGATAAAGATGCGCTCGCTCATACGCGGCTCGTATGACAAGACGCAGGCGTTTTTCACGGGACTGGTGGACGAGGAGGCGCTCAGGACAAGCGGCAAGCAGTTCGGGCTTGTGACCTACTGCCTCACGGACAGACAGCCCGTCGAGGCGCTCATGGACGAGGTGCCCGAGGGACAGCTTGTGGACTATGTTATCGCGTCCGCGACGTTTCCTATCTTCCCGCCCAAGGAGATAGGCGGCAAAAAGTATATAGACGGCGGCGTTTACAACAATATACCCGTAAACTTGCTCGCGCGGGGCGGCTTTGAAAAGCAGCTCGTATTACGCACAAATCCCGCGGACAAAAAGCCCAAGATAAGGGAGCCGTTCAGAGAGGATCTCGACCTGTTTTTCATAGTGCCCGACGAGGAGCTTGCCCACGTCATGGATTTTACATCCGCAAATGTGGCGGAACTTCTCGCGAAGGGCAGGGAGGACGCCCGTCGCGCGTTGGAGTACGGGCTCGCGGAGTTTTTGGGGCTGTGAGCGAAATGCGCGCTTTTGAGGCAAAACTTAACAAACGTAGTGAGTTTTGCTCCTGCGACGACGAAAATTATTGTGATATCCAAGCGGCAATGCCCGCTATATAAAAAGGCAAAAACAAAAAAAAGGATGCGCCTATGTCAAAAAACAAGATATTGCTTTTGGACTCAAACAGCCTTATGCACCGCGCCTATCACGCGCTCCCAAACCTCAAGACGTCAAAGGGGATGTACACGGGGGCTATATTCGGCTTTTTGAACATACTTCTGCGCCTCATCAAGGAGCAACAGCCCACGCATATCGCGGCGGCGTTCGATTTGAAGGGACCCACCTTCCGTCACGAGATGTATGCGGCGTACAAGGCGACCCGCAAGCCCATGGACGAGGAGCTAAGGCAGCAAGTCGAGCCGCTCAAGGAGCTCATCGCCGCGATGGGCATAAAGATAGTGAGCATGCAGGGCTATGAAGGCGACGACATTTTGGGCACGCTTTCGCGCCGTTTCGAGGACGAGTGCGTAATAGTCACGGGAGACCGCGACAGTTTTCAGCTTGTCAGCCCGACGACAAAGGTATTTTGGACGAAGAAAGGCGTGACGGAGATAGAAGTTTACGACGTGGCGCGCCTCAAAGAGGACGGCTTTACGCCCTCGCAATATATTGATTATAAGGCGCTCAGGGGGGACCCGTCGGACAACATCCCGGGAGTCACAGGAGTGGGCGAAAAGACGGCGAAACAGCTCATCGAGGAGTATGGCTCGCTCGACGAAGTGCTCGCGCATGCGGACGGCATAAAGGGCAAGCTGGGTCAGACTTTGGCGGCGAGCAAAGATATCGCGCTGTTGAGTCGCGCGCTTGCCGTCATCAAGACTGACGTCCCCGTAGAGTGCGCGCTTGAGGATATCGCGTTCACTCCCGTATATTCGCAGGATGTCAAGGCGAAACTTGCGGAGCTCGAGATATCCTCTCTCGCAAACAGAATGGAATTCGAGGGCGCGGGGGAGATCGTCAAAAAGATAGATTTGGAAAAGACGCTCACAACGCTCAAAAGCGAAGATGATATTTTGAAAGCGCTCGAAGGCAAGGAGGAGTTTTCGCTCATAGTGGGCGAGGATATACTGTTCGCCACGGACGGCGGCACGGAGTACAAGATAGCCTGCGCGGAGGATCTTTTCAGTGACGGCATAGACTTCGATCGGGCGCTGTCCGCGCTTGCGGATGCGGCAAAGACGAGGACGCTCATATGCTATGACTATAAGTCCCTCTCGCGGCGCTACGGCATAGAGGCGAAGGATTTTTTCGACGTCATGATAGCGGCGCACCTCGCGAGGGAGAGCGCTCCCATAAAGAGCCTCGGGCAAGTTTTGGGCGCGGACGGGCTGGACGAAGGCGCGGCGGAACTGTTTGAAGAAAAGAAGATTTTAAAAGAGCAAATGACCAAAATCGGGGTTTACAAGCTCTTTTTGGACGTTGAACAGCCGCTTTGCGTCGTTTTGCGCAATATGGAAGAGCGCGGCGTCCGCGTTTCGGCGGAAGTGCTCAAGGGGGCGGAAAACAAATACGCTGACATCATTGACGACCTATCCTCCCGCATATTCTCGCTTGCGGGCGGCTCTTTCAACATCTCCTCTCCCAAACAGCTCGGCGAAGTACTGTTTGAAAAACTCGGGCTAAAGCGGGGCAAAAAGACAAAGACAGGCTACAGCGTGAGCGAGGACGTGCTCGTGAACATCGCGGACGAACATCCCATAATCCCGCTCATCCTCGAATATCGCAAATATACAAAGCTGCAATCGACATATGTCGTGGGACTTCAGCCCCTTATAGTGCGCGGGCGTATCCATACGGAATACAATCAGTGCGTCACGACGACGGGACGGCTGTCCTCTACAAATCCAAACCTTCAAAACCTTCCCGCGCGCAGCGAGGAGGCAAAGGACATCAAACAGGCATTCTTGCCAAGCGAGGGCGGAGTGCTGGTGTCCGCGGACTATTCGCAGATAGAGCTGAGGTTGCTCGCGCATTTCAGCGAGGACGAGCAGCTCATGCACGCGTTTGAAAGCGGCGAGGACATACACGCCATGACCGCGTCTCACATTTTGGGCAAGCCCATAAGCGAGGTGACGGCGGCGGAGAGGCGTGACGCAAAGGCGGTGAATTTCGGGATAATCTACGGCATAAGCGGTTTCGGACTTGCGGAAAACTTGTCCATACCGCGTTATCGCGCGACCGCCTACATCGACAACTATTTCCTCACCCACCCCAAAGTGAGGGAGTTTATGGACGGATGCGTAGACAGCGCGCGCGAGAAGGGCTACGCGATAACTTTGCTTGGCAGGCGGCGCAACTTGTCCGACGTCAAGTCGTCCAACTATATGGTGCGCTCCTCGGCGGAGAGAATGGCGATGAACACCCCCCTGCAAGGCTCGGCGGCGGACATAATCAAACTCGCTATGCTCGGCGTAGAGAAGAGGCTCGAGGGCATGAAGTCGAAGATGATACTTCAGATCCACGACGAGCTCATAATCGACGCGGCGCAGGACGAGGCGGACGAGGTCAAGCGCATACTTGAGGAGGAGATGCAAAACGCCTATAAGCTCAAAGTCCCCCTCATAGCGGAGGCGAAGTCGGCAAAAAATTGGGCGGAACTCAAATGAGGATAGCGGTCATAGGCACTATAGGCTCCGGCAAATCCGAGGTGTTGAGAGTCGCGCGCGATATGGGATTGGCGACGCTCTCCGCGGACGAGATAAACCGCGAGCTGCTGCTTGAAAAAGAGTATATTTCCTTGCTCGAAAAGGAGTTTCCATTTGCGGTACGCGAGGGCAAGGTGGACAGAGCGGCGCTCGCCAAGGCGGTATTTTGCGACGGCGAGGCGAGGGCGAGGCTCAACGCGCTCGCCCATCCGCGCATACTCTCTCGCATAGAGCGCGCTACGGAGGACCCGCTTGTTGTAGAGGTGCCGCTGTTTGCGGGCTCGGGCGCGAAGCGGCTGTTTGACAAGACCCTGCTCGTTGTATGTCCCGACGGCTTGAAAAAAGAGCGGCTGCTTTCCCGCGGCATGACGGCGGAGGATATCGAGGCGCGCATAGCGGCGCAGGGCGAGGAGAGATATCTCGCGGGCGACGTCACCATTTTAAACGACGGCACGATAGAGGAGCTCCGCGAAAAAGCGGCGGCGGCATTGGAATATCTTTTGAAGGACAGTTGAAAAATCTTGCGCGCAGTGCTACAATAAAACAAGACCAAATCGTCAAAAAAGTTGGAGGAAATTATGATAACAGGCAAAAAAATTGTGCTTACGGGCGCGAACAGCGGCATAGGGCTCGAGACCCTCAAACTGCTCGTCAAGGGCGACAACAAGATACTCGCGGTAGACCTTTTCATAGACAAGATATCGACGTTCGATAAGGACAAGGTCATTCCCATGCAGCTGGATGTCTCCACAAAGGAAAACGTGGACCTCATCTTTAAGACCGCGGATGAAAAACTCGGCGGCATAGACATCTTCTATGCAAACGCGGGCTTTCCGTACTATGAGCGCATGAACTATGTGGATTGGGAGAGGATAGAAAACATCTTCAAAGTCAACGTGTATTCGCCCATTTACTCCTATCAGAAGTACGCGGAGTATCTCGGCGGCAAAGATGGGCACATGGCGATAACCGTCTCCGCGATAGGCAAGATGGCGATGCCCGGCTATACGCTGTATTCCGCAAGCAAATTCGCGATGCAAGGCTTTCAAGAAGGCTTGCGCCGCGAACTCCCCAAAAACATCAAACTCACCTGCCTCTATCCCGTCGCCACGGACACCGGATTCTTCAAAAAAGCGGTCGAGGGCAAGGACAAAGAGATCACTCAACGCCCTTTCCCCGTACAAAAACCCTCGCACGTTGCGAAATGCATGGTCAAGGGCATAGAGCACGACCGCAAATCCGTCAACCCCTGCAAACTCTTCTCCCTCGCCCGCGTCCTCTTCGCCATCTGCCCGCCCATCAAATACATCTATTGGAAACTCGAGTATAATAAACTCCTCAACTACGAGAAGAAGTGAGCCTATGCGGGGCTCTGCCCCACACGCCCCTATGTGGGCTCCTCGCCCACGCCTCGGCAAGGGGTTTCACCCCCTGCACCCCGCTTGCATTTGCTCAGAGCCCGCGACCCTTGCGAAGCAAGGTCTTTAAGGGCTCACCGCAAATGCTGCGCTGCTCCGCGCGCAAAAAATTTAACGCTTCACATACTTCGTATGCAAGAAAGCGCAAGAAGCAAGTCTAAGATACTCGTATAGTTTGCTATTTTTTGCGCTTGGGGATGCGGGCTACGCCCGCTTTTTTTTCACTAGTTCGCGCGTTTCGGTTTGTGTGTATGGTACTAACTCCTGCGCGAGAGCTTGATATTGACGGACGTATTGTCCGAGTGATTAACGTTACCTTTGTCTGAGCATCATCGGGGTCCCCAAAATAATTACGCAGTGATTTTTTGGGGTAAAATTGGGGTATAACAGGGGGATTTCTCGACTACGCTTGAAATGACACGTTATATATATTGTCATTCCGAGCAACGTCGAGGAATCCCCTTGTCCGAGTGTACGGCAGGCTCCCCTTCGGGGTCCCATCGAAAAGTATTTTTCGAGGGGTGATTATAAGGGGAGCTGTCCGCTCCTCGAAGCGGACTGAGGGGATTGTCTTTATGCCCCCTGTCAGAGCATTATTTTACATAGACTTTGCCTCCGTCCGAGCGCCCTAATACCCGCCGTTTGCCTTGTCCGGGCGACCCCGCGGAGCGAGCGGGATATACTCACGTACGCAGTGAGGGCGGGTCTGCACCCCACAAAAAACATTTCATATTTTTGCGGGGACCCCGCAATCTCTCACTCAAGCGCTAGTAAAAAGAAAAAGCGGGCGCAAGCCCGCATAACCAAGCGCAAAAAATAGCGAACTATACGAGTATCTTGGAGCGTCCTCTTGCTCTTTCTTGCATACGAAGTATGTGAAGCGTTAAATTTTTTGCGCGCGGAGCAGCGCGGCATTTGCGGTGAGCCCTTAAAGACCTTGCTTTGGGTGGTCGCGGGCTCTAAGCAAATGCAAGCGGAATGACGCGGCTTTTGCCGTCGCGCTTGACGAAGGAGTAGCGTTTTACGCCGCCGTAGGGCGGAAAAATATGCGCGAGGTAGTCCCTGTTATGAGTGAGCACGACGAGCTGCTCCAAGCCGTCCTTGCCTTGCGAGACGGAGTCGGCGATGTCGGAAGTTATGGAAGCGACGACAGCGAGCGTTTCCGCGTCCAGCCCATTCACGGGGTCGTCGAGTACGACAATGCGCCCGCTGAACTCGCGACCGAGCTCGCTTTTGAGGCTCTCGACGAAGTACAGGAAGGCGACAAACGTCTCTTCGCCTTCGCTGAGCGTATGTATGGCGTCCGCTCCATCCTCTCGCACTAGCCTGTAACTGCCGACGTCCTCTGCCGCCTCGAGTTTGAATCCGTGGAAACCGTGCGCCTCGAGAGTGGAGTTTATCCTGTCCGCGGACGGAGTTATGCCTGAAAGCTCCCGCTTGAGCTCGGCTATTTTTTTATCGGTGTCCTCAAGCTCGGTTTGCGCGTCGCTCACGGCGGCGTTTTGCGCGGATATCCTGTCGTCTAAAGCGGTCTTTTGCTCGAGATACGCCGAAATGAGGTCCTTTTTCGTGGCGGCGAGGTATTTTCGGAAATCCCGTACGAGGGCAGCCTGCTCCTGTTTTTTTGCCGCGCACAGCTCATTGAATGCGGATATCTTGCGATTGGCGTCGAGCAGGGCGAGGCACAGCTCATTGAGGCACGCCTCGCTGCTTTTGAGAGCAACGGCTTGAGAGGGATGCTCCTCCTTATACGTTATCTTTGAGAGGTTGAAATCGACGACGTCCAGCACATTAGCCTTGAGCGCGTCCAGCCTTTTAGCCTGAATTCCCGCTATGCGCAGGGAGTCGCCGTACTCGCCAAGCCCGTCCAGATAGCCGCGCACATATTTGCCGAATCCCTCATATTGACGCTTGAAATTTGCGACGGAGTCCACGGCCTTGACAAAGCTCCCGTCAAAATATTCGTCGAGCTGTTTCAAAAGCTTGCCGTCTATTGTATGCCGCCCGCAGAAGGGGCAGACGTCGCCGTCCGCATACGCCATGCCTTGACGCATCCAATCTTGATTGCCGAACTTCGAGATATGTTTTGAGATAGGCAAATCGTCCCGTCCCAGGACCGATTTTTGCCATATGGGGTCGTTTTCTATGGAGACGGCGAGCGCGGCGAACTCCGAGGAGAGCAGAGGCAACCTCTCGCACCCGCTCTCTCCCGCCTCGCCGAAGAGCAGGCGATATCTTTCTGAAAGCTCGCTCAGAGAAGAGGGATTTGAAACGCCGTCGCCATACGCCTCCAGCATAAGCGCGGTAAACTTTTCCTTGCTCGACTTGAAGCCCTTAAAGACCTCGGGATATTCGTCGCAATACGCCTTGCAAAGGTCCTTGTGCAGCGATCTTGCAAACTTATCCTCGCTTTTAGTTTTCTCATTGCCAAGAGTTTCGAGGCTTTCTTTCAAGAAGTCCAGACGCGCCGCCTCGTCTTCGCGCCGACTTTCCAGGGCGGACAGCTCGCGCCTTAGCTCTATCGACCCGCTGCCCAGCGTAAATATGCCCGATAGCGCGTCGCTTTGAAACTGCTTTTCCTTGAAAGACCTGTCGAATACGCAGGGCAGCGCGTTTGAGTCCTCGTCTAGCGCGCAATCCGAAAACTCGGGCGCGTTGGGAGAGCCTATAAACCGCGCCACTGTAGATTTTCCGCTGCCGTTTGCGCCGTAGATCAAATTCACTTTGTCCAAGCCGTCTATCTCCGCCTCGCTCGACGCGGGAAAGCTCGCGACCCCTTTCATAACAATGCGTTTCAGCATACGTTTTACTCCTTTTTTCCGTAGCGGCGCCCACCTTGCGCCCGATATTTACCGACGGCATAAGCAGGCTCGCCTTTGCGCCTTGCGCAAAATAGGCGCTTTTTTAGATATCTCCCGCTGCTTGCGCTTATGAGATATCTCCCGCTGTCGACACTATATATCTTTTTGTAAATTATAAAATACCCGCCTATCTTTGTCAACCCCGAGGGCATACCGCACCCGCGCCTCCGCCGCGCGCATAACCGTCCGCCTTTAAATTCACTCCTAAAATCTTAATGAGCGCTTGAACGACAGGATAAGCAAGGTACAACGCCTCTCGCATTTAAAATCAAAACGTGCAAAATCGCAAATTCATGCAAATTCTCGCCGCAATCAATTGACAAATCCCCGTCCGCCCTCTATAATGAGTAATGCTCGATTGTGCCATTAGCCCAGCTGGATAGAGCGTCTGGCTACGGACCAGAAGGTCGGGGGTTCGAATCCCTCATGGCACGCCAATCCCCGCCTAAGTTGAACCTTAGGCGGGGATTTTCTTGTGGTTTAACCACCAGCTAAGCTGGTGAGGCAGGAAGAGCTTTAGCGTTGAGGAAAATAAAACCTCCGTGTATA
>CANPWB010000043.1 GCA_947581925.1 uncultured Clostridia bacterium
GGGCGGGAAGGGGCTGCGCTCGCGCTTGCATTTGCTCAGAGCCCGCGACCCTTGCGGAGCAAGGTCTATAAGGGCTCTCCGCAAGCTGCTGCGCCACTCCGCGCGCAAAAAATTTAACGCTTCACATACTTCGTATGCTAGAAGTAGCAAGAAGAAGTCCTAATATACTCGTATAGTTCGCTATTTTTTGCGCTTGGGGACGCGGGCTTACGCCCGCTTTTTCTCTTTACTAGCGTTTAAATGAGAGATTGCGGGGTCCCCATAAAATTGCGTAGCGATTTTATGGGGTGCAGACCCGCCCTCACTGCGTACATAGCGTGAAACCGCTTGCTCCGCGACATCGCTCGGACAAGGCAAGTTCCGTGTATTAGAACGCTCGGACAGAGTATTCGTTAATTCGCTTGGACGAGGGGATGTTTCCTTTTACCCCACAAAAACATTTCATATTTTTGCGGGGACCCCGATATAGCTCAAGATGACAAGAATATTAGATGTCATTCCGAGCGAAGTCGAGGAATCCCCCGGTATTATAATAAAAACCCTCATAAAAAACTAACGTCAATATCAAGCTCTCACGCAGGAGTTTTGATGTTTGCATACAAATCAAAAACGCGCAAACTAGGCACAAAAGTGCCGACGTTTGCGCGTTTTTAGCTTGGGATTGCAAAGGGCAAAGCGCCCTTTGCCGGGGAGTGGGGCAGCGCCCAACCTGGGGCGTGCAGGGGACGAAGTCCCTTGCCGAGGCGTGGGCGAGGAGCCCACGCAAATAACAACGACTTAATCCACGCGCAAGGCGTCTACGACGTTCTTTCGGGAGGCGCTTATGGCGGGGATAATGCCGCTGAGGACGGTGAGGAGCAGGCTCAAAAGCACGAGCAGCAGCGCATGCAGCGGGTGGAAGTGCAAGAGGTTGGGCACTCCGGACAGCGCGCCTATTATGAGGCTTATTATCGGCGAAAGAATGTAGGTAATGAGTATGCCGAGCAGTCCCGCCGCCAAGCCGATAAGCGAAGTTTCAGCGACAAACACGTTGCGGATATCTCTCTTTCGTGCGCCGAGCGCGCGCAAAATGCCGATCTCTCGCGTACGTTCTATGACGGAGTTCGAGGTGATGACGCCAATCATGACGGTAGACACGACGAGGGATATGGACGCGACGGCGATGAGCAAAAGCGATACGAGGTCTATTATCATATTGAGGCTGTGCACGACCATTTCGGAGACGTCGAAGTAGCCTACGCTGTCCTCGCCGATCAAATTTTTATGGGATTCATTCCAGTTGCTTATATAATCGCATATGTCGATCTTTTGCTTATAAGTTTGGGGATATACCGCGATATAAGAGGGTTTCATGGTAGCGCCTATCGCCTCTTCGTATGTCGTTAGTTCAAGCTTATTGTTCATGACGTCCATTATAGACGTGCTTGCTATATCGACGTCTTTTAGGTACATCTGAGAACCCGACGAATTTTTGAATACAGTCGCACCCACCAAGCGGTTGTTCGAGTCATAATAATAGTGGAAGTCGTCCGACATAAATTCGCGTTGCAGTTTGGCGATCTCGCTCTCATAGGCGTTTTGGGCGACTAGCGCGCCGAGCTCGGGAGTATAGCACAGCGAGCTTGTTGAGACATAAGCCGCTTGCGCGCCCTTCTTTGGACGTATGACCGCAGATATAGTGAGGTCAATGCCATTCCCGCCTTTCGAGGGATCCGTTTTATCGAATATTTCCTTGAGCTTGGCTTGGTCGGAGTATGCCCACCTTATTTCGCCGCTGCTGCCGATTACTTCGCCCGGATTGACAAACAGATACGCGCCGCCTTCGACCGGCTCCGTCTCGCGCTCATAGTAGTCGTTGTTGAAAACGAGGCGTAGACGCTTGCCTATAAACGTGTCGAAAGTTATTTCTTCGGGGGTCAGTTCCTCCGCCGTGTAGTTTTCGGTGTCGAATTTCAGCAGTTTGATGCCGAATGTTTCAAGCAATTTAGCGTCGATCTGATTGTGTTCGTTGACGCAAAGGGCAAGCTCGTTGGTATTGCTTGGATAACTGCCCGCAAGCACGTCGTACTGCTCCGTCATAAATTCTTCGTCGCCGACGAGCTGTTGCCAAAACTTCGGCTGTATGCCGTTGTCGCCGAGTATGGTCATAGCGATAGACATCGCGGCTATGTCTAAGGGAGATTGCGACGCGTCGAGATATTGCACCGAATCGCTTTCAAGGTCATAATATCGGGAGATAAGATTGAAACGTGTGCCGTAAAAGACGTTCATCGCGCCGTAGCTTTTGTCGTAGGACTTCATGTAGTCTGCAAATTCTTCCGTGATCTGATTGCGAGATACGGATTGGAAGAAGGTGTTCAAGACGTCCTGTATCGCGTCCGAGCTGGAAGAGATATCCGGGTCCACGACGACTTTATTATCGTCGGGGAAGGCGCCCTCGTCCGTCGGCGACGCGCCCATAGAGGACAAAATGCTGTCCAGCACGGACACCTGCACGTTGTATTCGTACACGCCCACGGGCACGCCCGCAAGCATTTCCGTCTGCATATTGTCCACAAACACGTTGAATCCGTTGGATATCGCAAGCACGAGACCCAAGCCTATAATGCCGATACTTCCCGCGAAGGCGGTGAAGAAGGTACGGTTGCGCTTTGCGATGAGGTTTCTCAGACTCAACCCGAACGCCATGCCCGCGCTCATAGAGGTAGGCTTGAAGGTCTTTTCCTTCTTCATCTGTTTTTTCTGTTTGCGCTTGCGCTTGTTGAGCGAGTTTATGCCCAGCCTGTTCAGGACGGGATCCGCGGAGGAGCGGTTGCGTTTCATCTGCTTTTTGCGCTTGCGGTTTGGGACTTTTTTAAGTTTGACGTTGATGGGGGTGCGCCGGCTGAAGAGCCCGGAATAGTCTATGTCGTCCGCCTCTTGAGAGACGGTGGGGACGGGAGCTCCCTCCTCTGAAGAAGCGCCTTCTTCGGACGCGCCAGAAGGCTCGCCGTCCGCGCCGTTAGTCTTGCCCGCGAGCAGGGCGTCCTCTTGTTCAAAGAGTTCGCTATGGTCTATGCTGTCCGCGTCCGCCCCCTCAAATGCGGGGGAATTTCGCACGATCTCGGGGTTTTGACCCTCGTATTGCAGCGATAAAGCGTCTGTCGTGAGAGCGTCTTCGAAATTTTGAGACGCGTCGCCGAGGGAGACGTTTTGTCCGTTTGCCTCCGTTTCGTCAGCATCGGAGAGTTCGCCGTCCTCTGAAGGATTTTCGTTTTTGCGCATGCCGAGCACGTCGAATCCGCTCTCCAAAGCCTCCTCTTCGGGGGCGTAGGGGTTTGTGTCCTCGATGAGGCTGCCGTCCTTGAAACGGCATATGCGCGAGCAATATTGATATGCCAACTCTGAATTGTGCGTGACCATTATGACGAGGCGGGTCTTGGATATCTCCTTCAAAATATCCATGACCTGTGTGGAGAGCTCGCTGTCCAGCGCGCCCGTAGGCTCGTCCGCCAAAATAATTTTGGGGTCGTTGACGATGGCGCGGGCTATGGCGACGCGCTGCATCTGTCCGCCGCTAAGCTGGTTGGGGCGCTTGTTTATCTCGTCCCCCATACCCACGCGATGCAGGGCGGCGACGACTTTAGCGCGGCGCGACTTCTTCTTTTCGCCGACTAGGGAGAGCGCAAGCTCCACGTTTTCCATGACGGTAAGGTGGGGGATGAGGTTGTAGCTTTGAAATACGAAACCTATGGTGGCGTTTCTGTACGCGTCCCAATGCAGGTCGTCGAAAGCTGCAGTAGACACGCCGCCTATGACAAGGTCGCCCGAGGTGTAGCGGTCGAGGCCTCCGATGATGTTGAGCATGGTCGTCTTTCCGCAGCCGCTAGGCCCCAAAATGGCGACGAATTCCGCCTCGCGGAAAGCAAGAGAAACGCCGCGCAAAGCTTGCACGGTCGTAGTTGCCGTAGGATAGTTTTTTACAATGTCGCAAAGTCTGAGCATAGCCCACCTGCCAAAAAAAATTTTTGACCGCAAAGCGGTTTGATTTCAGTTTAGTTGTCCGTTTCCGTTTTGTGTTCGGGGTCATAGCCCGCGATGGGGAAGGATTTGCCGTCGAGGGCGCGTATGGTCTTGAGCCCCGCGCCAATAAGTTCGGACATGCGCTTGCACAGCTCCTCGAGGGTGAGGGTGCTTTGGTGATTGTACCAAAGGGTGAAGCACGCCTCTATGCCCGACGCGATGAATGCGGCGATATACTTTGCGCGCGCGGCGTCGATGTCTATGTCGTTTTGCTTGACGTAGTCTATAAATCCCGTTACGACGCGCTTATTGAGCAGCTCGAACAGGTGAGACGAGCTGCCTTTAAGCAGGATATACCTGTTGTATTCGTCATACCTGACGATCTCTTCCGAAATGCTGTTCAAAAGCGGATAGGGGTCTATCATAAAGTATAGCCAATCGTTCTCGCTCATTATTCTCTCGAGATTTTGCATTATTTCCTGCTCGATATCGTTGCGCACTTCGATGACTGATCCATAGTACATATAAAAAGTGCTGCGGGTGATGGAAGCCGCCTTCACAAGCTCGCTCACAGTGATGGACGAGATGTCTTTTTTTTGCACCAGCTCGTTGAAAGCTTTCCTTATCGCAGTTTTAGTTCGAATGACGCGTTTGTCGGTATCTCTCTGTTCCATATGCCGCCTTTATGATATGACCTTATGACATAATTCAGTTTATCATACAACTGTTTTTTTTTCTACAACTTATGAATAATTCAATATTAAGATTTCTTTATGCGAGCGTTTAATTTTTGCGAAAATTCACACACTATTTGCACGGCATACGTATATCGAAACTACTGTATGCCCAAAAGGAGAAAGTATGAAGTTTAAGAAGAAGAACAAGGCTCCGCTCAGCCACAGCAATTTGACCGAGCACGAAAATTTGCGTTCGCATTACGACCCCAACGGCAGTTGGACGGGTACCCCGGACGGTTGGGACAAGGACATTAATGCTCCCGACGCTAAAGGCGGAAACTCCCACGAAACGGAGGCGGATCGCGACGTGTACGGCAAGTATATGCCGACCGAAAACGGCTACATGCAAAGCGAAGGCGTGAGGACGGAACTCGAGGACGGTTTGACCTCCGGCGGCGTCGAGGCGGGACAGGATATCGCCGAATATCCGCTCGAAGGGCAGGTCGCTCCGTCGGGCGGGGACAGCTATGAGCAAAACACCCGCGACATGCAGGATCACAAGTATCCCGACCATATGGCAGGCAACGGCATGGCGGAAACGGAAGCGGGCGGAGACTTTTATACTCCGCGCATACAGGGCGAAAACGGCGCATATGAAAAGAAGGCTATGGACAAGCTTACCCCCGCGCACGACGCAGTGTATGACGACCAAGCGCCAATGGATATCGAAGCGGGCAGCGATTTCTACCACGAGAAACTCAATACCGAGGTGGGCAAGGAGCTGTATCACTACGACATAGAGACCGCAAACGAAATGAACGCGGAAAACAATGTTGAAGCCGCAAATCAAATGAATGCGGAAAATAATGTCGAAGGCGGAGAGGATATCTATCAAAATGACATAGAATTTGACCCCGCAAAGTATGAGAGCGGCGAGTGGAAAAAGCGCCCCGAGGAGCGCCCCGCACCCAAGCGCGACATCGAGATAGGCACCGAGCTTTCTCCCGACAGCAAAACAGAAGTGGGAGTGAACGCTCCGAACGACGACATAGAGTGCGCCTCTGAGTTGCAAACAGGCAAGAAAGTTGCAAATGGGGTGGAAAAAGGCAAGCACAGCGACATCGAAAGTGGCTCGCACAAAGACCATAGCGACATCGAAAGCGGCGCGGACATAGCGGACGGCGAAATAGGAATGGGCTCGAGCGTCTATCCTTTGGGCACCGTCGGTATGCCCGTCGGAGAGCACGGCTATCCCACCGTCCCCGACGGCGAACTCACAATGGATGAGGCGACCATAAAGGAGGATATTACCCCTGTCCAGGACGCCGACGACCTGTAAAAAACCGTCTGTACGGGCGATATACTGCGTCAAAACCCTCTCGCCTCGCCGTCATGTACGACTATGTACATTAGGCGGTTCGGAGAGAGGGCTTTTTCTTGTCTCTCATCCCGTACAGGCGTTTTTTATAAATCATGCTATTAGTACGCTCGCGTTCGGAAAATTGCTTTTTCCTTGTCTTTGAACAAATATCGCGGTATTTTCAAACGTATCGTTTGTCCGAGCTCGTACCGCAACCTCTATCCGAGCTTTCTTATACACGCCGTCTGCCGTGTCTGAGCGTAGGCCTCCCCCTTCTCCAACGTTGGATAGAAGACTATCGGGGTCCCCACAAAATTACGCAGTGGTTTTGTGGGGTGATGACTTGGGGATGTTTCGACTTTGCTCAACATGACATGTTATATAAGCTGTCATTCCGAGCAACGTCGAGGAATCCCATTGTCTAAGCAAATTAACTTCACCTCTGTCCGAGCTTTGGCATACCCCTTCTTCAACATAAGTGTAGAGGACAAACATCTATATAGGGGGAGGCTCCGCGCAAAACAGCGGGCGTCAGCCCGCGTCCCCAAGCGCAAAAAATAGCAAACTATACGAGTATCTTAGAGCGTTCTATTGTTACTTCTTGCATACGAGTATGTGACGCGTTAAATTTTTTGCGCGCGGAGCAGCGCAGCAGCTTGCGGTGGGCTTTTAGGCACCTTACTTTGTAATGGTGCCAAGCCCTGAGCAAATGCAAGCGGGTGGTGGGGGTCACTGACATTTAACAATGCCTTGTCCGAGTTTTTTAAAGCAAAAAGCCACGCAAGTACTGCGGGGCTTTTGCGACATATTTGCAAAACGCGACGTTTAAGTCGCGTTTATACAGTGTTTATGTATTGTTTATGCGCAAATGAGGGCGATCTGCGTTTAGTGTACGGAGAAGAGCAGGTCGCCATAGGTGGGCATGGGATAGTACTCCTTTGCCATATTCAGCTCTATCTCGTCGCAGACTTTGCGGAGCGCCGCCATTGCGGGTATGACCTTGTCGCGGTAGCATTCGCCGCCCTTCAGATTGTCGCCCAAGGTATGCGCCTCTTTTGTAGCCTCGCCCAACACCTTGACCGCGCCTCTCGCCTCGTGGATTAGGGTCGCGAGCTTTCCTGCTATCTCGATCTCGTCCGCGTCCGCAACGCCTATAGCTTCGCAATTTTTTGCCGCCTTCGCGATGTCGCCCTTATATTTTATCGCTGCGGGGATGATCTCCATCTTCGCCATGTCGAGCATCGTCATAGCCTCGATGTGGAGCAGCCTGCAATAGTTTTCGATGTAGATCTCCTGTCTGGATCTGAGCTCCGCCTCGGTGAATACGCCTTGCTCCTCAAACAGCTTGATATTCTTTTCGCTTGTGATGTAGGGCAGTGCGTCTATAGTCGTGGGCAGGTTGAGCAGCCCGCGGCGCTTTGCCTCCTTCACCCACTCGTCGGAGTAGTTGTTGCCGTTGAAGATGATGCGCCCGTGCTCGTTCATGACGCGGCGGATTATTTCCGTTATACCCTGATTGAAGTCCTCGGCTTTTTCAAGTTCGTCCGCGAATTTTTCAAACTGTTCCGCCATAATGGTGTTGAGCACGACGTTTACGGTGGTTATCGACTGCGCCGACCCGGGCATACGGAACTCGAATTTATTTCCCGTGAACGCGAAGGGGGAGGTGCGGTTTCTATCCGCGCTGTCCATGGCGAATTTAGGCAGTACGTGCACGCCTATTTTGACGTCGCACTTTGCGCGGCGGGAGTACTCTCTGCCGTCTGCGATAGCCTGCAAAATGCCCGTTATCTCGTCGCCGAGGTACATGCTCACTATCGCGGGAGGCGCCTCGTTTGCGCCGAGGCGGTGATCGTTGCCCGCGGACGCCACGGATATGCGCAGCAGGTCTTGATGCTCGTCCACTGCGGCGACGACCGCGGCGATGATAAGCAAGAATTGCGCGTTGTCATAGGGATTGCTGCCCGGCTCGAACAAGTTATGCCCGAAATTTGTGCACAGCGACCAGTTGTTATGCTTGCCGCTGCCGTTTACGCCGTCGAATGGCTTTTCGTGCAACAGGCAGGTCATGCCGTGCTTTGCCGCGACCTTCTTCATTATCTCCATAGTGAGCTGGTTTTGGTCGGACGCGACGTTGACGGTGGTGTATATGGGCGCAAACTCATGCTGCGCCGGCGCGACTTCGTTATGCTTTGTCTTTGCGAGGATGCCGAGTTTCCACAGCTCCTCGTCAAGCTCCTTCATATAGCGCACCACGCGCGATTTTATAGCTCCGAAATAGTGGTCCTCGAGCTCCTGTCCCTTAGGCGGGCGCGCGCCGAACAGCGTACGTCCCGTATAGAAGAGGTCCTTGCGCTTGAGATATACATTCGTATCCACAAGGAAATATTCTTGTTCGGGACCGACGGTCATATTGAGTCGCTCCGTCTTTCTGCCGAACAGCTTTAAAAGGCGCAGCCCCTGCTTGTTTACCGCCTCCATAGAGCGCAAGAGCGGAGTCTTTTTGTCCAGCGCGTCGCCATTGTAGGAGCAAAACGCCGTAGGTATGCACAATATGCCGTCCTTGATGAAGGCATAGGACGTCGGATCCCACGCCGTGTAGCCGCGCGCCTCGAATGTGCTACGCAAGCCGCCGCTCGGGAAAGAGCTCGCGTCGGGCTCGCCCTTGATGAGCTCCTTGCCGCTAAGCTCCATTATGACGCCGCCCGATTTCGTGGGCGAGATAAAGCTGTCGTGTTTCTCCGCCGTTATGCCCGTGAGCGGTTGGAACCAGTGCGTGAAGTGCGTCACGCCCTTTTCCACCGCCCAATCTTTCATAGCGTTGGCGATGATGTTCGCGACGTCAAGCGAGAGGGGAAGGTCCTGCTCCACGCACCGCCTGAGTTCGCGATAGGTGTCCTTCGGTAGGCTCTTCGCCATAGCGCGGTCGTCAAAGACCATGCTTCCGTAAAGCTCTGACATTATCATATTGATATCTCCCGAAAAAATTTTATACGCACATTATATGCCTCCCGCGCAAAAAGTCAAACTGTTTGAAGCACATTTTTAAAAAATTTTTAAACCGCCGTATAAATATAAATTTTCTATAAAATATACCCCAAAACGTCGCATAAAAAATTGATTATTTTACATATTTATACGCTCAAAAATTTTATGGAAATGATATAAACTACCACGAGAGCTCGGACAGCGGTTGCGTTAATTAGCTCAGACAAAGGGATTCTTCGACAACGCTCAGAATGACAAGGGGGGGGTATTAGCTCAGACAAGGGGATTCTTCGACTACGCTCAGAATGACAGGGGGTATTTGCTCAGACTAGGGGATGTTTCGACAAGCTCAACATGACAATTTATATAACATGTCATCCCGAGCGGAGTCGAGGGAGCCCCTGGTGAAGGCCCCCACCACCCGCCGTACGGCGGGTGGTGGGGGCCTTAACTAATAAAGTAACCTATGTCCGAGCTTTCTTATACCCGCCGTACGCCATGTCCAAGCGTAGGCCTCCCCCTTCTCCATCATAAATGTAGAGGACAAACATCTATATAGGG
>CANPWB010000044.1 GCA_947581925.1 uncultured Clostridia bacterium
TCGGAAGAGCGTTCGAGCATGATGGGAAGCGTGCCGTGATCCGACTTCTTGTCGCCGTAGCCCGCCGTGTGTATCGCGTGTTGTACGGCGCCTCCCCACGTGTAAAACGGGGACTCGAATATGTCTATCTCCGCCCCGCCGACGTGCGCGTCGGGGATCTCCTGCTGCATCTCGTCGCACATGAGCCAAAAAGCCGCCCACATACCTGCCGCCTCGGGCACCTTGCATCTCGTCTCGTAATATCCGTATGTGAAAAGCTCCTTAGAATCCACACTCCCCGTGTAGAACGTCTTTTTCTCGGGATCGTACGTCGTGCGTATGACAAGATTGCCGTCCTTTTGCGAAATGGAATCCTCAGTCCACCAGCCGCCGCGCCTTACTTCGCCGGGATCGCCCTCCTTGGGCGTACTGCCGTGGATGAACCACTTCGAAGAGTCAAGCGTGTCGGAGTTGAAATCGTCCGAGAAAAGCAACTTCGGTTGCGTCCGCGGTTTAGAGCGATTTCCATCGCACGCCGCAAAAACCACAAGCGAAAGCGCCAAGACAGCGATAAGCGTGAGCAGTGATATCGCCTTGACAAGGGATATCGAACATTTCTTGTTGCAACTTGTTTTGTCGGTACTCATAATTTACCCCCTTGATTTGATTTAATATTAACCTCAAACCGCTTTCAAGTCAATAGCGATTTTCCGAATATCGCGCCTTGCTCACCACACTAACCGCGATTCGGACGTTGCGAAAACTTATTCTTTGGCGTTCGCATTTTGCAAAATCACGGACTATTATATGGAAATATATAAGATAATAATTTATTGTATATCACTATATCTAAATATGCCGAACTATAATTCGGCGTCGCCCGACAAATACCGAGACTGCCGCCAATGCGCCGTGTCATATGATTCCCTTTGCCGCAAGCCACGCCAAAAGAGCCTCGCACCCTTCGCGTATGTCGCGATACGCCCTGTCGAAATCCCCCGTCCACCACGGGTCGGCAATATCGCGGGGCCTCTCAGTGCAGTCGAGCAACCGCATGATCTTCCCCTGCTTGTCTCCCGAAAATATGCGGCGCATACCGTCAATGTTGCGCGTTTCCATTCCCACAAAGAGATCGTAGCGATCATAGTCGGCGCGAGTCAGCGGAGTAGCGAAATGCTTGAGTATGGGTATGCCCTCCTCGCGGAGCTTTCTCATGGTGGCGGGATATATGCCGTTGCCCTCCTCCTCGCGCGAGGTAGCCGCCGAGCACACCTTGACTTTTCCGGCAACGCCCGACTTTACAAGCATATCCGTAAAAATGCACTCCGCCATAGGGGATCTGCAAATATTGCCTAGACACACGAAAACTATGCTGTACATTTCCCGCTCCTTCTTGAAAATATCATCGCGCAAAGACAGACATATGCATATGAAAACGCAAACCTCAATACATTTCGCAAATATGTATGCCGCATTTTAAAAAAATTGCGGCGCGGCTTATGCTCAGCATTCGAAAACGAATGAGAGCGGGCCGTCTTGCTGTTGCTCAATAAACATATGCGCGCCGAATACTCCGTTCTTGACCGTGACGCCCTCCTCACGCAGCTTGTCCGTGACGCGCATATACAGTTCGTTCGCGCGCTCGGGTAGCTCCGCGTTGCCGAAATCGGGACGATTGCCGCTGCCCTTGCCGAGCTTGCCCGCAAGCGAAAATTGCGATACGAGCAAAACTTCGCCGCCAACCTGCTTGACGGATAGGTTCATCTTACCATTTTCGTCGCGAAATATTCTCAGATTCGACAGCTTATGCGCAAGGTAGTCCGCCTGCGCCTCGCCGTCTCCCTTCTCAACGCCCAAAAATACGGTAAGCCCGCTCGGGATAGAGCTGATAAGCTTGCCGTCAACATACAAACTCGACTTTTGCGTCCTTTGGATAAGTGCCCTCATATTTCCTCTTATTTTGCAAAATCAGCAGTTTAAATATGAAATTTATACATTTAAAATGCTGATTAAGTATTTTATTCTGTTTCTGATATCCTGCCTTCCTTGGGCGGTTTTGCGCCCAAAAACGTGTAAAATCCGCACTCCAGCTCGCTGTTGTACAGCTTGCGCACTTTGTCCGCGTGCCTGCCGAAATACTTCTCAAACGCGCGATAGGAAGTGATGACATACACGCTCCACTCGTCGAGATCCGCGCACATTTTGCCGAAGTCCGCATACAGCGTCCTCAACTCGTTTTCTTGCAATAATCGCTCCCCATATGGAGGATTTGTGACTATCACGCCGTATTTGAAACGCGAGGAAACCTCCCTCATGTCGCACATTTGCAGGTGGATATCCTTCTCCACTCCAGCCGCCCGCGCGTGTTTCATAGCAAGCTTGACGGCGTCCCTGTCTATATCGAATCCGCTTATGCGGAGTTTGACGTCCCTGTCTATGAGCTGTTCCGCCTCCCGCTGCACCTCGGGGCGGAGCTTAGGCGCAAATTCAAAGTCCTCGCATGCAAAGCGCCTGTTCATTCCGCTCGCGATATTTCTGCCCATCAACGCCGCCTCTATCGGCAGCGTGCCCGAGCCGCAGAACGGGTCGATAAATGGTCTGTCCGCCTTCCATACGGAAAGCTGTAACATGGCGCTCGCAAGCGTCTCTCGTATGGGCGCCTCGCCGAGATAGGTACGCCATCCGCGCTTGTGCAGCCCGTCCCCCGACGTATCGAGCGCGACAGTCGCGACGTCGCTATCAAGCGAGACATCTATGCGGTATTCCTCGCCTCTCTCCTCGAGCGAGCGAAGCCCGCACTTTTCCATCAATTTTTTTACTATCGCCTTTTTTGTGATCGACTGTACGGCGCTCAACGCGAACAGTTTGCTCGCGTGAGATTTTGCGTTCACCGTCACCCTGCCCCGCGGCGGTATGACCTCCTGCCAAGGGTAGGCGTATACGGCGTCGAAAAGCGCATCGAAACTGTCTGCGGGCGATTTGAAAAGCGCTATGCGCACCCTCTCCGCCGTGCGCAGGAAAACGTTTGCGCGCAACACGTCTAAAAAGCTCCCATCGAAACATATCCTGCCCCGCTCCGCGCCCTCGGGCGAGTAGCCAAGCCGCACTAGTTCGCGCTTGGTCACAGCCTCTATGCCGCTTGCCGCCGCGACTTCTATCCTGAGTTTTCCGTCAAACACGCTCATATCCATATAATACAATAAACCGTGATTTTCGTCAATCTTTCGCAAATATGCTTTTTGCACTCTGCGGAGTAGCTCGGACAGGGCAAAGTCCGTGTATAGGTGCGCTCGGACAGAGGTTTCGTTTATTCGCTCGGACGAGGGGTTTCTCGACTACGCTCGAAATGACACGTTATTATATTGTCATTCCGAGCGTAGCGAAGCGCAGTCGAGGAATCCCCCGGTTTTATAGTAAAAAACTCGTACAATACGTCCGTCAATATCAAGCTCTCACGCAGGAGTTTGGCACTTGCGAACAAATCAAAAACGCGCGAACTAGTGACGAAAGTCACGACGTTTGCGCGTTTTTAGCTTGGGATCCAAAGGGCGAAGTGCCCTTTGCCGGGGCGTGGGGCAGCGCCCCAACTGGGGCGACGAAGTCCCTTTGCCGGGGTGTGGGGTGGAGCCCCACACATACGATTAAAGGGTCAGTCGTTTATCTGCATTGCGACTTCATAGGCGCGCCAAATGACGGTGCGCAGGTTGCCGACGTTCAGACAATCGCCGACAAGATAGACGCCCTTTCCGCCCTCGGCGAGGGGTGCGGGGACATAGCCCGCGGAGCTTATCACGCTGTCGCATGCGACCTCGAAGGTCTTTCCGTCCTTGTCCTTGCAGACGATGGCGCCGTCCTTGACTTCGCTTAGCGCGGTCTCGAGGTAGACGGGGACTTTGTTGAGCTCAAACCACTCTCTAAGATAGGAGCTGTTTGCGAGGCAGACGCCCTTTTGCGCGATGAGGTCGTCCTTCATCTCGACGATAATGGGCTTTTTGCCCAAAAGCGCAAGCTCGTAGGCTATCTCGCAGCCCGTAAGTCCGCCGCCGATTATAGCCACCGTCTCGCCGATATCGCCCTTTCCGCGCAGGAAATCGCATGCCTCTATCATCTTTTCATAGCCCTTTACGCTCTTGAGCAGCCTGGGTTTCGCGCCCGTAGCGATGACGACGTCCTTGCCCTTGAACTGCGAGAGGTCCTTGATTTCGGTGTTCAGATGTATCTCGATGTTCAGCTTTTTCATCTGCAAGATGTACCAATCGAGCAGCTCTCTAAGCTTGCCCTTATAGCTCTCCGCGCTCGCCGCGATAAATGTGCCGCCCAGCCTGTCGCTCTTTTCGTAGATGACGGGTTTATTGCCCTGCAGTTTGAGCACACGCGCGACTTCCATACCGCCTATGCCGCCGCCTATCACCGCGACTTCCTTCGGGGACGTCGTCTTTTTGATGTAGTGTTTGTTCCACTGCATCATTTCCGCGTTCACCGCGCAGCGCGCGAGGTGTAGGCTGTCGCCGAGGTCTTGATCGTTGGGTACGCCCTTATAGTGGCACATATTGAAACAGCCGTTGTGGCAGAGTATGCAGGGACGGATGTCGTCCTCTCTGCCCTCGATGAGCTTTGTGACCCACGCGGGATCCGCAAGGAAACGCCTCGCAAAACCGACCGCGTCCAGCCTGCCCTCAGCTATCTCCTTAGCCGCGACTTCGGGGTCCATCCTGCCCGCGCATACAACGGGGACGTGACAGAACTTCTTGATGTGCTCCACGTCCTCGAGGTTGCAGTTTTCGGGCATGTAAATGGGCGGATGCGCCCAATACCACGCGTCGTAAGTGCCGTTGTCGCAGTTGAACATATCATAGCCCGCCTCTTCGAGCAGCTTGACCGCCTGTTCGCTCTCAAGCATATCGCGCCCAACTTCTTCATACTCCTCGCCGGGCAGCGCGCCCTGTCTGAATCCCTTCGTCTTTGAGACTACGCTGTATCTCAGCGACACGGGAAAATCCGCGCCGCACTCCGCCTTTATCGCCTTGACTATGTCCGCGGCGAACCTGTATCTGTTTTCGAGCGAGCCGCCGTACTTGTCCGTGCGCTTGTTGACATATTTCAGCGTGAATTGGTCGAGCAGATAGCCCTCGTGTACCGCGTGTATCTCCACGCCGTCCACGCCCGCGTCCTTCAGCTTTTTCGCGCATGCCGCAAACGCGCGCACGAATTCCTCTATTTCGGGCACAGTCATCTCGCGCGACGGTATCTTGTCCGACCAGCGGTTTGGTGCGGGAGACGCCGACGCCGTGATCTTGTCGAGGTCCATGATCGGCTTGGACAGCGCGCGCAAGAACTTGTTGGTGTAAAGTTTCTCCATCATCGCGGACACCGTGAACGACCTGCCGAATCCCGCCGTCAGCTGTACGAACAGCTTTGCGCCCGTATTGTGGAGTTTTGGTATCCACTCTTTGAGGTCCTCATACATTTTGTTGTTTTTGTACAGCCACTGTCCCAGCATGGGATTGTAGACGGGTTGGCATCCGGGCAGCACAAGTCCCACATTGTTTTTGGCGACCTCGAGAATAAAGCGCGCGCCCGCCTCGTCAAAATGGTTTTTCTCCATCCAGCCGAGCAGATTTGTCCCGCCCATAGATGTGAGGACTATCCTGTTTTTGATCTCGCAATCGCCTATCTTCCAAGGCGTAAAAAGCGGTTCGATACTCTTTTTCATTTTTCTCTTCCTCAAATTTCCGCAAGGCTTTTGCCCTACATAACTTCATAATATTATACACCTTTTTATCGATAAGTAAATAGCGAATAACATTATTGAGAAAAATCCGAGCATAAAAAATTTTGCTGCTTAAAAACATTTCGCCGCTCATAATCGCCGTATGTCAAAAAAGCTCCGACGCAAAATATTTCCGTCGGAACCTTTTTACACTACGAAATTTTTGTATGCCGAAACCGCCCGAGGGACGTCGGACGGTTTCGGCGCATAACGCGCTATGCGAAATTCAAATCAAGCTTGAGGCGTATAGAAACGGCCCACCCAATTGCCATGGCCGTCCGTCTGAGGTCCGAGCATGCCAAGCGAGCCCGCGATGATGAGCAGCAGCACGACGACAAAGAGTATGCACCCTATCGCGACAAATTGCCACTTCCTCGGAAGGTCATGCACGCACACCGCAGCAAAGAAGAATGGGCAATAGCCGATGAGGAAGAGCACGATGGGCATTGAGGGTTGCCACCAATCCTTTTCCCAAGTGAGCACGCCGCACTTGTTGAGCAATATCTCGACGATGACCGCAAGCACGGAGCCGACGAGCGCGGGTATCACCCTGCCGAGCACGGCTTTGAGCTTTGTCTTTTTCTCATCAGCCGTGAGCGCGCTCGGGCGCACGTTCGCCTTGTAGTACATGTTTTTGGGATCGTTGAGCCAATCTTTGTTGCCGTCCATGAACTTCGCGCCTTCATAGCCTTCGGTGACGGAGAGCAACTTGCACGCGAACATACCCAAAATCAAGAACATAAGTGATATCTCGATATTGTAGCCTACGAGTATCTGCAATGCGCTACCGCCCGCCGCGGTCGTGCCCCAGACAGGCTGTCCCGTAGTAGCGTACACCATGGAATTCCACGTCTCATTGAAAACGTCCATGAGCCAAAACGCCACGCCGCCCAGCACAACGCTGTAGTGCTTGTTCTTGAGTTCGGTGAACATCAAATAGAGCGTAATGACGAAAATCGGTACGATGTACCATTTCAGTTGTCCCGGCTGTTGCATGACCTGTTCCAAATCGTACGGAAAGGTGGTACCGGGCGCTTTTGCCGACAAAGTTGAAAAGAAAAACATAAAAATTTCCCCCTTGTTTTTATTTAAACAGACAAACGCTCGCTTGTCAAGCCGCATCTTTCGGCGGGATCACCGATTTAATGGATCGATCAAATGAAATTAAAAATTCGTATTTTTCACGATTTTTCTTTATTTTTCGCCATTTTTCACGAATTTTTTCGCGGGATAATTTTTGTTTTCAACATATTGTGCCTCGTATTTTTGAAAA
>CANPWB010000045.1 GCA_947581925.1 uncultured Clostridia bacterium
GTTATGAGCGCAAACACAGCCCCCTGCGTTACGCCGCGGCAGGGCGGGAAGGGGCTGCGCTCGCGCTTGCATTTGCTCAGGGCTGGGCACCATTACGTAGTAAGGTGCTTAAAAGCCCACCGCAAGCTGCTGCGCCACTCCGCGCGCAAAAAATTTAACGCTTCGCAATTCGCAATAAAAGTTACACTAAACTCCAGCAAAATAACGCTCATATCTCGCTATTTTTTGCGCTTGGGGGATGCGGGCTCCGCCCGCTTTTTCTTTTTACTAGCGCTTATCAAAGAGATTGCAGGGTCCCCGCAAAAATATGAAATGTTTTTGTGGGATGCAGCCCCGCCCTCACTGCGTACGTGAGTATATCCCGCTTGCTCCGCGACGTCGCTCGGACAATGCGTCCGTCCGTGTATAGGGGCGCTCGGACGGAGGGTGCGTTAATTCGCTCGGACAGGGGGATTCCTCGACGCCTTACCCCAAAAAATCACTTCTTAATTGTTTTGGGACCCCTATCGCTCGGAATGACACAATATATTTCCTGTCATTTCGAGCGCAGTCGAGAAATCCCCTGGTTTTATAGTAATAAAGACCTCGGACAATGCGTCCGTAAATATCAAGCTTTCACGCAGGAGTTTTGACACTTACATTACAATCAAAAAACGCGAGCGACGGCAAAATTTGCCTAGCTCGCGTTTTTAACTTGGGATTGCAAAGGGCAAAGCGCCCTTTGCCGGGGCGTGGGGCAGCGCCCCGCCTGGGGCGTGTGGTGCGAGTAGCCCACTAAGCACAACCGTCTTACTTTTTCTTGACTTTGAGGGCGATCAAGACGACGAACACAGTCGCGGCAAGCACGAAACCCACCGCCACGCCTATCAGCGCGATGCCTAGGTTAGACAATTTTCCACCTTTGCCGTCGTTTACGTCGGCGCTGTCCTCGAGAATATGCACGGTGAAGGTGAACGAGTCCGTCCTGTTGCCGTCGCTGTCGAAGGCGTACACCTGCGCGGTATAGTCTCCCTTTTTGGTGAGGTCGCCGTTTATGTCCGCGTGGAGGCAGCCGCCGTTCAAATCGAGACGTCCGTCCTCGGCGTCGAGGACGTCAAGCAACTCGTTCCAATTCAAGGTATTCTTATTTTTCGCCGTGACGGACTGCGCCTTTACGGTAGCCTCGGGCAACCCGCCGCGCTCTATCTTCTCATAGGTCTCCGTATACTGAGCCCTGTCCTCCTCGCTCATCTTGTTGTACCAGCTCATAAACTCGTCTTTTTTTGTACGGTCGAGATATTTTTTGTCAAGCGCGTCGGGATTTTCCTCAAAATACTCGTTTAGTTCGCCGATATTTTTCTCGCACAGCTCCTTGACCGCGCCGTACATCTCCTTTGAAATGTCAAAATCTTCCTTGTATTTCGGCGCTACGCCGGTGGCGGTTATCTCGTATACAAGCTCCGTCTCGACGTCGTTTTTGCCGTTTGCATAGCCCTCGACTACGTCCAGCCCCTTGTTATTTGCGCCCTTACCGTTCAAAAGCGAGCACACGTATACCAGCTGCGGCTTTGGAGTGAGTATGCTCACTGTATAGCCCACGTCGAGCGCCACCGTCTCGTCGGGATGTTGATAGTCGAAAAAGTCCTTGCCCTTGATATCCTTGCGCCACACTTCCCCGCCGTTCTTGTCGCGAATGACGACGGACATGAACGTATCGTTCGGCTTTTGCTCCCACGTACTGTTTTGATTGCCGAGGTCCGCCGCGCCGTTTTTGATGCGCCCTTCCTTTGTAGAAAGGATGTCCAAAGCCCATCCGAGCGTGCCCCTTATGCCCGCAATGTATATCTGCGTCTGATAAAATTCCGCGTCGAAGGGCTGATATTCAAACTCTTTTTGTACGCTCTTGCCGTTTTCCACTCTCGCCATCAAGGTGGATGTTTTAAATCCGTCCACGACGGGCAATCTCAAAACATAATTGCCGACGGGGACGTCCTTAAACGCCGCCTCGCCGTCCTTTACGACGGTTTGCGCAACGATATCCTCTCCCTTTGTGAGCAGAGCCGTCCTGCCGTCCGTGAGCTGTGCCTCGAGTTGTGACGCCGCCTTCGCGACAAATGTGCCTTGCATGCCGTATTTTTCAAGCTCTCCGTCCTCGACAAGCCCGAAGCGTTGCGCTTTCCCGCCGTCCTCGACGACTTCCTCAAGCTTATCCCCCGCGCTGTCCGCAAGCACGGAGTAGCACTTTGACGCCTTGCTCGCCTCTTCTGCGACGTCGTCCGAGACGCTCACTCCCCACTGCTCGAAGTACGGCAGCACATTAGCGTCATACTCTTGCACGAAGAAGTGCACATAAAAGTCCTCCTGCGACGGATTTTTGCCTGCCGCCCTCTCCTCGCGATACAGGCTGAACAGCTTTGCGTACGTCGTTTCCTTCTCAAACGCCTCGAAAAGATTGACGATGAAGTACAGCTTTATCCCAACCGCGACGCTCGCGTCCTTCATATTCAGAAGTCCCTGCGGATCTTCCTCATTCAAGCGTAGCGAGTTGCGGTTTTTCTCGTTTTGTTCATTGTGTATATCCCCAAGCCACGTGCCGCCGCCGCGATAGATATAAAGACTCTCATCTTGCTGGATGTAATATCCCAAAATGTTGTTGGACACCTCGCCCAAGCCCATACTTCCGCCGCCGAGCCCGCCTTGATAGCCGTGCGCTATCTCGTGCAGCCCGCCCCAGTTCATCTGGAAAAACGCGTACATCTGCCCGCGCCACCCGTTTGGATATCTGTCGTCAGCCACCCTGCTGTTTATGCCGACGTGGTTGCCCGCATAGTACGCCGCGCCCGCGCCGTGAGCGTTTGCCTTGACGATGTATTTCGCGCGCAAATTCTGGTCCGTAGGCTTTTTGGGGTTAAAACTCAAGCCGATTATGCTGTCCATTCTGTCCACTACGTTTTGATAGTAGCTCAAAAACGCGTCTATATTTTCAAAAACGAATCCCGCCGACGCATTTCCGTTTTTATCCTTGCTGTGCAATTTTGGCATATCCTCTTTGGGTACGAGCACTGTCAAGACCTCGTTTTCAAGCACGCCGTGCCCGTCGCCCGACTTTTCCCACTCCTCAACGAATTTTTTCTCGCCATCATTGCCTCCGCCGTTGTCCATATAGTGATAATAGTTGAGGCGATGCACGTCGTCCGCATTGTAGCGTATCTCAAATTTGAACGTCGTGTTGACGTCCATGCCTCTAAGCAGCTTATTAGAGGACAAAAGCGGTACGCTCGCATAGTTGCCTTTATAGCTGTCGTTTGCGTGGTTGTCATCCTTATAATCGTTTGTCACGACGGTATACCCGTCATTCGTCTGCGCCTCTTGGGACGGAGTCACGGGCACTGTCACTGATGTCTCCCTGCGCGCGTCGTCGTTGAGCATGGCGACGGTAAGCCCGCTTATGCCGCACTTCGCCTTGAGCTCCTCTGCCGTACTCAGAATTTTCATCTCGAACGATTTATTGTCGGGCAGATATATGCCGAGTATCTGCCTGTCCCCGCCGTTACAGCGCGAAAAGCCCGCGGCGGTCATATTCCAATCGTTGGGGATGAGATACATCGTGCGCTCCACGGTTATCAAATTGTTCTCGTCGCTTGTTACGGTGACGTTGACAGTAAGCTCCGTCTTGTTGTTATGCTTGTCTGTCACGCTGTACTTGAGTTTATATGTGCCGGGCGTATTGGGTTTTACCTCATTTTGTCCCTCGCATTGAAGGGACTGCTCGAGGTCGCCGTCCTCGAAATCCTTTGCAAAAAGTCTGAACCTGCTGTCCTTGACGTCGAATTTGTCTACGGCGTTTTTGGACAGCGTTATACCAGTCGCGCCGTACAGCACGGGCGCGTTATGCTCGCTCCAATACGCGTCGCTCCCCGCCGTTTGCGCGCTTGCCGTATTCCCCGCGTTCAAAAGTGCGAAACACAAAGTAAACGCGAGCACGAAGATCGCCGCCGCCGTCACATACTTTATGAGGTTTCCTTTCGCCTTAGCCATATCCACTCCCCAAAAGCCGCCGCGCATACGCCCGCCGCCTTTGTCATATTATTGTACAAAGTATATCAAGCGCGGGACATTTTTTCAATAGCGAAACAATGAAAATTTTTGCATTTCAAAAACAATCCTTGTTTTTGACCTCAACTTTCGCTATAGATATTCCCTCTCATATTGCATCAAAAAACCACTCTCATATGCGCCCTTTTGAATATCGGGAGTCCTCATATGCGTTAGCTGCCATATTGAAACGCCGCTCACCCCTTTCCCGCTTTAAAAACTATTCTCATTTGCTCGTTTTCGCCCTCGCCGCGCTTTCTCATATGCGCATATCTTCACCCCTCCCCTTCTTTCCGCTACAAATATTTCCGCTCTATGACTTCGCATATGCGCAAGCAATACCCCGTCGCACCTCTACATATGTGCAACCGTGCGCTTTCCCTGCCCCGCTAATTGCGAAAAATGTCATAGACAGTTTTCTCGCTTTTCGACAATTTTCTCAAAAATCCTAATTTTCGACATTCTAACGAATTTTTTTAATTGGCGCCCGCAGTCCGCATACAATGTGTATTGCACATATCGCCAATCGAGCATATGAAAAATTTTTCCGTTTGCCGCCGCTCCCTTCCGCAAAATCCGCCATTTTTTGACTTCTCGAAAAATTTCCGCCGCGTTTTCAGTACGCATGCTTTCCATATATCACCTCGCTTTTTTGCCATTTATCGACAACCGTGCCGCAAAATATTTGTTTCCGCACCGATTTTATTATGTTTGTCTCCACTCCTTCGCTGCCTCACGCATATACCGTCCCCTTACGAATTGTGAAAAATATCAAAATTTGATGCCTATGTTTATCCATTTACATTTGAAAGTAAAACTTACAACTCCCGACAAAAAATCGTCACGCGCTCGCATCGGCTTGCCTTTATATATGTAGTATGCTATAATGCAAGTGTATGGATAAATTGACGATACGACAACAGAAGCTATTTGACGACATTAAGCACACCGACGAAAACGGCGTGGAATTTTGTATGCGCGGGAGCTCCAACCCGTTTTGGGGTACGCCAAATGGGAGAACTTCCACAAGGTCATCAGGACGGCAATGATTGCCTGCAAGATAAGTCAGCAGAGCGTGGAATATTGTTTTCCTGAGGTCAGGAAGTCAATCATTTCGGGGAAAGGCAAGCAGTCTTTCATCATCGATTACAAGCTCAAGCGCTACGCCTGCTATCTCATCGTGATGAACGGCGATCCGCGCAAAGAGGTCATTGCGCTCGGGCAGACCTATTTCGCCGTCAAGACGCGCCGGCAGGAACTTGCCGAACTCTACGACAGGCTTTCCGAGGATGATAAGCGGCTGTTCATCCTCGGCGACATCAAACAAAAAAATATGCTCCTTGCCGAAGCGGCGCACAAGGCGGGGATCATCACAAATCAAGAATATGCGACCTTCCAAGACGCGGGCTATCGCGGTTTATACGGCGGAATGACCGCCCGAGACATTGCCGAGCATAAGGGACTTTCCGAGGGCGAGGAAATTCTCGACCACATGGGTGGCGAAGAGCTTGCGGCGAACCTCTTCCGAATTACGCAGACCGAAGAGAAGATGCGCCGCGAAGGGACGGATACGCCCGAAAAAGCGAATGCCGCGCACTATGAAGTGGGGACTATCGTCAGAGAAGCGATCGAGCGCGCGGGCGGCACGATGCCCGAAGACCTCCCCACATCGGAGAAGAGTATCAAACAACTCGAATCCGAACATCGCAAAAAGCTAAACCCCAAAAGAATTGATGATCTATATCGCATGAGAATGAGGCCTTATCTGTTATGATGGTAACATCAAAAAAGAGAGATGTTTGGATATATAGCGTATTTGTATTTTTCGGATCGCTACTTTTTGCGAACGGTACATTTAACTTTGTTCATATCAATGGTTTTGATAGTAGGTTTTGGGCATATGTGATTTTATCGGCTAGCGCCGTTTTCTCTTGCTATTTTGCGGATACAAAAAAATCGAAATACTTGATCTACTCCTGCGCCGTTATTTTGCAATTGCTGTTGATCGTCGATCTTAATTTTAAAAACATCGTTATACGTTCGAGCATTTGCGTCCTATTGATTGGTTTAACGATATTTTTGCTCATAAAGTACAGAAACGCGAAAACAACAAAAATCGTTGAAAGAAAGCTGTTGACAGAACCTGTTTTTTTCACAGATCAACAAATTTAATCTTTTTGCAAACATGATATGTATAGTCGGACTTCTGGCGTTGTTGTTTGGCATTTCTGAAAATGCTATATCCAGGATCTCAGTCGTATTTGGTATCTTACTTATTTCTTTATCTCTCATTTATATAAAGCAACGATATAAAAAATCCATTTTTGGTCAAAACCTTGATATAAGGGAGTTTATATTTGTGGCATTTTGGTTGGTCGCCACGCTGCTCAATGCGATAATTTTGCGAAATACTCGACAGGGACTGGGATATGTAGCACTGATGATCATTGTCCTTATGACTGATTACTTTGTATTCGACAGACCGTTTGTTATAGAAAAATTGATTTGCATATCTAAGCAATAATATAGATAAAGTTCCTTAAATTGCAACGATTATTATTGCAAAATACAAAAGCTCACGTATGAGTTTATCCGAGAGATTTTGTCATCGCTTAAAAGTATTGTAAAACAAAATGCACACCATGTCGATGTACATTTTTGCTGGCAGGAGCTATAGGAATCGAACAGATAGGTAGAGGCAAACAAGTTGCCACACCCACAGTGTAGGTATAAATGCCA
>CANPWB010000046.1 GCA_947581925.1 uncultured Clostridia bacterium
AAAAATCCATCTGTAAGTGTTAAATTACAACACAAAGCGGGATTTCCTTTCGGATCTCCCGCTTTTTGTTTGACTCGTTTGAATGTACATTCCGATAAAAATTTTGTTTTTGCGATTCCCTATGTAACACACACCTTTTTGTCCGGATACTGCACTCCTGCGCGATAGTTTGATATTGGTGTTAGACGCGTCTGATCTTAATGCAACGCTTGTCCAAGCCAATAAACGAAACCTCTGCCCGAGTGTTCTTATAAACAGACTTTGCCTTGTCCGAGCCAATAGCGCGACCGTTGTTCGAGCGCACATTAAATCATAATCTGTTTAAATTTCACTCACGTCCTACCAATTGGTCAAGGGTCAATCCGTAAAAATCGGCGAGTTGGATAAGGGAGGAGAGCAGGGGCTCCTGCCCATGGAACCAATCCCAAAAACAGCGATAGGCGAAAGTTGTCTGTTTGCATACAGAATATATGGACTTTCCGCTCTCGTTTATCACGCGATTTAATTGCTCTGCAAATGGCGGCGCGGGTTTAAAACCCGACTTTGCATAGTCATCGCTTCTGCCCACGAGGTATTCAAGCGAGCAATCGAAATGATCCGCCACGAGAAGAAGGTGTTTAAGTTTCGGGTCAACGTCGCCGTGTAGCCATTTGAGCAGGGTAGGCGGCGTTATACCTATCTGTTTTGCAAGCTTAGACGCGCTGATATTGTTTTCTTCAAGCAATGAAAGAAGGCGTTCGCTGATATTCGACATTCTAAAGCTCCCAATCACTCTCTTCCGACCAATTGGTCGAGCGTAACTTCAAAGAAATCCGCGAGTTGAATCATAGATGACAGGCGGGGAAGTTGTCCGTGAAACCAATCCGCAAAGCATTGATATTTGAAAGAGGTCTGTTTGCAGGCGGCATAGATGGATTTACCGCTGTCCGCTATGACCTTTTTGAGTTGCGTCGAAAAAGGCGGGATAGGTTTGAAACCGGACTTTGAGTAGTCATTGCTACGCCCGACAAGATATTCAAGAGAACAGTCGAAATAGTCCGCGACAAGCACCAGATGCATAAGTTTCGGGTCGCAGTCGAAATTTATCCAATTGCGCAACGTGGCTGGCGCAATTTCAAGCTTTTTGGCAAGCGCGGACGCGCTTATGTCATTCTCCGAGAGTAGCGATTTCAGCCTTTCGCCCAAATTCGACATAATTCACCTATATTTCGATTATTTTGTAGTTTGATTATGTAAGTAACGCTGAAATTTTTATTGACAATTTTAATATTACTGAGCTATTATATTAAAAAAGCAGGAGGTGCAAAATTATGGAAGAATTGCTTGTTTCGATCGGAGAATACGTTGCGACCGAGATCGAGAGCGTGAAAGAGGTTGTCTATCTCGATAAAGAGCTTGGATGTATGTTTTATATCGACACCAACGACGGCAAACGCTATCTTTTGTCGCTTATAGAGGGTTGAATGACAAAAAATGACGTAAAAAAAGCATCGCCTCTTAAAACGAATAAGAGGTGATGTTTTGTATTTTGGGTCGATTAGATGACGGGTTTTATATTTGCCGTATCATTTTGACATATTAGCCGTGATAAATTTGAGCAGACGGGCAAAGGAGCGTTTCGCCTCCGAAAACATGTTGTAATAGATGGGATAGACGTGGAACATGCCTTCGCCTATCTCGAGAACGGGCTCGTTGCCGACGGCTTTGAGCTTGTCTACTATGGTGAGCGTGTCGCTCAGCAGCATTTCGTGGCTGCCGACGCAGAAAAACATTTTTGGGAAGTATTCATAGCTCGCAAAGACGGGAGACACATATTTGTCGCGCCTGTCCGCGCCGCCTGTAAAGCTATAAATGTTGCAATTTATGAGTTCTTTGCGCTTTTCTTCCGTGAGTTTGCCGCCTTTGAGCCCGAAAAGCGGATCCTTTGAGTAGTTATCTGTGTAGCTTGCTCCGCTTGCGGTCATATCCGCCCAAGGCGAGAGGCAGAAGGCGCACTTTGGCATTTTGCGTCCGCCGTCGCGCAATTTGAGCAGGAGCGCGAGGGTAAGGTTGCCGCCCGCGGAGTCGCCGCCTACTACGATATCCTCTTCCTTATAGCCGAGGTCGCGCGTGACGTAGTCCCATATCGACAGCGTTTGTTTAAGCTGCGTTGGGTAGACGTGCTCGGGCGCGCAATCGTAGTCGAGAAGTATGAGGTCGGCGCAGTTTTTGGGATCCGCGGCGGGGCAAAGTTGGTCAGCCATACGTCTGTACGCTCCGATGAGCCTCGCGATGTACGCTCCGCCGTGCAAATACAGTACGAGCTTGCCTCCAGGCTGTTTGCCTTGCTTGCATACGAATTCGTAGCGCGTCCCGTCCTCAAGCACGCGCTTTTCAATGGTATATCCCGGCGACGTCTCGTCGCTGTTGTGCCTCTCCATAAGGCGCATTTTTGAAACCATATCGGGATTGATTTCGGGATTTAGATTGTAAAACTTTCGCGCCAAAGCGACAGCGATCCTACCCTTGACGGAAACCATATATTCGCCTCCTTTCTCAATATATTTTACGCCGCAAAAGGGGATAAGTCAATATCGGGTATTTGAACAAAGAAAAACGCGCGTCAAGGTCATGTGCTTGAATTTTAGTAGCGCAGAAATCACCTCTGATAATGGCGTCAGTCTCTCGAAATTTATTAAAATAAAACACGAAACGTACTATAGACATGCTATATTTCTTTGTTTAATTTAAAAAATACGATATGTGTTTTATTAGTGTATAAGATATTTTTAAATACCAATATTAAAATTTCTTAATGTTTACAAGGTGTTTTTGTCAGAAAACGGCGGCGCGATTACAGATTTAATCAACAAAATCGGTATTTTGTATTATTATCTTGCATTTAGTATGATTCTATACAGTGTAATGTAGCGTATGCGCTTGACTACTGCATTTTTTGGGATTATAATATTGTAACAATTTGAGAGAGATACAGACTATACCGCATTATATCGCACTTGTCGCCGTTTGTATGCTTTCTCGCGTCTCCCGCTTGAGGAGGAAGCGGCGCTCAAGCGCGTCGGATATTAAAAGAGGATATTAAAATGTTAAAACTTGTCAATATCGTAAAGGAGTACAAGGTCGAAGAAGAAAGCGTCCTTGCGCTTAAGAATGTCAGCATTGAATTCAGACGTAATGAATTCGTTTCCATTTTAGGACCCAGCGGCTGCGGCAAGACCACGCTGCTCAACATCGTAGGCGGCCTTGACCGCTACACCTCGGGCGACATCCAAATAGAGGGAATTTCCACTACACAGTACGACGATGTGGATTGGGACACCTACCGCAATCGCCGAATAGGCTTCGTTTTCCAATCCTACAACCTCATCCCGCACATGAACATTTTGAAGAACGTCGCGCTTGCTTTGACGATAGGCGGCGTCGCGAGGGATGAGCGCAAACAGCGCGCGCTCGAGGCTTTGAAGAAGGTCGGACTCGAGTCGCAGGCGAACAAGAAACCCAATCAATTGAGCGGCGGCCAAATGCAGCGCGTAGCTATCGCCCGCGCGCTTGTCAACAATCCCGAAATAATTTTGGCGGACGAGCCCACGGGAGCGCTGGATACAGAATCGGGTGTGCAAGTCATGGAACTTTTGAAGGAAGTTGCCAAGGACAGGCTTGTCATCATGGTCACGCACAATCCCGATCTTGCCGAAAAGTATAGCACACGTATCGTGTACCTGCGTGACGGTGAGATAGAGGGCGATACGATGCCTTATGACAGCGTGGCGGAAGAGGCGAGCTTTGAGGCAAAAAGCAACGCCGCTTTGAATGACAGCGTGTACGAGACGCCTGACAACGCGAGCGAGGATGTTTCAAGTACGAAGCCAAATATAGAAGCGACCGAGCCGACTTTGGACGAAAATCCCGCGGGCGAACCAAACGTCGTAGCGCAGGGCAATGTAAAGCAAAAGAAGCAGTCCAAGCTGATGGAGAAGATCCGCAAGATCCGCAAGGCGGACAAGACGTCGATGAAGTTCAGCACGGCGATATCGCTCAGCTGGAACAACCTCATCTCAAAGAAGGGCAGGACCTTGCTGACATCTATAGCGGGCAGCATAGGCATAATAGGCATAATTTTGGTGCTCGCACTCTCAAACGGCGCGGGGCTCTATATCAACTCGCTTGAGGAGAGCGCGCTTTCAAGCTATCCCATCAGGGTCAATCAAAACAGTATGGACGGCATGGAACTCATAAGCAAGATGATGTCGGAGATGACGCCCGATGATGAGCATTTCTCCGACGACACGATAGAAGTTCAGGAAGTGCTCGGCAATGTGCTTAGCGAGTTTATGTCGATGTCGAAAGACGCTCAAAACGACCTGCATAGTTTCAAAAAGTATATCGATGACCATTTCGACCGCGATCTTGCCGATGTCAAATACAATTACGGCACAGCATTCAACTGTTATACCCAAGACAAGAAAAATCAAAACAGATATATGAAAGTCAATCCTTACACCGAGACTATGCAGATCGTTTTGGACGGATTGCTGCAAAACGATTTAGTCCAAAGCATGCTTCCCGACAAAATAATGATAATGGGCAAGGAATATGAGCTTGATGAAGCCATCTCATATTTGACTGATTTTGTGGGCTCGTCCTGGAGCGAGATGTCCGACAATATGGAGATGCTGCAAAGTCAATATGAGCTTGTCACATCAAATTCGCATTGGCCCGAACACGAGAACGAGGTCGTTATCGTCGTGAATGAGAACAACCGCCTCATGGATTTCCAACTGTTTATGCTTGGACTTCAGTCACAGGATGACGTTGTCAATGCGATGTTAGACGGAGACGCGTTCGCTGAGAAGAGTTATTCAATTGATGAACTTTTGGGGCTCCAATACAAAGTCATGAACAATGTCGACTATCTTGAAGAGGGCACAGATCCCGGCACGTGGGTCATGCATCCCCGCACGGAGCAGGACACAAAATATGTCAACGAACATTGTGTAACTTTCTCCAACGGCGAGAAAGTTATCCACGTTTCCGGCGTCGTCAGGCCAAAGAAGGGCGCGGTCGCAACGTCGATCGCCGGCGTGATAGGATATACTTCCCGGCTTACCGATTATCTATTTAAGAAAGCGTCGGAACATCCCGCCGTCATCGAGTTGAACAAGCGCTTTGACGAGGCCCTTGAAAAGTTTGAGAATGGCGATCTCAACTCCTACGAATATTCCAGCCCAATAGAATACTATTTCAAAGCGAATAAGGATGCGTCCGGCGGAGCAGGCGTCGACATCAAGATCGGCGATAAAATAGCGTTTACAAATAAAGACAACGAACTTTCGCACGATACCAAGCACTTCGCGATACTCAGGCAACTCGGACTTGCGGACATAGAATATCCGCAATCAATAGAGTTCTATTGCGCGTCATTTGACACAAAACATGCCGTCGAGGAGTTCATAGAGAAGTACAATGCCAATGTGGAGGACGAGTCAAAGACGATCACCTACACCGACTCGCTGCAGAGCATGATGCGTTTCATAGACACTATGGCGACGACCATCACGGGCGTGCTTGTCGCGTTTGCGGCGATATCGCTCATCGTCTCCACGATAATGATCGCAATAATCATCTACACATCCGTCCTCGAGCGCCGTAAAGAAATCGGCGTGCTGCGCTCCATCGGCGCGAGGAAGAAGGATATCTCCCGCGTGTTCATCGCCGAATCAGCGATTTTGGGCGGATATTCGGGCGTCATAGGCGTCGTGGTAAGCTTTCTCATCTCACTGGGCGGCAGTGCTATACTCACGCTTGTATTCGGTATATCCGGCTTGATGACCGTCACGTGGTGGCATTGCGTGCTCATGATCGGCATAAGCGTGCTCCTCAGCATGCTCGCGGGCTTTATCCCCTCGAGGATCGCCGCCAATAAGGATCCCGCCATCGCCCTCCGCTCCGAGTAAAACCGCGCTATTTGCCCAAATATAGCGTCAAAAGCAATTTTCCGAACAGAGGTATATAGAACTCAAGCAAGTATAGACAAGCTTTACGTCTGCGCGTGAGCGCACTAGGGATATGCGTTGGTATCTCAGACAAAGTTATTGAAAGACCCAACCTCTCCCTTCGTTACGTGCAGCGATGATAAAGTTGGTCTGAGAGATATTTGGGGTCCCCACGAAATTACGTTGTGATTTCGTGGGGTAAAGGCACACTCCACTCAGGACTCCCCAGCTATACCCCACAAAAAATACTTTTTGCGGGGACCCCGATCTAAAACCCCATAAAATTCGTTCCACCTATGTCACATTTCTCTACTGCGACTCATCGTCACTCATTATTATGGGGACCCCGATATAGCTCGGACAAACTGTACGTTA
>CANPWB010000047.1 GCA_947581925.1 uncultured Clostridia bacterium
TGAGTGGAACGAATTTTATGGGGTTTTAGATCGGGGTCCCCGCAAAAAGTATTTTTTGTGGGGTATAGCTGGGGAGTACTGAGTGCAGTGTGCCTTTACCCCACGAAATCACTGCGTAATTTCGTGGGGACCCCAAATATCCCTCGGACAAGCGTTATTATCGCTGCACGTAACGAAGGGAGAGGTTGGGTCTTTTAATAAGTTTGTCTGAGATACTAACGCTTTTCGTGCTTAAACTCTAGTAACGCTCGTCCGAGCGTTCTTATACACTGACGGACGCCTTGTCCGATCAACATTATACACGACTGTTTGCAATTGACAAATTTTAATGCGCATAATATAATTATTAGGATATCGAGGCGCGCGAGCGTGCGCCATATATGTGCTATGGATGACGCTATTCTCGAGCCGTTGAAGGCTTTTAAAACACAATATGAAAGGCAATTTTCGGACAACGCGAACGCCATGCTTGACGATATGGTCAAGCGTTCGGGGATAGACGTTGCCGAAAACCGCGCCACTGCAAAGGCGTACCGCGCGGAGCTTGCCATTGCAAAAAAAATCGGCGACAAACTTTCTTCCCACAAGGCGCTGAACGGATTTTTTATTTTTTTGACGGTCGCGGGCATTGTCTCCGCGTTGGTCGGCATATACCTGCTTGTCTCGGGCGTTACGCTTGCGGGCGGGCTGTGCGTAGGCATTGGGCTTGCCGTAGCGGGCGTTATGTTGGGCGTCATCTTGGGCGTTATGAAACCGAAGATAAAGGATTTTGAAAAGGCGCAGGCAAAACATCGCGAAAAAGCGGCTGTACTGCTTGACAAGTGCAACCGGCAAATGGCGCCCTTCAACAGTCTGTTCGACACGAACATGACAAAAAAGCTCATTGAAAAAACTATCCCCCTGCTTGAGATCGACGACAACTTTGGCATACGCAGATATGATTATTTGAGCGGCAAGTACGGTTTTCCCTGCGACGCGCCCGAAAACCGCTCCACGATAGGCATACTCACGGGCGAGATATTGGGCAATCCTTTTGTAGTGGACAGGGAGCTCGTCTCCTTTATGGGCAGCGAGACGTATTGGGGGCACCTGCTGATCACCTGGACGACGACGTATACGGACTCGGACGGGCACGTGCATACTCAGACGCATACGCAAACGCTCACCGCCTCCGTCACGAAGCCTATGCCTCGATTCAAAGAGGAGACCCGCCTCATTTACGGCAACGAGGCGGCGCCCGACCTATGCTTTACGCATACGCCCTCCCACGCGGAAGATATGAGCGAAAATCAGCTTGAAAGACACGTCAAGCGCGGCACGAAAAAAATACGCAAAAAACAGGAGAAAGCCCTTAAAAACGGCGGCAGCAACTTTACGGAGATGGGAAATGAGGAGTTCGACGTGCTCTTCGGCGCGACGGATCGCACGAACGAAGTTCAATTTCGCCTGCTGTTCACCCCTCTTGCGCAAAAGAATATGCTGGAGCTCATGAAGGACGACTACGGGTTCGGGGACGACTTCACATTTTCAAAGCGCGGGTGCGTCAATTATATATCATCGGAACACTCCGCAAGCTGGGATATGGACGACGACCCGTCGAAGTTTTACTCGTACGACATAGACCTGTCGAGGGAAAAATTCACATCCTTCAACAAAAATTATTTCAAGTCGCTGTATTTCGATCTCGCCCCGCTGCTGTCCATACCGCTCTATCAGCAGATGAAACCGCACGAGTACATATATCAAGAGACTTACGGGCGCAACTACACCCCATACGAGGCGGAGTATATGGCGAACGCTATAGGACAGGCGGCGTTTGCGCATCCGCTGTCGGCGACGAACAGCATCCTTAAGACGGCTATAATAAACGAGGACGGCGCGTCCGACCACGTGGAGATCACCGCGTACTCCTACCGAACGGAGAACAGAGTGGACTTTGTCCCCGTGCTGGGCATGGACGGGTTTATGCACAGCGTGCCCGTGCCCTGGAAGGAATATATCCCCATAGAAAACCGCTCCACCGTCAAGCTGAAGGAGCTTGGGCTGTCGGGTAAAGAATACGAGAGCAAGCTACGCACATCCCATCTTGGCGAATTGCTTTCGAGATACGGCAAAAACGCCTACGCCCACGGCTTGCTGTGCTGTCTCGTGGATGCGACGGACGACAGCTTTGACAGAGAAATAACCGAGGTTATGAAATAAATTTACCCTGTATGGAGGTCACTTATGGCAAACGAATTGGATGAAATGAACCCCGTAACATTGGACGAAGGCAACGATATGAAAGTCATCGCAAAACAGCTCGAAGTCAAGATAGGGATAGGCTCGAAGATCTTCGACGTGATATGGTGGCTGCTGCCCCCGATCATAGGCGGAGTGGTGTGGAGCATTCTGAAGGTCAAGGCGAAAAACTATTTTCAACAACTTCAGCAAAAGCTGCAACACGACGCCTCGCAGATCGACAACTATCTCGAACAGCGCGTGCAGATACTCAAAAACTGCGCCCGCCTCGTGGATAAGGCGATAGAGCTCGACCAAAACACCTTCACGAAGATCGCGGAGCTGCGTTCGGGTCGCGGCGCAAGCGGAGGCGCGGAAGCGGACGCCGCAAGAAACGAGATCGCGTCGGAGCTCGAACGTATCAGCCGCAACGTCAACATCGCGTTTGAAAACTATCCCGACCTTAGAGCGCATCAGGAGCTTGCGGACGCTATGCAGCAAAACTCTTATCTGCAACGCGAAATAACCGCCGCGCGCGAGGTCTACAACGACACAGTCAATACGTGGAACCGCGAGATCTTCCATTGGCCCACGCGCCAGATCGTCGCCGCAAAAGAGGGCTACACCACGCGTATTCCCTTCATCGCCGACGCCGAGACCAAACAGGCCGCCCGCGACGTATTCTTTTGATATTTACACGGGCAACTCGCTTGCGGCAAAGCGTTATCGTTTTAGCGCTTGAAATCAAACGTTTTAAATCCGTATGGGAGCCGCTCCTCACTAAGCGTAGCTCCCTCATATGCCGCATATAATTGAGAACGGGCATAAACGCGCGCATAAAAAATATAAAACCGCGCGGAGCGTACGGTTTATACCATTGAATTTAAAAACACAAGTCGCGCGGAGTATACTCCGCGCGCTTTTAAATTTTTTCAAACCTCTTAAAATTCGCCTGCGGACAGCTTTCGGATGCGCGCGTATACAAGAGAGAGCTCCGTCTTTTCTCCTTTCCCTCCTCCCTGCGTCGCGTATGCGAGATCCGCAAATTTCTTTGCGGAGGCATAGTCGCCGAGATCGCAATAGGCGGCGGCAACGGACGTAAGCAGCGCGACGGAATAAGATACGTCAAGTTTGCGGACGTACTCTTCCGCCGCGTCGATCGCAAGCTGAGGTTTCCCGATAAGCCTGTACATACTTGTCAATATGGGCAGCGTCATATCGACAAAATACTCGTTTTGCCCAAATTTTTGCAGCCCCGTGATACAAGCCTTTATGCCCGCGGCATATTGCTCGCATGCTTTTGCGGTTTTGATGTATTGAAGAGTATCTTCCCATTCCATATTGTCCGCGCCGTAAGCCTCGCGTAAAACGATAGGCGCGACCTTCTCCAAGGTCATCTTGTCCGGTTCGAGAAAAGAGGAGTCGTATATCTTCCCCTTTATCAAATAGTATTTTTCGCCGTCTATCTCGTAATATTGCATAATTTCGCCTCTATGCCCCAAATTTAGACACGATCAGTTTAGCACAACTGCAAAAAACAGACAAGAACCTTTTTATGCAAACAGCCCATATGCGTCCCCAAAATAATTGCATAATGATTTTTTTAGGATTTTAAGGGGCGCCTTTAATAGACATTGAAGGACAAATCGAGAAATCGCCTACCGTTTATTATGATTCTTTGTATAAAAGTCGCGCAGAGCATACTCCGCGCGGATCTTTATATTACAGTCACGCTTTTCGCGAGGTTGCGCGGCTTGTCGGGGTCGAGCCCAAGACACAGCGAAGAGCAAAGCGCAAGCTCTTGCAGGGGCAAAACTGACAATATGGGTTGCAATACGGCGTCCTCGAGCTTCGGCAAAAATACGCTCCTGTCCGCGCCGAGGTCGCCCGCGCTGCTCAGTCCCACCGTGTACGCTCCGCGGGATCGTAGCTCGCTGACAGTGGCGCGCATCCTTGGCAAATACTCCTCCCTTGTCGCAAGCGCGATGACCGTGCTCTCGGAGTCGATGAGCGCGATGGGGCCGTGCTTGAGTTCGCCCGCCGCATACGCCTCCGCCTGCCTGTATGTAATTTCCTTGAGCTTGAGCGCGCCCTCCTTCGCCGTAACGAGATCCTGCCCCCTTCCCACGAGGAAGAGCTTGTCTGTGAGCATGCGCTTTTCAAACAGCGCGCACTTTTCAAGGCATTCGCATACGCTATCTTTCAGCATTTTCAGCTCATCCGCGCGCATCTCGTTCCCCGATACGCGCCTCACGAGCATATAGAGCGCGAGCAACTGACAACAATAGCTTTTTGTCGCCGCGACGGCTACTTCCGCGCCCGCGTCCAAAAACAGCGTTTTGTCCGCTTGATACGCCGCGCTACTGCCCTCGACATTGGTCACGGCAACGGTATATGCGCCCATCTCGGCACACCTCTTCATCGCAAGCAAAGTATCCGCCGTCTCGCCGCTTTGCGTGATGAATATTGCAAGCGTATTGCCGTCTACGGGCGCGCCGCCGTCCGCCTCGCTCGCCGCCACTGCCTCCGCGCATACGCCCGCGCTCTGCTCAAGCAATATCTTTCCGTATCTGCAAGCATGAAACGCCGTCCCGCACCCCGCAAGCACAACGCGCTTTGCCCTCTTCACTCTGTTTGTAAGCTCGTCGTCCAGCGCGTCCCGCACACTGAGATACGTCCTTTTTAGCGCGGCAGGGATCTCGTCTATCTCGGCGCGCATATGACAGGCGCACTCTCTCGGCGGAGATACTCTAAGTGGCGTCGGAGCCTTGAAAATTTGCACTCCGTTTTTGAAAATTGCGCAAACGTCGTGAGTTATGCGCGCATATTCGCCGTCCTCGAGCACCGTCGCCTCTCCTACGTAACGCGCAAGCGCAAGCCCGTCGCTCGCGGCAAAACTTCCGCCCTCTCCGCTTGCCACAAGCATGCTCGCGCCCTTTCGGTATACGTAAACGGCGGGATCGCCCGCCCTTATCGCTAGAAACGTCGCGGAGCCCTTTGCCCTGTCGCCTACGCGCCGCACCGCCTCGAGCATGTCCCCTCCCTCGAGCGCGAGCAGATGCGCAAGTATCTCGCTGTCCGTCTCGGATACGCAAATAACTCCCCTGTCCGATAGCTCGCGCCTGAGCTCGGCGCATTTTTCGAGTACGCCGTTGTGCACAACGGCTATTTGCTTGTCATACGACAAGTGCGGATGCGCGTTGACCGCGTTTGGCTTGCCGTGCGTCGCCCACCTCGTGTGACCTATTGCCGTATGGTACGCGCCGCCCGAGGGCAACATAGCCTCGAGCGCGTTCACCCGCCCCGCCGTCTTGTACACCGCTATTTTGTCCCCGCCAAGAGCGACGCCCGCGCTGTCATAGCCGCGATATTCCAGCGTCCTGAGCCCGTCCATAACTATGTTTTTCGCATTTTGAGATCCCGAGTAACCGACAATTCCGCACATACATTATTTATATGCATGGCACAAAAATTTCGCGCAAGAAAATTCCCCGTAAATGTTGACAAGCGGGATAGGCTATGGTATATTTATTTCTGTTTTTGAAAAAAATGTCTATCGGCGATTTTTTAGGTGAAAAAACACCTAAAAAAAAACGCCTTTTTTTGTTTTTATAGGGGCAAAATCGGGCAATAGGAGAGTTTTATGACAAAATATGTTTTCGTAACGGGCGGCGTCGTTTCGGGACTTGGCAAAGGCATCGTGGCGGCGTCATTGGGAAGGCTGTTGAAGATGAGAGGCTACAAAGTGGCGGCGCAGAAGTTCGACCCCTACATGAACATCGACCCGGGCACTATGAATCCCTCTCAGCACGGCGAAGTTTTCGTCACGCACGACGGCGC
>CANPWB010000048.1 GCA_947581925.1 uncultured Clostridia bacterium
TTTTCTCTTTACTAGCGTTTGAATGAGAGATTGCGGGGTCCCCATAAAATTGCGTAGCGATTTTATGGGGTGCAGACACGCCCTCACTGCGTACTGAGCGTGAAACCGCTCGCTCCGCGAGGTCGCTCGGACAAGGCAAACGGCGGGTATAAGGGCGCTCGGACAAAGGTTGCGTTAATCGCTCGGACAAGGCGTCCGTCCGTGTATTAGAAAGCTCGGACAGAGGTTACGTTAATCGCTCGGACAAGGCAAAGTCCATATATAAGTAAGTTCGGACGGAGGTTACGTTTATTCGCTCAGACTAGGGGATGCTTCGACAGGCTCAGCATGACAGCTAAATAACGTGTCATTTCGAGCGTAGTCGAGAAATCCCCCTGTTATACCCCACGAAATCACTGTGTAATTTCGTGGGGACCCCAATGTCGCTCAGACAAAGGTAACGTTAATCACTCGGACAATACGTCCGTCAATATCAAGCTCTCACGCAGGAGTTCATACCATACACACAATCAAAAACGCGCGAACTAGTGACAAAAGTTACGACGTTCGCGCGTTTTTAGCTTGGGGTGCAGGGGACGAAGTCCCTTGCCGGGGTGTGGGGCGGAGCTCCACATAAATAATAATAAATATGGCGTTAATCGGCTAGGAAAGTTATCCTGCCGTAGACGCAGACGCTCAGAAAATCTATGAACCACATGAAGGGGAAAAGCGCGAGGCAGAGCGCGCCGAAGAGCAGGGTGGAGGCGTTGCGCGTCTCGAAAAAGCGGGTTAAGCGGTAGGCGGCGGACATGATCCAGCCGAAGAAAATCTCAATGAGTATCTTGCCCCAAAGCGGGAGCCGGTCGAATTTGCTGGTGAGCGTGAGTTTCTCCTCGAGAGTTGGCTCAACGGGGATCTCGACGATAAACGTGCTGCCCTTGTCTTTTTTGCTCTTCACGGAGATGTTACCGCCGTGGTCGCGCACTATCTCCTTTGTGATGTACAGCCCAAGGCCGTTGCTCCCGGGATTTGTGCGCGTCTTGTCCTCGGTGTAGAATTGGTCGAAGATGTAGGGCAGGCTTGCCTTCGCTATGCCTTGCCCCTCATCCTTGACTATGAAAAACAGCGATTTTGCCCACAGCCTGTACGATACCTTTATCGTCGTACCCGAGGGGGAATACTTGACGGCGTTGGAGATGAGGTTTTGTACCACTCGCCCGAATTGGTAGGAGTCAAGCCTTACGGGGACGTTGGGCACTTTTTTGTGCTTTATCGTGATGCCTTTTGCCTCCGCGACGGGGCGCATGCGATTTACCGCCTCCGTGAAGTATTCGCGCGCGTTTGTGATGCACTTGATATTTTTGTTGCTTTCAAGCTCCGCGTGGGATTTTTCGACGAGGGAGAGCACCATCTCGTTCATTTGTTCTGTCTTTTGCAAAATGAGTTCCGCATAATTTTTGTCGTCCATGCCGTCGCTCAAGCACTCCGCATAGCCCGAAATGACTTGCAGCGGCGTCTTCATATCGTGCGCGACGGAGGCTATAGCCGTGTTTGTGCGGTTTGCGATGTCTACCTGTGCGTCCTGCAATTTGAGCATAGTGATCCTCAGCGTGTCGAGGCGCTTTAAAATGGCGTGGTAGACCCCCGCGCCCTCTATCTTGACGGGCGTGAGCAGATCGCCTTCCTGTATCCTCATAAGCTCGGATTCTATCTTTGCAAGTCGCGATTTGCGCATTTGAAACCTCTCAATCCTGCCACTTGTAGCCCAGTCCCCAAACGGTGACGACGTTGTGGATGTCCACTTTGGCGAGCTTGTCTCTCAGCCTCGCTATCGTCACGACGACTGTGTTTTCGTCTATGTACTCGTCTATGCCCCATACTTCGTCGATGAGCTTTTGCTTGGGAATTATCTGATCTGCGTTCAGCGTGAGGTAGTCGAGTATCTTGAACTCCTTTGCCGAGAGGGGAATGTCAACGCCATCTACCTTCGCCTCGAAACGGGAGGATGAGATGTTGAGTCTGCCATAGCGCCTGTCGCTGCCCGTCTGCTGAGCGTTGAAGTCATAATAGCGCCTCAGTTGCGCGCGTACCCTCATCACCATCTCCTTGAAAGAGAAGGGCTTTGTCATATAGTCGTCCGCGCCGAGGGAGAACATGCGCTCCTTGTCCTCTTCGGCGACCTTGGCGGACACGACGATGACGGGGATGGTCTTGCTCTCGCGCAGTCTGCGGCATACCTCGTAGCCGTCGATCACGGGCATCATTATGTCGAGCAGCACGAGGTCGGGATCGATGTGCAGCGCCATGTCGAGCGCCTGTGAGCCGTCAAAGGCTTGATATACGGTCATGTCGCCCGACTTGAGCAGATAGTTGCGCATCATGTCCGAAATTTCGATGTTGTCCTCGGCAATAAGAATTTTTCTCATTTTTACCTCAAAATGTTTTAATATATTTATTCTACATCATTATTTTGTTTTGCACAATTGATTTTTTGCGTCGCCGCCTCGAAATATCGCTTGTAAGCCTTCTTGCAGTACCAATCGTGCTTGCTCTTCTGCTCCTCGCCCGCATAGTCGAGGTCATATTTGCCGTTTATGCGCCACGAGTTGAGCAGCGCGATATTAAAAGCGTCCGTGGGGCAGGAGAAAGAGCAGCGCGTGCACATTATGCAATTTCCTCCGAAACGGAATTTGCCGTCCTCGCCCCGCGTTATGTTGCCCATGGGACACGCCTTTACGCACTTGCCGCATCCTATGCACTTATTTTTGTCCACCTTGAACATTCTTCCGTTTACGCGCATCGCAGGCTGTTCTATGCGGAAAAGCCACGCTATGAAGTGCCCGAAGGGTATGCCTTTGAGCATATGCGGCGTCTCGTCAAGCACCTCGCGCGCCTCGACGGGAGCGAGCTCCTTGGCGGTGCGCCACATCTTTGCCGCCATGCTGTCCGTGTGACGGAAGATCATATTGTAGGGCATGACGTAGTGATACTCCGCAAACTGCTCATATCCCTTGCGCCTGAGTATCGCGCGCATTTTGTAGGAGGAGATGTTGTTCGTCTTGAGCGGCTCGCCCGAACTCTTGAGCACGAAATATTTTTTTTCGTCCCCATTTGCGCATTTCGGAAGCGCTTTTGCAAGGTCGAGCATTATATGAGGCGCGTTGAAACCGTGTATGGGATACGCAAATCCCACAAAGTCATAGGCGGCGGGGGAGGGCAGGGAGCTCAAGTCTCCCTTCAGCTCGAAGAGCGTTGTCTCCACGCCGTGAGCCTCAAATTCCGCCTTGTAGAGGTCGCATATTTTTTTGGTGTTGCCCGTGCCCGAAAACACGTAGATAATTGCACAACTCATAGTTTATCCTTACATTTTGTTCATCAGAACTTCGTGAAGCGCGCTTTGTGCTCCCTGTCGTACCAATAGGTGCGATTTTCGCCCTTCGCGTGTGTGTCATACCACACCTGCGCGTAGAAGGGCATAAACTTTGAAAGCCTGTCATAGTCCCAAGGCTGGGGCTGGCAGCACGTCGGACACCAATGTCCCGCCTTGAGCACGGTGTAGGGAGAGGCGAAAAAGCGGTGTCCGTCGTGGCACTCCCACTCGAGTTTTGTATACAAGTCCCCCTTCGTCATGCTCTCGGACAGGCATCTGCCGCCTCTGAACGCCGCCGCGTCGCGCATATCCTCGATGTCGAGTTCGCTGTCCGGCTTTGTCTCGTCATAGCCGTGGTTGAGATGATATCCGTTCTCCTTGACGTGCTCGAGGTTGCGCATTTCGTCATAGTCTATGCTGCCGTCGGCAAGCTGTCCCTTTGCGAGGACGGGGAATTTGCTCCAATCCTCGGGCATGTTCGTCACGTTTTCGGGACTGCCGAAGAAAGCGCGCACCTTGCCCGCGTCGTCGCTCGCGATCCACTTGCGCGGCGCATTCTCGTCCTTGAGCAGCCTCTCTATCGCCAGCTTGCGTATCAGCCCCGCGGGGAAGAGCTTTGCCACTCTATAGTAGCTGTGCTTTTTGAGTATCTCCGTCCAATAGTCCTTTATGTCCTCCTTTTGGAAGTCAAAATAGTCGTTTAAGACGTCGCTGTCCTCAAACCACATGCAGTGGAAGTTTCGGAGCGAGTTCCATTGCGGTTTCATGAATTTCTCCGTGGAGCCGCCTATTATCTCGAAGCCTTGATCGAAGGTGTCATAGCCCGTGACTCTGTTGCGCGCTCCGCCGCCTATGTTGTAGCACTTCTTCCAGAATTTTTCGTCAAGCTGTCCCGATGCGTCCTTCTCCACGAGGTTTTTCAAAAGCCTGCCGCTGTCGCGCGCGGTCACCCACTCTATGGGCGCGTTGAAACAGGTGTGGAACATCAGCCCGTCCTTCATGTTGTTGGTCAGCATACGGCTGTGCAGCATGCCCGTCTGGCGAAGTACCGCCCAACAGGCGAGGTCGCTGTCAAGCACATATCTCTCGCCCTTTATCTTGCTTGCGGAGTACTCGTCGTATACGCTCGATATGAGGGGATCGCCCACGCGCCCCCACGGGTGCTTGTAGTTGCGGTTGCCGTATATCGCTACGGTGGAAATGTGTACGAATTTGGGTTGCTTGTCGCCAAGCTCCTGCACCGCATTGACAAGATTTATGGTGCCCAAGCGGTTGCAGTCGTCCGTCTCCTTGGGGTAGTGATCCGCCATAGGGGGGATGACCGCCGCGAGATGAAGCACGTAGTCCGCGTCCTTCACGAGCTCACGACACTTTTCCATATCCGCGATATTGCCGAAAATTATTTGCACTCTGTCCTTATACTTTTTGCGCACGGCGCGCGCATAGCGTCTCTCGCGCCTTTCGTTGAGCAAAAGCGCCTTCACCTTGACAACTCTGTCAAGCTCCATGAGCTGCGAGAGCGTCTCCATGCCCATATTGCCGCTCGCGCCCGTCATTGCGACTACGACTTTGTCTTTCATAAACTATCTCCCGAAAGTTTTTTACAATATCATTTTTGCACATCATTCTTGCATGGTCGTGACAAATTTCTTACAAATTTCTTACAAAGTTTTTTACCCCACGAAATCATTGCGTAATTTCGTGGGGACCCCGAGAAAGCTCGGACAAACGTTGCGCTATTTCGCTCTGACCAGGGGATGTTTCGACAAGCTCAACATGACAGCGTGTATAAGTGCGCTCGGACAAGGGGATTCCTCGACTGCGCTCGGAATGACAACTATGGCAGGGGGGAGCAATACGCGCGCGGGCGCACATAAGTGTGTGCGCATACGTACGTACATTAAAAAATTAAGAAACGGGCGAAGCGATTGGGGGCGAGGGGTAATGGCAGACGGGCGAAACCGGTGGGCGTGAGTGGCAAAGGCAGACGATGGGGCGACGGCGAGGACAATAAAAATAGGGCGGAGAGAGGGAAAACGCAAGATGTTGCGGTGGGGAGGAGAGGCAAAATACAAGCGAAAATTTTTTTTGAAAATATGTAAAAATTTTTTGAAATTTAAGTTGAAAATGTTTGACAAAGGGGCGGTGGTCCGCTATTATATTACAGTATCTGCTTAGGCAGAGGTTTGTTTTGCGCCTTCGGGCGCAGGAAAAATATAAAGACACACGCGGATAGGTGTTAAATAATCAAAGATATCCGCGACGAATAAGTAGGAGGCTAAAATGGCTGGACAAAAAATCAGAATCAAGCTCAAGGCTTACGATCACAACCTTATCGAC
>CANPWB010000049.1 GCA_947581925.1 uncultured Clostridia bacterium
AAGTCATTTATGGGTGGGATCTTAACGCGCAAGATCACTCCTATAATAAGGAAAAAACCTTGTAATATAAATACTGAACAAATGTCAAATTTCATGTTTCACCTTTTTCATTATAAGTGACGTTCTGCATTATGTCAAATGTGCTCTGTTACACTTTTTACAGGCGAGCCTTCCGGCACAGCATAAGAGCTCATCTGAAACATTTTCCGTATCCATGCAATTGATCAGACAAACTTCGTATTAAAATCGCGACCCCCATCTCCGCTTATACGGCGGAGCCTCCCCCTATACTTACGTTTGTCTGAGCAAAATCGGGGTCCCCACGAAGGGGAGCCTTAATATCCCTCGACCATGGGGATTTCTCGACTGCGCTAGAAATGACAGGCTTATTTTCGCCGTTATGCTGAGTCTGTCGAAGCATCCCCGGATAAAGGCACTGCCTCTTCACTTGGGGATTCCTCAACTTCGCTGCGCTTCGCTCGGAATGACAGAAAAAATAAACACTCATACAACACGTCCGTCAATATCAAGCTCTCACGCAGGAGTTTGACTCTTGCATTACAATCAAAAACGCGCGAACTAGTGACAAAAGTCACGACGTTTGCGCGTTTTTAGCTTGGAGTGCAGGGGACGAAGTCCCTTGCCGAGGTGCAGGGCTCGCAGCCCTGCGTGGAGCGACGAAGTACCTTGCCGCAGTGTGGGCGCGTAGCCCACGAAATAGGACTTACATGCGGGTGGTTTTGTCCTCGCCTATGCCGATCATGCCGTCGAGTTGATATTTTCTGCCGTTGGTGTCGGTGATATAGCCTTTGAGGGTGCCGAACGGGAGCGCATAATAGCAGTCGATGACGAGGGCGTGGATGGGCATATAAAAGACTTGGTTTATAGTGAATGTGACGTCCACAAGTCCTTTGCCCAACTCGTCGGTGACGTGCCATTCTTTCGCCTTTTTCTTGCCGTCCTTATGCGTAAAGACGACGGGAGGCATGGGGTAGGACTCGTTTTCGAGCCAGATGACGTTTTCGTTGTATTGAGGTTGGTCTACGGACTGGTTTCTCGTGAGGTTGAAGGCGAAATACTTCTCCTCGCCGTCGATTTTGAGCTTGCCCATAGAGGTCAGCCAATCGTAGTGCGCATGGAAGGGATAGAAACCCTTGTGGTCGTCGATTATGCCGACGGAGCGCTCGTTTGTGGTGTAGCGCTTGCCGTTGATGTCAATGTAGCCTGTGGCTTTAAAGAAGTCCTTCTCGCTGTACAGCGCGTTGCGATAGGAGCCGTCCTTATTCTTGGCGAGGGGCATGACTCCGTTTGCGAGGGGGGCTAATCTCTCGAATTTGATATCTATGGCAAACTCACCGTTTTTGCCCTTTGTAAAGCCTTTCGCGCAGGCTTTGCCGTTCATGAAGTCGTTTTCTATCTTATATTCGCTCTTTTTGGTCTTGCAGTAGCAGTAGTCGCTTACGAGTTGCGACGCGACGCGGACGTTCTTTTTGGACGTGATGTTGCGCCAGCTGTACACCTTGTCCTCCGCCTTGTCGTACCATACAAAGATGGAAAAGCGGATTGCGCCTATTTTGTACACCGCGCTTATAAGCGCGCCTTCGTCCATGCCTACCTCAAACGCCTCCCACTCCGTAAGTCTGCTGCTTATAAGGAAATCGGGCATATGCGGTCCGCAAGGCTTGTGCGTCTCAAGCAAATTTATGTTCTGCCAAGGCGCGTCAAAAGTGCCAAAATGTACTTGCCCGTCCTCAACGATGCTGTCCGGCGTCGAGACGGGTTTTCGCGTCGGATGTATATAATCCGCCTGCTTTTTCTCTTTCAAATCGCTCATATTTTCTCCCCCGAGCAAACAATGGGTCACTGCCGCGTGCCTTGCTCATTCTTATTAATATATAGTTTAACACAACACTTTACGCCTAGCAATACATTTTTTCACAAGTGTATAAAAAAATCATGCGCGTCAATAATTTTTGCAAAAGGAGAAATATATTATGTCTTTCAATCCATTCAATGAAACCCCCGAAAGAAGTGAAAAGCTGTTTTTCGACTTCAAGAACATCTATCCCGAAAGCTATCTCAAGGACAGCACGGATCCATTCACAAAGACGCGCGTCATTTTGATGAACGGCACGGAATACGAGGCGGTGTGGTATTCGCACCAATTCTCCCGCCACTGCAAGAACAACGACTTGCGCCGCGAGTTGGAATTTGCAAGGCGCAGCGAGCAGATGCAGCAAAAAAAGATCGCCTGCCTCAAACCTAAGGACGAGGGCGTGCTCGAAACTACTATCGCATATGAACAGCTCGCCGTCGAACTCACCGCCATACTCGCTCAGCGCGAGCCGGATAAGCATGTCAAGGCGGCGCTCGACTTCGCCCTGCTTGAGGATTTCGACCACCTCTACCGCTATGCGGACCTTCTCGATATGGAGCAAGGCATACAGGCGGACAAGCTCGTCGGCGGCTACACGGAGATAACCCCGGGACGTCCCACTTTAGCGCATCCGCGCCACCCCTACGACGAGATACGCAAGCCCGTCAACTTCAAAAAGTGTGCGCCAATCACCAAGCTCGACGTCGCCATAATCACCGCCGCGGAACAGCAGACTATGAATTACTATATGAATCAGTGCGCATTCTACGAGAGCGACCTCGGGCGCAGGCTGTATCAAGAGATCGCGCTCGTCGAGGAGGAGCACGTCACCCAATACGGCTCACTCATGGACGTAAACGAGGGTTGGCTGGAATGCTGGCTCAATCACGAGTACACCGAGTGCTATCTCTACTACTCCTGCTGGCAGGACGAGACGGACAAAAAGATCAAAAAGCTGTGGGAGCAGTGCCTTCTTCAAGAGATCGCGCACCTTCACCTCGCCGCCGACGCCCTCAAACGCTACGGCAAAAAAGAGTGGCAACAAGTCATCCCCGACGGCAATTTCCCGGAGCTCATCCATTTCTCGCCGCAGGAAAAATATATCCGAAAAGTGCTCGCCGAGACAGTTGAAAATACCGCGCTCAGAGAGGGCTATATCAACGTCAACGAACTGGGCAACGACGCGGATTTCTTCGCATATCAAAAACTCGCTATAGGCAACGATAAGCTCGCCCCCAGCCACCAAGTCATCCGCGCGCACATCGACCGTACGGGCATGGACTACCGCGCCGAACACGCCGAAAACCCCGTCCCCTCCCTCCGCAACAGAACGGACGACAATATCCATTTGGGCCGTACACATAGGAAGTGAGCCCCACGCCCTCATAAATTCATTTGTGGGGTTCCACCCCAAACCCCGGCAAGGGACTTCGTCCCCTGCTCGCCCCTATGTGGGTTACTCTCCCACACCTCGGCAAAGGGCGATTTGTCCTTTACAATCCCAAGCTAAAAGCGCGAATGTGGCTCTTTCATCGCACACATTCGCGCTTTTTGGATTGTGTGTAAGGTACTAACTCCTGCGTGAGAGCTTTTATATTGACATTAGCATTGTCCGAGATTTTTACTATAAAACCGGGGGATTTCTCACTATACCCCACAAAAACATTGCATATTTTTGCGGGGACCCCATATCGCTCGAAATGACACGTTATATATATTGTCACTCCGAGCAATGTCGAGGAGTCCCCTAGTCAAAGCGAATTAACGCAACGCTTGTCCGAGTGTCCTTATACACGGACGTCCGCCTTGTCCGAACGACTCCGCGGAGCGAGCGGTTTCACGCTAAGTACGCAGTGAGGGCGGGTCTGCACCCCATAAAATCGCTACGCAAT
>CANPWB010000050.1 GCA_947581925.1 uncultured Clostridia bacterium
AAGACGTTGGCAAAGAAAATAGCTTTGATAAACGCCAGACCAAGAAAAGTCTTAAACTACCAAACAGCAGAGGACTTGTGGAATTATGAACTACAAAAAGTGTTGCACTTTCGTTGACAATTTACCCTGGGGCAGTCCGCAGACTCACCTAAGCAGCAGAGGTTGGAGTTGTTTGCCGTCGAGGGCGCAGGCTAGGGTGGGCAGGATGAGGGAGAAGTCGCAGACGAGGGAGTTGGGCTTTTTGGAGGGCGAATCCTGTCCGAAGGGCACAAAGTAAATGTTTTTGGTGTTGAGCAGTCTGCCTATATTGCGGGCGTTCGCGGCGAGTGAGTCATTCGAGGCTATCGCGAGCACGACGGGGCGGTTGTTGCGCAGGTGCGCTTTGACCGCCATTGTTACGGGCGTATCGGTTATGCCGTGCGCTATCTTGGCGAGGGTGTTGCCCGTGCAGGGCGCGACGAGCATGATGTCGAGTGGGCGCGAGGTGCCCAAAGGTTCGGCTTCGACTATTGTCTTTATGGGCGTTTTGCCTGTTTTTTCGATTATTTTCGCCTCGAAATCCGTTTGCTTGAAAAAGCGGGTGTCGAGCGTCGCGACGTTAAAGCTGAATATTGGCGTGACGTCATAGTCGCTCTCGCGTATGCCGTCGAGGATATTAAGTAGGTTGGCGTGCGTGCAGAAGGAGCCGGTCACGCAAAGTCCGAGTTTTGTCATTTTGTCACCTCCGATATGTAGTCCCGCATGGCGCGCGCGGCGCCGAGAGGACATACTTTTGCGGGCAGGGCGGGATAGATGTCGGCGTCCAACCCTAGATATTTGGCGTATTCGAGGTTGACGGCGGGCGAAGAGGCAAGGTCGATGTAGACTACGGTCTCGCGCATAGTGAGCAGTTCGGAGTCTTTGACAATGGGATAGGGCACCGTGTTTATGATGACGTCATACGGCGCAAAGTCAAAGCCTTCGAGCGGCACGACGCGCTCCGCAAACGCGTAGGCGGGACGGGAAGAGCCGTTGGTGGCTACGTCAAGGGAAATTTCCAGCTTGTTCATGAGCCGCGCTACAGCCGCGCCCATGCGCCCGAAACCCATGACGAGTACGCGCGCGTCGGATATGGATATGAGCGAGTGCTCAAGCATGAGCATAAGCGCGCCCTCCGCCGTGAGTCGCGAATTGACCGCCAGAAACTTTTCGTCGCGCATTATCTCATATACGTCTATGCCGCGTCCCGAGGCGGAATTTCTCACGACGTCCGAGCATTTTCCGCATATTACGCGTCCGCAGTCTGCAACTTCAGACAGCTTTTCTTCGTCGAGCGCGACGTTTGGCGCAAACACATGTGTGTCACGCCCGTAGCTTTCGCCCGAGAGCAGCTTCTGCAAAAAATACATCCTTTCATCCGTCCGATGGACCGTCAAATTGTTTTTCATACTGTATCGTATGCGCATTGCTTTTGACTTGGTGCGTAGCGTTTTTGGTTATTGTTCGTGGGCTGCGCGCCCACACTGCGGCAAAGGGTTTCACCCCTGCACCCCGCTTGCATTTGCTCAGGGCTTGGCACCATTACGAAGTAAGGTGCCTAAAAGCCCACCGCAAATACTGCGCCACTCCGCGAGGGAAAATCGTTTGTCGCAGATTCCTCGCGTGTAAGACAGTCAAGAAGTTTCTCCAAGACGCTCGTCATGGCTCCGCGATTTTCCCGCTTGGGAATGCGGGCTACGCCCGCTTTTTTTTATACTTCGTCCCCTGCACCCCAAGCTAAAAACGCGCGAACGTCGTGACTTTCGTCACTAATTCGCGCGTTTTTTTGATTTGTATGTAAGTGCCAAAACTCCTGCGTGAGAGCTTGATATTGACGTTAGCATTGTCCGAGTTGTTTTTTACGGGTCACTCTATATGGGGATTTCTCGACTGCGCTGCGCTTCGCTCGGAAGGACATTATATATTTTCTGACATGCTGAGCGTTCTCGGGGTGCTCGTGAAAAGATGAAATATTTTTGTTTTAAGTCTCGGCTCAGCATTCACCCGAGGAGGCGACGGGCGCATAAGATATGGCGAGGTGAACTATGGAAAGATATTTTCTCGGCAACAATACGGCATACGGTTTTCAAGGATACTACGAGGAGACGCTCGGGAGCGTTGACCCTGTGATCTTGCTCAAGGGCGGACCCGGTACGGGCAAGTCCAGCATGCTCAAAAAGATAGCGGCGGACGCGCGCGACAATGGCTATGACGTCGAGCTTTGGTACTGCTCCGGCGACCCCGCGAGTCTTGACGGCGTGTATATCAAGCCGCTGAATGCCGCGGTCGTGGACGCTACGGCTCCGCACGCGACTGGCGCGGACCTGCCTATGATAAAGGACTACATTTTCGATCTTGCAAGCAGCCTCTCGCACGACAAACTTGTGGAGAACAGGGGTGATATCGAGGCGTTGCTTTCGCGCAAAAAAGCGAGTTTTTTGAGGGCATATCAGCATTTAAGGCTTGCGAAGTGCCACAAGGATAACATTTTCGAGCTCGAGGCGCGAGGTGTGAACGAGACGGAATTGCGCGCGTATGCGGCGGTGCTCGCGGCGGGACTTCGGGACGGCGGACAGAGCGCGCGCGGCGGCGGACATAGGAGACTGTTTACGCGGGCGATAAGTCCCGAGGGCGAGAGCGCGTATTTCGACCACCTGCGCGGGCGCAAGGTGTACCGAGTGATAGGCGGCGAGTACGCCTCGGCGATATTTATGAACGAGCTGGCGGGACTGCTGCCGTCGGGCATGCTCATCCTCGATCCGCTTGAACCGTCCGTTGTGGAAGGGATAGCGTTGAAGGACGCTGTCGTCACGCGCGAGGTAGGGCACTTTGCGGGCGAAGTGTACGAAAACATAAATCTCGGCGTATACGAGAGTGGCGCGGACAAGGACGCCGTGCAGGAGGAGCTCAATAGTATGCTCATAGAGATCGCGTTTGCCAAAGAAAAGCTGAACAGGGCGCGCGAGGCGCATTTGAGCGCGGAAAGGTATTTCGTCGCCGCAATGGACTTCGACAATAACGCGAAAATATGCGCGCAGATAGAAAAACTGCTGACGTTGAAGTGAAAATATAACAAACAAAAAGTATGTCCGACGCAGCCTTTAAGGTCGCGTCGGGCATTTTGGTGCTTTTTTGATGATAAACATAGGGTCATGGCGAGTACATCTCAGACATAGTTATTGAAAGACCCAACCTCTCCCTTCGTTACGTGCAGCGATGAGTTGGGTATTAGTATGAGCATAACGTTCCGCCACACTGCACTCAGGACTCCCCTCCCTCTCCGTATTCACTAACGGTTTGCGCTCGAGCGCAAACACAAATCAAGCGTTACGCCGCGGCAGGGCGGGAAGGGGCTGCGCTCGCGCTTGCATTTGCTAAGAG
>CANPWB010000051.1 GCA_947581925.1 uncultured Clostridia bacterium
TGGAGCGGGAGACGGGACTCGGACCCGCGACTTTCACCTTGGCAAGGTGACACTCTACCACTGAGTCACTCCCGCAATCAAATGATACTATATCAAATTTATCGCTAAAAAGCAAGTATTTTGCATATAAAAATTTAGATTTTGATTTTTTTGCATTCGGAGGGACAAAGCGTATTCAAAAGCGCGTCATGGACAGGTTTTTTTGCGAACATATGCAAAACGCTTGCAAAAAGTTTGTATATTTGGTATCATCAGCAATCGTCAAGGAGGGACAAACATGAAAACATCTGCACTCAATCAAAATCGACATAGGCACGGCGGCGCGCAGTTTTAAGGCTTGAGGGAAGCTGCTTATGTCGGGTACAGCCCGACTTTTTTTATGGGAAAAAGCCGCGGAGCGTTTTGACGAGAGGCGAATCCGTCAATGAGGAGGTTTGACGGCGGGCAAAACGGAGGGTGTATCTTTCGCGGGACAGCAAATTGCGGCAATTTTGAAAAAGGCGAATATGCAGTCCCAAGTACATCGAAAGTCCCGAGCGGACATAATACTTTTATCGGAGGAAAAAAATATGTACGATCTGAAAATTTTTACCGAGGACATCGACACGGTCGCGCTCAATCAAATATATACGCTTTTGGCGCAATCGTCCTTCGCGGGCGAGAGCGTACGCATTATGCCCGACGTGCATGCGGGCATGGGGTGCGTAGTCGGGTTCACGTCCACTATGAGTGACAAAGTCATCCCTACGGTCATAGGCGTAGACATAGGCTGCGGCATGCTCACGACGGAGCTCGGCGCATTGGATATCGACTACGCCGCGCTGGACGGCTTTATCAAGGCGCACATCCCCGCGGGGAGCAAGGTTCGCAAGGAGACAAACGGCGAGGACCTCATCAAAAGCCTGTACTGCTTTAAGGAGCTGCGCAATATGGACAGGCTGGTCGGCTCGATAGGCTCGCTTGGCGGCGGCAATCACTTCATAGAGGTGGACGCGGATGAGAACGGCGGCAAGTATCTCGTGATACACTCCGGCTCGCGCAATCTAGGCATGCAAGTGGCGCACATCTATCAAAAAATAGCCGTGTCCCTCTGCAAAAACGCGTCTATGCAGGAGCGCGAGGAGCTCATCGCTCGCTTGAAGAAAGAAGGCAAGGTCGATATGATTCCCGACGCGCTTGAGGAGCTCACCAAAAAATACGCCTACAAAACGAAAATCCCCGCCGAGCTTTGCTATCTCGACGGCGCCGAACTCGAGGCATACATGCACGATATGCGCATATGCCAGGAGTTTGCAAAGCGCAATCGCAGGCGTATCGCGGACGACATCATAGCGCATTTGGGGCTGAAACGCTGTGAGACTTTCGAGACGGTGCACAACTTCATCGGCGACGACAACATCATACGCAAGGGCGCAGTCCCCGCCTACAAGGGGCAGAAACTGCTTATCCCTATGAATATGCGCGACGGCTGCCTCGTCTGCGAGGGACTTGGCAACCCCGACTGGAATTTTTCCGCTCCGCACGGCGCGGGACGACTGCTCAGTCGCGGCGAGGCGAAACAGCTCATAACCGTCAAGGAGTTCAAGGAAGCCATGGGAGGCATTTATACCACTACCGCGGACGCGTCCACGCTTGACGAATCGCCCATGGCGTACAAGCCCGCCGCGGAGATAATGGAGCTCATCAAGCCGACGGCAAAGCTGCTCAACGTGATAAAACCCGTGTACAACTTCAAAGCGGCGGAGTGACAGATTCATACTCCTGTCATTTTGAGCGCGAGGTCCTTCACCGGGGGATCCCTCGACTCCGCTCGGGATGACATGTTATATATATTGTTATTTCGAGCGGAGCTAAGCGCAGTCGAGAAATCCCCTTGTATCTCACTGTCATTCCGAGCGAAGTCGAGGAATCCCCTGTATAAAGGCACTTCCTCTGCACCTGGGGATGTTTCGACTCCGCTGCGCTCCGCTCAACATGACACCTTATACTCTCACACTGTCTTTCCGAGCGATACGGGGTCCCCGCAAAAACATTTCATATTTTTGCGGGGGTAAGCAAGCAAAACTCTTTACTTATCCGCGAGAATTTGCTATCATAACATCGTTACTCGCGGATATGGCGGAATTGGCAGACGCGCAGGATTTAGGTTCCTGTGAGAAATCGTAAGGGTTCGAGTCCCTTTATCCGCACCACTCCCAACCTAACTTGAACCGTTAGGTTGGTTTTTTATACGAACAACGTGGCTACCTAAAAGCGCACTTCCCATAGGGAATAGCTAAACTAAATTTTCAAGAGTTGCACGTTCAAGCGACTACAAAAGGCTCTCGGACATTTCGTTCGAGAGCCTTTAACTACGCGAAATTTAAAGCAATAAATTTAACTAAACCACGAGCCATTATATTTCTTTTGAGCCTTGTTCCCGATTAATATACAAGTCAGCATACCAACCCCAAACGCTATCCAACCAAACTCCGTGTGGGAAATTAAATTTATTATGCCTACCAAACAAATACAGATACCCAAAATAATCAACGCTATGCCCCAAAGTTTGGTATATGCCTTGATGTCTTGCTCTTTTACGTTTTTATGATGATAATCGTGAATAAGATTTATTTTTTGTTTGATTGCAAGCAATAACCCAAAAACAATAAAGAGAATACCGATCGGCATCGTAATAGCCATTTGAATTATATATACCATAAAACTTATTCCTCCGTTGTTATTGTTTATCGTACAATCATTATAGCATATCGGAAGTGAAAAAACAAGCGTTAGATAACACACTAAAGTTTAAGCACGACGATATGGGTACTACGGTAAAGCGCACTTCCCATAGGGAACAAAAACAAAATTTTTAGAATTGTGCTTTCAAGCGATGACAAAAACTCTCGGATAAATTCATCCGAGAGTTTTTGCTATTGTACTGTGTGGTATCTCTTCTTATTGACATTTAGTTTATAGCAATCTTCCGCCGTCATTCCATTCGCCATACATAATGCCCCGCCGAGTATTGCAAATGAATTTTTCCAACCGACTTTGAAATAGAGCGGGTATCTTCTTCTTGATTTGAATGGTATCAATTCGAACTCTTTTGTATAGATCGGGGAA